>NZ_JBHSFV010000003.1:0-392634 GCF_042653865.1 Dokdonia ponticola | reverse complement strand
CAGGATAAACTTTATAAAATGGTATGTACATTTTTCTAATGAAAAACGATGAGTTTTCTTTAGCCATAAGACTAACCAATAGAGATAAAAAAAAGAGCAACCCGAAAGTCACTCTCTATTGTATAAGATTGATTCTATTGCTCATAAGTTGGTCTCCACCAGAGCTTATTTCCTCTTCGAACCAATGCCGACAAAATAAACAATCTAAACGAAAAAACCACCAACTATATTTGACCACATTACCTATTAAAATGACAGTTGATATATTATCACATTTATATAATGACAATTTTGACACCTTATATCTGGTTGCTGGTGATGGAGACTACCTACCTCTTATAAAAGAGGTGATTAGAAGAGGTAAGCTAGTCTATTTAGCATTTTTTTCTAGAGGTCTAAATAAAGAATTATTAAATCACGTAGATAAATATATTTGTTTAGATGAAGTTTACTTTGATTAACTCAAAATCAAACTACTCCACAATAAATTTTCCTTTCATCAAGCCAGAATGTCCTGGGAAACTACAAATAAAATCATAGGTTCCTGCAGCTGGCGCGGTAAATGTCACTGTGGTTGATTGGCCTCCGCCTATCATTTTGGTATGTGCAATCACGTCTTTTCCACCATCTGGAATCCAATCTTTTGCTTGTCCAGCCGATGCTGCTGCTGCAGAGAACGCAGGAATCGCAGTGCCAGGCTTTAGCAACACAAAATTATGCCCCATTACCTTGATATCGATCTTTCCAATATGTCTTAGCGTAAGCGTTACTTCTTGACCTGCTTTTACTGTAAACTCATTCTTATCAAACTGCATCAAGTCATTGCCTGAAAGTGCTAAATTCACCTTAGAATCATCCTTCTTTTTTTCAGTCTTTGCACCTCCTATTTTTACACTTTCCTTTTTTTCTTCTTTGGTTTCACCTCCACAACTTACCAATAGGCCAAGAGCAAGTACCATTAAAATTCGTGATATTTTCATTTTTTCAATCTTTTAAACTAATAGAACTTCGAAGATACTAAACTTCCTTATTTTACTCCACAGTTTCCTCAAAAAAGTCTAGACACCGCAACTCACTGTAATAAAAATCACCTGGTTTATAAAACCCAACGTGTCCACCGTTTTTAGGGATTTCTAAGAAGAGACTTTTTGACTGTGCAGCATATATATCTGGATAACAATGTCCGTGTAAAAAAGAATCATTTCTTGCATTTAAAATGAGTGTAGGAAGCGTAATTTCTGGAAGGAATTCATAACTACTAGCTTTCTCATAGTAGTCTAATGCGTTTTTAAACCCATGAGCAGGAGCGGTATACACGTCATCAAAATCTTTAAGTGTTTTGATCGTACGATAAATCTCTGGTGTCATTATTTCTGGGAACTTCTGCATTTTCTTGCGGTACTTACTTTTTAAATCTAAAAGAAAAGAAGTACGATAGACCCAATTCTCGCTATAATTTAATTGCTCTAGCGACGCTTTTAAATCTACAGGAACTCCTACCGTTGCTATGGCCTTTACTTGAGAAGGAATTTCTTTTTTTTCACCTGCGTATTTCAGTAAGGCATTTCCACCTAAGCTTACGCCGTATAAAAAAATGTTTGTATACCTGTCTCGCGCTGCGATATTTTGTATCACAAAACGCATATCATCCGTCTCTCCACTGTGGTAGGATCGATATAACCGATTATCACTTCCGCTACATCCTCTAAAATTGACTGCCGCCACATCATACCCATGTTGCGTCAGTAATTTTGCCATTGCCAGCATATAGGTGCGCTGTGCATTTCCTTCTAGACCATGAAAAAGGAGGGCTACGTTTTGAGTTTGTTTTCGCGAACCTCCGTCACCATCAGGCAAAAGCGAATATGACCAATCGATATCCAAAAAATCTCCATCGGGTAGCTCTATGCGCTCTCGATCCTGATGTACGCCTCTTACCTGCCTAATTTTTGCAGAATAAATAGTGGAAAAATGCGTGTTTTTAAAAAGTCCGCTGGCACGAAATTTAGATGTGATTAATGGCATTTATGGAGTCTAATCGATTTCTCAGTGAGGGTTAAAAATACGCATTTGACACTCAGGAATCAAAAGGATTCATCACTCAAATAGTTTTAAGGCGCTCAAAGACCAAATCATAAATTATTATAGCATTTCCTGTTTGTCTTCCCTAGGTTCTATGTATTTTTATAGCTTTATTATACGCTTTCGCGAAAGCGAACTTGTGCGATTCACGATCGCAGGGAGAGCGCAGCGTTAAAGCATACAAAACAGTCATACATGTACTTTAAAGAATTTGATATCCGGTGGAGTGATATAGATGCCAATAGACATCTGGCTAATAGTGCTTATGTAAATTTTATGAGTCACACCCGAATGGGATTTCTGATAGAAAATGGACTAAGTCAGAAAGAAATGGTTATTCACAATATTGGCCCTGTTATTTTTCATGAGCAATTATTCTTTTTTAAGGAAGCTTTTCAAGGAAAGCCTATTCGTGTGAGTTTTGAATTAGGTGGGAATAGCCCTGATGGGATGTTTTTTAAGTTTGTACATAATTTTTACGATCATAAAGGGCGTAATATCGCAAGAGGGACGATGCAAGGCGGCTGGATAGATCTCACAACCCGCAAATTATGTGGTCTTCCTGAATCGCTATTACCCATGTTTGAGAATGCACCAAAAACACCTGACTATAAAATACTTACCAAAGAAGACATGAGAGCACATGGACAAACACCTGTGCATTTAGATCAATAAGATACTACGTAACTATACTATAGCATATTTTAATATTTGAGGCTGTGTATACCCTATCCTGCTGGCATATCATAAAAGAATTGTTCTTTTACGATCTTACCATCTTTTACTTCATATACGGCTATTTCGGAAGATTGTGAGCGGTGTCCGCTTGGACGATGTGTTGTATCCATATCAAAACGCACAGAAAACCAATTATCTGCTACAATAGGCTCGCTTACAGTACTACTATGCACTTCAAATGTTTCTTCCCACCAAGCTCCTTTTTGAGCGACGGCTTCCATGCCTTGTACCTGTTCCATTTGAGCTCCTTTTGGCTCGATACTAACGATATTTGGGCTATACAGGTTTTGATAACAACTACCATAATCTCCTTTATTACACCAACTGACTAATTTTTCTGCGATTTCTTTCGTTTCCATTTGATTCAATTTTAAGTACATCAAGTACAACCACTTACTTTGTTTAAAAGTAAACATCTAAATACACTTTTCAAAGCGATTATGTCAAACAAAGTATATTTTTTGATGGGTTTTTAGGATTTAAAAGGCGTGTGCTGTTTATACGTTTTCATCTTAATTTGTCTAACAAGTGGCTTAAATAAAAGGTTGGCAACTGTTCTTCTGTGTTTTACGTAACAGGTAAGATCTTCTGCCTGAGCACCCAGTGTACTTTTAATTTCTGAGGAGGTTCTTCCAAAATTAACTTCATCTACCTTCATTTCAATCCCCAAGCGGACGTAGTCATTTAAAATTCTAGGGTAGATAGACAGCTCTTTATTACGGGTATAATCAATTCCTATAAAATGGGCGTCTAGTTGGTTGTTAACTTTAAACGCAGTGGCAAACCCTACCATTTGGTTCTCCATCCAGTAGGTGGTTATGAGTACGCTTTCGCGAAAGCGTATTTTCAATAATCGATACGTCTCTATCTCCAGATCTATGGTTTTAAATAATGCTCGATCTGTGATATTGCTGTAAAGTTGTTGTAGATCATTACGATAGGTATCAATATCTTCTGCTTCAAAAGAACGAATCTTCAAGACGGCGCTTTTTTTATCTGCTTTATTGATTTTTACACGATACTTTGATTTTAAGGATGCTTTATAGGCATCAAAATCTGTCCATGCTTCACGTAATTGAAGACGCATATTAGGCTCCACCGCAAACGACTGAAATTGGTGTTTTTCTATTTCAGAAACCACAGGAAGGTCTTGATCTACAAAGTCCTTAAAAAAGAAGACAGAGGCTTTCTTTTGGGTCGGGACCGTTTTTATCTCTTGCGCTATTTTATTATAAATAGGCTCTTGGGGTATCCCTTCTTTTATGATCACGCCGTAATTTCCGCTTAGAAACACATTTCCACAAACCATTGTATGTATTTTGCGAGCGCTTATATAACATTGTAAAGAACGGGCTATACGCTCTGAAAAGGGAAGGTGTTCCTGAGCATTATCTATTGCAACGCTCATACATTGCAAAATGGCTAAACTTACGATAATTTTATTTTGAGAAAGCACCAAATAGCAGTATTCTATCTTAGCGTTTGCGAACTCAAATGCTTCAAGAAAATCACGTGTAAAATAGAGTGTATTTTCACAAGATAAGTCCGTAAAGACATCCTCTGGAACTTCTTGTACAGAAGGGTAATATGTTACTTCTATAGTACTCAATAACCAGATGCTTTACGTTTTGTTGTTAAATAAACCCCTAAGAAGATCAAGGCTGCCGCAAAAATACGTATTCCCGTAAGGGTATCTGCACCCAATATAATAGCCACTAATGTCGCTATGAGAGGCTGTAGATAAATAAATGCGCCTATGGTGGAGGGCTTGAGCGTGCGCAACGCAAAAACATTAAACAAATAAGTAAGATACGTCGTTCCGACTACCACAAAAGTCATCACTCCAATGACTGATAATGGAAGGGTTGTCCATTTCACTTCAAGAAATTGTGGCAACGCTACGGGCATGTTTGTAAAAACTGCTATTAAGAAAAACCACTTCATTAATGTAATTGAAGAATATTTTACTGTAAGCGGTTTTACAAGAATTAAATACACCGAATAGGCTGTAGCATTTACAATAAAAAGCATGTTTCCTAAAGGGATATTAGGGGCGTTTTCTTGTGTTTTTGAACCAAAAAGAATTAACACCAATGCGCCTATTAACCCAATACCAATTCCAAAGCCTTTGAGCCACGTAATTTTTTCTTTTAAAAAAATAGCAGATAAGACAAGTAAAATAACAGGAGACAATGTAATAACCACACTACTGTTTATGGGGGTAGATAATTGTAGTCCTTTAAAGAACATGAGCATATTAAGGGTCATTCCAAAAAATGCACAAAGCACAAAACGTATCCAATCTTTACGATCTATCTTTTCTGTAGGAAAGAATAGGCTTGTGATCCAAAACAAGACGGCTGCTCCGAGCACCCGCAACATAATGAAACCATAAGCTTCAATGTAAGTAGGCATTACATCTTTTGCAAGTGTATGGTTGACCCCATAAATAAAACTGGCGCCAAACGCTGCTAAGAAGGCTAAGTGACGCTTATTCATATTAGTTAAAAGCTTCTACGGCCTGTGCTACTACTTTTTTGCTATTTCCAACAAAGATTTGGTTGTCTACCAGCATCACGGGTCTTTTTAGAAACGTGTAGTGCTCTAAGATGAGGTTTTTATAATCCTCCTCAGAAAGTGTCTGTTCGTTCAAATTACGCTGGCGGTATAGTTGTGCTCTTTTACTAAAAAGTGTTTCATAGCTTCCCGTAAGGGCGTACATAGCCTCCAATTGATCTTTTGTAATAGTCTCTGTTTTTATGTCTTGTAATTGGACATCACTACTTGGGTTAATTTCTTGGATAATGCGTTGGCAGGTATTACACGTGGAGAGATGGTATATTTTTTTCAAAGCGACAAAAGTTTATAAGGTTTACATAGCAAAATTCGGTCATTTATTACGAAATAAGCTACTTTTAATAAAAAATTCACGCCATGCTTTACGACTTTGATATTTGTAAAAAAAACCGAAAATTATTGTATAACCTCATGGAGAGACTCACTCCTGAGCAACTCACAACTATTCCTAAAGGATATAATAACAATGTTCTATGGAATGTTGGACACACTATAGCGACACAACAATTATTGGTATATGGGTTGTCTGGAGAAGACATTCAAGTTCCAAAACATATTATTGACCATTATAAAAAAGGAACCAAGCCTGAAAAGCCTGCTACGGTAGAAGAAATAAATGAAATCAAATCCTTATTATTCTCTACAATAACTAGACTCGAACAAGATTATGAAAGGGGTATTTTTACTAAGTTTAAAACCTATACGTTAAGCACTAGTGGAGGTACTCTTCATAAGGTAGAAGATGCGATTGCTTTTAATAATTTTCATGAAGGATTACACCTTGGTTATGCGATGGCATTAATCAGAGCTATTTAAAGACAATAGATTACAGATTTAGTTACACAAGACTAAGACGTGAGATATAAGACTTAATTGTTAGTCATTTAGAGACCAACAGTAATACATAGGGTTTCTTTATGGCTGTCAAAGATACTTAAGGTTTACCTGTGTCATCTATATATCCATTTTAATGCATTAAAAAACCCATCACTGTTTCCAGTGATGGGTTTCTTTTTATACTAAGAATGATGTGTATTACATCTTAAGAACTCTGTATACTCCTACTTTACCATTTGTAGTCACTTGCATTAGGTATGCTCCTTTTGCCATTGAACTTACATTTAATTGGTAGTTAGATACTCCATCTACTTTTTGTTGTAGTACTTTCTGACCTAATAGGTTAAAGATAGTAACATCTTCGATAGCAGTTCTTGCATCTAAAGTAATTACATCTTGTGCTGGATTAGGGTAGAAACTAAATCCTTCTAACGTATTATCATCGGTAGATAAAGCTTCTTCACATGTAACTGCCATTGAGTAGTTACCTGAGCCTGATCCAAATCCTTCTACCATAATTGTATACGTATTTCCTACAGTTGCTGTAAAGGTAACTTCAGATTGTAATCCACAAGTATCATCGTTAAAAGCAATTTCACTTATTAAACCACAGCCATCATCAAATACACGAACAAAAGAATCATAATCTGTTGCACCATCACAAAATGATAAAGTTACATTCTGTGCTGTATCTGGTGTTGTATAGGTGTAGAATACATCAGGAGCAGCGTTTGATCCTGAATCATTCGCATTTGTTGTTGCTCCTGTTACGGTATCACCACAGAAAACTTCGATCGCATTTTCACAATCATCATTTGCTGGTGGTAAGAAGTATAAGAAATCAACTGAATTATAAATACTGAAATCATCTACAGTACAACCAGCTTGAACATAAAGTGTATAGAAGTTACCATCTACAAATGGCCCAGTAGCTGTATCAAATGTATCTATCAGTGTGTTTCCAGCAGCAATTGCTCCTGCATCTCCTTGAGGAACTCCTACATCTTGAATCTCCCAGTTGTATCCTAATGCATTCATTGACATAGCCCAAGAAATATCAGCAGATCCTGGTGCAAAGTTACCTGCAGCTAAATTAAATGGCGCAAAACACGTAGGGCAATCTCCTGTTACGGTTCCTGTCTCAACATTTGTTGTAGCATCTCCAGTAGCAACCTCGACAAAGTTGGCATCTAATATTCTGTAAGAAATCTCACCTGGGAATCCTCCACCATCTACAAGTACTGTGGTGATGTCATCACCTGGAAGAATTTCAAACTGTAAGCTCCCTTGAGAACCATCATTATTTGGATCGTCATCTAGAGAAACATCATTTAAAGCAAGAACACCGTTTCTAAGAACGTCAATTAACGCACCATTCCATCCATCACCAAATGAATCATTCATTTCTAGGGTATAAGAACAATCTCCTGGAGGTGCCATTGTTGTAAATGGTTCAGGTCCCGCCACATTACTTACGTCGTCTACAGCACAATTTGCTGTTACATAATATTCATATTCTGTTCCTGGGTCTAATCCAGTAAGCGTAAAAGAAGTTGTGGCAATTCCAGTCTCCATAGTTCCTGTCCCTAGATCAAATCCTATTGGACCCCACTCTACAGTAAAATCTGGAGCCGTAGGATCGTTATTGTCGGTCCAACTTAAATCTGCAGAAACGTCAGTAACATTATCTACCATTAAATCAGACGGTGCAAAACATGAAGGACAATCTGCGATAAGCGTATTTGTCTCAATATTCATATCTACGTTTCCTGCTCCTACTTCATTTCCTTCTGCGTCTAGTATTCTGTAAGAAACTTCTCCTGGGAATCCTCCTCCATCAACAAATACAGTTGTTACATCTGCTGTACTGTTTACTGGGAATGAAAGGAATCCTTGTACTCCGTTATTATTAGGATCATCATCTAGGGAAACATCATCTAAGACAACAGTGCCATCTACAAGAACATCCATAATCGCTCCATTCCATCCGTCACCGAAAGAATCATTCATTTCAAGGGTATAATCACATACTTCACAAGGTCCGCCTTCATCAACAAGTTCAACAGCTATTGGGTTTGATAAATCAAAACATCCCATTAAATCTCCTGCACTTTCACCTACAGTAGCTCCTGTTAATCCATCGTCAAAACTAAGATGCCATAATAAGAAGTTTCCAACACCTAGTCCAGTTAAGTCAAAAGGTGGAGGCGCTGGTAAGTCTAATATAATGCCCGCAGTATCTGTAATTACCCATTGCGAATTCATACCTGTTACCATACCACTAAGAGTAGCGTCTACAGCATCTGCTCCACCATCTATACAAAAAGCAGCTTCAGTTGCTCCATTTGGTAAAGCAATTTCACCACCATCTACAGCACAATCACTATACGCAGCAATTTGGAAAGGTCCGAAGCCTCCGCCTCCCCATTCCCATACGCGAATGTAAAGAGTTGCTCCTCCTTCTTGGTCAATTAAATCTACTAAAGAAAATAAGCCATTTCCGTCGTCATCGTCACATTCAATTTCAACTAAAGCACCTATTTCTCCACTATATATAGACATTCCTGTATCAGTGATACCACCTGCTGTATCAACTTCAATTGATACTTGTCCAGTACTTGGTACTGCAACAGTAAACCAAACATCTGCTCCACCATAGTTTCCACAAGAAGGATCATCTATAGCAGTATCTGTAGCACTTACATTAGAAGCTGTTACAGGAAAATCAGTAAAAACAGAACCAACCGTTAATGCAATAGCTCCTTCAGGATCATCATTTACAGGTGGAGGTGTATCATATGCTGACATCTGGAAAGTTCCCAGAGATCCTCCATTCCACTCCCATACACGTGCATAAAGCACTTCTCCAGGAGTACGTCCTTCTACTTCTGCTAAAGAAAATAAGCCTATTCCTCCATCATCATTACAAACTACTTCAACAAGTGCTCCAGGCGTTCCTTCATAAATACTGATAGCCGTATCTGTAATAGAACCATCATCTTCTTGAGATTCTACACTTACAGAACCACTGTCTGGCACTGTAAACGTGTACCATAAATCTGCTTCTGTAAAGTTTCCACAAGAAGGATCATCTATCATAGTTGCCGTTGCTTCTGTATTATCTGCAATAACAGGATTATCTTCAAAAACAACACCTACAGTTAAATTTGCTGCAGTTTCTGGATCATCATTAAGTGGTGGTGGTGCACAGCTACCATATAAAAACTGAGCGATAAGCTCTACATTAGCTTGAGTAAGATCTTCTATTTCTAGGCTTACGATAGTTTCTGCTGCTAAAATACCTACAAATACAGGCCCTGTCGTACTAACATCTACTGTTACCGTATCTATTAACCCACCTTCTCCGATTACTCTAATATCAACACTAGATCCACCTACAAGAGAGTATAAATCAAATCCTGTACTAGTTACTGGATCAACCCCAGTAAAGGTAACAATCGTAAAATCAGCAAATGTATTAGACCCTACTGCCGGATCTACAGTACCAAAACCATCATTTGGGTCTAAATATACCGTTATGTTACCAGGTGTGCTTGCAGTAATTTCAAATCCTTCTTGTAATTCACCCGCAGGATAGCAAGTATCACCTGCTGAACTTAAGATTTCACCACATCCTATAAGTGCTCCTGGACCACCTGCAAAATCTTCTAATGTTAATAATGCTCCATCTGAACAGTTGGCTAAATAGTCAACTCTGTCATCAAAAACAGTAACGTTTGCCCCTCTAGCTTGAATGGAAGCAACATGTCCTTCTGGTTTTTCTACAGTTCTTACCCCATTATGTAAACCAGCGTCTACATACTCCTGAAGAGTCAGAGGGTTTTGCCCAAATGCCGCGACAGCAAAAAGACATAGTAATAATGTAATTTTTTTCATGTTTGGTTTGTTTTTAAAAGTGAATTCGTATTAAAATGCCGAGTAAAAAGATATATACTTTGAATCTTTTTTAAGAAAAATTCAAGATATTTTCGACAAGTGACACTTATTGATCGGCATATAACATAATATTTTGCGAAAAAGTTACAATATTAACATTGGATCAAGCGTTAAGTCAATTTTTGACCTATTTATCTATTTACATTGTATACATGCTACTGTAATAGTATAATTATACGGCTTTACTTTTTGTAAACTTCTATAAAATTCATTATTTGAAAAACTGCTTCCCTGTTCTAGAAATGATAAATTTCTTATTCGCTTTCGCGAAAGCAAATAACGTATATACCTCATAATAAAAGATCTATAATACATACAACAAACTTTAATAATTGCTTTGCTCAAAGACTTGTTTAATTGTATTTTTAAAGAGAAAGAAAATTGTGCGTTTGCATAAAGACCTCACATTATAAATATCTTATACATTATCTATGAAATTTAATACCAAAACAATACATGGAGGTCAAGAAAATGACAAAGCCTATAATGCTGTAATGCCTCCCATATATCAAACATCTACCTATGCACAATCTACACCCGGAGGCCACAAAGGATATGCGTACAGTAGAACACACAACCCTACTAGACATGCACTAGAAAATGCATTTGCAAGTATTGAAAATGGACATTACGGACTTGCCTTTGGTTCTGGACTTGCCGCCATCGATGCTGTTATAAAATTACTCAAGGCAGGTGATGAAGTCATTTCTACTAATGACTTATACGGTGGAACGTATCGTCTATTTACAAAAATATTTGAAGACTTTGGGATCACCTTTCACTTTATTGGTATGGAAAACGCACGCAATATCGAAGCGTACGTAACCGAAAAAACAAAACTTATTTGGGTAGAGACTCCCACAAACCCAATGATGAATATTATAGATATTAAAGCGGTGGCAGCCGTCGCAAAAAAACATAATCTTCTTCTTGCTGTAGATAATACGTTTGCAACACCGTATTTGCAACAACCTTTAGACTTGGGTGCAGATATTGTCATGCACAGTGCCACAAAATATATAGGTGGACATAGTGATCTTGTGATGGGGGCACTTGTTGTTAAAGATCAAGAACTCTCTAAGAGACTTTATTTTATTCAAAATGCTAGTGGTGCTATATGTGGCCCTCAAGATAGTTTTCTTGCATTAAGGGGTATAAAAACATTGCACGTACGGATGCAACGACACTGTGAAAACGGAAAAGCAATTGCTTATTTCTTAAAAACACATCCTAAAGTCGACAAGGTATATTGGCCAGGTTTTGAAGATCATCCTAATCACCAAATAGCAAAAGAACAAATGAGAGATTTTGGAGGTATGGTTTCATTTACAACCAAAGAAGATTCTTATGAAGAAATCGTAAAGGTTGTAGAGAAATTAAAGATTTTTACGTTGGCTGAAAGTCTTGGAGGTGTAGAATCTCTTGCAGGCCATCCTGCATCTATGACCCATGCATCCATTCCTAAAAAGGAACGCGAAAAAATAGGTGTTAAAGATTCTTTAATTCGTTTAAGTATAGGTATTGAAGATATAGATGATTTAATCGAAGATATAAAACAGGCATTAGGTTAAAGCGAATTCGATTTAATCTTCTTCTATTTTTATATACTACTCATATCGATATTAGCTTTCGTTATATAAAAAGAATATACTCATTGGTCCAGATATGTGCTTAGTTATGAAGCTGTCAAAACTTCTGTATCTTATACCCCCTATTGATCATTGATTTTTGGTCACCAATAGTTTTATGTGTAGCCATTTCAAATAAACGCTCATCTATAATATGACATTAATCATATACCATGTAAATTGATTTTTTCATATTTATAGTTTGTACCAACTCATTTTAATTATGGATAACATTTACTTTTTAATGATAATTGCGCTTGCCGTTTTGGCTATCGCCGATCTAGTTGTTGGAGTTAGTAATGATGCTGTTAATTTTTTGAATTCTGCTATAGGTTCCAAAGCGATTTCGTTCAAATCTATGATGATTGTAGCAAGTCTAGGAATTGCTATCGGCGCCGTTTTTTCAAGTGGACTTATGGAAGTTGCCAGAAAAGGAATTTTTGTCCCTGGCGAATTTTATTTTGACGAAATCATGATCATTTTTATGGCGGTAATGATTACAGATATCCTGTTGTTAGATTTTTTCAACACGCTTGGAATGCCAACATCTACGACAGTTTCTATTGTTTTTGAATTATTGGGTGCCGCTGTAGTAATATCCTTTATAAAAATTGGAGCAGATAATGGTTCTTTTTCAGATGTTTACAACTACATTAATACCGAAAAGGCAATAGAAATTATCTTGGGTATTCTGCTTTCCGTAGTTGTTGCATTTTCCGTAGGGGTACTCGTACAATATGTTTCACGAGCTTTGCTTTCTTTTAATTTTGAAAGAAAATCAAAATGGTTTGGAGCCATTTTCGGAGGTATCGCTTTGGCGGCCATAACCTATTTTATTTTTATAAAAGGCTTAAAAGGGACTGACTACTACACAGAGATTAAGCCTTTAATAGAAGGTAGAACTGCCCTAATTATTACTATAAGCTTTGTTATTTGGACCTTGCTATCCTATATCTTCGTTAAATTTCTAAAAAAGAATATTTATAAACTTATTATTGCTGTGGGTACATTTGCTCTAGCATTGGCATTTGCTGGTAATGACTTGGTGAATTTTATTGGGGTCCCAATCGCCGCTTGGCAATCCTACGAGGCATGGTTGGCCTCGGGTATACCTGCAAGCGAATTTCCTATGGATGTTTTAGCTAGCAAAGTACCTACCCCAACATTACTTCTATTATTCGCAGGTTTTATCATGGTTTTGACACTCTGGTTTTCAAGTAAAGCAAAAAGAGTCGTTAAGACTTCGATTGACCTTTCAAGCCAATCAGAGACCCATGAACGTTTTGAACCTAACTTTTTATCACGAAATTTAGTGCGTCTTGCTATTCTTGCATCTAAATATACGGCAACTGTTATTCCCAAGTCAATTCAAGGGAAAATAGAAAAGCAATTTGAAAAACCTGTTATTGAATTACAGCAAGGTAAGACACACGAGCTACCTGCGTTTGACATGGTGCGTGCTGCAGTAAACCTAATGGTTGCCAGTGTTTTGATTTCTATTGCCACTTCAATGAAACTTCCTTTGTCAACTACGTACGTTACATTTATGGTGGCCATGGGTACTTCACTTGCAGATAGGGCTTGGGGTAGCGAAAGTGCTGTTTATCGGGTTGCTGGGGTGTTAAATGTAATTGGAGGCTGGTTTTTTACGGCTATTAGTGCCTTTATTGCAGCAGGCACAGTTGCATACTTAATATATCTTGGAGGAGGAACAATGATTGCAATATTGTTGCTTTTGGCAGTTTTTCTTTTAGCGCGTAATTATATTAGCCATAACAAAAGATCTAAAGCTGTTAAAGCTGAAGACAGCCTGAATAAGGCAGAAAGTAATTCTATTCACGGCGTTATAGAAGAAAGTGCAGATAATATCTCTAAAGCACTTAAAAGGGTAAGTAAAATAAGCCAAGTCACTATAAATGGTTTAATAAATCAAGATTTGGATGCCTTGAAAAAGGCCAAACTTACCGTTATCAAACTTGAATCTGAAATTGAGGAATTACAAAATGATATCTTTTACTTTATCAAAGATCTCGATGATTCGTATTTGGGAGCGAGTAAATTTTATATCGATGTGATTGGTAGTATACAAGATGTGGCACAATCTGCAAGTTTAATTGCAAAAGTAAGTCATAAACACGTGAACAATAACCATAAAGCTCTAAAGAAAAAACAAGCTGAAGAGTTGCTGGACATCAATGAAAAATTAGTTCACCTTTTCGGAGAAATAAGAGCAATATTCGATTCACGAAACTTCCAAGAAATAGTGCCCGACATCATTGAAGAAAAACAATTATTACTTGATAGTGTTCAACAGTCCATACAAAAACAAGTAGAACGTACACGAACGGAAGAATCAAGTCCTAAAAACACAACGCTTTATTTTAGTATTTTACTAGAAACCAAAGATTTGATTTTGGCTAATATGAATATTTTGAATTTATACTACGCCGAACATAATCGTTCCAAAGAGATGCTCAAATCAGATGAATAATAGGCTGTAAAGGATATCAAACGGCGACCTCATCTTGGGTTTTTTGCTCTTTTCCATTCTCTATCAATGAATCCTTTTCTACGTATAAGAATTCGGCGACTTCTATCAGGTGTTTGATGATATCATTTACATTGTCATTGTCATTTACTAAGGAAGAGGCCATGTCTACCGTAATCAAGTTTTCTCGTATAAGCTTGTCAATTGATTTACTGCTTTGATTCCTTGCCTCTTTGGCTTCATTTTTAAGTTTAAGAAGTTTGGCATAATATTGCTCTCTTCCTGTTTCCTCTTGTGTTCTAAATAAATAAATTACACGAAGTACTTTGACTAATTTCTTGCGAAATTTATTATACTCCTTAACCATATGTTTGTTCTCAGAAAATAGGTATTGGGAGACATTTCTATTTAACTCTCTTACATCGCGAATAATTTCCACCATTAATCGATTTGCAATCTTTATTTGGGATATTCTGTCATTTTGACTTTTTGTGACTTGTAAGGTGCTTTGTCCTGTAGTTGCATACCGTATGATTTCTCCATAAATAGATTTCACTTTTCTGTAATACATATCCCGAACATCTGCCTTAAAATCTTCTTTGGATTGTTTGACAATTTTTTTAGCTCGTAAATCAGATTTTATATCTTCTCTATGAATGTTCAATCCATGGGTAACAATTTCAAAAATAGCGTTTTCGTACAAGTATTTAGATTCATTAACCAACGACACTATCAAGGTCTCTGGGTATTTCATTACTGCCTTACTCAAATACTTTGGCTCATCAATTTCTTTCTCAGGTTCTATTCGGGCAGGAACAAATCTTTCTACAATACCTGCAATAGGTTTAATAAACCATACCAAAAGAAAAGTATTTGTAATATTAAAAGTGGTATGAAATAGGGATAACGCAACAGGGATGGCTGCGGCACTGAGGTAGGGTGATTCAGAGCCTGTCAGCGATACTAACCATTCAATAAATTTTAAGAAAGGGTAAAACAACACCAAAACCCAAATAACGCCTAAGATATTAAAAATTAAATGAGCCCTTGCAGTTCGCTTTGCGTGATAGTTAGCCACAATAGCAGCTAAATTTGCAGTAATAGTAGTACCAATATTTTCTCCTAAAACCATCGCAGCAGCCAGAGGAAAAGGAATCCAACCCTGAGCCGTCATAATTAACGTAAGCGCCATAGTTGCACTTGAAGACTGAATAATTATAGTCAATAAGGTTCCTATAAACAAAAACAACAAAACAGACCAAAAGCCTAAATCGGTATACCTCGTTAAAAACTCAAGAATCTCAGGATTTTGTTTAATATCGGGCACTGCATCTTTTAAAAACTGTAATCCAATGAATAAAATGGCAAATCCAATGATAAACCCTCCCCAATTCTTCATATTTTCTTTCTTAGAAAAAGTGAAGGCAAAACCCAATCCAACCAAGGGCAATGCAATAGAACTCATACTAACCTTAAACCCAAGAAGGGTAATTAGCCAAGCGGTAATGGTGGTTCCAATATTTGCACCCATGATAACGCTTATTGATTCGGTTAGTGTCAATAGGGATGCATTTGAAAAACTAACCACCATTAGGGTGGTAGCAGAGGAAGACTGAATAATCGATGTGATAAAAAACCCGGTGGATATCCCCAAAAATCTATTGGAAGTCATTGTCGCCAATATCTTTCTCATCTTATCTCCTGCTAGTCTCATAAGCGCATCGCTCATCACCTTCATTCCGAATAAGAAAAGGCCTAATGACCCAAAAAGTTGTAGAATATCGTAAAATCCGTAATTCAAATCTGTCTTTATTTAATGTTACGTTAACGTAAATATAAAGTAAATTAATTGTAATTATTAGACCGTTTTCACAAAATAACGTGAGTTTGATTTGATCTTCTTTTATTGTTTATACATTATTATTGTTGCTATTAGGTTTAGCAGAATAGGATAGGTATGTTATTAATTCAGATATGGATTTGTCATAAATTTGTCAAAACCTCTGTGTATTCTATGCTCTATTTGATATTGATTTTTGAAGATATTTTTGATGCTTTCTGTGGAACATAGGTTTTTTATTTCCAAAAAAGCTTCGAAGCACTAAGCCTTACCTTACACTAAAGACAGAAGGAGTTTGACCCATTTTTCAAACTCATTCCTTAGTAACTGTATAAAAACTGCGTTTTACTCGCAAAAGAAAATGGCCTCCAAATTCAATTTGAAAGCCATCTATATGTTTTTGTGGTATGCTTTCGCGAAAGCGTACCCTCTGCTATTTTATTCTAAATAATAGATATATCCAAAATTTAACCAGAATATCCAGTCATTGGCTCGGTTTACAGGTCTAGGGTCAGGATTTAATCCATCTACCCAGTTTGAAGTATAATAATGCCATCTTGCATCTAGCACCAAATCACTAAGTGGAGATAGCTTGTATCGCGCACCTGCGCTCCAGGTAATCGCCCAAGTAGAACCAGGGCTATCATCAATACCTCCGTTTTTACCTTCTCCTGGCAAAAACCCTGAAAAAATAGTAGGAGCAAGTTCACCTGTAAAAGGATTTATAAATTGCCCGTCAATAGGACCCAAATCTGAAGTAGCTTCTGGATTATAAGAGACAAAATGAACTCCAAGACTTACATAAGGTGCGACTCTATATGCGCCTGCCGTAAAATCTCTAATACTCATAGGAAAGTATTCTAATTGAGTTCCTATTTCAAAAACTTGTGCTTTTCCTTTATGACTTCTGAGTTGTAAGCCTCCTAAGTCATTATCTTCAGATTCTTCTCCAAAATGGTCAAGATTTGTGACGTGATAGTCTATTTCGTTACGTACTTTGAAGTGATCATTAAAGTAAGTATCCTTAGAATAGCAGTTACAATCTGCTCTATAAGCAAAGTTTAAGTAGTGTACAATTCCAATTCCAAAGCCCACGTTTCCGCTGTTGGTATCAAAGTTGTTTCGCAATCCAAAATCAGATTGAAATGCCACGGGACCAGTGATAACGCCGACTTCATGGGAAAAGCCTAGTTGCGCTTTCAGCTCCTGTTGAGCAAAGCAAATTGATAAAATTGCCAAGAGTAGGTATCTGGCTTTCATGAATTATAGGTAATTTGAGACTTTAACAAATATATAAAATCTAGACTAACAGCGAAATTTTAAAGCTATAGCTTTAAAATTTCATCGTTTTTTTTAATCAAATCACATTATTATTATGAATTTCAAAAAAAAACCGACGGAATTTTCAGGATACATTATATTTGTACCCTATTAGAAACGCATTTTTAATATATAAATTATCTAATACTAAAAAGATATGTCAGACAGCATTAAAAACTTTGTCGATTACGTTGCTAAAAGCAATCCAAATGAAACCGAATTCATGCAAGCCGTTCAAGAAGTTGCAGAAACGGTGATTCCATTTATTGAAAAAAATCCAAAATATCAAGGTCAAAAGCTTTTGGAACGTATGGTAGAGCCAGAGCGTACTATCATCTTCAGAGTAGCTTGGACAGATGACAATGGAGACACTCAAGTAAATCGTGGTTACAGGGTAGAATTTAACAGTGCAATAGGTCCATACAAAGGTGGCTTACGTTTCCACCCTTCTGTTAATTTAAGTATTCTTAAATTTTTAGGATTTGAGCAAGTCTTTAAAAATAGCCTTACAACACTCCCTATGGGTGGTGGAAAAGGAGGGTCAGACTTTGATCCAAAAGGAAAGTCTGATGCAGAGGTAATGCGTTTTTGTCAAAGCTTTATGACAGAGTTAGCTCGTCATATAGGCCCTAACACAGACGTGCCAGCTGGAGATATTGGTGTAGGAGGTCGTGAGATAGGATACTTATTTGGGCAATATAAGCGTATTCGTAATGAGTTTACGGGTGTGCTTACTGGAAAAGGTCTTTCATACGGAGGATCATTAATCCGCCCTGAAGCTACAGGATATGGAGATGTATACTTTGCAGAAAGCATGCTTAAAACAAGAGATGAGTCTTTTGAAGGAAAAACAGTTGTTATTTCTGGATCTGGAAATGTAGCACAATATGCTGCTGAAAAAGCAACACAACTTGGAGGAAAAGTGGTAACACTTTCTGATTCTGGAGGTTTCATACATGATAAAGACGGGATTGATGCTGAAAAGCTTGCGCACGTTATGGAAATCAAAAATGTACGTCGTGGAAGAATCAAGGAATATCTTGACAAATACCCGTCTGCCGAATACCACGAAGGTGAAAAGCCTTGGGGTATTACCTGTGATGTTGCACTTCCGTGTGCTACTCAAAATGAACTAGATCAAGAAGCTGCAAAAACATTGGTTGAAAACGGATGTATTTGTGTAGCCGAAGGAGCCAACATGCCTTCTACTCCAGAAGCTATTGAAGTTTTTCACAAAGCGAAAATCCTTTTTTCACCAGGGAAAGCGTCTAACGCAGGTGGAGTTTCTACCTCAGGATTAGAAATGTCCCAGAACAGTTTACGATACAACTGGACCGCAGAAGAAGTAGACGAAAAATTACGCGGAATCATGTTAGATATTCATGAAGCGTGTGTAAAATACGGTACAGAAGAAGATGGATACGTTGATTATGTAAAAGGAGCTAACGTTGCTGGTTTTGTAAAAGTAGCAGATGCTATGATGGCACAAGGTGTTGTCTAATTTCTTATAAATATATATATCATTAAATAGGCGACAGATGTCGCCTATTTTTTTTGAATTTTTTTCGCTTAAAGCGAAAAGACAGAATGCCTAAACATCTTATTCCAGTTATTTATTGAATCTACTGGAAAAGGAAATATTGTTTTTTTTCTTTTTTATTCTGAAATAGAAAGTAAAGAAGGACGTTTTATTACAGTAAATTTAATTGGTAAATAGTATTATTAAAAGACTGAGGCAATAATTGTATTTTTGAACGGTTTAAAAGAAGAATAAAACACACGTGAGACAACTTTATATCCTTTTATTACTATTGTTGTGCCTACCACTCTACGGACAGGACTTTTCTGATGAGTGGACAGGTCATTTTTCTTTTGCTACTGTAGGGGATATTAATCAAGGAAACGGGCGAATCTATGCCGCTTCAGAAAATGCGGTGTTTATCTTTTCGACCATTAATGGGAGTACCATCACAAGATCAACCATAAATGGTCTTTCCGGGAATCGTATTTCTTCTATCTATTATAGTGAAGCATTTGACACCCTACTCATTGGGTATGAAAATGGGATCATAGATATCATTGTAGGAAATAGTGAAAATGTAATTACCGTGGTTGATATATTTAATCGAGTCTCTATTCCTCCAGACACCAAACGAATCAATCACTTTTCAGAGTTTAATGGATTCGTATATATTTCTACTGGATTTGGTATCTCTTTATACGACCTAGGACAATTAGAGTTTGATGATTCTTATTTTATTGGAGACAATGGTTCTCAATTAAATATCACGCAAACCACCATCCTCGATGAATTTATTTATGCTTCAAGTAGCGATGGAGGCGTAAGAAGAGCTATTGTCAATAATTCAAATATTATAGATTTTAATAATTGGTCTACCATTACGACAGGATCTTATCAAGGAATTACCGCTCTTGATGATGCCTTATATCTAGCAAATGGAACACAATTATTACAATCTACTACAGGAACCAATTTTACGCCTTTTCAGCAACTTTCAGAAACCATTGAAGACCTTGAATCCAATGGTGAAGTCTTAAGTGTTACCACAGAAAATACAGTAACTATATATAATACAGGAGGTGTTGTGACCAATTCATTTTCAAATATTCCTGATTTTGATTCAGCCTATAGTGCATCTGTTGTTTTAAATGGCTCTCTATTTATTTCGACCTTGGGTTCTGGTGTGATAAGTGTCCCGCTAAATGGAGCTGAAGCTTCTCAAATACTACCCAACGGTCCTTTGCGCAACGATCCTTTTAATATTAATGCCGTTGCCAATGAATTATGGGTTACCTATGGAGAATATAGCATCACATATGCACCTAGAAATAGAAGAAGAGGCATAAGCCATCTCACCACAGAAAGTATATGGAATAATATTTCAGCAGATAGTATTTTTGGAGCTAGAGATCTTTCTTTTATCTCTATAAATCCTCAAAACACCAATCAACTCTATATTAGTTCTTTTGGGTCTGGACTCTTAGAAGTAAATGACGAAGTACCCACTATTTTGTACGACGAAAATAATAGTTCTTTACGAGGGATAGGTGCCAATAATAACAGTGTTCGTGTAAACGGAAGCGCTTTTGACAGGCAAGGAAATTTATGGATATCAAATGCTAGAGTCCCTAATATCCTTAATCGGCTTTCCCCTGGGGGGCAATTTAATGCTATCTCCTTCGAAAACGATCTTCCTGACGTAATTGATGCCTTAGGAATAGATGATGTTGTGATTGCAGGAGATGGTAGAATATATTTAGGAACTAGTAATGCTGGCGTAGCAGGATATGATCCAAATACGGGAAACTTTGCCCGTATTTTTGGAGAAGAAGAAGGTGCAAATCTTCCAGATGACGATATAAGAGCACTCACCCTAGATCGCAACGGATCCTTATGGATAGGGACTCGAAGAGGCCTACGTGTTTTATTTTCACCCTCCTCTATATTTACAGAATCTAGTGTAACTACAAATGCTATTATTATACTCCAAGATGGCCTAGCCCAAGAGTTACTTAATGACCAATCTGTTACAGAAATTGTAGTAGATGGCGCAAACAACAAATGGATATCTACTATAGATTCTGGTGTTTTTCTTTTTTCTCCAAGTGGTCAAGAAACCCTATTTCATTTTACAGAAGACAACTCGCCTTTACCCTCCAATAACGTTCAAGATATCGCACTCGATCCAGAAACAGGTACCGTATACTTTGCCACTACCGAAGGGCTAGTCTCTTTTAATGGTACTAATACAGGACCCGCAGAAAATTTGGAAGAAGTCATTGTATATCCTAATCCTGTGAGGCCTACCTTTAATGGAGAAGTAACCATACAAGGACTTACAGCACGTACCAATGTGAAAATTACAGATATAACTGGAAATCTTGTGTACGAAGAAAATACCGTGGGCGGAAGCATTACTTGGGATACGAGAGCTTTTGGAAGGCACAGAGTTGCTTCTGGTGTATACCTCATCCTCATTACAGGTCCAGATGCACTAGAAACTCAAATCGCCAAACTGATGATTATACGATAATGCTTATTAAAACGCAGGCAATAGTCATCTCTGCTCTTAAGTATAGCGAAGCAGATCTTATCGTAAAATGTTTTACAAAAAGCAGCGGTCTTAAGTCATATCTACTGCGAAATATCTTAAAATCTAAAAAAGGAAAGCTCAGAACAGCCATGTTTCAACCGCTTACTTTACTAGAGATAGAAGCAAACCATAAAGACAAGGGCACACTAGAAACTATACGAGAGGCAAAAGTAGATTATCAGTACAGAAACCTTCATACAGATATTGCCAAAACAGCAGTAGTCTTCTTTATTTCTGACGTATTGCGCAATACGATTATAGAAGAAGAAGAAAACGCACTATTATTTGATTACTTGACTGCTTCTACAATTTGGTTAGACACTCATGATAACATTGCAAATTTTCATCTATTATTTTTAGTAAAACTTACAGAATACCTTGGTTTTTATCCCGATCAGACCCATATTGATTATGAATATTTTAATCTTATAGAGGGCACTTTTGAAGCTTCAGAAATAAATATGTATTGCCAAAATGGTATGCAAATTAACATTCTAAAAAGGCTATTGGGCATAAAATTTGATGCATTACCTGAAATCAAACTAAACCAAAGACAACGTAGTGATTTCCTCACTATGTTACTACAGTATTATGAGCTACATTTGCACGGTTTTAAAAAACCTCGCTCACTTGCTGTGCTTAATTCAATTTTTACCTAAATGCGTCATACATTTATTCTACTTTTATTGATAACATTTACATCGCAAGCACAACAAATTACCGTTCTTGATATAGATACAAGAGAGCCTATTCCAAGTGTCACGCTGTACAATGAAGACAAAAGTATAAGTACGATTACAGATTTTGACGGTAAGGCAGATATATCCGCTTTCGCGAAAGCAGAAAAAATTATCTTCTCAGAAGTAGCACATCAAAAAGCCAGCTATACCAAAGCACAAATTATAGCCTATGACAATAAAGTTTTTTTAAAACAATTAGAAAATAGTCTTGGTGAAATCATTTTATCTGTATCAAAATTTGGACAAAAGAAAAGCGATATTTCTCAAAAAATAGTAGGCCTTTCAAAAGAAGATATTGAATTGTACAACCCACAAACCGCTGCAGATTTACTACAAACAAGTGGACAAGTATTTGTGCAAAAAAGCCAACTAGGTGGCGGAAGCCCTTCTATACGAGGATATTCTACCAATAGACTCCTGATTACCCTAGACGGAATACGTTTTAATACTGCCATTTTTCGAGGCGGAAATGTACAAAACATTATTTCAATAGATCCTTTTGCTCTAGAAAAAACAGAAGTGATCCTTGGGCCAGGATCGGTGATATATGGTAGTGATGCCGTAGGAGGTGTTTTAAATTTTTACACTAAAAAACCGCAACTTTTAAAAACAGACTCTGTAGGGCTTTTGGTATCTGGAAATGCACTCGCACGCTACAGTACAGCAAATAGTGAAAAAACAGGACATTTTGATGTTACTATAGGATCAAAAAAATGGGCATTTCTTACCAGTGCAAGTTTTTCAGACTACGGAGATCAACGTCAAGGAAAACATGGCCCAGATGCGTTTTTACGTAATGAATTTGTCCGCCGCATCGATGGCCAAGATGTAGTGGTACAAAATGATGATCCTTTGCAACAAGTAAGCACTGGGTATACTAGCTATAATTTCTTACAAAAAGTAAGGTATACACCCAATAATACATGGGATTTTAATTTTAATGTATCCTATGCAATTACTTCAGATTATGATCGATATGATCGCCTCACACAAAGAGATGAAGATGGGAACTTACGATCTGCAGAATGGTTTTATGGCCCTCAAAAATGGTTTTTAACAAGCTTGCAGATTAACAAAGAAGGTTCAGGTCGTTGGTATGATCGCGTCCAAGCAACCGTTGCTTTTCAAAATTCTGAAGAAAGTAGAAATGATAGGCGTTTTGGAAGAACTAGCCTCCGGAGTCGTACAGAACGAGTCAATGCGTATTCGGCAGCATTAGATTTTACCAAAAAACTTAAAAATCGCAAAACCAAACTTAACTATGGTCTTGAATATGTCTATAACTACGTAAATTCTAACGGCTCTACCACCGATATAGAAACAGGAGCATTTGAACGTACCGATACCCGCTATCCTGATGGCTCTTCATGGCAATCATTGGCTGTATATGTAACGGGGCAATTTAATCTTGCTCCTAAACTAAAGCTGAATACAGGCTTACGCTATAACGAGTTATTTATTTTTACGGATTTTAGAGGTAATAATCTCTTTTTCAACTTCCCTTTTGAAGAATCCCGATTAGATTTTGGAAATTTTACAGGGAGTGCGGGGCTTAACTATGAAGTTTCTAAAACAGTCTTACTTAAAACAAATCTCTCTACTGCTTTTAGAGCCCCCAATATAGATGACCTCGGAAAAGTATTTGATAGTGGCGATGGGGACTTGGTTATTCCAAATCCTAATTTAAAAGCCGAATATGCCTATAATGCAGAGATAGGAGCGGTTTTAAACTTCAATAATATCGTTACGTTTGATGCCAATGTATATTATTCAAAACTAGAAAATGCGTTGGTACGTAGAGATTTTACACTTAATGGATCTTCAACCATCGAGTTTGATGGAGAAACCGTCAATATAGAAGCTGTCCAAAATGCTGGATCTGCACGAGTATGGGGTTTTGAAGCGGGAATTGATATTACATTACCGCACAACTTTAACCTCACTTCTCAATTTAATATTACCCGAGGAGAACAAAAGGAAGAAGACGGATCTTTACTTCCTGTACGTCACGTAGCTCCTACGTTTGGAAATACACATCTTATTTGGAAAAAAGACAGATGGATCCTCAATGCCTTTGTGAACTATAATGGCGCTTTAAACTTTGAAGATTTATCACCTGAAGTTAGTGACAGTCCTGAGCTTTTTGCAGTAGACGCCAATGGAAATCCATTTTCTCCAAAATGGTATACACTCAATCTATCTAGTCAATTCAAGCTAGATGAGCATTGGAATCTTACAGCAAACTTAGATAATATTACAGACCAACGCTATAGAACATACGCCTCTGGAATTTCGGCAGCAGGTCGTAATTTGATTCTAGCGGCCAAGTATTCTTTTTAGACGATAAAACAAATGGATAAAATCATAGTACCAGCAATCACCATGATTTTAGTAGCTTTAGTGTCTTCCTATCTAAACAAAAGCATAAAGAAACGTGTAAGGAGTTCATTAGGGGGCAATTTTGAGCTGAAACTGCATAAACTATACTGGTATATGGGTATTAGTTTTATTAGTTTAGGGTGTGTAGGGTTTCTTGCTGCAGGTCTGACTATTAAGGATGGTAATGAATGGGTAATCGGTTCGGCATTTTTGATTTTGTTTGGAGGATTAGGGTATATCTCTGCTATTTGGTATGTAAATCACAGCGTTCACTTTAACTCTAATAGAATAGAAGCTATTAGTGTCTATAAAAAGGGAGTCTCCATGAATTGGAGTGATATTACTTCTATAAAATTCAACCCTTTAACAGGTCTTCTTATCTTCACAAACGCTCATGGCAAAAAAATAAAAGCACATCAACATCTTGTTGGATTAGGTGAATTATTACGCATGATCGCCGTTCAAACACCCTGGAACGTTGACGATTTAAAATTACCTTTTAAGTATCCCAAACACGACTAACGATCTCTTTTCACTCTTCCTTATAAAATCAATCTGATACCGCTTTCGCGAAAGCGGACTGAACCCTAGGTAGAACATCTGTATCAAACCATGGGTTTTTAGTGAGCCAAAACCTATTACGAGGCGAAGGGTGTGGCAACGGAAACACCTCTGGCAAATACTCCTGAAAATGTCTGACGGTCTCTGTAAGGTTCTTTTTTCTTGTCTTTTTTAGGTAGTACTTTTGTGAATAGTTCCCTATTAAAATTACAAGTTTAGTCTCTGGCATACTATTAAGCACTACTTCATGCCATAATGGAGCACATTCGGGTCTTGGGGGTAAATCACCTGTTTTTCCTTTACCAGGATAACAAAATCCCATAGGAACAATAGCCACTTTTGTAGGATCATAGAAAGTCTCTTCGTCACAATCCAACCATAATCTTAGTTGGCGACCCCCTGGGTCTTTCCAAGGGACAGAAGATTGATGCGCAATAGATCCGGGCGCCTGACTAATAATAACGACACGTGCTTTGGGATGTATCCTAAATATAGGGTTGGGTGTTACTGGAAGGTGGGCTTTACAAACAGTACAAGATTGTATAGATGTAACTAAATTTTTCATCTTATTTTTTCCCAGCAAGTACAATCACAATCTCCCCCTTTGGAGGTTTTTTGGTATAATGCGCCAGCACTTCTTTGACAGTGCCGCGTATCGTTTCTTCATGAAGCTTTGTAATCTCTCTAGATACAGATACTTGACGATCATCTCCGAAAAATTCGGCAAAATGTCCCAAGGTCTTTATGAGTTTATGAGGAGATTCATAAAAAATGATGGTTCGTGTTTCTTCAGCGAGTGCTAAAAGGCGTGTTTGTCTTCCTTTTTTTACAGGAAGAAACCCTTCAAAAACAAACTTATCATTGGGCAATCCGCTGTTGACAAGTGCAGGGACAAATGCGGTTGCGCCTGGAAGGCAATCTACTTCAATACCGGCTTCTACACAGGCTCTAGTTAATAAAAACCCAGGATCAGAAATAGCAGGTGTTCCCGCATCGCTTATCAAAGCAATGGTTTCTCCTGCTTGTAGGCGTTTTACAAGGTTTTCTACCGTTTTATGTTCATTGTGCATATGATGGCTCATCATAGGCGTGGTAATCTCAAAATGCTTTAGCAACTTTCCGCTGGTACGGGTATCTTCAGCGAGAATAAGATCTACTTCTTTAAGCACACGTATAGCTCTCAGCGTAATATCTTCTAAGTTTCCAATAGGTGTTGGGACAAGGTATAGTTTTGACAATTGGGTTATTGGGTTATTGGGTTATTGGGTTATTGGGTTATTGGGTTATTGGGTTATCAAAAAAAAGAAAAAAAATGAACGTATCAATTGCTTCACTTTTTCAACTTCGATTTCGTTTTCGATTTCACACGTCATACATGGGGCGTATTCTTTTTCCCAAGAAATACGATATGGGTAAGAAAATTAATATTAGTAACGAAAAAAGATACCCGCCGTCATTTGCATGTGTGTGGGCTGCAAATGCTAAAACAGCATCAAAAAACAAGCCTGCATAGGCCCATTCTGTTAACCACGGTATCCCTCGCCAAAGCACCATTACAATTCCAAGGACTTTTGCTATTGCTAGCGGAATAACAATATAGGTAGGATACTGAAGAATCTCAAAAAATCCTTCTACCATCTCGGTATTTCTAAAATACATTTGGGCAGAAAACACAAAAATTCCACATGTTATCAGGGTAGCGATCCAGTAGCTAATTTTTTGAATTTTCATAGCGTAGAGCGATTAATTGAACTTGTTTTCAATAATCTGCATAAATCGCTCTTCGTACTCTTCTTTTCCTTCCCAAGAGTCATAATCAGGTTTTACCATTTGATGTATAAACTGCTTTGCTTCTTCTAAGGAGCCAAATGTGCTTAATTGTGACAATACGCGATTGTAATCCGTATCACTTCCGTTAAAGAGATGTTTTATAAAAGCAAGCTTATCATTCAGTCCTATTTTGAGTCCGTTTTTGAGTTTGTCGTTCAAATTTTTAGGAGTTACCTCCTCTTCTGCAACAGTGACAGGATCAAAAATAGGCGTCTGAGCAAACTCTCCTCCAATGTCAAACATATCGTTTTTTTGATAGCGATCCTGAGGCTCTATAGACTCTACTATGGCATCTATAGCAGATGCCTCTGGTGGCATTTCGGCCACCATATCTTTTATTTTTTCAATAACGGGTTCGTGTACGGGATCATCTTCATTAAAAACAGTTCCGTCAGGTCTATGTCTATCATTAGCTCTAGCTTCTGCAAAACGCGCTTCATTTTCTGCAACAATCTGAGCGGGTGTTTTAGGGGTAGGTGTTTCAGGTATTTGTGTTTTTTCTTCTACTTCTACTACAGGTGGCGTCGCAATTTCTTTTGGGTCAGAAATTAGTGTTTCTGTAGTCGAAACCTCCTCTATAATTTCTTCAAGTTGAGACAATCCAATCGTAGGTTGTCCAGACTTCTCCAGCTTTTCTGCATAAGATAGCACCGTTAATTTCTCATAAAGAGCTCGAGACTGCGCTGTCATTTGTGCATACGAAGTGTCATCCTTGCCTTGTAATATTTTGTGTGCGAGACTTATTAATTCTGCTTTAATAGATTTCTTCATAACTTTTGAATAGGTAACGTTGATTACGCCCCTTTTTTGATAAATTTACCCTGATTTTACATCAAACGCTAGAAATGGCGTTTTGGTCTTGAAAAGTACAAAATGTTTCTTGAAAACACAGTAAATCATAAAGAGCAATTCGGTTGGATCGAAGTAATTTGCGGATCTATGTTCTCTGGTAAAACAGAAGAACTCATCCGTAGGCTTAAACGCGCCCAGTTTGCAAAGCAAAAAGTAGAGATCTTTAAACCCACTGTAGACACCCGTTATGACGATGATATGGTAGTCTCTCACGATTCGAATGAAATACGCTCTACACCCGTTCCTGCGGCTGCAAATATTCCTATGCTAGCCGATGGATGTGATGTGATAGGTATTGATGAAGCTCAGTTTTTTGATGATGAGATTGTAAAAGTGTGTAATGACCTTGCCAACAGAGGTATTAGAGTCATTATTGCTGGTCTTGATATGGATTTTAAAGGAAATCCTTTTGGTCCCATGCCAGCGCTCATGGCTACAGCCGAATATGTAACCAAAGTACATGCGGTATGTACCCGTACAGGAAATCTAGCACAATATAGCTATCGTAAAGCACAAAATGACAAACTAGTCCTTTTAGGAGAAACCGAAGAGTACGAGCCTTTAAGTCGAGGCGCTTATTACAAAGCGATGCTACGAGATCGTCTCAAAAAAATGGAGGTAACTGACCCTACTGAGGTGATTCCAGAAAAAGCACCCAATACAAACACCAATAAATAAGCTCTTATGGGTGTCACTCGTCTAGAAATAGATCTTAAAGCCTTACAGCATAATTATACGTATCTCAGATCTAAGCTCTCTAAGAATGTCAAAATGATGGGCGTTGTAAAGGCTTTTGGTTACGGAAGCGATGCCTGTGAAGTGGCTCTTTTGCTAGAAGAATTAGGGATTGACTATTTTGCAGTAGCCTATGCATATGAAGGGAAAGCATTGCGTAAAGCAGGTGTAAAGTCACGTATTTTAGTATTACATCCCCAGCCTGATAATTTCCACATGATTATTAAGCACTGTCTGGAACCTAGTTTATATAGTCCCCGTGTTTTTAAAGGTTTTTCCGCTTTCGCGAAAGCACAACACCAACAAAACTATCCTGTACACCTCAAATTTAATACAGGACTCAACCGTCTAGGGTTTTGGGAAAATGACACCCAATGGATTTTAGAGCAGCTCAAAGAAACGCATGCGATCAAGGTTACCTCTATTTTTTCTCACCTTGCGGCTAGTGAAGATCTAAAGGAACAAGAATTTACCAAAAATCAAATTGCTCGTTTTACAAAAATAGCAAGCACACTTCTTAACTCGTTAGACTATACCCCTTTTTTACATCAAAGTAATACTTCTGCCATTATCAATTATCCAGAAGCACAATTTGATATGGTCAGGACGGGTATAGGATTATATGGGTATGGCAATACGCCCGAGGAGGATGCTAAATTACAACCCGTATCTTCTCTCAAATCGGTCATTTCCCAAATACACACCATAGAACCTGGTGAAACTGTTGGATATAATCGTGCTTATAAAGCCAGCGATTATCAAAAAACCGCCACCATACCGATAGGTCATGCTGATGGGATTTCTAGAGCCTACGGAAATGGAGTCGGATATGTCACCATACACGGCAAAAAAGCTCCTATTATAGGCAATGTCTGCATGGATATGCTCATGGTGAATGTTACAGATATAAACTGTAAAGAAGGCGACGAAGTGGTCATTTTTGACAAACATGTTTCTGCTGTTGATGTGTCGGCAACGATCCATTCTATCTCTTATGAATTACTCACGGCGGTATCTCAACGGGTAAAACGTGTCATTCTTCGATAGGAGGCGTTGGACTATTAAAGTTTTGTTAAATGAATTTATTTTTTTAGTACCTTCGAAGCTCATTAACCTTTAAACCAAATTAAGATGTTAAAAGAATTTAAAGCATTTATCATGACGGGTAACGTCATAGAGCTTTCGGTAGCAGTCATTCTAGGTGCTGCTCTCAACGGCGTAGTCAAAGGATTTACCGATAAAATCATGATGCCAATTATAGGATATTTCACAGGAGGAATCGATTTTGCTGATAAAAAGATTGTTCTTACTGAAGCTGTTCTTGGCGCTGACAGTGCTGTGGTTACTCCTGAAAATGCCATCATGTATGGAGAGTGGATTAACACGGTTATTAATTTAATTATTGTTGGTTTTGTATTGTTTATGATTATAAAAGCATACAATAAAACAAAGAAAAAAGCAGAAGAAGCGGCTCCTGCACCAGATCCAGGGCCATCTGAAATTGATTTATTAAAAGAAATCAGAGATTCGCTTAAAAAATAAAAGTACCGTAGCCACCGCTACACTATATATTCTCAATTTAAACCGCCTTTGTCATCTAACAGAGGCGGTTCTTTTTGTTAGAAATACTACATTTTTTGCTTCTTTTGTATCCCACAGAAACATTATTTCTTTTTTAGATCTTTTTACATCAATTAATTAAGCACTTGTTGCTACATTTGAACTTTTATATTTTAATCCACATATCCTAATGAGAGTAGCCGTTGTCGGTGCTACCGGAATGGTAGGCCAAGTCATGTTGCAAGTACTTGCAGCGCGTAATTTTCCTATAACCGAATTGATCCCTGTCGCTTCTGAGCGATCTGTAGGGAAACAGATTACTTATAAACAGAAAGCATATACTATTTATTCTATGCAGGAGGCAATTACTGCCAAACCCGATATTGCTATTTTTTCTGCAGGAGGTGCGACTTCTCTTGAATATGCGCCAAAATTTGCTGAAGTAGGTACTACAGTTATAGATAACTCATCTGCTTGGCGTATGGATCGCACTAAAAAACTAGTGGTTCCAGAAATAAATGCAAATGCATTAACCAAAGAAGATAAAATCATTGCTAACCCTAACTGCTCTACGATACAAATGGTATTAGCACTAGCGCCATTGCATAAAAAATATGGAATCAAAAGAGTAGTGATTTCTACGTATCAATCAATCACAGGAACAGGCGTTAAAGCGGTACAACAATTAGAAAACGAATATGCAGGAGCCAAAGGAGAAATGGCGTATCCCTATCCTATTCACCGCAATGCCATTCCTGCCTGTGATGTTTTTGAAGAAAATGGATATACCAAAGAAGAGCTGAAGCTCGTTAATGAAACTCAAAAAATACTAGATGACCGTACGATTGCAGTGACTGCTACTGCTGTTCGTATTCCTGTGGTAGGAGGTCATAGTGAATCTGTGAATTTAGAGTTTCATAAAGACTATGATCTTAATGAACTACGTAAACTCCTTAGTGAGACAGATGGGGTTACCGTACAAGATAATCCAGATACCAACACCTACCCAATGCCAATGTATGCAGAAGGCAAAGATGATGTTTTTGTAGGGCGTATACGTCGTGATCACTCACAAGAAAACTCTTTGAATATGTGGATTGTCTCTGACAACCTACGTAAAGGAGCTGCTACCAATGCGGTTCAGATTGGAGAATATCTTATCGCGAATGGATTGGTGTAAAAAGTAATTTTATACCGTATTCAAAACCTCCCTTGTGGAGGTTTTTTTGTATTATTATTAAAAATATTCTTTTGCAAAAAACAGAAAAAATACTTTTACTTATCTCTTTAGGATTACTTAGCATCCATCTTATTTCAGGAGTTTGGGCTACACATGTCCTTTTTGATTTATCATTATGGATACTAAGCCTTTTTTATAGTGTTAGAGGGTATTTTCTTTTTAAAGACACCCTTGAATACAAGTCTCTATCTATAATTACTGGAATCATTTTTGGACTAATATTCTTTACGCTTCCTTCCCTTATAAGAATAAAAAGGGATGTTCAATACATACTACCTTTATTCCCTCTTGTGGGAATCTTATTATATTATCTCATTTTTGCAATTCTTAAAAGTGGCTATTTTAAGCGTAAAAAATGGATTATACTTAGATCTACAGTACTCTTAATTATTATGTTATTTTTTGCGTTTCCAAAGCCTAGACAAACTGTTTATCAGGCAGTTTTGTATAGTCTAAACAGAGATATTCCTCATTTAAAAGCAAATATCAATATATTTAGATATGAAAAGCTTTATAAAGAAGCAATTAAAAACAAACAGTTTGATACTGCTATTCAATATGCCATAAAATCTAAAAATGAAGGGCTAAAATGGTTAGGTATTGATAGCATTACTCCTAATTCAAAATCAGATTTATGGGAAATAAACGGTGCATTTACGACTCTTTATAATGCATACGCCAAAAAAGGAAGTAAGCTATATGACAATGAAAAATATAAAGAAGCTTTACGATATTATCAACTCGCTGAGAAGGAATTATATTATACAGATTCTATCCCCATGTATTATCGTGACGAAGCCGCCTATGTTTTAAGAAATCAAGCTATGGCAATAAAAGAATTTGAGCCTGAACTAGCGGACTCTTTATTTTATAAAGCTATCATAACCTATCAGGAACTTGTAGATAAAGAAGATATTTCACTGTCAAATCTTTTAGTAGATTATGCTGAATATTTAAAGGAACAGGAATATTATAATGATTCTAATGATATATATAGAATATCAAATCAAATAATTAAGGATAACGAATTGCTAGATTTTCAAGATGAAATTGTGAGTAATAATCAGAACATAGCACTTAATTTATCTGCTTTAGATAGTCTTCAAAAAGCAAGTGAAGTGATTGATGAAAATTATGATCTTATAAATGAATACTCAGATTATTATTGTAGCAATCTTTTTTACGATGCATTCTTAAAACTTCAAATATATGAGCTTGACAAAGCAGAAAAGATTACATTAAAATCAAAGAATTGTTATGAGGCAAAAGAGCTCCCTATTTTAGTAAGTGAAAGTTTAAGCTTACAGGCCTCTATTTCTTTGGCTAAAGGATTATATAAAAAGGCAAAAGAAGAAATTAAACAGGGAACAGAAATTATAATAAATCAAATAGGTAAAGACAATGTAAGATACCATAGGTTTAAACTTAAAGAAGCTGCTATTGAATTACAATTAGGCAATTACACCAATGCAGAAAGTATATACACAGCATCGCTTAACTATTTTGAGAGGACTAACGGGAAAACACATTTAGATCTAGTCAATCCTCTTCTTAGTTTAGCAGAAATCAATCTTATCTTGGGTCGTTTTGATGCGCTCAAAACATATACTGAAAAAACAAAATATCAAATTGATGAAACTGTAGACACTTACTCTATACAAAGTGCTGCGACTCTAAACAAAATAGCTTATTTATATTATGCGCAAGACAATTTGAAAATTGCAGATTCTATATATAATCATATACTAAACAATAAAGAAAAAACATACTTAAAAGCTGATGTATCTGTCACTTTAAACGGAAAAGGGCTTGTAGCGTTACACGAAAAAAAATATAAAACCTCAGATTCCTTGTTTCAAAAAGCAATCGCACTTAGTCTTAAAGTGTATGGTAAAAATCATCCTAACAATTCAAAAATATATTACAATATAGCTGAACTTAATTTAAACAAAGGGAATACTATTTTAGCAAAAAAAGAACTTCAAAAAGCAAAAGAGATTGCGATTTTAAAATACCCTGATTCACATGATTTTCTTGCAGACATTTACTTTCTTTATGCTCAAATTGCTAGAATTGAGAAAGAGGAAAAATACTCACAAATACATGCGAATAGAGCGCTAAGTATATATGTGTCTAAATTTGGAAATGAACATTATTTATCAAAAAGAGTTCGTGATTTTATAGATGCACAACCATGAAAAAAATAAATCTATCCACTTGGAAGCGCAAACAGCATTTCGAGTTTTTTAACCAATTTGAAGAACCCTATTTTGGTCTCACCGTAACGGTTGATGTGACCATAGCCATGCAAAAGCAAAAGAAAAAAGGGTTTCTTTTTTTCAATATTATTTACATAAATGCGTGTTAGCAACCAATCAAATTGAAAATTTTAAATACCGTATTACGCCAGATAATGAAGTGATTGTACATAACCATATCGGTGCCTCAGCGACTATTATGAGATCTAATGAAACCTTTGGGTTTACTTACATTCCGTATGCAGAAGATTTTGATACGTTTGCAAAAACTACACAAAAAGAAATAGAACGTATCCAGCAAAGTGATGCCTTATTTTCTGATGAAAATCCTAACAGTGTTATTCATTATTCAGCAATTCCTTGGCTTGATTTTAGCGCCATTACTCATTCAAGAATGTTTAAAAGAAAAGACAGTGTTCCTAAAATTTCTTTTGGAAAAGTAACTTCAAAAAATGAAAAAAAGACAATGCCTGTTGCTGTATATGTTCATCATGGTCTCGTAGACGGTCTTCATATAAGCCGTTTTATAGCACTTTTTCAAGATTTATTAAATGAGTGATTTGTGAGATTTAAGTAAAATTGACAATTGTTTTATATTGTTTTGTAATAGAAGTAAAAGTACTGCGTCTAAGAGCTCGATAATAACCAAAACAAATAAGACTCATGAAATTAGTAAACACAATTATTAGAATCGGTATGGGAGTCATGCTCCTTATTTTTGGACTTAATAAATTTTTCTGGTTTTTACCAGATTTTGATTTCGGACAAGATGTAGGTGCTAAAACATTATTTCAAGCCTTTACAGATAGTGGCTATATGTGGCCATTGGTAGGAGGTCTTGAAGCGGTGGTAGGTATTTTATTTATCATAAAAAAAGCATTCCCCGCAGCCTTACTTGCCCTCATACCTATCTCTGTAAATGTGGTACTTTTCCATGCAGTGTTAAACCCAGCAAACATAGGACCTGCTTTATTAGTAGCCATTGTTAATTTCTATTTTATTTATAAAAGCTGGGCTAATTTCAGGCATCTTATGCAGTAAATAAGTCACTCTATAAAGTAAAATACACCCTGCCAATTTTAGGTGGGGTTTTTTATGCTCTCGTACTTCGACAAGCTCAATATAAACTTCACTTTCGTGAAAGCGTACAAATCCGTATCTTCACTACTTAAATATATTTTAGTCTTATGAAAAGAGTTCTATTTTTAGCCTTTTTGAGTAGCGTGCTATTCTCTTGTACAAATGATGTAAAATTTATAGAAAAACCTATTGCAGTGACCTATACACCCACCAAGAAAGTAGATACCGTTGATACCTATTTTGGCATAGACGTACCTGATCCATACCGTTGGCTCGAAGATGACCGTAGTGCCGAAACTGAAGATTGGGTAAAACGCCAAAATCAAGTTACTTATGGATATCTTGATACCATCCCATTTAGAGCAGAACTTAAAGAACGTCTTGAGAAATTATGGAATTATGAAAAAATAGGGTCTCCTTTTAAAGAGGGAGATTACACCTATTTTTATAAAAATGATGGGTTGCAGAATCAATATGTGATCTATCACTATAAAACAGGAGATGACCCAGAAACAGCTACTGTATTCTTAAACCCAAACACATTTTCTGAAGATGGAACCATTTCTTTAGGAGGCACTAGTTTTTCTGAAGACGGAAAAACGTTTGCGTATAGCATCTCAGAAGGTGGAAGTGACTGGCGTAAAATCCTAATTATGGATGCCGAGTCAAAAAAAATCGTAGAAGACACCCTTGTAGATATTAAGTTTTCTGGCATGAGTTGGTACAAAAATGAAGGTTTTTACTACTCAAGTTATGACAAACCAGAAGGAAGTGCGCTTTCTGCTAAAACAGACCAGCATAAAGTATACTATCACAAGCTTGGCACCCCACAATCTGAGGATGCCCTTATTTTTGGGGGTACTCCGGAAGAAAAGCATCGTTATATTTATGGTACTGTTTCTCAAGATAATCGTTATTTATTAATTAGTCCAAGAGTAAGCACCTCTGGGAATAAGTTATATATTAAAGACCTCACAAAACCCGATAGCAAGCTTGTCACCATTCTAGATCATACAGATAGTGATACCTATCTCATGGATAATGTAGGATCTAAACTTATTTTATCTACCAATCTTAATGCGCCTAATAAACGTGTTGTTGCTGTAGATGCAAGTGACCCACGTCCTGAAAACTGGGTAGATCTTATTCCTGAGACAAAAAACGTATTAAATGCAGGAACTGGCGGAGGAAATATTTTTGCAAATTATATGGTAGATGCCGTTTCCAAAGTACTCCAATATGATTATGACGGCAACCTCATCCGAGAAATTGAATTACCGGGGGTAGGATCTGCAGGAGGTTTTGGAAGTAAAAAAGAAGAAACAGAACTTTATTATAGTTTTAGTAATTACATAACGCCTGGTAATATTTATAAATACGATATTAAAAGTGGTGAATCAGAATTATTTAGAAAACCTGCTATTGATTTTAATCCAGATGCCTATGAAAGCACCCAAGTATTTTATGCCTCAAAAGATGGGACTAAAATACCTATGATTATCACCCACAAAAAAGGCATCGAACTCAACGGAAAAAACCCTACCATTTTATATGGTTATGGAGGTTTTAATGTAAGTCTTACGCCTAGTTTTAGTATTACAAATGCAGTCTGGATGGAGCAAGGTGGTGTGTATGCAGTGCCTAATTTACGTGGCGGTGGCGAGTACGGAAAAGAATGGCATGATGCAGGAACTAAAATGCAAAAGCAAAATGTATTTGATGATTTTATTGCTGCGGCAGAGTATCTTATTGACCAGAAATATACCTCTAGCGAATATTTAGCTATTCGCGGAGGGTCTAATGGAGGTCTTCTGGTAGGCGCTACCATGACCCAACGTCCTGATCTTATGAAAGTCGCTTTACCAGCAGTAGGTGTTATGGATATGCTCAGATACCACACGTTTACTGCGGGTGCAGGATGGGCATATGATTATGGTACCGCAGAAGACAGTAAAGAAATGTTTGAATACATTAAAGGGTATTCGCCTGTTCACAATGTAAAAGAAGGGGTTTCATATCCAGCAACACTAGTGACTACAGGAGATCATGATGATCGTGTGGTCCCTGCACATTCTTTTAAATTTTCTGCTGAATTACAAGCAAAACAAGCTGGAGATGCTCCAGTACTCATTCGTATTGAAACTGATGCCGGACATGGTGCAGGGACTCCTGTAAGTAAAACCATTGAGCAATATGCCGATATCTATGGGTTTACTTTATACAATATGGGATACAAAGCATTGCCAAAAAAGATAAAAGGGTAATCTATATGAGAAAATAGAAAAACGAAATCGGAAATAAAATCAAAAAGACTCAAGTATTACTTGGGCCTTTTTGATTTTATGCTCTTGCTCCGCTAACTAGTAAGTTTGCGAAAGTGTGATAAAAAGTATCAAATTACCTCAAATAACTTCCCGGGTAAAGGACGGATCACACCTTTGAGTTCCATGGTGAGGAGAATACCCGCTATTTTATGTGTAGGCATTTTACAGTGTAATGCAATCAGGTCTAGTTGTTCTTTACCATGATCTGTCAAAAAGCGCCAGATACATTTTTCATCATCATCTAATTCTACAAAAAGTTTTTTCTGCACAGGTAATGGGGTATCTTCTTCTAATTTCCAATTAAGGATATACGCTAGATCTGCTGCAGAAGTCAGCAAATGTGCCTTGTGTTGTTTGATCAAATTATTACATCCGATACTCAGCGGATCATTGGCTCTTCCGGGTACAGCAAATACATCACGGTGATAGCCATTGGCAAAATCGGTGGTGACCAGAGAGCCGCCTTTGGCGGCACTTTCTATCACAATAGTCGCCTCGCTAAGTCCTGCAATAATACGATTACGTTGTAAAAAATTAGTGTGTACAAACGTATCTGAAGTCCAGAAATCAGTCATAAAACCCCCGTTTTCAGTTACTTCTTTTACGTACTTACTATGTACTTTGGGATACATTTTATCTAGCCCATGGGCAAGAATACCTATCGTTTGAAGGTTATTGGCTATGGCAGCTTTATGGGCCGTTATGTCTACGCCGTAGGCAAATCCTGAAACAATCACTGGATTAAAAGGAGCGATTTCCTCGATGAGTTTTTCTACAAAAGCAGTCCCGTAGGAGGTGATTTTCCGAGTACCTACAATACTAATTATTTTACGTTGGCGTAGTTGTATATTTCCTTTTTCAAAAAGGATCACAGGACCATCAATACAATGTTTGAGTCGCTGTGGGTAGTGATCGTCAGTATAACAACTATAGGTAATGTTATGCGTTTTGATGTGATCTACTTCTGCTTTCGCGAAAGCGGCATGCTTCTCATCCCAAAAGGATTGTAATTTATGCTCTCCGATCCCTTCTATTTTAAGCAAATGCTCTTTTTTTTGTTGTAACACAACCGCTGCACTCCCAAAATGTTGAATCAATTTTTTAATACTTCCATCCCCTAGATGAGGGATATGCTGAAGGGTGAGTAAAGAAAGGAATTCGTTTTCAGTCATATACGTATGCAATAAGCACACAAGAAACAACTTTTATTATTGGAATAAAAACAAGATTTAGGAATTTTTACATAAAGGTAATTGTTTTTCAAAATTTGTGCTTCTTTACGTCAAAATACAGGAAATCAAGAAGTCATAGCTGACTCCCATATTTGTTAATAAAATATCATGTTGATTCTTTGTGAAGTTTTAAAAAAAAGTATCTTTATTTTATGCAATTAGACCAATACATAAGTGACCTTTTATACCGTTATGAGTGTGTAATCGTACCCGGTTTTGGGGCGTTTTTAACACAGTATCAATCTGCTATCATTCATGAGAGTACGAATGCTTTTTATCCGCCAAAGAAAAAGCTTTCTTTCAACGCACAGCTTACAGATACTGATGGTTTATTAGCGAATTATATTGCAAAAAAAGATAGAATTCCTCACGAGGATGCGAATGCTAAGATCGCGTCTTATGTCCGCTTTTTATTTGATAGCTTGCATAAAGGGTCTATTATTGAGCTTAAAAATGTAGGTTCTTTTCAATTAAGCGAAGAACATACGCTTCAATTTGAGCCTTCGTATCATCTTAACTACTTGTCTTCTTCTTTTGGACTCTCTTCCTTTACTTCCTCTCAAATTACTAGAGAAGTGTATAAAGAAGAGATCACAGCTTTAGAAGTAAAAGCACCGATTGCTTTTACTCCAGAAAGAAGGGCTACCTTCGGTTGGACAAAATACGCCGCCATTGCTGTTATAGCACTTGGAATTGCTGGTTTTGGGGGATTTAATTACCTTAAAAACATAGAAGCACATAATTATGCCGCAGAGCAAGAGGCAAAAACTCAAGTAGATGAACAAATTCAGCAAGCTACTTTTGTCATCGAAAATCCGCTACCTGCTATTACCTTACATCTTACACAACCCAAAGGAAAATACCACGTGGTTGCCGGTGCTTTTAGAGTCAAAGAAAATGCTGAAAAAAGAATCCAACAATTACAGAGCAAAGGATATGACAAAGCCAGACTTGTTGGTGTCAATAAATTTGGTTTACATCAAGTTGTTTATGGAAGTTATCAAAATAGTCAAGAAGCATTAACCGTGCTTCGTAAGGTGAGAAAAGAAGATAACAAATCTGCTTGGTTGGATGTAAGAGTATTGTAATACTTGTAAGACTACTTCCCTTTTTAATCTATATTTATTTTTATGCATGCTGCTTATCAAAAGCACTAAAAGCGATGCTTAAATCTAAGCGTAATTTATTGATTCCAAACTTCGTATTTTGTGTCATACCGACTACCTTTGCCAAAAAAATAAGTCCCTATGCAAGCACGCACACCTAGTGAATCTAAAACCATACTAACAGATCTTGTTTTACCGAGTGAAACCAACCCACTTAACAATCTTTTTGGAGGAGAATTACTTGCGCGCATGGATAGAGCTGCGAGTATCGCTGCCAGAAGACATTCTCGAAGAATTGTAGTCACTGCTTCTGTAAACCATGTAGCTTTTAATAAGATGATTCCTTTAGGAACTGTGGTCACCGTAGAAGCCAAAGTTTCTAGAGCTTTTAAAAGCTCTATGGAGATTTACATTGATGTATGGATAGAAGACCGTGAGAGCGGAATCTGTAGCAAGGCTAACGAGGCTATTTATACCTTTGTAGCAGTAGATGAACAAGGAACACCTGTTCCTGTGCCACAACTAATTCCAGAAACCGATCAGGAAAAAGAACGATTTAATGCTGCATTACGCCGTAAGCAACTGAGTCTTGTCCTTGCTGGAAAAATGAAACCTAATGATGCCACTGAGCTTAAAGCACTGTTCACATAAAAAGCATTCATAATACGCTCCCAAAACTAGCAGTATTATCTTGTACCGTCTATCGGATATATACGTGATTTAGAAAAGTAATCATTACAGCGTGTTGTGTGGTATCCGCTTTCGCGAAAGCGTACCCTTTATGAATAAATAATCTTTAGGCAAGCTAAAAGCTTTTGGATTCCTCTCTAAATTAGAAATACGCCTTAGATTCCGCCGAAAAAGTAAGGACAGTTTTAACGATCCGTTTTAAACAAATTATTTATAAAATCACTTATCTACTCGAAAACGTACGCCTAGATATGGGTATACAGATTGTGCATTATCAAAAAATGATTGTACTTGAGATGGAGCCTCTATACGTATGAAATCATAGTGATTTTTAAGACCTAAAGAAATATCAAAAAACTCAAATAATCTGTAATTTAAAGCCGCTTCTATTTGAAGAAAAACACCATCATCTCTAAATTTTCCATCTTCTACCTTTTGTCCTATTTTTATATATCCTACATGTAATGAAGGCAAGAAACTTAATTTATCTACAATATCTAGTGGGTAGCCCATACCAAAAGAAACTCTGGTCAAGTTTGCTGATCTGATATTTCCAATTAACTCAGGTCTTACCACATCTGCAGATGTAACGTTTAAATCAAAATGCAAGGTTGTTTTGTAGTAAAAATCAGTGGTAACACCAAAATCTAACGTGCTGTTGACATCGTATCCTTTATTTATAAAATTATCTCCATAAAATAGGGGCTGTGTGTAGGCGATTTCAAAAAAAGTCTCAATAATTTTTATAGCAGTTGTGTCTTTGGCTTTTTCTTGTGCCCAACCTAATTGCGTACAAAGAAAGAGGCCTATAAAAATTTTAAAATTCAAGTGCATATTGGACAATTTCTTGATTAATAGGAATTTCTACAGTATTGGTCTCTACCGCTCCCGTACTAAATGTTAAAGTGTACGCAAACGTAGCGGTTGTATTTTGTAAGGTCTCGAAAGTTAGTATACCCATAGGCCCAGGTATTCCTGATCCCGTTCTACTGTCGCTTACAGCCTCTTCTCCTGAGGGAAATTGAAATTGTTGAATTCTTGTAGGGTAGGTAATGGTGTAGTCTAGTGTACTTTCTATATCAGGAGAATCTATAATCTCTATTTCTAATATGGCACTACGTTTTAAAATCACATCAGGAAGTAGTGTGGTTTTAGTTACAATACTGTCTAGTTGGTAGATGACAACACCATAATCTTGATTAATCGGATCTCCAGCAAACTGCTCATTACTATTGATCAAAACGCCTATTCGATCTGCTGTTTGGTCTGGTTCTAGTGAAATCAGACTAACGTCTCCTTGGGCATCTGTTGCCCCTACTCCTAGAATACCTTCAAAACTCGATACTGAAAAAACAATCGCAGTAGCAAATCTTCTAAATACAGATGTGCTAACTTCTACATCAGGAATAGGCTGATTTGTATCATCAATTACTTTTAACTCGAAAACGATTCGACTATTATTTTCTATAGGATCGCTACAGCTTATCAGAAGACAACATAGGGCAAGCCATAGTAACATTTTTGTTTTATACATACTAAGTAGATGTATAAAGTTGGCTTTGGTTGCGCAGCAATGTGATGATTTTGATTTTTACAATCCTTTTACCCAATCTGAAGGATTCATTTTTGTTTTATTTTTCTGAACTCTAAACTTGAATAATGTTTTTCCATTGAATGCGTTAAGACCTACCTCTCCTATAGGTTGTTTAAAATCAACCTTGTCTCCTTTTTTTACCTTTACTTTTTTTATATTAGAGTATACTGTTATGTAATCTCCGTGTTTTATATAAACAACCAAATTACTTCCTGACATATCTTGTATGCTTAATACCTCTCCTTTAAAAACAGCTCTTACCACTTCATCTGGAGGTGTTTCTATTTCTACACCACTGTTATACGTGGTGACATTAGGAAGTGTGGGGTGTCTTGAAGTACCGTAACGTCTTGATACTCTACCGCGTTCTACGGGCCATATTAAACGCCCTTTATTAGAGGCAAAATTAGAAGCAAGACTTACCTCTTCGGGTGTCAAGGCAAAATTTGTATTGGTCTTTGATTTTCCTACTTTAACGTTACTTGCCGCAATTGCCTCTGCAATAAGTTTATCTATCTGACGATCTATGGCATCGGCTTGTTGCTGCTTCTTTTTAATCTGAGCGGCATATACGTTTGACTTTTTACGTATTTGAGTGATTAATAGGTCTTGCGATTCTTTTTCTCTGTCGAGTTTTTGCTTGGCTACTTTATTTTCTGCAATAAGGGTTTCTTTTGCTTTTTTTTGTTCTACAAGATCTTTGTTTACCTCTTGTAATAAAGCGGTACGCTCTTTTATTTGCTCGCCTTGTTTTTTACGGTAATTCGCGTATTGCTTCATATACTGCATACGCTTATAGGCTTGTTTAAAGCTTTCGCTAGAGAGTAAAAACATGATTTTGCTTTGACCGCTTTTACTCTTGTATGACTTTTGAATCATCAGCGCATAATCTTCTTTGAGATCTTTTAACTCATCTCTAAGGTTCTCCATTTTATTGAGATTTTCATTAATCTCTTGAGTAAGGAGGTTGGCTTGACGATTGGTTACTTTTATGATATCAGATCGCACTTGTATCTGCTGATCTAAGTCTTCTACTTGCGTTAATAGAGAGATTTCCTGCTTTTTATTGCTTTCGCGTAAGCGGGTTAATTGTTGCATTTCTGCTAGTAAAGAAGCTCTCTGTGCTTCTAATTGTTTACGTGTAGGCTTTTGGGCATATACTGTTTGAAAACCTCCTAAAAGAAGGCCTAGTATTAAAATGAATGTGTATGTTCTTTTACTTGAACGCATCTAAAGCTATTTTTGTATATCCTGAAGGTATTGAAAAGGGGAATCGCACAGGAATATTGATCTCTACACTTCGATACTCTATTTCAATATCAGTTTGATCAGCATTTTCTTGCACTTGAATATCAATATTTCTAGGAAATGGCTTCCCATTGACCAATTGATGCTCGGTGTAGTTTACATCTAGCGATAGGTTATCTTGAGGTTGTGTAACTTGTTGTTTTTTAATAAGAAAATCTTGAGGTTCCATAAAGAAAAAGAGATTCAATAGATCTAGTTGTTTTTTGGGGGTCATCTTATACAACCCCTCTACTTGATCTACTTGATAAGCCCCTTCTCTTAAGTTATATACCGTTTGCCCTATGAGCAAGCGTTGTAATTGCTCAAAATTCATCTGCACACCAAAGTATTGACTTAAGAATGAAAAATCTCCTTCAAAGTAATTTCTGTTGATCTTTTCATAAAAAGAAACCTTCTCTGGAGTAATCAATACTTTCGCGCCTGTAATTCCTAAAATGGAAGCACTCATCCATATGGTTTTATCCTTTTCCATACGGATACTCACCGTGACGGTCTGTCTCGATTTTTTATCCTCATAACGAACACGCGTACGTGCCACAAGGGTTGTAAAATCAAAACTATTAGCATAGTGATTTTCAATAAGGCGGGCGGTAGCAATATCTTCTGTTGTTGCCGTATTGGCTATTTTTTTGGAGCCTCCACAACTAGAAAGCATTCCTATAAAAAGTAATAAAAGGAGTCGTTTCATTTATTGTTTTGTGCTTTTAAAGCGTTTGCCTTATCTATATATTGTTGCGCTTTTGCTACATTTCCTGTGCCAGCATACGCATCTCCTAATTGCTGGTAAAAATCAGATTCCATTCGTGTGTCATCTATGATATAATCTATCCCGATTTCTAGTTGATCTATAGCTTCTTTAAATTTGGATTGCTTGTTCAAGGCTACTCCATAGGTAAGATATAATAAAGGTTGTGAGGGATATAACTCTAATGCAGAAGCAGCAATTTCTTCGGCATCTTGAAAAGCGCCTGTATCTAATTGTAGTAAGAGTGTTTTTTTTATCACTTCAATATTATCAGGATCATTTTCAAGTGCTTTTTTAAGATACGGCAAGGCTTTACTTTTTGCCCCTTTGCTTATGAAATAGTTAGCTAACTCCTGATAGATTTTTGAACCCGCTACCTGTGAATCAAAAAGCAAAATAGCTTCTTCCAAAGCCCCTTCGTACTGCGGGTTTTTATTGGCAAAAAGTAAAAAATCATTCAATACGCGGTGTTTTGCATCGGGAGTGATTCTATTACTCTTCAACACATTTTTCATCGCGAGAATAGCATCTTCTGTCTTTCCATCATCCAAGTACAGCTTGTACAGTGCAAGGTTAACTTCTTCTGCGGTTGGGTTGATTTCCTTTAACTTCAAAGCTGTTTCATAGGCTTTTTGAGTCTCCCCTTGTTCGCTATAGAGATAAATGAGTTTTAGATAATCTGCCTCTGCTGTGGGGTTGCTGGCAATCTTTTTTTCGATAGCATCGGTACGTCCTTTTTCATTACCAGAAAGCGTATAAATACGATCCCGCAACTGATCTCGATACGGATCGCCTCCCTTTTCTGAATCTAATGCATCTAGCAATTGTAATGCTTCATCGTAGCGTTTTGTAGCTGTGTAAATACGAGATAAATCTTCTTTATATTGACTGTCAAACGGAATAAGTTGCTTTACGGTATTTTCTGCTTTTCCGTAATCTTTACTCTTATAATAGAGTTCGTAGAGTGCTTCTAAAACAGCTTCTTCGTTAGGTTTTAAAGAAAGTGTTTTAAGGAAATCTTCTTCGGCAAGATCGTTCTTTTTGAGTGCCTCATAGTTTTTCCCTCTTTCAAAATACAAGATAGCCTGTGTGGGCTCCATAGCGATACATCTATTTAACGCCGTAATAGCAAGCTCATAGTTTTCAATCCCTTTTTGCTTCAGCGCTTCAAAAAAAGTTTCTTGAAATTCATCAGACACATCTCCTAGGTCATCTACATTTTGATCTGCAAATGGTGTTAGGTCTTGTGCGTATATATGCTTTCGCGAAAGCATACTCAGACACAAAAACAACAGGAGTATGTACAGATTTCTTTTCATGGTATTTTCTTGCCTAAAAGGCTTGCTATTCTAAAACGGTATAGTCTCCTAGGCTTACTTGGGTAAACTTCCCATTATATTTTACATGGTTTCCAATCATGGCTTGATCTAGCTGTACGTTTTTAATGACACTATGCGATTGAATCAAACTATTCTTGACCGTACTGTCCTCAATCACCGTGCCAGCTCCTACTGAAACGTTAGGACCTATGGTAACATTGCGTAAGACTACATTTTCTGATATGTAACAAGGCGGAATAATGCTTGCGTTTTCTAAAATAGCACTATCTGATACCAATTGCTCCTCTCCATCATCATGTAAAAACTGAAGCATTCTACCATTGGTTTCTACGGTTACCGCTTTATTTCCGCAATCCATCCACTCATCTACGGTTCCTGTTTTAAAGACACGGCCTTCTGCCATCATTTTTTTAATCCCGTCATTAATCTGGTATTCGCCACCATTCATAATATTTTCGTCTAGGATTTCCTGAAGTTTGTCTTTAAGAACGGCTACGTCTTTAAAGTAATAAATTCCGATCACGGCTTGATCAGAAACAAAGGTTTCTGGTTTTTCTACCAGCTCGATAATTTCTTGTTTTTCGTTTAGTTTTACCACACCAAATGCTTCTGGGTTGTCCACCTTTTTTGTCCAGATAACGCTATCTGCATCTGGGTCTAGATCAAACTCGGCACGTATAAGGGTATCGGCATAAGCGATCACGGCAGGGCCCGAAAGAGACTCTGCTGCACTCATAATGGCATGACCTGTTCCTAAGGGTTGATCCTGACGATAGATAGACGGCATAGCGCCTAGGCTTTCGGCTAAATCGACCAAACTACCTACCACCTCATCTCCAAACCATGCGGGATCTCCTAATACAAAGGCAATCTCTTCTATGGGTTGGTTTAATACTTTGGCGATATCACGTACCAATCGGTGTACAATGGGCTGTCCAGCCACAGGAATTAAGGGTTTTGGTACGGTTAAACTGTGTGGGCGAAGACGACTACCGCGTCCAGCCATTGGGACTATTATTTTCATATGTATGCCCGCTTAAACGGGGTTTATTTTCATCCCCATGAAAGTGGGAATCTTACGTTGATTAGTACTATTTTAATCTGTTATTTGTATGTTGTATTTCTTTGCTGCTTTATTCCAAATGTCTAGTTTGTTCTTTTCTTTTAGTTCCCCATAATACATGCTTAGGTTTGCCTCTGCATCTCTTACGTACGGGGATTGTATTTTTTTATACAGGATATATGCATTCATAGTAGCATCTAGTGCGTTTTCATAATCCCCTTTTGCGTGATAGATTCTGCCGATCCCATAATATCCTTCTGGATCTTCAGGAAAAAGAGTAATATAGTCTTGATATGCTTCTATTGCTTTGTCAAGATTTCCAAGCATCGCATAGGCAATAGGTTTGTTTGTCAAAGGCATTTTCCCTTTGGGATCAAGAGCCAGTGATTTATCATATGCTTTTATGGCTTCTTCATAATTTTCGTTTTTACGGTAACTATATCCTAACATATCCCAAGCAAAGGCAAAGTTTTTATCCTTCCGAAGTGCTTTTTTATAACTTTTTATGGCATTATCATACTCGCCTTTCTGAAAAAAGACTTGACCTTCATCATATAATTCTAGAGCTTTTTTCTTATCAGACACAGAAACCTCAGAACTTACTTCGTCATTGGTCATAAGTAATTTCATACGTTCACAATTCCTAAGGAGAGACTCTTCTATTTTTTCATAGTCTTTATCTACTACAATCACATTTCGTTTTCCCGGAAGTGTTAACGTATCTGTTTTTTCAAAAGCCTTATTCTGTATGAGAGAGTCCAATACCTTTGTCACGTCTCCAAGCAACGTATTAGACACTTGTTGCTCTAAAATAGCCGCTGTTATCTCTTGTTTAATAAGCGCATATCGTTCTTCTCTTGGAAGATTCAGGGAAACATTTGAGAGTCTATCACATGCACCTTCTGTTATTTTTTTAAACTCAACTTGATCTTCTTGAGAAAAACCTAAAGAACTAGAAAAAACAAAAAATAATAAAAGAATTTTTTTCATAGCATGTATGTTTTTATTTGGTACCCGTACTTCCAAACCCTCCAGCACCTCTTTCAGTATTTGAAAGTTCTGTAACTTCTTCCCATGTAGCCTGTTCATGTCGAGCGATCACCATTTGTGCAATACGCTCGCCATTTTCTATGGTAAACGGTTCATTAGAAAGATTGACTAAAATCACGCCTACTTCCCCTCTATAATCTGCATCAATCGTCCCTGGTGCATTAAGAACTGTAATGCCTTTTTTTGCGGCTAGCCCGCTTCTTGGACGCACTTGTGCTTCTACACCCACAGGAAGCTCTATAAAAAGCCCTGTAGGAACAATAGCCCGTTCAAGTGGACCCATAGTAATCGGATCTGAAATATGTGCCCGCAAATCCATTCCTGCACTAGCAATGGTTTCATAATGTGGTAAGGCGTGGCTTGATGTATTGATAATTTTTACGTTCATTATTCCTTTCTTATTCTTAATATTCTTGCTAACAAAGCTTGTTCTTTATACCAAATAACACCTATTAAAATAGCTGTCATAGTGATTCCTGCAAGATAAAGTGGTAGACTTCCTATTCCAAAATAATCTCTCAAAATATAAAAGAAAACAGCCGAAAAACCTACTGACAAAATAAGATACAAGCAGATATTTTTGAGATCATACGGAATAGGCATGTGTTTTTTTCCTATTACATACGACAAAACCATCATAAAAGCATATGTAACACACGTTGCAATAGCACTCGCCATATAACCCATGGAAGGAATAAATACGACATTAATAACAATCGTAAGGATCGCTCCTGAGATAGAAATGTAAGCGCCATATCTTGTTTTATCAGTCACTTTGTACCAAACGGATAGTGTTTGATAAATTCCAAAAAAGAAAAAAGAGAATAAAATCAAAGGAACCACATCCATGGCCTCCCAATAGGAAGGTTTTGTTACTAAAATAGGTTTGATGATGTCGACTAATACAACATATAAGACCAGTGCAACAGCGCCTAGTACTACAAATGCTTTGGTGATCATCGCATACTGTTCTGAAGCATTTTTCTCTTTGGCCTGACTAAAGAAAAAAGGCTCTACTCCTAACCTAAAAGCTGTAGCATATAGGGTCATTCCAACAGCCAATCTGTAACAAGCGGTATAAATTCCTACTTGCTCTTTTGCGGCATCTTCACTAAGAGGCAACATCCACTGAAGAAGTACTTTGTCAAAGGCACCATTCACAGCAAACGCAATACCTGCAAGCAAAATAGGCCAACCATAGAAAAGCATTTTTTTTAATAATCTGCTATCAAATGAAATACGCTTAAAATAAGGCTTACTCACTAGCAAGAGGGTGAGTCCACTCGCCATAAAAAAAGCAATAAAATACAATTCTACTTTATCAGAAGAAAGCCAAGAGAAAGTTGCAGTCATTTTCTGAGTTGCCATTAAAAATAAAGCAACCGATCCTACAGAAATAACAACATTAATTAACTTAATAAATGTATATTTTAGGGCTTTCCCTTGCACTCTCATATAAGCAAAAGGAATCACCATAAGTGTATCAAAGGCTACAACACCAATCACCCAACGCCAATATTTTGCATCAATATTTGTTGTCGTTGCTATCTGTTTAAGACCCAAAAAAGAAATAAGCACAAATATAAGTGTAGAGATACATAAAATCCATAATGCTGTACTAAGCGCTCTTTGTGAATTTCCTTCTTCATTATAAAATCTAAAGAAGGACGTTTCCATCCCGTAGGTGAGAATTACGTTAAGCAACAGCATATATGTGAACAAAAGTGATACTTCTCCAAAGTCTACTTCGGTATCTAGATATGTTGTTAGAATCGGAGTTAATAGCACCGTAAGAAGTCTAGGCAATATTGTTGCAAGACCGTAAACAAATGTGTGCTTAAAAAGATTTTTAAGTGTGCTCAAAAAGGCAAGGGTTTTAACACGTTAAAAGTAACAAAATTATAGATGTTGTATTTCTATTATATAGAAAACTATACATAATATATTATGATGCCATTATAATAGGTAACTCACCCCAATAAATGGAGCGATACCTTCTACTTCTGTGAAACCAAATGATATATTTTGCGCTTTAAAATAGGGGAGTTGAAACTTCAAATACCATTTGTTTTTCAGCTTATAGTGTACTCCTGCACCCAATGTGACCACCGTAATGGCACTATTTTGAGAACCTCTAAAATTCCTATCTGTAAAACCAAAACCATAGCCCGCAAGTCCATATACAGACCATTTTTCTTTATTCATAGCATAATATTGCAAAGAAGGAACGATCCCAAAGGCATTAAATGAAATCCCACTGACATTGTCAAATGTTGTATTGTTAGAATAAAATCCACTCGTCACAAAAGATAAACGATTCGTTAGTAAAAACTCAGCATCTGCTTTTACGATCATACCGAAATCTTTTTCTCCGTTGGACGTTGTGGGGTAGGGAGCCAATGTAACTGTGAATAATCGATCTCCTTTTTCCAATTGACTAAATCCGTTTTGATAAAAAAATACGCAGAATATTGCGCAAAATAAGATGTGATTTTTCATTTAATTCTTTATTGATGAGTTTCAAATATAGCAGAGAGAAATGTGAATATGTTCTAATTAAGAATAGATTATGATCGTTTGTTACATTTTAAATAAAACAACACGATACAACGCCGCTATCTATTCTACAGAATCTATTTTTGTTGGGCGCTTTCGCGAAAGAAGTTCCACACTGAACTATGATAAGATTGAGGTTGAAATTTATCTTGAGCATCCTAGAGGGGCTTTAATAAAAGGTATTAAACCCCAGGGCAAGTCCTGGATCCTGAAAATCGACCCAAGGGTCGAGGCATTAAACCATAGATCCCGCTGAAAAAAGCAGGATTAGTTCAACTAGCTATTTTGAATGTGTCTTTCAGACTTTACAAAACAGCGTTTCACTAATAAAGATACCCCCGAGGAATTGTAGATCTCGAGGGTATCACTCAAACCAAAATATTTGTGAAGAAAGTGATGTAAATATATTCCCAACCTTCATAAAACCAGTGAATACCGATCATTGTTTCCTTTATATTTGAATACAAGAGGTGTTATATATGCTTTCGCGAAAGCATACAATACTACAAGACTTTAGAAAAAAGTGTGTGCTATGAGTAAAACTCATTTTAAAGCCCTATAAACAACTAAAACTATACTTTACGTACATTCTATGTAAAAGCAAGCAAACACTGCATCTGTGTTTACTATAGTTATAAAACCACTTATCAAACAAACGCTCTTTTATTCAAAAGATCTCTCGAATAAAGACCATAAAGATTCCTGTACTACGATTTGGGGATTTACATCTTAACAAAAAAAAGATCCTGATTGTATAAGTATGAGATAATCGCCAGAGTTTATCTTAAGCATTATCAAAAGAGGATAATAAAGTTCTGGATTCATGATAATGAGATTCCCGCCGGAATTTATCCTGAGCGGAGCCGAAGGGCGGGAATAAAAAGATACCCCCCGAGGAATTGTACATCTCGAGGGGTATAACTCAAACCAAAATATTTGTGAAGAAAGAGCTGTAAATATATAGGCGATACGCCCAAAACCAGTGAGTCCCGATAATTGTTTCCAAATTAAAACCACTGAATAACAAGAAAAAACATAGAAAACACCACTAGATATGGGGAGTAACAGAAAAATCCCAATCTTTTTCAAGATTGGGATTTAATTATAGTAAACTAAGTGTTTTAAAGGTTCTCTAGTCAGAGATATCTGCCTTTACAAGGACTAATTATTAAGTGCTTCAGCTCCTCCTACGATCTCTAAGATTTCGTTTGTAATAGCCGCTTGACGTGCTTTGTTATATTGTAATTTAAGCGCATCTCTAAGCTCTGTTGCGTTATCTGTTGCTTTGTGCATCGCTGTCATACGTGCTCCGTGCTCACTCGCTACAGAATCGCGTATTCCTTTAAACAATTGTGTTTTTAGTGCTTTAGGAATCAAACCTTCCACAATTTCTCCTTTTGAAGGCTCAAAAATATAATCTGCATTAGACGCATTTTCTGTTTCTATAGGTAAAATAGGTAAGAATTGCTCTGTTGTCACGATTTGCGTAGCGGCATTTTTGAACTTATTGTAGATAATTTCAATCTTATCTACTTCACCAGAGGCAAAACGCTCCATTAAGTCTTCTGCAATAGCTGATACGTTATCAAAAGTAAGCTCATCAAAAATCTGATTATTATTAGTAGTCACTGTATGCGATTTTCTAATAATATCGTTGGCTTTCTTACCAATAGTAATAAAACTAACTTCTTTATTAGCATACGTAACTTCTGCTAATCGCTTTGCTTCTTTTATAATATTTGAGTTAAAAGCACCTGCAAGACCACGGTTAGATGAAATGGCTACAATAAGCACTTTATTCACCTCGCGATTATCTGCATAATTACTTCCAGAATCTCCATCTAGTCCTGCACTTAAATTCTGTAAAAGCTCTGTGAGCTTATCTGAATAAGGGCGCATCGCTGTGATGGCATCCTGCGCTTTCTTCAATTTTGCAGCAGATACCATTTTCATGGCACTCGTAATCTGCATCGTAGAAGATACGGAGGAGATTCTATTTCTTATTTCCTTTAAGTTTGCCATTTCTGAGTTCAGAGTTTATGAGTTATGAGTTATGAGTTTTTGATAATTGAAACCAAAATACGTATTAACTCTTCACATCTATTCTTCATTCCTGCTGGAACTTCTCTATCAGTTGCTTCGAGTATTTCTAACCAATACATCGTTTCGTCTGCTTCTTTGAGAGCAATTCCAAATTTATTTTTGAAGTCTTTCGTACTGACTCCACGCTGGGCTTCTCTGGTATTTGCTCCTATACTCGTACCACTTTTAAGTAACTGAGAAGCTAATTCAAAATCCCGATTCTCTTTCAATGTATCGCAATAGTGAACAATTTCACAAGCAAAAGCAAAGCTTTTAATTCTTATAGGACTATCCTTAAAACCCATAATTTCAATATATAAGTTATTCACTCTACTAGTATCCGTTCAAAACTCTGAACTTATAACTCCGAACTCATAACTTTTTCCGCTTTCGCGAAAGCTCATAAACAAAACCTGTTATAGTTTCACGAGTTCTCTGCCTTCGCGGAGATTAATTATACTTAGCAGATAAGTCTTTTGCAACAGCTACTAATGTATCTGTCACCTCATCTGTAAGTTTTCCTGCTTTTAGTGTATCTAGGATACCTCTATGCTTTGCATTCAAAAACTCTAAGTATTCTGCTTCAAATTCTTTTACCTTGTTTACAGGTACACTACGTAATAAGTTTTTAGAACCTGCATAAATAATAGCAATCTGATCTTCTACCTTAAAAGGAGTGTTTTCTGGTTGCTTTAATATCTCTACGTTACGTTTTCCTTTTTCAATTACATTTAATGTCGCTGCATCAAGGTCTGATCCAAACTTAGCAAATGCTTCCAATTCACGGAAAGCTGCTTGGTCTAATTTTAACGTACCAGATACTTTCTTCATTGATTTAATCTGAGCGTTACCTCCTACACGTGATACCGAGATACCTACGTTAATTGCTGGACGTACACCAGAGTTAAATAAATCTCCATCTAAGAAGATCTGACCATCTGTAATCGAAATTACGTTGGTTGGGATATAGGCAGATACGTCACCCGCTTGTGTCTCAATGATAGGAAGTGCCGTCAATGAACCTCCTCCTTTTACGATAGCTTTTAAACTATCAGGAAGATCATTCATGTCTTTTGCAATGTTATCATCATTAATAACCTTTGCAGCACGCTCTAATAATCTTGAGTGAAGGTAAAATACATCTCCAGGATACGCCTCACGTCCTGGTGGACGACGTAATAATAGAGATACCTCACGATACGCAACAGCTTGCTTAGATAAATCGTCATAAATGATTAACGCTGGACGACCTGTATCACGGAAATACTCTCCAATCGCTGCTCCTGCAAAAGGTGCATATACCTGCATTGCTGCTGGATCTGATGCGTTTGCTGCAACGATGGTTGTATACGCAAGTGCTCCTGCGTCATCTAATACTTGAGCAATATTTGCTACGGTAGAAGCTTTTTGCCCGATCGCTACATATATACAATATACTGGCTCACCAGCATCGTAAAATTCTTTTTGATTAAGGATGGTGTCAATACAAACCGTAGATTTTCCAGTTTGACGGTCACCAATCACCAACTCACGTTGTCCTCTACCTACAGGAATCATCGCATCAATAGACTTAATACCTGTTTGTAATGGCTCAGTTACCGGCTCACGGAAGATAACCCCTGGTGCTTTACGCTCCAATGGCATTTCGTATGTTTTTCCTTCGATAGGACCTTTACCATCTATAGGAAGTCCTAGGGTGTTAACAACACGTCCTACAATACCTTCTCCTACGTTAATAGAAGCAATACGCTGTGTACGCTTTACAGTATCTCCTTCTTTAATCGCTGTAGAAGCTCCTAGAAGTACAACTCCTACATTATCTTCTTCAAGGTTTAAGACGATAGCTTCAAGACCGCTTTCAAACTCTACTAATTCTCCGTATTGAGCGTTAGCAAGTCCATACACACGGGCAATACCATCACCTACGGTTAATACGGTTCCTACTTCGTCAAGAGAAGCCGATGCTTCGAATCCTGAAAGTTGCTTCTTTAAAATTGCTGAAACTTCTGCTGGTTTAACTTCTGCCATTTTATATGTATTTATTGGTTGACCCTTTGTCTAGACTCAGGATACATTTCACATGAGTGAAATTTAATTATATACTATTACTAAATTCTCTTTTTAATCTACCTAACTGGCTTGCGATACTTGCATTGTATTGTGTATCCCCCGTACGTAGTATAAAACCACCGATGATACTCTCATCAATAATATTATCTAATCGTACATCTGTACTTCCTGTTAGCTCTGTTACTTTTGCCAGTACTTTTGCTTCAATCTCTGGAGATATCGCTATAGCTGTTGTAACTGTTGCCATTTGTACTCCTTGGCTTTTGTTGTATAGATCTACAAAACTCGTAGCTACATTTGATAATATGTGAACTCGATTATTATCAATTAAGATGTCAATAAGACCTGTAGTTGCCTTTGAAGATCCTTTAAATACATCTTTTAAAACAGCTCTTTTATCTTCTGCTTTGATCACAGGGCTTTGCAATGCTACACGAAGATCTTTACTTCCTGTTAGGGTTGCTGCAATATCTTTCATATCCTGAAGGACAGCGTCTGTAGTGCCTGAATCTTTAGAAAGATCAAGGACTGCTTTTGCATATCGTATGGCTGCTCTTGTACTACCCATATTGGTTTAGTTTAAAGTGGCTTGACTTAGCATCTCGTCTACAAGACCTAATTGCTTTTTCTTGTCAGATAATTCGTGCTTTACAACTTTTTCTGCAATTTCTACAGAAAGAGATGCTACTTGATTTTTAATATCTGCGATCGCTGATTTACGCTCAGCCTCAATAGCTGCTTGTGCTTGAGCGATCATTTTGTCTGCTTCAGCTTTTGCTTCACCTTTGGCATCTTCGATCATTTTTGTTTTGATCTCACGAGCATCTTTAAGCATCGCTTCGCGTTCGGCACGGGCTTCTTTGATTAATTTTTCATTATCTGCTTGAAGATTTTGCATTTCCTTTTTGGCATCCTCAGCTGCATCAAGAGCTCCTTGAATACTTTCTTCACGATCATTTAAGGCCGTAAGAATGGGTTTCCACGCAAATTTTACTAATAAAAATATAAGAACAAGAAAAAGTAAAAGCTGCTTAACAAATAAGTATAGTGAAAAATTGTCTAATAATTGATCCATAATATGTTGTGTTCTTTAAAACTATAATTTAAAAACATTTTCCTGCAACCAACCGTTGCAGGAAAATGAAATTCATTTACGATTATCCGAGGAAAATCGCTGCGAATGCAAGTCCTTCCAAAAGTGCGGCGATAATAATCATCGCAGTTTGGATTTTTCCAGATGCTTCTGGTTGACGAGCTATCCCTTCCATTGCACCTCTACCGATTTGACCTAAACCGATTCCGGCTCCGATCACGATTAAACCAGCACCTACTAGCGGTAATGGATTGGCTGCTACTTCTTGAAGAATTGCTAAAGACATAATTTAAATATATATAGTTAAAAAATAAATTCGATTTCTAGTGATGCTCTGGCTCCTCTACGGCCATTCCGATAAATAAAGCTGAGAGCATCGTAAATATATAAGCTTGTAGGAACGCCACAAGAACTTCTATAAGGGTAATAAATAATGATAATACAAATGATAAAAGTGTAGATCCTACAACTGTCATTTGCTCTTGCATGGTAATTCCAATTGCAATAAGACTCATCACTACAATATGCCCCGCTGTAATGTTTGCAAATAAACGTACCATTAATGAGAACGGCTTAATGATAAGTGTTCCTGCAAGCTCAATAATAGCGAGTAGTGGGCGTAATAAATAAGGTACCCCTGGCATCCATAATTGGTGACTCCAGAAATGACCGTTACTACTAAATAAGTATACAACTAATGTAATTATAGCAAGTGCTGCCGTTACAGCAAGTTGTCCTGTTACGTTAAAACCAAATGGAGTTAATCCCATTAAGTTCAATATCCAGATAAAAAAGAATACGGTCATTAAGTATCCTGTAAATTGTCTGTACTTAGGACCAATATTTGGTTTTGCTATTTCATCACGAACGTATAATACAAGTGGTTCTAAAATTCTTCCCACTCCTGTCGGAACTTTTTTAGTTTTATACTGCTTTGCTAAACCTCCAAAAAGAAGGAACATAATTAAACCTATAAGTAGAATACCAAATACACTTTTTGTGATCGATAGATCAATTGGCTCAGAAGCGTTTGTAGCGTGATGTGTTTCTTCATCAATTTTAACTTCTGTTGCGCCAGGATTTAATTCATAAATCTTATTGTGAAGTCTTACAAATCGGCTTCCTCCACTTTCTACTACTTCTTTTCCTTCATCATCATGATGAAAAGCAGAAGACATAAATGCAGTTAATCCATTTTCTCCCCACAATATTACAGGAAGTGGAAAACCAACGTGGTGCTCTTCTCCATCAGAAAAATATGAAAACATGTGAAAATCATGAGAATCCTTAACGTGATGTTGGATATATTCACTGATTTCGTCAGGGGTATTTACAGGATCTCCTTGATTATTTTCAGTATCTTTTTTATCCGCTTTCGCGAAAGCAGAAAGAGATACCAATAAAATAAGACTCAGAGATGTAATTGTTTTTGATACTACCTTCATTCCTTTATAATTCCTTTATGATCCGAATAATGAGGTCTAAAATTCGGCGCAAAGATAGGTATTATTTTTTGACTAAAAACACCTTATTCGGCATTTTTTAAAGCACCTATGTTTTTCAATATTTTACGTATGAAAAAGATTTCTATGAAGAGTGTTAAAATAATGGGAATCAAAAGGTTAATGCCTTCTGTGTTTGTAAAAGCTCCCCCTGTAAAAATCTGCTTATAGAAGACAACAAAAAATAGAATCATTTTTAAAACAATACTAACCAAATACAAAAATCCCAATTGATCTTTAAATTTCTCTATTTTTGAGAGCACTAAAAGTTGTACACAAACAGCTAACGCAAAACCAGTAAAAAAAGCATACACTTTGCTTAATGGGATTGGACTTTCAATAGTGATATTGGGAAATAAAAAAATATGTGTATAATAACCTATCAGTGATATTAGTATAAAAGAAATACTATACACTCCTATTTGCTTTATCATTCTTTATTAAGTCTATTTACCCGATAAATAATAAGAAACATAGAGGCAAAAACAGCAATAAGGGTGGTAGTTTCTTCAAGAAAAGAGGTTTCAAATTTTTGATCTAACCAGGCTCCAAGGACATTTCCTAAAAAAATAGTCAATCCCATTTGCAACCCTATACTAGAAAAAACTGCCCAATTTTTAAGCGCTTTTTTCTCCTTGTTTTTTACCATCTTTTGCAATCGATTTTAAATTGCCTTTCATATCGCAAGAGGCATTGAAGGTTGCTCCTGGCTCTACAGCAAGCTTCTCTACGGTAACCTCTCCTTCTATACGCGCACTGGACTTTATAGATAGTAAACTACTTACTTGTATGGTGCCTTCTATAAAACCTTCGATGTCAGCATCTTTACAGATTAAAGAGCCTTTTACAACACCTGTTTTACCGATAACGACTTTATTAGGGGTATTAATGTTCCCTTCTACTTCTCCATCAATCCTAAAACCTCCTTGAGAGATAATATCTCCAACAATCTTTGTGCCTTGACTTATTCTATTTTGCTGATTACTAGGGTCGATGCCTTTTCCTTTTTTATTATCTGAGAACATATGTAGGGGGGTATTAAGGGTTATTTTGTGCTTTGTAGTATATAATCTTCGAGGTTTTTATGAAGTTGTATGAGTTTATAATTCTCTGAGGCTATAATGGTATTTTCTTTCGTCACAGGCTTCTTAATATCTTTGTTTATCGCCAGTAGTTCTGTAAGCCCTTCGGCTTGGGATTTACTTTTTAGGTAATGAATTACAATGAAAGATTGGCGATCATTATACACATCAAAAGAAGTTGCATAGTTGGTGTATCCCAAGGTTTCTATGGCAGCGTCTAATTGTTCTTTTAAAGCAGTCGCATCTTGTATGTCTGAGTTATTAAACACATATACCATTTTCCAATTAGTAGCTGTAGCCTCGTCTGCAAAGCTTCTAAATTTCATTTTAGGAATAGCCCTATTAAGTAATTGTTGTGCACTCTTGCCTTCTTCACTTCGTGGATACGTAAGAGCTACATATTTTAAGGCTTCTCTATAAGCATCATATCCTTTATACCTGCCTAAAGCTGTTGCTTTAAGTAATTCAAATTTTGGCAGAAAAGGATCTCCATAAAATTGTTCTATTCGTTCTTCAAGACTTGTTAATAAAGATTCAAAACGTTGGTTCTGAAATTCTCTAAACAATCCATTGTAAATAGCTTCTGGAGAGGAAGCATCCTGTTCTAGTGCTGTATTTGGATTATTCAGTATAGCTGCGTATCTGGAATCTGGATAGTTGGTTGTAATATCTTGCTTATAGTTAGTTGCTTTCGCGCCATGTGCTTCGCTTGGGAACAAAGCGTCCATCTGTGTATAAATCTGATACAGATTATATTTCGCTGGTAAAATCAATTGCTCTTCAGGTACAAATTCAAGAAGTTTTTCTAATCTGCTAGAGGCTAGTGGATATTCTTTAAACTTCTCTTTGTAAATGAGTCCTAGTTGAAAATAAGCGAAATCACGTTCTTTTTTAAGACTATCTAACGCTTTTTCACCTTTAGGAATTCTTGCCAAATAATCATCGACAGAGAGTGATGTGGTTTCGTCTCCTGAGGCGCTTAGAGAAGGGAGTCCACCAGCATTAAGACTATTATTTTGTATCGCAGAGACACGCCATCCATCTATAGCAGATCGTTTGCCCCATCGCTTTGTAAACGCCTGCCTACCATAAGCAACTGCCGTTGTATTGTAAAAATAAAACTCTCCTAGCTCATTTCCAGAACGCGCATTACTCCCTAATCGATTTCCGCCTGATGTGCCACCACCAGCTTTGTTGTTACTAGTAAAAAATTCATTATTTCGAATTTCCTCTACCCGACTTATGGAATCTTGACGTTCTTGTTCTTTAACTTTTTCAATGTAAGCTGCAAAAAATGAACGCTGCTCCTCTTCAGAGAGTGATGTTAATCGCAGGATACTATCGTTGCGTTGTGAGAGTTCTTCATACTTGATGACATCTGTCAGATTTTCTCTCTTTTTTCGAATCGTTCTAAACTCTCTCGTACGATCATCTAATTCTCCCAACACACTATCGTAATAAGAACCTGCTGTTTGATAGTTTGCATTATCAAAATTGTACTCAGCAAATTCTAAGTAATCCCTAGAGTTTAAATACTTGTCTGGGGAATCTTGTCGTAAAGACTTATTGTAATTGGCAAGTGCTGAATCTATTTGATTCGTTTTTTTGAAAAACTCCGCTTTTGCGTAATAAATTTTGTCCAAAAAAGGTCGGTTCTCTCTGTTGTATTGTAAATCCTCCAAAAGTTCTAATAATGCAACCTGATCTCCTTTTTCGTAATCAAAATTACGTGCTTGCTCCACATAGGCATTGATCAAATACTTACGAGGAATCTTTCTATTCAGATCTATCACATTCTGGAAAGCCATGTTTGCGCTATCGGCATGTCCTAAATTATTATAAAGTTGTCCTTTGATGTAATTATACCGACCGCGCTCTTCATTTTTTTTAGTCAGCCTTGTAGCTTCTTTCATATAGACAAGCGCTGTATCTTTATGTTCTAGATTAAGATAGGCCTGTGCCAACATAGCATACGCATCTGCTTTGTCCTGATCTTTTAGTTTATCTTCTATTTTGAAAATCTTGAGTAGATTCTCGATAGCTACTTCATTATTGTCAAGGCGTATGTTTGCTTTCTGTTTCCAAATCTTAGCCTGTGCGATATTATTACTTTTTGGGTAGTACGCTAGTACGTAATTAAAAGCTTCTAAAGCAGGTACAAAACGCTGATCAAAATAACGCGCTTTCCCTAATAACATAAAAGCCTCATCTACTTGAGGGTTATATTCTTCTCCATCTATTTTCATGGAGTGTTTTTGTATCGCTTTGATCGCTTTCTCCTCTGCCTTTAAAAAGTTAGGATCTCCTTCATCATCGTTAAGACGAATAGACAGCTCTTCTTTAAAAGCAATACGTTCTACAGGAAGGATATCCCAATAGTTATCATTAAAAGTAGAGATCAAGGACGTTCGCCCTTCGTCTAAGGCAATTTCTCCGTTGTATAACGTATTATATTCTGTAGTAACCGCATGAAAATTACGGCTTACAAATGAATTTTTTTTACGTGAACAGCTTGTTAAGAACAAAACTGAAAAGAAAAAGCAACAACAATATTTTATACCTAGTTTCAAACTCACATTGTTTTTTGATAAAAACAGAAAATGACCATTTTTAGTATGGAAGCCCGTAAAAATACACTTCTTTTTGAAAAAATCGAGAGTTTACCGCTTTAAAATTGGCGCAACAGACCTTCTAGAGTGCTTTCTATAAAAACAATAAACGCTATTTTCTTATGTATTTCTACCCTAAGAAAATAGCGTTTACACCTTTCTGTAATTTTTATTTATGAAAAAAGATTACTGAACCTCTTCTCCAGAAAAGTACTTTTCAAGATCTTTCAGCGTTTCTGGAGAAGTCATAATATCTTTGACTTGTTCTCCTTTTTCTAGAACGACAATACGCTCACATACCTCTGTGACATGCTGTAAGTCATGGCTAGATACCAAAACTGTTACATCTCTATCTGCGGCTAGTTTTTTGATAATACCTTTTAATCGTATTTGGGTGGTAGGATCCAAATTTGCAAAAGGCTCATCTAAGATGATGACTTCTGGGCTCCCTATTAAGGTCGCTACAATCCCCACCTTTTTTTGATTTCCTTTTGATAAATCACGTAAATATTTACGCTTCCCAATAATTTCACCATTGAAAAAATCCTCAAATCCAGCAAGCAGTGTATCTACATCGGCTTTATTTTCTCCACGTAAATCTCCTATAAAGTAAAAATATTCTTCAGGTGTGAGGTACCCTATTAAAAAACTCTCATCGATAAAAGAAGCTGTGTGCGATTTCCACGCTTCACTTTTGTGAACTTCAAACCCACCGTTCTTAATATATCCCGTGGTGGGCTGTATTAAGTCTAATAAACTACTAAATAAGGTGGTTTTTCCAGCGCCATTATTTCCTACAAGGCCAAAAGCTTGTCCTTTAGGAATGCTTATACGATCTAAATGTAAAACAGTGACTCCGTTATAGCTTTTTGATAAGTTGTGTATCTCAATCATAGTCTTATGTTGTTTGTTTGTAGGCTTGTAATGTTTTATATTTTTCTTTTTTGTAGATCTTAATAATAAGATCAAATACTTTATCTCTCAAGGCAAATCCCGCGAGACCCACAATAGCAACCAGTGCAAATCCAGACACAGGACCTAATGTAAAGTGTCCGATGGCATAAAGTGCCATGGGGCCAAGCATTTTAGGTAAACTCACTAAAAGCGTTTTAAGATTAAAGGAACTCTTATCTCCAAAGGCCTTCTTACCGCTCTGCAAATCTATAGGTGTTTTAATGTAGGCACCTCCCAATAAGACCAAATGCGCATTCACTCCCATATTAAAGATCGCTCCTACAATAATAGCTGCGAGTACTTCCCATCCAAAATAAACATATGGAATACACAATATGGTAGATATTGCAGTCGCAATGACTACGAGTAACCATTTAGATCGTAAATATTCTTTATATGCAATGTTTTGCGTCATCATAAGCGGATAGTAGGCACTATCCCAACTAGGCACAAACTGCCCAAAACTAAACAAGAACCCCCCAGAAACAAATACGGCGGCAAACATTCTCCAAAAAGGTCCTTCGTACGTTTCTACTAATCCTCCAAAAAACAATAACCCATAAAACAAAAACATCACACTCATAAATACCGTTGTTTTAGAACGTTTATTCCTTAAGATGAGTCTGATATCATTTTTAAGAAACGTAGACTGTTTTCCAAAACGATCTACCCATCCTAGATCTCCTCCAGAGGCTTCACTTACTTTTTTAGCCAAACCAGCATCTAAATATAATCTTGCTAAAAAATACTTGAATGCAATACTCGCTACAATCCCCAAGAGTACTATTGGAAATAGCGCAAACCATAGCTGTTCATATAACCCCTGAAAGAAAGGCTGTGTAAATGTTGTAATATCAAAATAGCCATAATATTGCGCAAACCCAAAGATGGCAAAAATGGCTCCCACACCAAGCACAAGCCATAACTTATCATTCAAGAAAATATTAATAAAGTTATTGGCATAAATAAATGCTGCCATCCCTACATGCCAAGCTAAAACACCTAATGGATTAAAATCGTGTGCAATTAATACGATAGAAAAAGGAATAAAGAAAAAGGCGTGCATCCAGTTCCAAAAAGAGAGCACCGTTTTACCTAATGCAAATTTGACAATTTTCGTTTTTTTAAATGGGAGTAGCAACAATGGTTTAATATTAACGACAGGCATTTTCTGTCCCATATACCGTATGATGAGATCTCCCACCACGTAATAAATTATAAATTTATTGACCGTAGAGAAAGGCTCGTAGTGCATTTTTTCAAGTGTAAAATACACAAAAGCACCAGCTAAGGCTAAGTATGTAATCATCGATAGTACCCCAAAAATCATTAAGATTTTAAGCGCTAGATTCGTTTGGAATGATGCTTTTCTAAAAAAGCCTTTCCATTCTAGATTTAAAAATTGTTTAATCATTGCTCTTGATTGTTTACGGGTTGTTAGTGTTTAAAAAATGTGAAATGTTACAACGTCATCGTAATCCTTTGTATTTTTGCGCTCAAAAATATACGATGTCAAATTTCCATAAACTTACAATACAATCTATTATCAGAGAAACCGCGCAAGCTATTTCTGTTGGTTTTTCGATTCCCACTGACCTTCAAGACACCTTTCACTATCAGGCAGGTCAATATATTACCTTAAAAACAGACATCAATGGTCAGGAAGTACGTCGTGCATACTCCATTTGTAGCACTCCTCAAAGTGGGGAATTACGCGTTGCCATCAAAGAAGTAGAGAACGGTACCTTTTCGACCTACGCCAATAATGAGTTAAAGGAAGGCGATGTTCTTGACGTAGCCCCTCCTGAAGGAAGGTTTCTATTGGATTCCGCTTTCGCGAAAGCAAAAAAAGCCTATCTCGCCTTTGCTGCAGGGTCAGGAATCACGCCTATTATAAGCATGATCAAAACCACGCTCGAAGATAGTACCGAAAGCAGCTTTGTCCTTGTTTACGGAAACAAACGTCCTGAAGAAGCTATTTTTAGAGACGAATTACTCGCCCTAAGAGATCAATATAAAGACCGCTTTTCTATTGAATTTATTTACAGTCAGTCGCGAGAAGACGGCGCCCATTTTGGACGTATTATGAAATCTACCGTCAACTTTGTGGTTAAAAATAAATATGCTTCACATAACTTTGATGCGTTTTACCTCTGTGGTCCTGAACCTATGATCAAAGAAGTCAGTAATGTATTGAAAACAAACGGTACGGACCCGTCAAAGATCCATTTTGAACTTTTTACCGCTTCTACAGAAGCCTCTGTTATCGAAGAAGCCCTAGACGGACAGTCCAAGATTAAAGTTATTGTAGACGACGAAGAATTTGAGTTTACTATGTCTCAAGACACCCTTATCCTAGACGCTACACTCGATCAAGATATAGATGCCCCTCATTCCTGTCAAGGAGGCGTGTGCAGTAGCTGTATCGCTCGAGTTACAGAAGGAACCGCCGTTATGGAGAAAAACCAAATCCTAACCGATAGTGAAGTCGCCGAAGGACTCATTCTCACATGTCAAGCACATCCTACCTCAGCGAAAATTGTGGTAGATTATGATGACGTCTAGTTTTTAGTCGGTAGTCGTTAGAACGTGAGCATATCTCACTCTTAGAAAAATTAAAAAATAGAGTAATACTCTAATTTAGAGTGTTACTCTATTTTTTTAGTCTTGATTCTTGATTCTAGAAGCGAAACGATCCTAATTCCCAGTTTCTAGGCCTGACCTTTTATTGTCTATATTCTAACAGCGAGCAACGCAAGCGATCTATTTTCTATAAGTAAACGAAGTGAACGATCTTTTTTTAAATTACCATTTCTTTTAGATTTTTAAAATTCTGAATTTGTAATTTTCGCCTCATGTGGACGTATTATCGGGATGTAACTTTATATACACTAGCCATTACGCTGCTTACCTCGTTTGCAAGCGCAGCGATGTATGACACGATCATCGATCGTTTATTTAATGGTGTATTGATTTTTGGTGTTTTTGGGACGGGTTTAGGCGTATTGGCTTTTAATTACTTCCAAAAAGCGCAATATTATATGTATCATAATCTTGGTTTTACACGATTACACCTCATCATGCGCACGTGGTACATTAACCTTATTATTGCTATTCTTCTCATAGGCATTATCGCTATCGTACAATGAAAAAAGTGCTCCACATACAACATGCCTCCAAGAAATTTGGGAAAAAAGAGGTCTTAAAAAATGTGTGTCTTACACTCGCTCAAGGCGAAATCATAAGCTTGTTTGGTCGCAACGGCTCTGGAAAGTCTACTTTATTAAAAATACTATTTGGCACCCTTAAAGCCGACTCCATAGACGTACGAATAGACAACAAAAATATACGTCCTAAAGACGTGATTCCAAATCAGCTGATCGGGTATTTACCACAGGATCATTTTTTACCCAAACATTTGAAAGTCCGTGATGTGATTCCATTATTTTATCAAGATGGCGATGATCAAGATCTTATTTTCAGAGCACCTTTTATAGAAAAAGTAGCCACGCACAAAGTCGGTACGTTATCCCTTGGCGAACTTCGCTATTTGGAATTGCTACTAGTGGCGCATCTAGAGCATCCATTTTTATTGCTAGATGAACCTTTCTCTATGATTGAGCCTTTGTATAAAGAGGTGATCAAGGAGTTTTTGCTTTCGCTTAAAGCGAAAAAAGGAATCCTCCTCACCGATCATTATTATAGCGATGTTCTGGATATTTCGGATCGAAATTTAGTGCTGGTGGAAGGCACAACTGAAATCGCTGAAAATGTAGAAGATTTGAAACAGTTGGGGTATTTGAGGTAAATTGCCTTTATATAAGTCGCAGAAAAATACATTAAACTAAAAAATAGTATGCTTAGATCGCGCTAGATACTGAAACGAGTTCAGCAAAAGCGGGATTAGTTCAACTTGCAATATTGAGTGCGTCTTACAGACTTCTCAAGATTGAGTTTACTTAATATTGTAAAGATCCCGCTAGATACTGAAACGAGTTCAGCAAAAGCGGGATTAGTTCAACTTGCAATATTGAGTGCGTCTTACAGACTTCTCAAGATTGAGTTTCACTAATAAATCTTTGTATAATCGTCTTCACAGGCTCAATGGCTGTGGTTTCCTCAATAGACGGTCCTGCTACCCATACGGTTTTGTAAGTAGCTCCTTGGGCTGCTTTTGTGGTGTCCCGCATCCCCTTGGCAAAACGAATCATCTTCACCCACTTTTTAAGCTTTTTATTCTTATTCAGTATCTTTTCTATCCAAGTCTGTTTGGTGCCTATTTTTTGAACGTAAGGGGTATTAATCACTGTACATGGCGTTCCTGATATTTTTTGTGTCATTACAATATCCTTTGCTCCATAATCTACACAGGCTTGTTTGTATTCTTGAGAAACAGGCGCTTCTTCACTCGCTATAAACGGACTCCCAATACTGGCACCAACCGCCCCATATGACATGGCTCTCTCTAGATCTGCTTTATTACTTACCCCTCCTGCAGTAATGACAGGAATAGCGCAATTTTCATTCAATTCTTTGATCAATGCCTCTGGCGTAGCATCTCCTCGGTGTCCACCCGCTTCATTATTGACAGCCACCAACGCATCACAACCCATTTCTTCTACTTTTTTAGCATAGGCAAGATCTACGACATCACAAAAAACTTTAATGCCTTTGGGTTTTGCTGCTTCAATCACTTGTCGTGGGCTTCCTAAGGAAGTAATGATAAAATCTACCCCCAATTCACAAGCTGCTTCTAATTGTGCGGGATATTTAAGATTTGATTTATTGACAATCAGATTGATTCCGAAGGCGCCTCCAGGTACTTTGGCAGCTTTGAGTTCTATAATCGCTGCTTTCAACTCCTCAATCGTTCTATAGTTAAGTGCCGGGACACAGGCTGCAATTCCAGATTCCATTCCCGCTTTAAGCATAGCTACATTAGACACCAAAAACATGGGGGCCATGATAATAGGATGTTTAATATTAAGAAGTTCGGTAAGTGGTGTTTTCTGGATCATAATCGTGTCATTAGAAACTCAAAGATACAAAAATAGTATGCGCGCATAGTAAATAATCTTCCAGACTAGTAGCAAATATTTAAGTAGACTTTAAAAGAGTAGCGCTTTTTTTTAGAAATCTCCACTATTTTAAAGCAAACTCATGAGTTTTGTAACAATCATTTTGGGTGTAATGGTTCGCATTACCTCTTCATATCCTTCAGGTACTTTATTCCCATAAATAGACGTCGGGACGGCAGGATATTTTGTTCTATCAGAAAGTAGGCAATGATTTTCTTGTTGAAAAGGCGCAAATCCTGCATACGGATGGGTGACTCCCCACAAACTCACCGTAGGAATACCAAACATAGCAGCAAGATGTCCGTTGCCACTATCCATAGAGAGCATTACATCTAGTTGGGCGATCATGTTTATTTCTTGTGGGAATTTTAGCATACCAGCAACGACCGTTGTGTTTTTACAACCTTCTGCGAGTGTTTGTAAAGGTTCTTTTTCATTAGGAGCGCCAAATAAAAATAAATGGATTTCCGACTGTTGCTCTAATTTCTGAATCACTTCTTTCATCAAATCCAACGGGTATTGTTTTCCTTGGTGTGCGGCAAATGGCGCAATTCCTATCAGTTGATGCGTTGTTTTTCTTATGAGCTGATGCACCTCTTCGATTACATCAGGCCTAGGAAGTGTTTGAGGGATAATCTCTGAAAACCCTAGTTTTTCAAACACCTCAACATAGCGTTGTATAGTCGTTTTAAGTGGCTTAAACACTTTATTTTTAGGAGTGGTTAATGCTTTTTTCTCGGCTCTTCCCTTGTCAATTATAGCACTGGGAAGTCCTAAAAAAAGACGAAGCATTTTTGATCGCAACACATGATGCATGTCGGCGACGTGTGTAATGCCTTGTTTTTTGAGTTGGCGAGACAGTTTCCAAATTCCTACAATGCCTTTATGCTGACTCGTTGTTTCGGCAGCCAAAAAATGCACGTTGGGTAGGGCGTCAACAATCGACTTAAAGAATGGTTTGGAAAGGAAGGTAATTTTTGTTTCTGGGTTCGCTTTCGCGAAAGCGTATACCACAGGAATCAACATCGCCACATCGCCCATAGCCGAAAGGCGAATAACAAGGATGTGTTGTGGTGGTTGCATTACTTTAAATGAATTAAATAAAATCGTTATGACGCTTTTTAATACAAGGAATCCATGATGTTTGAGTCGTCCTTTTTTTTCCTTTCAACAGCTTTGAAAAATCATTTATACTTGCTGTTCGATGTGTAATAATAATTTTTCTTGTGTCTTTTAAATGTATTTCAAAATAAGAAAAATAAGGCATCACTCCCATTTCCCAAGAATCAAATAAAGCAACTTTGGAAATGTTAGATTTTTTTATTTCTACTACATTTCCATTTGCATATACTAGTGCCTCCAGAGTATCATTATCTAATACTATTGTTTTATTCTTATCAACTTTAGTATACTCTAGTTTATTTTTAATTATTCTAATATGTGTAATTATGATAAAGCTTACAACTATAACAAAAAGCCATAATCCTATATTTACATCATAAAAAAGACTTCTACTTATTTGTATAAAAATGTATGCGTATAATAACAAAAGAGCACATAAAATTATAAAGTCTATCCAAATATCTTTATACTTCTTATGTTTAAATATTGTTGGATTCACGTATCCTTGATACTTACTTTTTTATATTACGAAGGACAGGATTGAGCTCGTCGTCATTGTACATTTTCATTTGCTTGTATACTTTCATATACTTATCGCCGTGAGCGATATCCTTTAATAATGTATCTATGGCTGTAGAAAGGTCTGCGCGTTGTTCTAGAAGTACATCTAATTTTGCTTTACACGCATCTCGATGTGCTTGTGTGGCATTTTCTCTAGTCGCTTCTTCATGCATGTGGTACACTTTAAGGGCAAGAATAGACAAACGATCTATTCCCCAAGCGGGGCTTTCTGTATTGATCGTCGCATCTTCTTTTACCTGCACTCCTTTGTATTTATCTAGAAAATAGCTATCAATATACTCTACCATATCTGTACGATCTTGGTTAGAGGCGTCTATTTTACGTTTTAGGGTAAGTGCCGCTACAGGATCAATTTGTGGATCACGGATAATATCTTCATAATGCCATTGTACGGTATCTATCCAACATTTACGATATAGAAGATGACCGATCAGATCTTCAGATTTATCATAGGTGTTTTCAAAAGCTTGATCTACCGTATTGATAATATGGTAATTTTCTATCGCTTCTCTAAAAATACGGTTTGCTTTATCTGTAAACATAATTTTGCTGTTCTAAAATGTGTAACTATTCTGTGATGCCTTTTGCTTTGTGTTTTCTGGTTATCTCTTTTTACATTGCTATTTAAAAGCAACTCGGACGTTTAGCATCACAATTAGACATTTATGTTGTAATCGCGTACGCTTTTTTTGTTTCCGAATGCAAAGGTATCATATTTTGTAATAGTATTCTTGTGTTCTTAAAAACCTGCTAACATAGGATCATTTGTTTGCAAATTATCACTTTAAAGGGCATCCTTACGACAAGAAATAATGAGTAAAAGGCAACAGAACAAGGATCCATAACAAAAACTCTTTAAAGAATTTTCCTGGGGCATTTTCAAGATAGTTAGTTATCATAATCGCTAGAGGGATTAGGAAGAAATACCATTCGGCTCCCGTTTTGGCCTCTGTTATTGTGATAATCCCTAAGGCAATGAATGCCATAAACATAACCAACAAATATAAAGGGCGCTGGGCAATAGTCGCTCGTTTTGAGTCTTGTATGTATCTAAAAATTGTCCATAAGAAAAGCGTTAAAAAAACAGCAATAGGAATGAGTATCTGCAAAGAGGTGTAGGATGAAAAATCAAAAGAAAAATCGTCTACTACATCTAATACAAAAGATTGATCTTCACCTATATAAATAACATAACAAGTACACAATACTGCGACACAAATAACAGACAGTAAGGGAATAAACCAATAGCGTAAGGTGGCGCCTCCGTAAAATAAAAGTCCTGCGAAGATCAGCACAAAAAATGTTCCTGTCCAGAAATATGTAATACAGGCAAGACATAACCAAAAACCTGCATCAAACAACTTACGCTCCATATGAAGACCTGATCGAAAGCTAAGGATACGTCGTAAGGCTAGCATGACAAAAACACCTGCTATCATAATTTTAGGACTTTGTAATGCTACAGGTAATGCAGATGAAAATATGGCAAATAATAGAATTCTATAGGAGTTTCGCTTCGTCAGTTCGTTTTTCTGGGATACAAAATTGAGAATAAACATAGTGAGAATAAACAAAAACCATACACCTATAGATTGTAGGAACACAATCCAAGAAAAACCATCAGAAAATAAGGTATTATTCGCTAAAAAATAGCTTACAGACATATATAATAAGACAATAACGGTATGTATTGGCTTTGATGTGCTAAAAAAGCTTGTGAGCATAGGTGGTTTTTTCTATTTTTGCGCTATCGTATGAAGTAGTACTTCTACGTATAGCTAAGATACCATTATTGTAAACATACGAACTTATGAGTTTGAAAGGATTTTTTGAAGGAATACAAGAATTTGCAGAAGAAACACTATTTGCTCCATTTAATGCACTTATGGAGACAGAGCTTACAAACTGGTGGGCAGCAAACGGAATCAACTGGTTGTTTATGCTTATTTGTTGTGCTGCCATTGTCTATTGGATGCTACAACTTGTAGATCATAATAAAGAAGGTGAAGAAAGACGCGATGCTATTTCTCACGGTTTCTTAGGAAGCGATAGTGAACTAGAACACAAATTATAGGTCAAAACCTATATCTGTACGATAATACATCCTATCAAAATGTAGTTTATCTATATTTTGATAGGATTTTTTTATGGCTTCTTTAAAATTATCATCAAAGGAAGTGACCGCAAGTACGCGCCCTCCATTGGTCACAATAGCTTCCTCTTTAGTGGTAGTTCCTGCATGAAATACAATAGAATCTTCTATAGTTTCTAATCCTGAAATCACTTTCCCTTTTTCATACGCTTCTGGATATCCTCCAGAAACTAGCATTATTGTGGTTGCTGATCTTTTGTCTAATTTCAGTTCTTGGTCATGTAATGTCCCATTAGATACTGCCTCAAATAATTGTACAAGATCACTGTGGATACGCGGTAAAACGACTTCTGTCTCTGGATCTCCCATACGTACGTTGTACTCAATCACTTTAGGCTCATCCCCTACTTTGATCAATCCGATAAAGACAAATCCTTTGTATTCGATATGTTCTTTGGAAAGCCCATCAATGGTGGGTTTTACAATACGATCTTCTATTTTTTGCATAAAAGCGTCGTCTGCAAAAGGCACAGGGCTTATGGCGCCCATTCCTCCTGTGTTCAATCCTGTATCCCCCTCTCCTATGCGTTTGTAATCTTTGGCAGTAGGAAGGATTTTATAATTCTTCCCATCGGTCAGTACAAATACACTCAATTCGATCCCATCTAGAAATTCTTCAATCACTACGGTAGTACTTGCCTCACCAAACTTCCCGTCTAGCATCTTAGCAAGTTCATGTTTTGCTTCTTCTAAGTCTTGAATAATCAATACGCCTTTTCCTGCTGCCAGTCCATCAGCTTTTAACACATATGGAGGCTGTAAAGTTTCAAGAAATGCATGTCCTTTTTCTACTGTTTGTGCGGTAAAACTTTCATAGGCCGCTGTTGGAATACCGTGAGCCATCATAAACTCTTTAGCCCGCTCTTTACTTCCTTCTAGCCTAGCTCCTTCTTTAGACGGGCCAATGACCGCTACGTCTTGTAACTGCTCATCTGCCTTAAAAAAGTCATAAATTCCTTGCACCAAAGGATCTTCAGGACCAACGACCACCATTTTAATATTTTTATCAATAACAAGATCTTTAATAGCATCAAAGTCAGTAACACCTATAGCAACATTGGTCGCTATTTGAGCTGTTCCTGCATTTCCAGGGGCTACAAAAAGTGTCTCGCACTGCTCACTTTGTGCTATTTTATATGCAAATGTGTGCTCTCTTCCGCCAGATCCTAAGATTAAAATATTCATGGAGTTATTGTTTTTATCAAAGTGCAAAAGTAGTTTGTCTACCCTTTTACGACAAGATAATACTGTAAAAATATTGATGCAGAGGGAAAGAATGAGATTCCCGTCTTCGCGGGAATAAATTTGTTTGTAAATTGCCTCACAAATACGTGCTGTGTGAATTTATTTGATTTGACATTGAGAGTGAAGGGGTTTGATATTGCTTTCGCGAAAGCGGAATTAGCCCGCATTCAATCCATCCCTGAACATCTATATCCTGACTATATTGAGCGACAAAAACAAGCGATTGTTACTTATCACAAAATGTATAGCCCCTTTTACAAACAGTTTACTGCGCGTCAAGAAAATCCTTCTTGGGAGGCCTTACCTGTGCTTACTAAAGCAGATTTACAACAACCCTTGCAAAATCGCCTTTCTACTGAATATACGCGTAAAAATGTATATATAAATAAAACCTCTGGTTCTTCTGGGCATCCGTTTATCTTTGCCAAAGACAAAGAAGCTCATGCGCGCTCTTGGGCAAGTTTTCAAGATCGATACGAGTGGTTTGACTTGGATATAAACACGTCCAAACAAGCACGGTTTTATGGGATTCCGTTAGATTTTGTCGGCTATCGCAAAGAACGTCTTAAAGACTGGTTAGGGAACAGGTATCGCTTTCCTATTTTTGATTTAAGCGAACCGCAACTCGAAAAAATACGTCAAAAATTTGAGCGTACCTCTTTTGAATACCTCAACGGGTATACCAGTAGCATTGTCTTATTTGCCAAATATCTCAAACGACACCAACTTATTCTTAAAGAGCTTTGCCCAACGCTTAAGGTCTGTATTGTGACCAGCGAAATGCTTTTTGAAAGTGACAAAAAGCTTATGGAAACCCATTTTGGAATCCCTGTAATTAATGAATACGGCGCCTCTGAATTGGGACTTATTGCGTTTCAAAATACTGAAAATCAGTTTCAAGTAGATAGTGAATTGTTGTATGTAGAGATTGTAGATGAGCATAACAAACAAGTTCCTCACGGAGAATCGGGTCGTGTCGTGATTACGTCGCTGTATAACAAAGCACATCCGTTTATACGGTACGATATTGGGGATGTGGGTACGCTTTCGCGAAAGAGTACACCCAAAAAACCTATCCTAGAAAAGCTTATAGGTCGTACGAATGATATTGCACGCCTTCCTAGCGGAAAAGTGGTGCCTGGACTCACCTTTTACTATGTCACCAAAAGTGTGATTGAAGAAGATGGAAACGTTTCTGAATTTGTCATCGAACAAACGGCTTTGGACAGCTTTAAAGTAATTTATACGGCTCAGCGAGCACTTACAGCATCTGAAGAAGAAAAGATCAAAAAAGCAACCTACGCTTACTTAGAAGAAGGGCTTACTGTGCTGTTTGAAAAAGTAGAAAAAATGGATCGTAGTAAGCGAGGGAAATTGAAACAGTTTGTATCAAAATTATGAAAAGGTATTTAAAATATGCTATTGGCGAAGTTTTTCTGGTGGTTATTGGAATCCTTATTGCCGTCAGCTTAAATAATTGGAATGAAAATAGAAAAACTAATAATAGATTAAAGACCATCTTAGAAATGGTAAAAACAGATCTTATAAAAGATAGTTTATCTTGCTATTATTCTATTAAATACTACAACTCTCAGGATAGTATTGCTAAAATTTTGGTAAGTGATACCGTATCAAAAGAATATCTTAAAAAAAACAGATCTAGTACTTCAATTCCGTTTACCAATATTCCGTTTAAAATGAGTGATGGATCTATTAATTTACTCAAAAACGAAAGTTATAATCTTGCTGTCGCAACAGATACAATTATTCGTACTATCATAGGTTTTCACGATATGTATGAAGCAAGTTTTAAAGATATTGATGAAAAAATAAAAAAAGATGTTCAGGATAATACTGCTCACATGAAAACATTTGATAGTCATGCTGTTGATATTTTCAATAAAAATATCCCTGATGATTATTATACTTATTTTTTAAGTGAAGATTTTAAAAATAGAGTGGTCATGCATAGACAACTTACGGGAAATAATGCTGTTAAACTCATGGAAAACTTTAATCTTTCTGTAAAAAATATGATTCCCTATATAGATCAAAGAATAGCAGAGTAAGGGTATGAATATTATTTGTTCTCAATCCACTTCGTTCTTATAAAGAAGTACTCGTAAAAAAATCGCAGTAAGCAGAACGCCGATTTACCCCAAGAATAGCCTAAATATTCTTTATAAAACTTAAAGTTATACTTGACTAAGTTTACTTTATTAGAACTTATGGATCCTTGTCGGATTCTGTAAAAAGCTAAATCTTCCTGAAGTCCTAGGGCAGGTCTGTTGCTTTTTTTGATGGCTTCTAACCAAACAGCCCAGTCTTGGCGTTTTCGGATGTTAGGCGCGATGATTTTACCTATTTCCGAAGCTTTATAAATGCCCGTTAGGTTCCCTATATAATTATTACGGTGTTGTTTTTTGTAGGTTAGCTTAGGGAGCGCTTTGATGCGTTTTCCAAGAGGTTCCCCAGCTTCATCGATGTGTACGTAGCTTGTGTAGGAAACAGCAGCCTCGTTTTCTTGCATGAACTGCAACTGCTTTTCTAGTTTTTCGGGATGCCAAAGGTCGTCTGCGTCTAGAAAGGCGATATACGCTCCTGTGGCGAGTTCTGTGGCTTTGTTTCGGGAATGGGCGGCACCGCTATTTCGCGAAAGCGTGACCACTTTTATACGTGTATCTTTTTTTGCAAAGTCCTCTACAATTTGCAATGAAGTATCTGTAGATACGTCATTTACAATAATATGCTCCCAATGCGTATAGGTCTGATTTTGAATACTTTTTAGTGTTGCAGTGATGTAGTTTTCTGCATTATACAGTGGGGTGATAATAGAGACAAGCGGGAGGTGATTAGTAGGCTTTTTCATCTCCTGTTAATGCTTTTACTACCGTTTGAATGATAATTTTTATATCGAGAAGTAATGACCAGTTTTCTACATAAAAAATATCAAATTTCACTCGATTTATAATATCATGATCTGTCTCTACCTCTCCTCTATAGCCACTTACCTGGGCAAGCCCTGTAATACCTGGTTTTATAAAATGACGTACCATAAACTTATCGATGCGTTCTGCATACATGTGCGTATGGCTTACCATGTGTGGTCTTGGTCCTACGACTGACATGTCTCCTTTTAGAACATTTATAAATTGTGGTAGCTCGTCAATACTGGTAGAGCGTATTGCGCGCCCTAAACGTGTAATGCGATGATCATCCCTACTTACCTGATGTAAATCTGCTGTAGGATTGGGTTGCATCGATCGAAACTTATAGCAATAAAACTCTTTGTAGTCAAGACCATTACGTTTTTGCTTAAAAAACACAGGACCTTTGGAGTCTAGTTTTATTAAAACGGCCATAATAGGTGTAAGCCATGAAAGTAAACCGACCAACACTAAAATAGACATGACGATATCAAACGTACGTTTTATAAACTGGTTAAGTGGAGTGTCAATAGGGATATTTCGTAATGATAGTATGGGGGTAATTCCTAAGTATTGATAATTGAGTTTTTTTGTAAAAATCTCTTTATTATCAGGAATAAACTTAAGAATTTTAAGGTTATTGTCTGCAAATTCTGAAATCTCTCGTATTTGCTCATTCTTAAATTCTGAAATAGAGCAGTACATCTCATCAATGCTATTTTCTATGATAAATGAAAAACAAGATTCTAATGAGTCTTTTCCTGAAGGCTGTATGTCAAACTTCTTGATCACCTGATATCCGTAGGCTTTATTTACATTAAAGAAGTTTTCTAATTGTTTTGTTTTTGAGTTTACTCCTAGAATAACAACACGTCTAAAGTTACCGCCTAAAATGGTTCTATATTTTTTAAGGAGGTAAAAAACGCCTAATTTCACGATTGTAATCCCTATAAAAACATACAAGATATATACAGCAATCTCTTTAGGCATGCTCTTGATTTCCTGAAAAAAACCAAAAAAAGCAAAGACCAGCAAGGTAAATAAAATCAATTGAATACCTAATAACGAAAAGATTCTAGTAAGAGGAGTATATCTATATACTTCGTAAAAGTTAGATTTTATGGAAGAAACGATCCAGGTACATACAATAAAGCCTATAAAGAGGTATAGATGTGTGTCCATACTAAGACATACCTTGGCTAGTATGATAATGATCAAGAGATCCATACTATACATAATGGGTCTTATAAAGCCAGAGTATCTTCCTTTTTTGTAGGCCATTCGTTATTTTACTATGTGCTTAGAGAAGTCTTTATGCTCGCTTTTATGGAGTTTCTCTTTGGTAAGGCTTTTAAAATAATCATAGGTGCGTTTCATTCCTTCACTACGCGATACTTTTGCTTCCCAACCTAACAGTTTTTTTGCTAAGCTAATGTCAGGTTTACGCTGCATGGGGTCATCTATGGGTAATTCTTTATAGATAATTTTCTGATCGGTTCCTGTTAGTTTTATAATCTCTTCGGCAAAATCTTTGATTGTGATTTCGTCATCATTTCCAATATTCACTGGTAAGGGGTAATCACTCATTAATAACCTAAAAATTCCTTCTATTTGATCATCTACATAGCAAAAAGAACGGGTTTGTAAGCCATCTCCAAAGATGGTTAAATCTTCCCCTCGTAATGCTTGTCCCATAAAGGCGGGTATCACTCTCCCATCATTAAGTCTCATTCTAGGTCCATAGGTATTAAAAATACGTACAATACGCGTTTCTAATCCATGGAAACGATGATATGCCATGGTGATGGATTCTTGAAAACGCTTTGCCTCATCATAGACTCCTCTGGGGCCTATAGTGTTTACGTTACCGTAATAATCTTCAGATTGTGGATGCACTAATGGATCTCCATAGACCTCTGATGTGGATGCAATAAGGATGCGTGCATTTTTCTCTTTGGCTAATCCTAAAAGGTTGTGGGTTCCTAAAGACCCTACCTTAAGTGTCTGAATAGGTATTTTAAGGTAATCTATAGGGCTTGCGGGTGAGGCAAAATGTAATATGTAATCAAGTTTTCCAGGGACGTGTACAAATTTTGTCACGTCGTGGTGGTAAAACTCGAACTGCTCGAGTTTAAATAAGTGCTCGATATTTTCAAGACTTCCTGTAATAAGATTATCTATTCCCATCACATGAAATCCTTCTTTTATAAATCGATCACATAAGTGAGAGCCTAAAAATCCTGCGGCTCCTGTTATTAAAACTCGTTTGCGCATCATGATACTTCTTTTCTACCTATAGATATATATGTAAATCCTTCTTTCTCCATATCTTCTACATCATACAGGTTACGTCCATCAAAAATGATAGATTCTTTAAGATTGTCTCTTAATTTTGTAAAATTAGGAGTTCTAAAAATACTCCATTCTGTACTGATCACCAATGCATCTGCATTTTCTGTCGCTTCATACATATTTGTAGCAAACTCAATTTGGTCTTTGTATTTTGCTTTTACATTATCCATTGCTTCTGGATCAAAGGTTTTAATTTTTGCTCCTTTAGCGAGTAATGCATCAATCATATATAGGGATGGTGCTTCTCTGATATCATCTGTTTCTGGCTTAAATGCCAGTCCCCAAATAGCGATTGTTTTTCCTGATAGATCTCCATTAAAGTGAGACATGATTTTAGGAATTAATTTTACTTTTTGATGATTGTTTACGTCAATAACGGCGTCAAGGATTTGAAAATTGTATCCAGATTCCTTTCCCGATTTATGAAGTGCTTTTACATCTTTAGGAAAACAAGACCCTCCGTAGCCTATCCCAGGAAATAAAAATCGTTTCCCGATTCGTGAGTCAGTTCCCATTCCACGACGTACTTTATCTACATCGGCACCTACGAGTTCGCAATAGTTAGCAATCTCGTTCATGAAGGTAATTTTTGTCGCAAGGAATGAGTTAGCAGCATACTTAGTAAGTTCTGCCGACTTTTCATCCATGATGATTATAGGGTTTCCGGATCTTACAAAAGGCTTATAGAGTTTTTCCATAAGTGCGGTTGCTCTCTCTGATGAGGATCCTACCACAATTCGCTCCGGTTTCAGAAAATCATCTACCGCAAATCCTTCCCTCAAAAATTCTGGGTTAGATACCACGTCAAAATCAACAGTTGTTTTTGCTGCAATAGTCGCTTGTACTTTTTCGGCAGTTCCTACAGGGACCGTACTTTTATCTACGACTACCTTGTAGCTTTTCATTTTTTCTCCAATATCATTGGCAACGCCTAGGACATAGGATAAATCGGCAGATCCGTCTTCATCTTCTGGAGTCGGTAATGCTAAAAATATAATATCTCCGTGATCAAGACCCTCTTGTAATTGCGTAGTAAACGAAAGTCTTCCTGCTTTAATATTACGTTCAAAGAGTATATCAAGGTGAGGCTCATAAATAGGCACCTCTCCGTTTTTCATTCGGTCTACTTTATTTTTGTCTATATCTACACAGACCACTTCATTTCCTGTTTCGGCAAGGCATGTTCCAGTAACTAAACCCACATAGCCTGTTCCTACTACGGTTATTTTCATCTCCTTAAAAAGTTTTATTTTCTGTCAAACAAATAAAAAAATAATTTGTTGATGATTATTTCATTTTTAACTCCGTTAAAAGACAAAAATAGGGAAGTATTTACTGTATTTTATGACCAGAGGGGTTATAATTGCGAGAGTTCCTTTAAAAAGGAAGCTAAAATTTGATTTTTTGCAAAATTTGAGACAACATATGCTCTTGCGTTGATGCCCATTTCTTTGGATACTTCAGGAGCGTTTTCAAGGGTTTCCAACTGGCTTATGACCGTATGTACTTCTTTTTCGGAACTGTAATATCCGCCTTGTGATTGTATCATAGAGGTGGCTACTTCAGATTGTGCATGTCCTGTAATAATGGAAGGTTTTGCGCTTGCCATCATGCCTAATATTTTAGAAGGCATCACCGTATCTACCACTTCTGGTTTTTGAAAAAGAATATGAAGGTCTGCGCTGCATAACAAATCAGATAATTCCTCATAAGGAACAGGCGGATACAGCGTGATATTTTGATATGGTTTTATTTCTTCTTCGAGCCACGTGCGTTTTGAACCGTCTCCTACGATGATGATTTCAAAGCGTTTATCATCAATAGCTTCGGCAAATTTTAAGAAAAAGTCCCAGTCTTGTTTGTCTCCAATATTTCCAGAGTATAGTATTTTGAATTTTGAGGATATTAGGAATGGGTGCGCTTTCGCGAAAGCGGGGTCTATCTGCTTTTCATCAATCCAATTCGGCAAGAAATACGTAGGAGCGGTTGTTTTTTTCTTAAGTTTTTCAATCATCGTATGACTGATGGTACTTACTTTATCTGCTTTTGAAAACAACGATTTTTCAATCCACATCAGGAACCGATACACCATGCCTCCTTTTTGCTCACCACTCTTGGTCAATCCTGATTGAAAAGCGGCATCAAACTCAAAGTCTTGTATATGAATCCATGATTTTGCTTTAAAACGTCTTTGTTGGATATACCCCAAAAGGGTCGCACTTGTAAACGGGACAACAGAAATCACGATGTCACATTTTTTAATGTTCCAGAGGTTCCGAAAAGATCCCCAAGTAAAAGAGAGAATATGAAGAATTCGCTTAAAAAAAGTAGGGTTTGCAGGTACATACTGCTTGTATCTATACACGTTTATAGTGCCTAGTTTTTCTTTGAGATAGGAAGGTTTGTCTTGATACGCTGGAGCGATTTTCCATTGTGGATAGTAGGGAAATGCGGTAATGACATCCAATTGAATATCTTGATCTTCCAGATATTGCGCAAGTTGGGTAGAATATAATCCAATGGCGGTGCTTTCTGGATAGAAATTAAGACCAATGAGGGTAATATGAGTGCGTTTTTTCAAGAAAAGTTTGTTAGGCTACAAAGAACGTATTTTTTATGAAGTTACACACGATCTCGCACAGGTTTTGCAGGATTGCCTATGCATATTTTACCTGAGGGCAGGTCTTTAAAAACACTACTCCTTGCGCCTACAACTGTGCCTTCTCCAATGGTTACGCCTGGGGCGACATAGGTATCTGTGGCAAGCCAGCATTTGGCTCCAATGGTTATTTTTTGGGCATAGATTCTAAAATCTGGAGATTCATAATCATGCGTGCCTGTACAGATGTAGCCTTTCTGAGAGATGACTGCGTGTGCGCCAATTTCAATTTCACCAAGGGTATACAATACCACCTCATCTCCGATCCAGCTGTAATCGCCAATCGTGAGCTTCCAAGGATACGTAATTCTTGCAGTGGGTCTTAGGATGACTCCTTTTCCTATGTTGGCACCAAATGACCGTACTAAAAAACGACGCCATCCATATAAAAATTGAGGCGACCAAGCGAATAAGGTTGCTTGCACCATCCACCAAAGTTGAACCGTGAGTTTGGATTTTCCTCTAAAATCTTTAGGGGTTCTATATTGATTTAGGTTTTGATATTTCATTTTTCGGTAATCCACCCTTTCTCTTTAATGATGTTTGCTAAAAATTTGCCTGTAGCTTCATAGCCCAAGGTATTAAAATGTACGTTGTCATTTAAAAAAATCCTCGGAATACAGTCTTTTTGTATGTCTTCAAGGTCTTGAAGAGTTGGCGTCATTCCCATATCATAGATTGCTTGATCAATCATATACCTACGTATATCGACAAAATGGTCTCCAAACGCTTCTTCTAATACGGTATTCAATCGTGTAATATTGGTATGTGCAGTACTTCCTTTGGCTTCTTTGTCTGCAATGCCATTACAAATAGATAAAACGAGATAATGATTCTTCGCATTTTCTCCCATATAATCGATCATTGCCTGAATATGACCTCTGGTTGTATAGATGGCATCTCCTGCTTTTTTATCATTTCTACCTGCCCAGATAATCGTCCAAGTATCTCTATATTTTACAGCATTACTAAATGTAAATACCACCGTGTCTTGTATAGAGAAGTTTTCTTCTAAATCATCTGTTGTGAAGGTATATCCCAGTGTTTTTTTAGGTTCGTTGATATTGGACACTCTTTCAATACTTCCTGAAATACTATCGATAGCCCCTTCCCTTTGCTGATCTGTTTGAAAGTTTAAGGGCGCTATATTATAATACGTTAGTGCGTTACTTTGATCTGTTTTTATAATATTATTTTCAAACGTAATTTTAAAAGGAATACCTCCTTGTAATACCCCAATACTATTGGACTGTAATCCTCCTACTGCAAAATTTTTATGTGCGATATCTAATTCGTCAGATATGATTTCTAATATAGAAGCATCACCTCCAGATCCTTTCATCATGCTATCTCCCCATCCCACTAATTTAGTAGGTCCGCTGAGTATATCACAACTACTCACAAAAAATAACACACAAAAAAGTAACAAGAATCTCATATAGATGTTATATAATGTCTAGCAATCTTTTCTTAAACTGTAATCTAGTGAAATTTTTGGTAAAGTATATTGTATTAGATTGGCTTATTTTGGATAGCTCTTCTCTATTTTCAGCGTAATATGTTAGAGATTTATATAAATCCTGAGGGTTTCTTTTTTCAAAAAATTGTCCGTGAATTTTGTCTTGTATTACATCTGGAATGCCTGCATGCTTGGTGGTTAAAATCACATTTCCAGTTGCCATGGCTTCTAAGATAGAAATGGGCTGTCCTTCCATTTTATAATACGTGGGGAGTACAAAAATAGTTCCCCAATGTAATAAACTATTTTTTTCATTGCCTTTAACAATTCCCACATAGGTGGCATTTGTAAGACGAGAGAAGCGCTTTTCTATTTCTTCTTTTTGCGTATAGTCTATCGCCCCAGCAATTTTCGCTTCATATGGGATATGATTTGCCTCAAGTAGTGCCAATGCATCTAGAAGGTCAAAAATGCCTTTTTCTTCCATCAGATTACTCAAATAAATAATTTGAAGCTTCTCAAAAGATTTCTTAGTGGCTGTTTTAAGTAAATAGTCTTCTGCAAAATTAGGGAGTACGTATACCTTGTTTTCTGGGATGAAAGGCGTCATATTCCCTTTGAGAGATGCGGAAAGGACAATCCCTTTTGTCGTCTTAGAAAGTAAGTAATGAAAGATTTTTTTCTTGATCCCCGTTAACGTTTTGTATTCATTTCCTAGATGATTCCCATGTACATGAATAATAATCTCCTTTCTTAAAAGAGCACTTAACAAAATAAAAGCAGTGTATTTTACAACACCAAAAAAGGTTTGTCCAGGCGTTATGTAAATAGTCTTATAGGAGAGAATTTTATAGGCTTTTGGATAAAATGATAGGTTAAAAAATAGCTTGTGAAATGAGAATTTGCCTATCGCCTCATCAAATCTTGAATAAGAAGTATTAATGACCCCTACCTTGGTATTGGATTGTTCTTTTAGAATATCGCACACCACTTTATTTGCTAAAGAGACGCCTGTGGTAGGTTCTGGAAAAGGGCCAATCATAAGTATAGATCTAGACTTCATCATGAACGTATAGACTTTTAAGGCCAAAGAAATTTAAAAAGAAGGCAAAGAATATAATCCCCGATTCCCGTTCTAATATATTTTCTGTAAACATCACAATCGTGTAAAAAACAAGCAGTAAAATCAGCAATTGATTATTGTAACGAATGGCATAGATAAGATTGATCCCTGTTGTAAAAAGAAACGCAAGTAGTACGATGATCCCCCCGATTAAAAGTAAACTAAAATATTGATTATGCGCATTGTATTTACCTTTTACTAGCAACTGATTTCCCTCCTGACGATATTCTTCTACTAACACATCATTATAGTCTCCTATACCGTACCCTAGTATAGGCGCTGCTATGATTAATTTTTGAGCCGTTTCATAAATTGTATATCGAATGTTTGTTGAGGTAACTTCTCCCTTATCTATGTTTTCTATTTTAAGGAGTTCTACAAATTTGTTTCGGGTTTTTGGAATCGCAATGGTTAAGAAAATTAATGTGGTAATCGCCAATAAATAGGGTTTCAGTAGTTTTTGTTTTCGTTGAAAAACCACAAACAAAGAAAACACAATCATAAGAGCGATTAAAGGTCCCTTTTTTGCATACAGCAATAGGAATAGCACTAATGTGATATCAATCCCTATAATAGCTGCTATTTTAACCTTAGAGCGTACCTCTCGGAGTATATAAAAAGAGAATAGGATGGCAATGCTACAATGCATAGACATATAAATAGGGTGTATATTAAACTTACCCATCTTGACTCTAAGTACTGTTGCAAAATGCTCCATCATTTCTGGAAAAGAATAATGCGTCCCAAAAAACCACAGAAAAGGAATTACATTAAATAAGAAAACACCTATTAGATAGATCCATAAATACGTTTTAAGGCTTTTAAAAATCTCTTTACTCTCTGCTTTTGTGAGCATGGCAAATACAAATGGAAATACAATGAGGGATGCCATTTGCATAAGTTTACGTTGTCCATACGCTGTATTATCACTGTAAAAATAAGTGCCTAAAATGACTAGGAATATCAACGTATTTGTAATAAAAAAACGGGTGTCAAAATGCCAAGGTCGCTGCAGAGCATTTATAAGCACTGCAACTCCAAACATTAAAATGGCAATAGCCTTTAAATTGGAGGGCAACACCACCAAAGCAAAAAGAAGACCAATAGCAATCTTAACGATACTTATTCCTTTAAGGCTTTTGATTGTTTCCATGTTTTTTGTTTATAAATAAAGAACGCTAAAAGTCCTTCTATAAATTTAGGGATTACAAGAACTCCTATGAGTGCTCCTACGTAGTATGTATATCCGTTGGTAAAATCTCCTCTGAGTAAAAAAATGAGATGTATCGCTAAATAAAAAGCCATTATCTTTTTTAAATAATCTTCACTTTTTAACCACGAAATAGCCTTTACAATAACAATCGCCAATGCAATAGGTGCTATAATTACTCCTAGAACTCCAAAATTTATAAACCCCTCAGAGACCAATGGATTTGACAAATTACTATAGGTAAAATCATAGGTATCTATTAGATGATTCCCAACAAGTTCTCCTGTAGAAATAGGTTTCTCTTCCCAAACCCCTCTAGGTATAAAAAACAAAAAGGCACTTAATAACTGATACCCTAAAGAAAAACCATACTCTTTCACATAATCCATGGTGGCCATGATATTTGAAAACGCATCATAGTTTAAGGTATTAAATGCAGACGCAATCCCTCCTCCTTTCATATGATCAAAAACAATCATAGGGTTTTCTAAAATTTCTTGAAAAGAAGCTTCAGAATGTGTCAATATTGCAGATAAAGGAAATGCAACAATCATCGTAAAGAAAAGAAAGAATAAGGTCTTGATATTGGTATTAAATAATCTAGGAATGAACAAAAATATCATACTTATATACAGAGGTCCTAAGGCATTTCTTTTTTCAACAAGCGGATTTTTGAACCAAAGTAATAGTAGTCCTAAGAACAAGAAAATTGCAAAAATTGTCACAAGATTTACTGCTTTTTTCTTCTCTTTCTTAAAATATTGAAAACATAAAATAATTCCCGCAAATGGCAGTAAAAAGAACACTTTTTTCCAGATCAAAAAAGTAAATACCGAAAAACCTGATTTCATCCAAGCTGGCCGACTTAACTCACCCGAGACAAAGGTGTAGCTGGCAAAAAACACGAGTAACGTAACCATTGCAATCACAGCGATTAAAATGGGCGTCATCTGTTTTGAACTTTCTTTAAGTTTTGGCACACGCGCTATTGCTTTACTTTTCTTGAAAAACAAATAACTCAAAAAGAAAACAACATTAAAAATCGAAATTAAAATGTTTGTATATATCGCTAGATCCTTATCATACGGGAATTTATTGTTAAACTCAGGGTTCACACCTTCAAATGAGTTGATTTGCACCATAGGCGCTACTATGAAAAACAAAAAAGTAAACACAATATATGCCGACACAAAAGGAGAGTATACGCGTTCTGCAAATATGTGATATAAGGTAATCCCAGCAAGAATTAAAGCACTCACTAGAAAAGAAAACCACACATCTACCTCTCCGTCAAACGTTACAAATAACGCAACAGTGATAATTGTATAGACAAAAAGCAATACTACCTTGAGTCTCATAGTGGTTTTATTTAAAATCTTTAATCGTTTCTATTATTGCTTATTGAGAATGCTGTATTCGCTTTCGCGAAAGCTTACTCTTTCAGCTTCCCGATGAATAAATGCCTATTAATGGCGACTTCTTCATCTAATATATGCTCAAACTTCTCAGAAAATGCATCCCTAAACCACTCTAATGTATAATACTCTGGGAACGCTGGAATAGCATCCATGTCTCCAAAATAAAGACCTAAAGGCATAAACTCTACAATAATATACTTATTTGTAAGAGACGCAAGCACCTTAAAAATATGATCTAAGCTCACATCCTGAGTCAAAATCAAATGATGTGTCACTGCGAGTGCCATCACGATATCTGCACTGATTCTTTGGTCTATTTTGAGTGTGTTACTCCTGTTATTAGGCCTTACAAAATCATATACTAGAGGGAGTACATCTTTCCTATTTTCGTTATTAATAAAGATACGGTCTAGTGCATTTTTATCATAGTCAGTGGCAATGATCTTCTCAATCTGTGTACTTTCTAACACATAATTTGCAAATTTCCCTTGATTCGAAGCCAGTTCGATTAAGGAAGAAGCGTCTTGTAGTTTGGTTTTAATAAGTTCTGTGATGCGTAAAAACCGAGCATCACTTGACGGGTTTTTATCATTGTGATAATCTTTCCAATACGAGTCTATTCGACTCTTATCAACACTGTTAATTAACCTACGTGCTTTTTTTGTCGTAAATTTATTTTGATAGAATTTTTTAAATGCAAGTAGCTTGTCAATATGCTTGTGTCCTCCATACTTATCCATAACGCGACGGTACCTAGCCACAGAAAGGCGTCTCGTATTGTTATGAACTTTAAAAAGTAAATTCGCTATTTTTCTTCCAAAGAAGCTCGCGTATTTATGCCTTAACTGAAATAAGTCTTGGTCACTAAAAAAGCCATTATATAAAAAGATGCTGTTAGAAAGGTCTGAAAACCCTTTATTGTATAAATACAAAGGCATGTAAAATGAATTATAAAAGTTGAGGTATCCAGACCAGCTTTTACCGTTTTTATCATCTCTTTTTAAGATACTTCCAAAATCAACATAGATAGGCCTCGCCATATCATACACGACATTAAATGCGTGTACATCAAAAAGTTCATAGCCATACTTATTTACAACTTCATTGGCATCTAAAACCACATTTGCAGCTCTGTGAAGCATCGTAAAAGACCATTCGTAAGGATAGTTCCAGTACGGGATACGTTCATGTTCTATAACGAGTTCATATCCTTCAATCTTTGTGTCAGAAATCCACGTGTTGACAAAAAGTTGTTTGTCTACCAGCTCTTGCATCATCCCACTGTCAAACATCTCTTTTACTTGATCGACATACTCAGGATGCACTCCTCGTAGTACCCTATCTTCATAGAAATATAAAGTGCATACTTTATCTATAGAAAACTCAATAGTTGTTAAATCTTTTACTTTTAATTCTTCACTCATAATGGATGTATCCACGTGTTTAATTTAAAGATATTTAAAAACGCTCTGGTTTGTAAATAAAAATTTATTCTGGTCTTTTTAAATAGCGCATTTACAAAGTATCCCGAAATAGCATACGATATTAATGTTGCATAGGCAGCACCAATAAGTCCGTACCATTCTATAAAAAATACATTGAGCGATATGTTGACAATCGCTCCTGTAACGAGCCGTATACTAGAAAATTTTTCTAGATTTTCATTTAAATAATATCCCCAAGAACCATTACTTAAGAATACAAAAACGATAGACCAGATATAAAGTACTAATATATGACTACTCTCTGTATATTCACTTCCGAACAAAAGTGGCACAAAATAGCTCGCAAAAATCGTATAAAGAATAGAGACAACCACTGCAATTTTTATTAAAACGTCATAGAGTTGCTGTAGCCTTTTTAGAAACAATGTTTTATCTTTTTTACGCATACTCACTAACGATGGAAAAACAGATTGTGTGATCGCCACCGTCACAAAAATCCATATACTCGTCATTTTTACAGCAACACTATACAACCCTACAGAGCGTTCATCAAGTATTTCATCAATCATCACTTGATCAATCTTCATATAGAGTGCCGCAGCAACAGACCCTATAATTAAAAACCAGCTTTTCTTCAATAAACTCTTTGCAATAGACCACTTAAAACGCCATTTTAAAAATGACTTTTTATGATGCATATAAGAAATAATATATCCTATAGATATGAGAATCCATTCTAGCACTAAGGCGTATGCAAAATATATAAGTGGCGCTTTAGAAAGGATAAGAATCACTTTTACAATACTTAGCACACCAACTGCTACAAAATTACTTATAACGGTGTACTTACTAAGCACTTTGCTTTGAAAGTAAAAATCAACGCCCCTAATACTCTGAAAAAATATGGTCAGCGCAATCACCATGACCATAGTATTTTTAATAGTTGTATTATCTAGAAGGCGTGTAACAAAAACAATCCCTGCAAACATCACCACAAAGCCTATAAGCCTTAATCCAAGTGTAGTGCCTAATATCTCATCTCTTTTTGAACTATCTTTTACGAGCTCTCTAACTACAATTTGGTCCAATCCTAAAGTAGCAAAAGCAGCAAATAGATATACAAATGATTCTGCATAGCTTAATATTCCAAAATCATCAGGACCTAAATAACGAGCCAGCCATATTCCAATAAAAAAAGCATCTATAATACGCAATCCTTTTTCTGCAAGAAGCCATGCCGTATTTGTAAAATACCTGCCTACACCTTGGTTAGAAAAAAGTTCCTTTACTTTAAACATTTATTGCTTTTCTAGGTACCATGCATACAATCGTGCTACACCTTCTTCTAATGGAACTTTATGTTTCCATCCCAAGCCATGTAGCTTTGATACATCGGTCAGTTTACGTAAGGTACCATCAGGTTTTGAGGTATTAAAGGTAAGTTGTCCTGTAAAGCCTACTATTTTCTGGATGATCTGTGCCAATTCTTTGATAGAAATATCTTCGCCTGTCCCAATATTAATGTGTGTATTTCTAACGTCACCTTCAGGTGTTACATCGGCAAAGTTGGTGTTTTCCATAATGAAGACACAGGCATTTGCCATGTCTTGACTCCATAAAAACTCTCTGCGAGGCGCTCCTGTTCCCCATATTTCGACCGAGGTTCCTGAAACTCCATATTTTTTTAGGGTTTCTTCCGCTTTCGCGAAAGCGGACACCCCAAGATCCCGCATTACTGCTTCTTTTTTTCCTTCAGAGAGTAGCTTTGCCAAATGCATCTTCCGGATAAGCGCTGGTAATACATGGGATTTTTCTAGGTCAAAATTGTCATTATACCCATACAAATTGGTAGGCATGACCGAAAGAAAGTTCGTGCCGTACTGTATATTATAGCTTTCACACATTTTTATACCTGCGATCTTTGCAATGGCATACGGCTCGTTCGTATATTCTAACGGACCTGTAAGCAGACTATCCTCCGGCATGGGTTGTGGTGCTTGTTTTGGGTAAATACAGGTACTCCCTAAAAAAAGTAACTTCTTAACACCGCTGAGATAGCTTTGATGAATCACATTATTCTGAATCATCAAATTGGTATATATAAAATCGGCTCTGTAGGTATTATTTGCGACGATCCCTCCTACTTTTGCTGCAGCTAAAAACACATATTCGGGTTGTTCTTTTTCAAAAAAAGCAGTAACGGCAGCGGTATTGGTTAAGTCTAGTTCTTTATGAGTTTTATAGATAAGGTTGGTATATCCTTTTTTTTCTAAATCTCCTTTAATCGCACTTCCTACCAACCCACGATGTCCCGCAATATATATTTTTGCATCCTTATTCATAGGCTATTCAAAGTAGTTTAAGGTTGTGTATCCTCCTTCTTTAAGATAGCTGTCTTTCTTCATCAAATTAATATCACTTTTCATCATATCGTGAACCAGTTCTTGTAAGGTATATGCTGGTTTCCACCCTAGTTTTTCATAGGCTTTTGTGGCATCTCCAATCAATAAATCAACTTCGGTAGGCCTAAAGTATTTTTCATCTACCGCCACGACTTCTTGTCCTATTTTGACAGGATAATCAGGGTTTTCTGAAGCTATTACAATTCCTTTTTCATCGACGCCTTCTCCTTTAAATTCTAGGGTGACCCCAATGCAATGAAATGCCATTTTTATAAATTCTCTGACGGGAGTTGTGGTGCCTGTTGCTATGACCCAATCCTCAGCCTCCTCTGCCTGAAGGATCATCCACATCATTTTTACATAGTCTTTTGCATGCCCCCAATCACGCTTTGCATCTAGGTTTCCGAGGTACATTTTTTCTTGCAACCCTAATCCTATCCTAGAAGTAGCTCGTGTAATTTTACGTGTCACAAAGGTTTCTCCTCGGATAGGGGATTCATGATTAAAAAGAATTCCATTACACGCAAACATACCATATGCTTCGCGATAGTTTACTGTTGCCCAATAGGCATACATTTTGGCCACTGCATACGGACTTCTTGGGTAAAAAGGAGTATTCTCCGTTTGTGGTACTTCTTGCACTTTTCCATAAAGTTCGGAAGTAGAGGCTTGATAAATTTTTGTCTTTTTTTCTAGTCCTAAGGCACGTACCGATTCTAGTATTCTCAATGCGCCTAGTCCATCTACATTGGCGGTATATTCTGGCATTTCAAAAGAAACCTGAACATGACTCATCGCTCCTAAATTATAAATCTCATCAGGTTGTACCTCCTGAATAATACGTAATAGGTTAGAGCTGTCTGTAAGATCTCCATAATGCAAAAAGAAATTACGATGATCTACGTGAGGGTCTTGGTATAAATGATCTATTCGATCTGTATTAAATAGAGAAGATCTCCTTTTAATCCCGTGAACTATATACCCTTTTTTAAGAAGAAACTCGCTTAAATACGCACCATCTTGTCCTGTAACTCCTGTTATTAATGCTGTTTTAGTCATACTGTTTATTTTGACAAAGAATCTCTTCAATTAATCCAATAAGTTTTGTGACTCTACTTCTCTTCTTAATGAAAAATAAGTGTAACGAACTCCTGCAAAAAATAAGAATATAAATACAAATAGGACAGGATAAATAATTTCTTTTCTGTCTTTAAAAGATTCTTGTTTTGCTGTTTGTAAGTCACTTATAACTACGACGGCATCTAAAGACTCAGCTAGATCATTTCTAAGCTGTTCTGTTTCTATAGCAAGAGTGTTTTTAAATGTCAAAACTCCATTTATGTTAAGCGTGTTGGAGTTATTAAAAAAGGAGAGTTTTTCATTAGAAATCTGACTAGAGAGGTCTGCACTCTTTGTGTAACTTTCTACCAATGCGTCAGATTGAACCATAATCGATTCATTTTGCTTTATACGTTCCTTTATATTTTGGATACGCTCTTCTTTGATACGTTGTATGAACGGCTTATTATTTACATAATCGATTACCTTAGCTATTTCTGTTTTTGCCTCTTCGCTTCTTAGATCAATGATCAATTTGTGATACTTGTAATTTGTGTAAAAGCGATCTGATGCAAATAACTCTTCCTCATCATTTACTTCTAATTCTTTGATAATGGTTCCAAAAGTTCTATCAGAAATTTTCAACTCTTCCACAAGACTCATTACATCTATCACAGGTTTTATCTCTACAGATTTTATAGGTATGTTTTCTATCGATAAGTCTACGCTTCTTAAAAACACACTATCTTTTTCGGATAGATTTTCGTCAAACTGCTTGATAGCATTATACAGATATGCTTGGCTATCAAAATTAGATTGCACAACAACTTCAGATCTATAGGTAGGTTTCCCTTTGGAGAAAAAACCAAGTGTGGCTCCTGCAATAATAAGTAATAAGATGATCCACCAAAACTTGAATGTGAAGTCTACTGCCTTAAAGCAAAGTGCTAAAAACTTGTAAAATGTTCGCTGAAAAAGCGTGAAAATATCTTTCAGATCCATTTCCTGATCAACATTGGATGCGGGTTGCGGTGCACTCATGTACTTTTGGTTTTTGGTAGTTATAATTTATAGATATGATGTAATATCTTTTCTGTAATTAAATATGTAGGTTTTACCCCTGTTGTTCCTAATCCTCCAGAGGCAAGTGTACTTCCTGTTTCTAATGGATTATCCGATGCATAATACGCATATAGTACTTCTACATCTTCCTGAATATTTCCACGTAACTTGGACGCTGCTTGTATGGCTTTTTGATAATGAGCCCCCTCCATTTCTAATCCTATCACATTCCAGGTACTATCATAAAAGAATTTTAAAATATCTCGATTTTGTAATGAGGTTCCAAGCACTGTTACCATAGCTCCTTCAAAAACGCGTAACCCATTGCCTTCTAAATCTTCTTTTTTAAGGGCATTCTTAAATGGATAGTTATCTGCTGTACCCTCAAAAAGATGCGCAGAAGGGATCATGATATCTCCTTTACCTCCATCTAGTATTCCTGCTTTCCCCATGATAGACACAGATCGCACATCAAGATACGTAGTGTTATCCAGTTCGTTAAAGGGTTTTAGCAACTCCTCCATCGTTTCATACGCTTGCTCACCAAACGCATAATCCATTACTAAGATGACTGGAGGGTCATTTGGTTGCGTGGTTTGATCACAAAATTGGTTATCCTTGATAGCAAGTTTACACATATCAAAAATTTGTACATTGATATTTGTACCGCTTTCATCGGCTACGTAAATCATTCCGTTTTGAATAGCAGCCTTCTCTACTTTGTTTCTTAATTTTTCATTTTTCTCATCACTTAAAAGTTCGTAAACGTCTAGTTTTGACCCTTTTTTAAGCTCTGTTTTTAATGCTACTGGGGCATATATGGTATTCATCACACTGTGCATATTGGCACTAATGATATGAATAGGTCTATGGATAAGGCCGTTTTCTTTAAGCGTCTTTTTAATGTTTTGCGCCCATATTTCACCGTGTATATGATGTCCTAAACGCTCTCTTAATACAGGGCTAAAGGTTACCGTTCGTTTATTGTCTTTTGTCATCTCTGCAATGGCTAGTTTGCCTAACCAATAGATGATTTCTAAAAAACGTCTGGAATTATTTTTGGTGTTGAATAAAGGAGCCGCTTCACTTACCTCTTGAAATGTTCTTCCCAGAATATTTGCGGTGTGGGTAATAGCAACTTCTCTTTCTTTTTGTGTAAACTCCTCGTCAGAGAGTACTGCTTTTTCTAATTTTTCCCAATCTCTTGTCAAATCTCCTCTGTCATTGATCAAAACACGATTCATGATTTTATGAGATTCTATAAATAAAAACGTGAGATGTGTCAGAATATCATAAATCTCAGAGCGTCCTCTAGTGATTTCAATATTCATTTGCTCTTCATCAATTCTGTAACAATTACGTCTACGCTTACGCGGAATAATAGGCTCAAAGAGGCTATTCTTATAGCCTTCATCACTGGTTAAATTAATAAACCGACACTCTTCTATTCTTTCAGGAAGTCTGTCTATCACATACAACAGTCCGTCTAGCTCTACTTTTTCTTCAGCGATAGAGCCATAAATTTCAGGTCGTAAAATCAGTAATGCTTCTCGGAGTGTTTCTCCAGAGACTCCCATAGGTTTATAGAAACCTCGGTTGAAAAGATGGCGCATGGTAATGTACATGCGTTCGATGGCGCTGCTACTCTCTTGTGCTCTTGTACGCCCTTGTTTTTTTAATATACTCATATTAAAGGTCAAAGATACTTAAATAATCGGTAATCGATCTGCGATTTTACGATCATTAGAAAGTCGCGGGATTTTATTCTGTCCTCCTAGTTTTCCTATAGATTTCATATACTCATTAAATCCGCCAGGTGTGACTTTGGAGATTTTAAGCGGTTGTAAAACATTTCCTGCGATAAGGTCGTAATAATAAGAGTTTTGAGATTGTAAAGAGGTGTCTATTGCTTTCGCGAAAGCGGACAAATCCTCCGCCTCATTTTCAAATTCAATAAACCACTCGTGGTACGGCAATCCTTCTTGAGGGGTTATTTGGGGCGCCACGGTAAATTCATTAATACGAATCGTCGTGCCTTGTATCGCTTCTTGCAGGGCGTGTTCTACTTCTTTTCCAATGACATGTTCTCCAAAAGCCGAAATAAAATGCTTAATCCTCCCTGAAACGAGAATTCGATACGGTTTTGTAGATGTAAAAATCACCGTATCTCCTATATTATAGCCCCATAATCCAGCACTCGTAGAAATAATCATTACATAATTTACGCCCACCTCCACATCTTTTAAGGTGATGCGTTGTGGGTTTTCTTCAAAAAAAGAATCCGCTTTTATAAACTCGTAAAAAATGCCATTATCGAGCTGTAGGAGCATGCCTTTTTCTCCTTGCTTGTCTTGAAAGGCAAAAAAACCTTCACTGGCAGGATATAATTCGATACTATCTACTCGGCGTCCTATTAAATTTTCAAATTTCGCGCGGTAGGGCTCATAGTTGACCCCTCCGTATATGAAGAGGTTAAAGTTCTTAAAAAGGTCGCCTACGGGCTTGTTTGACTTCTGTATGAGCTTCTCAAAGTACATTTGTACCCAAGAAGGGATGCCACTGATGATAGTCATGTCTTGGTCAATGGTTTCTTCCACAATAGCGTCCACCTTTGTTTCCCAATCGTCAATACAATTGGTCTCCCAACTAGGAAGTCTGTTTTTTTGGAGATAGTTAGGTACGTAGTGCGCTACAATACCAGAAAGTCTACCGACTTTGATGCCGTTTTTTTCTTCTACTTCAGGGCTTCCTTGTAAAAAGATCATTTTACCATCTACAAAACCTGTGTTTCCAGTCTCTGCGATGTAACATAAAATAGCATTACGGGCAGTATCTGGATGTGTACGCATACTGTCTTTGGTAAGCGGAATATATTTTGCGCCAGAGGTCGTCCCTGAGGTCTTTGCAAAATATAACGGCTTTCCAGGCCATACAATATCGGGCTCACCAGCAACAACGCGATCTATATAGAGGCGTAGTTCCTCATAATCTCTTACAGGAACTTCACGTACAAAGTCTTCATGCGACTGAATTTTATCAAAATGATGATCATTTCCAAATTCGGTATACTGAGCTGCGTCTATTAGGTATTTAAACACCTTTTCTTGTGTGGCAATAGGGTTAGAAGACCATTTGTCTATTTTTCGCTGGATACGCGATGCGAATATTTTTGCAGCAAAGGATTTGAGAGACATCTTATTTAAAATCTATATAATTAATTGGATTTATTGGATATCCATTGTTCCATAATTCAAAATGTAAATGCGGCCCTGTGGTCAATTCGCCTGTATTTCCTACAATCGCGATGACCTCCCCTGCTTTCACAAGATCTCCTTGCTGTTTTGATAGAGAAGCATTGTGTTTATAAGCGGTAATAAGATCATTTTGGTGTTCTATAATGATGACATGTCCTGTGTCTGCTGTCCAAGAAGCAAAAATAACTGTGCCATCGGCAGCGGCTTTTACTGGCTCGTCTTTTTCTGTAACCACATCTACCGCATAATGTTTGGAATCACTATCAAATCCAGCTGTAATCATTCCTTTGACAGGTGGAAAAAGAGCAAAATCTGCCGATCGAGTTGCCGTTTCAAAAAGATTGTACTTATCCTGTGCTTCTACTGTAGCTCTGAGTAAGGAGTCTTCTTTTGAAGGTTGGATGGTAATATCTGCTACCTCTATTTCTTTATCTTGTATGGAGTCCTTATTAAATTCTATGGTTTTTAAATCTCCTGTTAGCACCTTTTTTATAGAGGCATATTGTTGATCATTAATGGCTATGACTGTCGCTAATGAATCTGTTTTTCTCTTTAAATCAAAGGCTTGTTTTTTAAGTTTTGTACTAGAATAGCCTGGAATATACTCGCGTAGAGGGGTAAATGCAATGAGTAAGGTGGTCAATGCAATGAGAACAATGGCCGAAATCCCAACCAGAATAAATACGTTAAGCCTTGTTAACTTGAAAGATACGCGTTCTTCAAACGTATCTTCGTTCAAGATAACAAGCCTGTACTTATGCAGGAGTTTTTTTGCAATCGCTTTTTTTTCGCCTTTAGTACGTGACATATGCTTACAAATATACTATCTAAAGTCTTAAAAATCTCCCTATACAACCGCCTCATCATATTTCTTTAGTATCTTTGTATTTCTAAAATCAAAGACATGAATTTTTTAGGTATATTTTTAGGTATGGTTGGGCCTTGGCAGATAGGTCTTATTGTTTTGGCAATATTATTACTTTTTGGAGGTAAGAAAATACCAGAAATGATGCGCGGCCTTGGTGGCGGAATCAAAGAATTTAAGAAAGCCTCTAAAGATGAAGATACAGATGGCGATTCTAAACTAGAAGAAAAAAAATAATTTATATACAGCTGTATATCAAAAAACCCGATGCAATGCATCGGGTTTTTTCGATTTGTATTGTTAGGATTCCCTATTATTAATTATCTATAAATCGAGTAGAGCGTAAAATAGCTTCTAGCTCAAACATATTATCTCTTTGATCTAATGATGGAGAAAATATAAAGCCTTCTACAACAACATATCTATTATTCTTTTCATCACGTATTGCGTAGTTTAAAAAAGGACCCACCATAAGACGTCCATCTCTTACTTCCCACGTTCCTTTCATTTCCCAAGCAAAATGACCGTCAATTTCTGTTTCAAATAACTGAGGTGCAAAAGAACTTTCGGTTAGAAAACGACCTTGATTCAAGGAAATATTTTTTCCAGAAACAGAATCTCTCATTCGTACAATACGAGCGACAGAAAATGTGTCTTTATCTATCACGTTTAAAGGCACTTCATATACCGTAATATTCATATTACCACTTCTTTTTATATTCTTAATCATCCAAAAGAAGTTTTCGTCACGCTTCACATAATCATACGCTGTTTGAAAACGCATCGTAATACCAAAAGTAGATTTGAGAGAGTCTGTTTTTTCTAAAGACTTACTTATACGCATTTGAGTTGCTTCTAGTTCGCGTTCTCTAAACGCTTTGATAATACTGTCTTTATTGGTTTTGATGATTTCTATAATCTCATCTTCGGTTTGACCAGCAATCATCACGCCCGTTTGTCTTCTTGCTGTTATATCTTCTTCTACAGAAAAAAGAGCCGGTTCTCCTAGTTTTGTAGAAATAAAAATTCTGCTTTTTGACACAAACCCTGTAAACTTATCTGGGGTGATTTGATCTAGAGTATATAGAGGTTCTTCGCGTGGAAGCCCATTTACAGGTGTAGTTAAAATATTTCGTAAAGTATCTCCTACCCGTCCTTGCCACAGCTCTTTATCCATGACGATTTTTACGTGATTTGTATTTCCTATAGAACCTTCTAGCGAGGGTGTTTTTGACGTTTTTTCACAAGAAATAAGAACTCCTAAAGAGAAGATGGCTATGAGTAATTTTTTCATGATATGTGCGTTTTAAGAATGTTATTATTTGGAAACCACAAGTTTCATTCCTGGTTTGAGTTTATTACTACTAATATCGTTCCAAACCTCAATATTTTTGACACTTACACCAGGAAATTTATTAGCAATCTTCCAGAGAGAGTCCCCTTCCTTTACTGTATATATCTTTTTCCCATTTGTGACGACTGTTTTGGGAGTACTAGTTGTCGTTGACGAAGTGACAGGTTTTCGAGGATAAATGGTCAAGCGTTGTCCTACTCTCAGGTTGTTAGACCTCAAATTATTCCATTTTTTAATCTGACTCACGCGCACACCATATCTATTGGCAATTTTTCCTAAATAATCGCCACTTCGCACGCGATATCTAATCTGGTCACTAGCCGTTGTGAACTTAGGTAATGGTTTTTCTCTTTGATCTATTTCCGCTTTCGCGAAAGCGTATATCTCCTCCTCATTCTGCACAAAAGTGCCTATCTTTTCTGAAGGAAGCCTCAAATAATACGTCTCCTTTTCTACAAACGGAATAATATCCAGCTTATATGAAGGATTCAAAAACTGAATCACCTCTAACGGCTCTCCCGTGATTTTTGCCACCTGCTCCAGCGTAATTAATTGTTTTATGTGAACCGTGTCTGTCTGAAAATAGTTGACAGGTGCTTTTTTAGGTTGATATCCATGTTCTTCAGCATATTCAAAAAGATACATAGTCGCTAAAAAAGCAGGGACATATCCAGCTGTTTCACGTGGAAGATTAGCGCGTATGTTCCAATAATTTTTATAGCCTCCACTACGGCGTATGGCTTTTGAAACATTACCCGGTCCTGAATTATAAGACGCTAAAGCTAGATCCCAATCACCAAAAAGATCATATAACTTTGAAAGGTATTGGCACGCCGCTTCTGTCGCCATGATAGGATCCATACGTTCATCTACATAGGAGTTGACATCCAGCCCATACATTTTTCCCGTGGTAAACATAAATTGCCATAAACCGGTTGCTCCTACTCTAGACTTAGCACGTGGTCGTAATGCCGACTCTACAATAGCTAAATATTTCATTTCTAGTGGGATGTCGTACTTATCTAACGTCTCTTCAAACATAGGGAAGTAAAACTGACTTACTTCCATCAATCGTTCCATGCTAGGTTTGTGGCGTTTTAAATAGTTTTTTATCACGCTTTCCAAAGAAGTATTATAATCTACATTAAAAGGAGTCCTTTCATTAATGCGCGCTAGTCGTTTTTTTAAGGTGTCTGTAGGTAAATCTAGATAGACTTCTTCTTTATAATCCAACTCATGCACCATGTTATTGATAGAATCGAAAAGGTCCATTCTGGCTAGTTCATTGCGCCATAAAGAGTCCAAGCGTGCCGCAAAAGGCTCATCTTCCAGCTTAAACACGATAGAATCTCGCGAAGTCGTTTTCAGTTCTCTTTTATTGGTTTCGTTTACAAAAGACGTAGTCGTGATCGAATCAATCACAGTAATCGTGTCTCTTTTAAGCGTTGTAATCTGTTCTTTATTTTTTTTCTTAAAAGACGAATAGGATAGGGTGTCTTGCGCTTTCGCGAAAGCGGAAACCAACAAAAACCCCATAAGACAATATAACTGTAGTAATCTCATAGTTTTTACAACGAGGGTATTACAAAATTCGTATGAATAGTGCGTACTTCAAATATAAGTGTTTATTCATAAGTGTCGCTTCTATTCGTGTGCAAAGACAGAAAAAGCCACCTTTTCAAGTGGCTTTTTCTATTTAATTTTATAATAAATATAACTAGTCAATACTCAAAGAAACTATCGTGGCATTCTCTCCAAACCCTATAATATCTGCCTTGTTATCTCCATTAACGTCAGATACATAACGTATATGCTCAGATAACCAACCAGCATCATATGTAAATCTGTCGTACGCTCTTACTCTTGGGGAAGTAAAATTTCCATCTCCTTCCCCATAATATAAATAAACAAAATCTCTTTCTAATGAAATGATATCCATATTATTATCGCCATTTATATCTGCTATACGTACTGGTTCAAAATCAAAGTGACGATCATGAAAATGGCCTGGTAAAACCATAAAAGAAGTACTAAACGTCCCATTTGTAGTAGCAAGAGATATCCAAACACCTCCATTTCCATAAGCAACAATATCTCCCCTACCATCACTATTTACATCTGCAATTTCTCTACGCTTACCTTGCCAAGTATCGTTACTCCCGTAATTAGTGCTCGCTGTAAATGGGGTAGAAAATGTTCCATTAGCTTGTCCAAAAGCAACAACTGTGTCATCAGACCCAAAACCTACAATGTCTGCTCTACCGTCCCCATTAACATCCTTAACTGTTTTTGGATAAATTTGCCATCCATCTGACGACCCAAAGTTAGAGTTAGCAAAAATAGGAGTACTAAAAGTACCATTAGAATTTCCAAGAGCGACAAATGTCGCATCATTACCAAATCCTATAATATCTGCTCTACCATCACCATTTACATCGCTTACATGTCTGCTTTTAAAGCCCCAAGAGTCATTATAGGCAAAAGTAGTACTTGCGAGAATCGGGGAACCAAAAGTACCATTTGAACTTCCTAAAGCTACAAATGTATCATTGATTCCAAATCCGATGATATCAGCTCTACCATCCCCATTTACGTCTGCTACTCGTTTTAAAGTAAAGTTACCCCAACCATCAGTTATTCCAAACGTTGAACTTGCCTGCATAGATGAATTAAACTTCCAGATAGGACGTTTACTATTTGAATCTTGAATGTCTTCATCTAAGGGTAATGCTGAGCTTGTTAACATTGCATTTTCCTGACTTATAGGCTCCTCTGTTTGACAAGAATACATCAATACCAATGCAGATAACAGAATAATTTGTTTTTTCATCTTATATGTGTTTTTTATTTAATACACATCCCTGTTCTCTCCTTTTGATTTTTGTTACCCTATTTAATTATTAAGATTTTTTTATTAAGCAATTCTTAGGAAGTGAATTTACCCAATAAAAAAGCACAACGATTACATTGTGCTTTTTTAAAATTCTATTTTATTACTATAAAGTAATATATGCTAAGTGTCGCTACTTATTACTCTAAAATTGCAGCAATACCAGGCAATGTTTTTCCTTCTAGCATTTCAAGCATCGCCCCACCTCCAGTAGAGACGTAGCTTACTTTATGTTCAAATCCAAATTGCTTCACTGCAGATACACTATCCCCTCCTCCTACAAGAGAGAATGCGCCGTTTTTGGTCGCGTCTGCGATACTATTTCCCAAAGCAATTGTAGCGCCAGCAAAAGGTGCCATTTCAAAAACACCTAAAGGACCGTTCCATAAGATAGTCTTCGCGCTTTGCACCACTGCATCAAAGAGCTGTGTAGAGCCCGGTCCTGCATCTAGTCCTTGCCATCCATCTGGAATTTGCGTTATATCTACCATTTTTGTGTTGGCACTTTCAGAAAAATCATCGGCAGCGAGTACGTCTATAGGAAGATGAACGGTAACATTCTTTTCTTCAGCTGCTTTTAGGATGTCTAAAGCAAGCTCCATTTTATCATCTTCACAGATGGAATCTCCAATTTTTCCGCCTTGGGCTTTGATAAATGTGTATGCCATCCCACCTCCTATGATGAGTGCATCTACTTTATCAAGAATGTTTTCTATCACTGTAATTTTTGAAGATACTTTGGCGCCTCCTAGAATAGCTAGTACTGGTTTTTCGCTGTTGTTAAGCACGCGATCTAAACTCTCTATTTCTTTAGAAAGTAATTTTCCAAAACATTTATTTTCTGGAAAAAACTGCGCAATGATGGTTGTAGAGGCATGTGCTCTGTGTGCGGTTCCAAAGGCATCATTTACGTAAATATCTCCTAGGGTTGATAATGCTTTCGCGAAAGCTACATCACCAGCCGTCTCCTCTTTATGATATCTTAGGTTTTCTAGTAGTAAAATCTGTCCCATTTCAAGGTTAGCTGCCGCTTTTTCTGCTTCGTCTCCTACACAATTGGGTACAAATATGACTTCGACACCTATAATTTCTGAAACTTTACTACAAATATGTTTCATAGAAAATTCATCTTCCTGTGCTTTGGGACGTCCTAAGTGGGACATCAAAATAGCAGCTCCCCCATCTTCCAGAATTTTTAAAATAGTTGGTTTTGCCGCTTCAATCCTTGTCGGATCGGTTACTTGAAGTTGGTCATCTAATGGTACATTAAAATCTACACGGATTAATGCTTTCTTATTTTCAAAATTGAAGTGATCTACTGTCTTCATTATTTTTTAATTTTACTCGATCATCGAGCTATAAATGCTCCAAAGCTTGGCTCGAAATCAAATTATTTTTTAATAAACTATCTCGTGCGCTTGGTTCAAGGTAGTTTCCTAGCAAATATAGTAGTTAGAGCGTTTATTTACGTAACAATTCTTTTATATTTGGCGTACTATGCTTTTCGAAAACGTTATCGGTCAAGATTTTATTAAAAATCACCTTACCACAAGTGTGGATGCAGGTCGTATTGCACACGCCCAACTCTTTGTAGGAAAAACAGGTTCAGGCACTTTGCCTATGGCTATTGCTTACGCACAATATATATTGTGTGGCAATACACAGGGAGAAAACACCCAAGGAAACGCTTCTTGTAATCTTAAATTTGAGCAATTAGCACATCCTGATTTGCATTTTGCATATCCTGTGGCGACCAATACCGCTATTAAAAGCCATCCTACATCAAGTCACTTTGCTACAGAGTGGCGCTCATTTGTAAAGGAAAATCCCTATGGAGACCTCTTTGAATGGCATAAACATATTGATATTGAAAAAAAACAAGGTCAAATCGGCGTTGACGAGGCCATAGATATTAATAAAGCCTTAGCGCTAAAAGCCTATGAAGGTGGCTATAAAGTGATGATTATTTGGATGGCAGAAAAAATGAATACTGCTGCTGCAAATAAACTCCTAAAACTGATAGAAGAACCGCCTGCAAAAACCTTGTTTATCCTCATCACAGAAAATGAAGATCAGATCATAGACACCATCAAATCAAGATGTCAAGTACTTCATTTTCCTGCCATAAGTGAGGCACATTTGGCAAATGCACTCGTCTCAAGGCAAGAATGTGATCCAAATGAAGCCCAAAAGATAGCGCATCAAGCACAAGGAGATTATAATGTAGCTTTACATATCTTACATAAAGATGGAGATGATGTACAATTTGAGGAATGGTTTGTTACTTGGGTACGTACGGCTTTTATGGCTAAAGGCAGAAAAGAGTCGGTTATATCTTTATTAGATTGGAGTGAAACTATTGCAAAAACAGGACGTGAAACTCAGAAAAGCTTTCTGTCGTATTGTGTACAATTTTTCCGTCAAGCCATGCTTTTAAATTACAAAACAGACGCCTTAGTGTACCTAGAACCAAAAACTGGTTTTGACCTTAGTAAATTTGCTCCATTTGTGCATGGAAATAACATTATGGATATCATTTCTGAGCTTCAAGACGCCTCTTATCACATAGAACGTAACGGAAATGCCAGAATTATTTTATCGGATCTTTCCATTAAATTAACACGATTACTCCATCGTAAACAATGATCTAATCAATCACTTATACTATTTTTAGACATTACTAAAAATAAATTTAGAAACTTAAAATCATCTTTATGGACTATTTAGTATCCAATATCACCGAAATTTTAATTCTAGTATTCATCATCATTACTTTTTTACAATCTGGACTAGACAAAGTGTTCGATTGGAAGGGTCAAATAAGCTGGTTAAACGGTCATTTTAAGGATACTTTCTTAGGAAGTATGGTACCCCTTTTAGTGGGCATTTTAATTGTTTTTGATATCCTTGCTTCGGTACTTGCTGGGGTGGGAATTTATCAACTTGCGGTACATGATATTCCTACCATGGCATTATATGGATCTATTACTGCTGCCATCACTTTATTGATGCTTTTATTTGGCCAGCGTATTGCTAAAGATTATGCAGGAGCTTTTACGATTGTAGGGTATTTTATTGTAGTGATTTGGGGGGTTTGGTTGTTGTCTAACCATTAAAACAGTGCCTTATATGGTTTTTTACTTGTAAAAAATCAACATTCTTTTAAGCATAAAAAAAGGCGATGAAGTTATCATCGCCTTTTTACATACTTACATGTGTATATTATTCTTTAGCGCTTTTATAGGCTGTGTTTAAGTATTCTAACACGTTACTGGTAATATCTAGCTCCTCTTTACCATACATAACACTTCCAGCATCATTGCTTCCGTAGATGTAAGAATACCCATTGGTTTTTCCGTATTCTTTTACTTTGTCTTTTACTTTAGTGATGACACTATCTATCGCTGCCTGACTATCTGCCTGAAGTTTTCCTATTCTAGCCTGACGTTCTTGCTGAAATTTTTGATCTTCTGCTGCTAATTCTTGATACCGCTCTTGTTGTTTTTTAGGACTCATAGTAGCGCTATTACTAAGAAACTGTTGTTGCTTAATTTGAAGGGGTTGAAACTTAAGTTCTAGGTCCTTAAGAATTTCATCATTTTCTTTTGTAAAGCGTTCTCTTACGTCATTCATCTCTGCATACTCTTTAAATAACTCTTCGGTATTCACAAATGCAGTTTTCTCAGTTTGACATCCGATAACTAAAAAAGCTATTACTAGTAAGATTCCAATTTTTTTCATGGGTGTTTGTGTTTTGCGGCAAAAATAGAAAGTTTGACTTGCTTTACGCATAAAAAACTGAAAATCTTACAAAATAGGAAAATCTTATACTAAAAAATACATTCAATAGATTACACTTATTAAAAATGAATTCGTCAAGCTGTTTTTAAGAGAGAAATAGAAATTATTAGTGGTTATGTATGCTTTTAAAGCTAAAAGAGGCTTAAAAGAGCTTATTTTTAATGTTTAGTCATTCTTTTTGATATTTTTAGTAAAAAATAAATAACCTCCTTTTATTTTAAACAAAAAATCACTTAATTTGCAAAATTAATTATAAAAATCTGAATATGAGTAAATTAGTAAAATTATGTATGGTATTGTTTGTAGTTACTTCTTTTGTAAGTTGTAGCACTGATGATGATGGTGGAAGCGATACTTCTGCTAGTCTTGTGGGAACTTGGAGTGTCACTTCATTAGATTATGAAGGAACAACTAGTTTTGACTTTTTAGGAGAAACGATAAATACCTCTTTTGAAGGAGTAGGTCAAAATTTAGATCTCGATTTTACATTTACTGAAAACCCTAATGAGTATACCGCTGAAGGTTCTTATGATATTGTTCTAGATTTTACTGTAAACGGAATGTCTGAAACAGAAACAACTTCAGTTGATAATCTTCAACAAGTAGGTACTTGGGAACGTAATGGAAATATTCTTTCTATTGACGGAGAGATTATTGATATTGACCTTGATATTCCTGTGGGAGATACTACAGGTATGAGTGAACTTACCATTCTTGAATTGACTGAGACTACATTGAGATTAGGTCAAGATGTAACGGAAGAAGTAACGGAAGAAGGTATCACAGTAAGTATTACAATTAATAGTGAAATTGTCTTCTCTAGACAATAAACAGTTTTATCTATAAAAAAAAGCGACTTTTCTCAAAGTCGCTTTTTTTATGCTTTATGCTTGATCACATAAATCAATGAAGAATAGGCTCCTGTTTTGGTTGCTTTTTGATTAGAGCGCCATCCTGATAAAAAGGCTTTGAGAAAATTCATCTTTCCTGATCTATATTTTTCTGAAAGCAAACTCACATAAAAAGCATCAAACTTCATAGGATGCACATCAATCACTTTCATGTCTTGTTCTTCAAAAAGCAATTGAATCGCTTTTCTAGAAAAATGATATAAATGTCTTGGCACATCATAGGCGGCCCAATCTGTTTTGTACAAAGAGGCATCGTAAGATTCAAAATTAGGGACTGCAATAAAAAGCACTCCTTCCCTACTTAGATTATTTTTTAGCCAAATTAATTGTTCGTTTAAATCATATACGTGTTCCAGAACGTGCCACATAGTAATGGCATCATACGTCGTTTTTTCTTCTGGCAATGCTTCAGTAAGCTGTATGTTTTTTTGTGTAGCTAGATTTCTTGCTTTTTCACTAGGTTCTACTCCAGAAACGTCCCATCCTTTTTTGGACACATATTCTAAAAAATCACCGGTACCTGCACCAATATCTAATAATGATCCTTTAGCAGGCAGATATGAGGTAAGTAGTTTATGCTTTCGCGAAAGCGTAATTCCCTTCACCACCTGATATATTTTTTCAAAAAGAGATCGTTTGCCATCTGTATGAGAAATGTAATCTTCGCTAGCATAATAAGAAGGTAATGCTTCTCTGGATGGTTTTGGCGAAGTAATATACATATGAAAACGCTCATCATATTCCAAACGAAAGGACTCTCCAGAGACAGCATGATCTTTTACGTGAATGGGGGTTTTCATAGATTTTAAATGAAGATTTACAACAGAAAATAGATTGTAGCTATGTGTATATGGATTTATTTTTTACTGTTCCACGTGAAACATTATCAAATTAACGGCCCATATAAACCAGCATTACACTAATATCTGATGGAGAAACACCACTGATACGAGATGCTTGAGAAATGGTGACAGGACGTATTTTTTCAAGTTTTTCTTTCGCTTCGTAAGAAAGCGATTTTAACTTGCTGTAATCAAAATTAGCTGGAATCTTAATGTTTTCTAAACGACTTAATTTATCAGCATTGGCCTTTTCTTTTTCGATATAGCCTGCATATTTGACTTTAATTTCCGCTTGCTCTAGCACGTCTTTTTCAATCGCATTATCTTCTATATACGCAGCTACTTTTTTAAACTTTTTAATATCGTCCAAATGAATTTGAGGACGTGAAAACACCTTAAACATCTTATCAGATTGTTTCATCGGTGACGACCCTCTTTCTTCTAAAAGGTCATTTACCTCCTCTGGAAGGATGCTAGTTTCTTCAAAGTATTTTACCAACTTATCTGAAGCCTCTCTTTTTTCTTCCATCATCATCAGGCGTTCTTCAGACGCTAAACCTGCTTTATAAGACAAAGGTGTTAAACGTTCGTCAGCATTATCTTGACGTAAGAGTGTTCGGTACTCTGCTCTTGACGTAAACATACGATACGGCTCTTCGGTACCTTTAGTAATTAAATCGTCTATTAAAACGCCTATATAGGCTTCGTCACGTTGTAGCATGAAAGGATCTTTCTCATATACTTTTAAATGTGCATTCATTCCCGCCATTAATCCTTGAGAAGCGGCTTCTTCATATCCTGTAGTACCATTAATCTGCCCTGCAAAAAATAACCCATCAACAAGCTTAGTTTCTAACGTATGTGTTAATTGTGTAGGCGGAAAATAATCGTACTCTATCGCATATCCAGGTCTAAAGAACTTTACATTTTCAAAACCAACAACTGATCGCAATGCTTTAAATTGCACATCTTCTGGTAGGGATGTTGAAAATCCATTTACATAAATTTCACAGGTATCCCATCCTTCAGGTTCGACAAATAATTGATGTCTATCTTTATCTGCAAATCGATGAATTTTATCTTCGATCGACGGACAATATCTAGGGCCAATAGATTTAATTCGACCATTAAACATAGGTGAACGATCAAAACCTTCTTTCAATAATTCGTGGACTTCTGGAGAGGTATATGTCATATGACACGGACGCTGATGAGTCAGCGGAGAAGTCTCTTTAGAATAGCTAAACTTTTCTGGAATTTCATCTCCAGGTTGGATAATCATTTTAGAAAAATCCAACGATCTACCATCAACGCGAGGAGGAGTTCCAGTCTTCATTCTTCCTGTATCAAAACCAAAATCTACAAGCTGTTCTGTGATTCCAGTAGACGCTCTTTCTCCTGCTCTACCTCCACCAAATTGTTTATCTCCAATATGGATTAATCCATTAAGAAAAGTTCCATTAGTCAAGACCACAGACTTTGCTTTAATTTCAATACCAAGTGAAGTTCTTACGCCTGTAATTCTATTTTTATCAACGAGTAATCCGCTCACCATCTCTTGATAAAAATCAAGATTAGGTGTGTGTTCTAAACGCAACCTCCATTCTTCTGCAAAACGCATGCGATCACTCTGTACTCTTGGGCTCCACATCGCAGGACCTTTTGACTTGTTGAGCATCTTAAATTGTATGGCTGTTTTATCAGACACGATGCCGCTATATCCTCCAATAGCGTCAATCTCTCGAACGATTTGTCCTTTTGCAATGCCCCCCATCGCTGGGTTACATGACATTTGTGCTATGGTTTGAAGATTCATGGTCACCAATAAGGTCTTGCTTCCCATGTTGGCTGCCGCTGCTGCCGCCTCACATCCAGCATGGCCAGCGCCAACGACAATCACATCATATACATCTTGAAATAGACTCATTGTTTCACGTGGAACATTAAAATAGTATTCGTTATTAACAACATAAGAACACTAAAAATTAGCTTGCAAATATACGCCCTTTCTATCTTTGTTTTTAAAAGTCCTTAACCAATTGTTTCACGTGAAACAATTAACGTATTATCTCTTGTCGAGATAGTAATTTTCTTTAGCTCTCATTGTCACAATATCCTCATCACTTTTGTCTTTATAACCGCAATAATGTAATAATCCATGAACCATTACTCTGTGCAATTCATCAGTAAAAGACACATCAAACTCAATGGCATTTTCGGCCACTCTTTCTGTTGAAATATAAACATCTCCACTCACCACAACTCCTTCGGTATAATCAAAGCTAATCACATCAGTTAAGGTGTCATGATCTAAAAACTCAACATTCATTTTATGTAGGTATTCATCATCACAAAAAATATAATTGACCTCTCCTACTTCTTTATGTTCTTCGTCGATTACTCTCTCTAGCCAGGAAGAAATAACGGTAGGATTCTCTATTTGAAAACCATGTGTCGTATTAAATTCAATCATTGTCTTTTTGGAAATAGTCTTGTACTTTCTTTTTATATTCTTCTTTAAGCGGAAGTGTTTTCCTGTTTAATATCTCTGTAGTATTAAAATATTTTTTGGCTTTATCAATAGAAGAATTCACAGGATTAGCATATCCCTTTAAGTTGGTATTAGATTCTCTTTTTTCTTCTTCTCCTTGTTGAAAGGTTGCTTCTTTCAGCTTTAATAATTCATGTTTTAATTCGGTCATTTTTTGTAAGGTTTCATTATTAAATCCTTTATCTAATAATTGCTGCTCTACATCTTTCATATCCTTGACAAGTTGATCGGCAGTTTCGCCTAATCCACTTTTTTTAATTTCGTCTTCTAACTGTTGCCGAAGCTTTTGTTGCTCTTTGTAAATTTCATAAAGCAATCCTTGTTCATATTCATCCCCTTCATTTCCTTCTCCTTTTTCCTCTCCATCTCCTCGGCTATCTTTCCCATTTTGTCCTCCTTCACCATCTCCTTCACCATCTCCTTCGCCTTCGCCTTCTCCTTCTCCATTTTGTCCTTCTCCATCACCTTCTTTGCCTTGGCCTTTTTCTCCTTCTCCTTCCTCTCCTTTATCACCTTTTTTGCCTTCACCTTGCTTACTGCCTTCTTGCATTTTTTTATTAAGCTCTTCTTGGCTTTGAATAATATCAGGGAGTTGTTGACCTCTTCCCTGACCTTGACCTTGACCTTGCCCTTGCCCCTTTCCTTGACCCTGTCCTTGACCAGACATTTGCATGTTCATTTGATCAAGAGAATTACTTAAAAAGTCTGCAAGTTCATTAGCGCCTGTGACTACATACTGTTGACTACTGACGCCTTGTCGGATTTGATTTTCTGCCAAACGCTCTAGAGCCTTATTTAAATTGAAATCAATTTCGGTTAATGATTGATTGATTTTTTCATCTAATTCTGGTCTACGCAATGCGAGTGCGTACAAACTATCGTCTATGTGTTTAAAGTTTTGTTTTAGGACATTTTGAAGTCGAAGTTTATTAGCAAAATTTGGATTCTTGTCATCCATTATTCTGAAATCATTCATCACATCTTCTTCCTCAAAAGAAAAAACTAACAGATTGTCTAGAATTTGTCGAAGCATCTCAGCATCTTCTTCCATACTTTCTTGACCAGATTGTTGCATACTGGATTGCATCGCCTGACTCATTTGCTTCATTTTATCAGCGGCCTTTTTCTGCTTTTTTTGTGCCCCGGCTTTACTTGGAGAACTTGGTTTTTGCTCTTCCTGTTCTCCGTCTTTAGCGTCTTGGTTTTCTTGTTGCTCTTGTTTTTCTAATTCTTCACTCGCACTTTGTTGCTCTTCTTTAATTTCTTCTTGCTTTTTTTCATCAGTAGGAATCTCCATGGGTTTTTTAAGCCCTTGATTTTCTTCTTCTAATTTCTTGAGATCTTCTTCTAATTTTTCAAACTCTTCGTTGAGTTTATCTTGGGCTACTTTGTTATTTTCTTCGGTATCTTTTTTACTTAGCTCTTCTTGTTTGTTAGCTAACTTCTCTAAGTCGCGAGCTATCTTTTCGGCTTTTTTCTGAACGTAATAGCGCTTGGTCAGTTCTACCATTTGTTCTAGATTCCTTTTATTATTTTTATTTTGCTTTTGAAGCTTTTCTAACTTTTCTGAAAGTTCTTCTTTACTTATTTTCTCACGAAGCTTCTCTAATTCTTCTAATAACTTCTCATTTTCTTTTGCCTTTTTTTCTTGACGTTCTAAACGTTCTTTTAATTTCTCTTTTTCTTCATCAGTAAGTGTTTCTTCTTTTTGAAACTCTTCCAAATTTTCTTTAAGCTGCTTAGAAAAATCTTTCATCATCTCCTCTTGTTGCTTCTGTCGTTTCAGAAAATTTTCTAGCTTTTTTTGATCATTAAAATTCAGTTCTTTCTTTTCTTTTTGCGTTCGCGAAATTTCAGCCAACTCCTTCTCCCTCTCTTTCAGTTTTTCTAATGATTTATCAAGACCTGAAATCGCTTTGTTTTGCTGTTCTAATTGTTGCTGTTCTAATTCACTATCTGTAAACTTCACAAAACTAAATACACTACTTTTGGTACTCTTGTAATTATGAATCGCATCATTGTCAAAAACCTCAAAATAATATTCATAATTCACACCTTCTTGAAGTTGGAGCGTATCAGGAAATGCATAAATAAATTGATCTACATTCCCTTTAGAAATCGCAATATTTTTAAATTCTTTAGCTTCAGATTGTGATGGATAATACACTAAACGTAATTTGGTCAATCCATAGTCATCACTTACTTTTCCATAAAAATAAGTATCCTGATTGCTGATACTATCATTCTTAACCTCTAGATTCATTTGAGGAAATTCATCTTTGATGGTTTGTAAAGTATACGCTAAATTTTCAAAGTTTTTTAACGAACTATTACTCGTGCTTACCTCATAGGATGTGTTTTTGTAGATACGTTGCGCCAGATTATAAACACTTGTAGAAGTGCTTTGTTCCGCTTTCGCGAAAGCGTACACTGTATCCTTCAAAACCAAATCAACTTGGTCTGTTTCACGTGTATCAAGCATCCAAGTGACTTTGGTGCCTTCGGGTATGATGGCATTTCCTGTATTCTTAATGCGCTCGGTTGCTTTTTGAGTATGGGATGGATAGTTTAATTCCATTTCAAAATTAACGAGTACAGGAACTTTAAGTACCTCTAGTGTATACGCTTGTGATGTTACTTTATTGGCTTGTAAATAAAACGAAATATCACCTGCAGGTTGCTCAAAAGTATAACTATACTCTCCTGGCGTCACTTGTTGTAAGAAATAAACCTCATCGTTAAAATGAATAGATGCCTCCTCAGGAATGACATCTCCCACAGTTCGAACGAGTAACGTATAGTTTCTATTTTCTACTGCTTGTAAATTTTCATTTACTACAAAAAAACGAAAAGGTGCAGGAGGTTCATAAGCCTCATTATAATTCACCACTCGCTCATAACTAGATGAAAATACCTCTTCTTTACCTGCATAGTTCACTAATAAAAAAACAACCACAGGAATAGCGGCATATTTTAAGTATTTGAGATTTTTCTTAAAATTAATTGCTAAACGAAAAGGAACAGGCGCTAATTCCTCACTTTTTTGCTCTATACTCGCCAACATTAACTCAGAATCTTGAGAGTCACTATGCAATTGGAGTGTATTAATCAGCTTATCACTGACTTCTGGGAAATGATTTCCAATCAACTGTGCAGCATCTTTATAGTCTATTCCTTTAGACAGCTTAAAAAGCCTAGCTAATGGGAGTATAATAAATTTCGCAAGTAACGCGACTTCTACACCAATAAAAAGCCAAAATAATACGGTCCTCCCTGCAGAACTTAACCAGAAAAAATATTCGATTAAGAGGGTAAGTAAAAAATACAATACGCCAAATGCAAAAAAGAGAATCGCCCCTTTAAGCAGCTCATTCGTGTAATATTTACGTATAAAGCGCTCTAGCTTTTGTTCTATGTTTTTAAATGTGTTCATTTTTCTTTCTATACCAACCCCTAAAACTACAATTTTATTATGTTTTCTAAATACTTTACTTTTATAACGCCTTGTTAAAGTTTACCTGTTTATGAAAGATTTAAAATATTTATCGGCATATCTCGTGCCTTTGTGTGCCATCATAGGAGTATTCTTGCAAGGACCCTGGTCTTTGTTGACACCAGTGTATGCCTTTGTTCTGGTGCCTATTTTAGAACTTCTATTTCCAGTAAATGACACCAACATTTCTGATGAAGAAAAACAATCTAAAGCAACCCTACATTGGACAGATTTTCTACTATACCTAAATGTGATCATTGTCTTTGGTATTATATACTTTACAATTACAACAATAACTTCAAATAAACTTTCCAGTTATGAAATGATTGGATTGATTTTTTCTTGTGGTATTGTGATAGGCTCTAATGGAATCAACGTAGCGCATGAACTTGGCCATCGCAATAGTAAAGTAGAACAGTTTTTAGGAAAGCTATTATTACTTCCTGCATTGTATATGCACTTTTTTATCGAACATAATTTTGGACATCACCTCCATGCTGCTACTCCACAAGATCCTGCGACAGCAAAATACAACCAACCCTTATATCATTTTTGGTTTACATCCATTACAAGGCAATATACCAATGCGTGGCGCATACAAATGAGGTTACTTAAAGGAGAAAAACATTCTTTTCTGTCTTATAAAAATGATATGCTTTGGTACACCATTTTTCAGATATTGTACTTATATTCAGCTTATTACTTTTTTGGAAGTATTGGTTTTCAAGTCGTTTTATTTGCGGCTATTGCTGGTTTTCTTTTATTAGAAACCATTAACTACATAGAGCACTACGGACTGCGCAGAAAGAAGAGAGAAAGTGGCCGGTATGAACGTGTACGCGAAGTACATTCTTGGAACAGCAATCATGTTTTTGGACGTATTATGTTATTTGAATTAACGCGTCATAGCGATCATCATTATCGTGCTAATAAGAAATACCAGTTATTGGATTATCATGAGATCAGTCCGCAGTTACCGTATGGATATCCTACCAGTATGGTCCTTGCACTCTTCCCTCCTATTTGGTTTAAAATTATGAATAAGAGAGTGCCAGAAGATCAAAAGCCTGTTATCCCATCCTAGCCTCACCTTTAGGGAGGAATTAAAAGGATTATAAAATCAAATAGTCTTGGTGGTAATTTAAAATCGTTTGTAATTTTTAAAACAAACTATTTTAAATTTTCCGTTACCATACCACCAAACAAGAGAGTGCCAGAAGATCAAAAGCCTGTTATCCCATCCTAGCCTTCCTAAAGGGAAGGGATCTACAACCAAATAGCCTTGGTGGTTATTTAAAATGATTTGTAAATTTTATACAAATTCATTTTAAATCTTCCGTTCTATACTCCAAAATAAACAAGCTTAGGAAGATCAGAAGTTTTTCACTTCCTAACCTTTTATAATGGACGGAATTTAAACCCCTCACCCTAAGCTTCAATCAAAAGAGGAACGAGTTTGTTTTTTTTAAGACTTTCCCCAAGCAAACATTTATCTTTGCACCCTTAAAACATACATTTATGTCTCAACAAGTTCGAGTGCGTTTTGCGCCTAGTCCTACAGGACCTTTACATATTGGGGGGGTGCGTACCGCCCTTTTTAATTTCCTTTTTGCAAAAAAGCATGGGGGAACCTTTGTGCTTCGTATTGAAGATACCGACCAAAACCGATATGTTCCTGGTGCTGAAGATTATATCAGAGAAAGTTTAGATTGGTGTGGGATTCCGTATGATGAAGGTCCCGGTCGTGAAGGCGATGTTGGCCCATATAAACAAAGTGAGCGTAAGGAGATATATGCCGCTTTCGCGAAAGCTTTATTAGACTCCAAAAATGCCTACTACGCATTTGATACCGCAGCACAACTATCCACCTTACGAAGCGAACTTGAAGCTAAAGGAGAAACTTTTATCTACAATTGGCACAATCGTATGCAACTTGATAATTCATTGGTACTTTCTGAAGAAGAAGTGCAGAAACGAATAAATGCAGGCGAAGACTATGTGATTCGTTTTAAAGCACCACAAGATGAAATCTTACAATTGCATGACGAAATTCGTGGAGATATCAACATAAACACCAACATCCTAGATGATAAAGTCCTTTTTAAATCGGATGGGATGCCTACCTATCATCTGGCGAATATTGTGGATGACCATTTGATGAACATCACCCACGTGATCCGTGGCGAAGAGTGGTTACCATCACTAGCGTTACACGTGTTGTTATACCGTGCTTTTGAATGGGAAGCACCAAAATTTGCACACCTTCCTTTAATTTTAAAACCCGTAGGAAAAGGGAAATTAAACAAGCGTGATGGGGATAAGTTAGGGTTTCCTGTTTTCCCTTTACAATGGAAAGATCCAAAAACAAATGAAATCTCATCGGGCTACAGAGAAGATGGGTATCTTCCCGAAGCTGTAATTAATATGCTTGCCTTTTTAGGGTGGAATCCAGGGACAGAACAAGAAATTTTCTCATTAGAAGAATTGATAGCAGCTTTTGACCTTACAAGAGTCAATAAAGCGGGTGCTAAGTTTGATCCAGAGAAAACAAAGTGGTTCCAACAACATTATCTGCAAGAAGCGAGCAATGAAACTGTTTCGGCTAGTTTTATGGAACTTCTTATTAAAAAAGGTGTTAATGTATCACTTAACTATGTAACCACGGTAACAGCGCTTATTAAAGAGCGTGCCACTTTTGTAGCTGATCTTTGGGAGTTAGGTTCTTATTTCTTTGAAGCGCCTACCGCTTATGATGAAAAAGCAGCTAAAAAAGGATGGAAAGAAGATACGGGAGAGCTTATGCAACAAGTGGCGACTATTATTAAAGGTGTCGATCCCTTTGACGCTCCTACCCTACAAGACGCTGTAAAAGGATGGATCACGCGTAACGAACTTGGTTTTGGAAAAGTCATGCAGCCCTTGCGATTAAGTCTTGTTGGAGCCATGCAAGGTCCTGATGTATTTGCCATCGCAGCAACTATCGGAAAGGAAGAAACGATTGCGCGTATTCAAAAAGCAATTAACACTTTGTAATACCCTATATTTCTTAAAAGTCTGTTCGAGCGCAGTCAAGAACTAGTTTAAAAGCTATACTTCTCGACTGCGCTCGAAGGGATATCATTGCTACAAATAGAAAACAACTCCAGCAGAAATAAAAGAAGCAGTTCCTTTAAAATCTCTTGCCTCAGAATCTATAAGCTCTAATTCTTGTTTATTCAAACCATTGAGAATATTAGTGAGTCCATATTGATATTGAACGGTAAGGCGCACATTTTCAAAACCTCCTGTCAAAGCAAGAACAGCAAAAGGATTAATAGTTGATATTTCTTGTAAATCACTTCCTGTAAGCGTCGTATATCCAGCTATTCTGGTGTTTCCCTGATTATCATCTTTAAGCTTCATTTTACCGTTAACAAGTAAGGAAGGCCCAAAATCTATAGCAAGATTCTGACCTATAATATTATAGCTCAATAAAAGATTAAACTGTGCACCTATAATTCCGTAATCAATTTGATTCTCTATCGCCTGACTGGCTCCTGCTCCTTGTACAGAAACATTGGCATTGATAAAATCAATACCGTATACAATACCCCAATCATTATAAAAACGTCCTCTCGTAGTAAAACCGCCTTGAAAACCTTCCTTTCCATCAGTTTGGAAATCAGAAGTTTCTATAGAAGAAAATAAGAGTTTAGCTTGCACCCCTATTCTGTTATAACTTCCTCTGTTTCGATAAGATTGCCCCATCACTGTTGTCATACTGACAAAAAATAGGAAAATAAATAAGTATGATTTCATGGGATCTAGGGGGTTAAATTGATAGTAGGTTGATATAAAACAAAGGCGCAAAAGTAGTAAATACTAAAAGACTTGTTACATTTTTATCATAACGACGACATATCTCTAGTTATTTTAATAACTTATACACTTTAAATCACTAACTAAAAAAATCATTATGGGAAACATTGGACTTTATATCTTTTTATTTTTTGGTATCCTGATTGTCCTCTCGGGAATATTTATGGTCAAACAACAAACGGCGGCGATTGTTGAACGTTTTGGAAAATTTATAGGAGTACGTAACTCTGGATTACAATTTAAAATTCCAGTATTTGATAAGATCGCAGGACGTGTCAATTTACGTATCCAACAACTTGATGTTGTTGTAGAAACAAAAACAAAAGATGATGTATTTGTACGTCTTAAAATCTCCGTACAATTTCAAGTTCGTAAAGATGCCGTATATGATGCCTTCTATAAATTAGAAAACCCACACGATCAGATTACATCTTATGTATTTGATGTGGTTCGTGCCGAAGTGCCAAAAATGAAACTAGATGATGTTTTTGAGCGTAAAGATGATATTGCCATTGCTGTAAAAGGAGAATTGAATGAAGCGATGTCTAGCTATGGTTTTGACATCATTAAAACCCTTGTTACAGACATTGATCCTGATTTACAAGTAAAAGAAGCCATGAACCGTATTAATGCGGCAGAGCGTGAAAAAGTAGCAGCTGAGTTTGAAGCAGAAGCAGAGCGTATTAAAATTGTAGCAAAAGCACGTGCCGAAGCAGAATCTAAACGCTTACAAGGACAAGGTATTGCTGACCAACGTCGTGAAATTGCGCGTGGTCTAGAAGAGTCTGTAGATGTATTAAATAATGTAGGAATCAATTCTCAAGAAGCTTCTGCCCTTATTGTAGTAACACAGCATTATGACACGCTACAATCTATGGGAGAGCAAACCAACTCTAACTTAATCTTAATGCCGAATTCTCCGCAAGCTGGAAGTAATATGCTTAATGACATGATCGCTTCTTTTGTGGCTTCTAACCAAATAGGAGAACAAATGAAAAAAGACAATGAAGCTAAAGGTATTGTTAACAAAAAGAAACCTAGAGGAGAAGCGTAATTCTTCTGTACACTAAAAATAGAAACCCCTGAAGAAATTTCTTCAGGGGTTTTGCTTTACCCTATTTTTAAGCTTTTCTACCCTTTTTTTAGAAGATGAACTCAAACAGATCGTTACAATTTACTCGCTGCTTCACGCAACAGCTCATTTGCATCTTCTTTTGCTTTCTGAACAAATTCTTCGGCACCTGGAATGTCTTTTAGTGATTTTGAGTGCGCTTTCGCGAAAGCGTATAAACTCTCAATCCCCGCCATACGAGTACCTATCTTCTTTGCGGCAGTGTTAAAGAATCCTATGACCTCCTCTTCGGTAAGATTTATAGCCAACTTTTGGATACTCTCCATTGTCGATAAACGCTTTTCTTCCGGAAGATTGGCTAGTTTTTTTCCTAACTTATTGATTTGACTCAATGCGGAAGCTTGTTGTTGCTGTGGTGCCGCTTTTTGAGGCTGTGGATTGTTTTGCTGTGGCTTTGGTTTTTGTTTTGCCCAAGAATCACGCAATCCTACTGTACGGTTAAACACTAATTTTTCTGGTCTGCTATCCAAATCTACATTAAAATAGCCCATACGCTGGAACTGAAAACGATCACCTACCTTGGCATCCGCTAAAAAAGGTTCTACATAGCCTGTAATCACTTTTAGAGACTCAGGGTTGATGTATTGCATAAAATCGGTGTCCTTGTCTCCATCGGGAGATTCATGATTAAATAAGCGATCATATAAGCGAATCTCTGCAGGAATTGCATGCGCAATAGATACCCAATGTAAGGTTCCTTTTACATGGCGTTTAGATGCCTCTGTACCACTTCCTGATCGACTTTCTGGATCATAGGTACAGTGTATTTCTGTAATGGTTCCGTGGGCATCTTTTACAACATCTTCGCCTTTAATAATATAGGCATTCTTTAATCGCACTTCCTTTCCAAGAGTCAGTCGGAAAAACTTACTTCCGGCTTCTTCTTTAAAGTCTTCGCGTTCAATATATAATTCACCACTAAAAGGCACTTGATGTTCCCCTGCATTAGGGTCTTCAGGATTATTTTCGGCAGCGACTAATTCTTCTTTTCCTTCTGGGTAATTGGTAATTACTAATTTCACAGGATCAAGTACACCCATGACACGGGTTGCTGTCTTATTGAGGTCTTCTCGAATGTTAAATTCTAACAAAGAGGCATCAATTACATTTTCGCGTTTGGCAACGCCTACTGTGTCTATAAACTTACGAATCGCCGCTGGGGTATATCCTCTTCTGCGTAGTCCTGAAATGGTAGGCATACGAGGGTCATCCCATCCAGAAACAACACCCTCTTCTACTAAGCGTAATAACTTACGCTTACTCATAATCGTATAACTCAAGTTTAAGCGTGCGAATTCGCGTTGTTTTGTGCGTACATCTTCTCCCGTATACACTTGGTCCAAAAACCAATCGTATAGCTTTCTATGAGGTTTAAATTCTAGCGAACATAAACTATGGGAGATTTGCTCTATGTAATCACTTTCTCCATGCGTCCAATCATACATAGGGTAGATACACCATTCATTCCCTGTACGGTGATGTTCTTTATGCATAATACGATACATCATAGGATCTCGCATCAGCATATTAGGGTCTTCCATATCAATCTTTGCACGAAGGATATGCGTACCTGCTTCAAACTCCCCATTTTTCATTCGGGTGAAAAGATCTAAATTCTCTTCGACAGAGCGGTCACGATATGGACCTGCCACACCAGGTTCTGTGGGTGTTCCTTTTTGGGCTGCTATTTCTTCACTGGTCTGACTGTCTACATACGCTTTACCATCTTTAATCATTTGGACGGCCCAATCATATAGCTTTTGGAAATAATCACTAGAATAACATTCTTTATCCCATTGGTATCCAAGCCAAGCGACATCTTCTTTGATAGCATCTACATATTCTTGTTCTTCTTTGGCTGGATTGGTATCGTCAAAACGCAAATTTACAGGCGCATTATACTTCTCCCCTAATCCAAAACTAATGCAGATGGCTTTGCAATGCCCAATGTGTAAATAGCCATTAGGTTCTGGTGGAAATCGAAAACGCAATTGGTCTCTTGTATAGCCATTTGCTAGATCGTCTTCTATGATTTGCTCTAAAAAATTGAGTGGTTTATGTGATTCTGTCATCTCCCTTAAAATTGAAGGCATAAAATTACGGAAAAATCCCGCGCTAGAAGTCAAAAAGAAATGATGATATAAAACTCCTTCCATACGCAGGTATCTCTCCTAAAGTAAACCATTGGCTGTAACAATACCCTTATATCTAGTACTAATACATAAAATATCCATCATGAAACATTTAAATTACAGTTGTCCTAAATGCAACCACCGAGAATACAGTGTCGGGCAAATGAGAGCTACAGGAGGAACATTATCTAAAATATTTGATATACAAACCGAAAAATATACCTCTGTCACCTGTCAAAAGTGTACCTATACAGAATTCTACAAAGCAAAAACGAGTGCGATAAGTAATATATTTGACTTGTTTGCTGGTGGGTAATTTAAAGGGTTTTATAGTAACTTTGTTTTCAATTAAAAAAGATTCTCTCTGAAGTTTATGCTGAGCATAATCAAAGGGAGAGAAATAAAAGAAGGTTCCCACCTTTGTGGGAAAGAAATTATGGGTAAAATTAGAGTTAGTAATATTAGAGTATATGCCTATCATGGATGTCTCATTGAAGAAAAAAAAATAGGGTCTGATTATCGTGTAGATGTCGAAGTAGAGGCCGATTTATCAAAGAGTGCACAAACAGATCAGCTAGGAGATACGGTAGATTATGTATTACTCAATCATATTGTCAAAGAAGAAATGTCCATGTCTTCCCATCTGCTAGAAACTGTTTGTGAACGTATTTTACAGCGATTTATAGATCAGGAACCTTTAATACAACATGCCACCGTAATGGTTTCTAAATTAAATCCGCCGATTGGGGGTGATGTCGAAATGGTCACTGTAGAACGAAGCAAAAGCAGAGAATAGATTGTCATTTTTTATTCTGTACTCTTAAAAAAAATATTACATTTGCAATCACCTTAAAAAGGTATCGTGGCCGAGTGGCTAGGCAGTGGTCTGCAACACCATCTACAGCGGTTCGAATCCGCTCGATACCTCAACAAAAAGCAACTTCATGATGAAGTTGCTTTTTTTGCTTATTATATTTCACGAAAGTGTTAAAAGAAAATATCCCTGCGCAACCTTTTTAACATACGTACATCTTCTTTGTAAACTATACCTAATTATGAACAAATATGTACTCTTCTTGTTTGCTACTTTTTCTCTTTTTTACGGGTGTTCGTTACCTGATGATGATGTCGAAGGAAATCAAGAAGAAGATTTAGCGCTACTTCAAGATCTGTTTGAAGAATTTGCGACCATGACAAATCATCCATGTACAGATGCTGAAGAATGGGAGTTTGTAGCGTATGGCTCTAAAGCCTGTGGTGGACCTCAAGGATATATTGCCTATCCTACTACCATTGATGTCGAAATTTTTTTGACACTAGTTGAAAATTATACTACCGAAGAAGCTATTTACAATTCAAATTATGGCATTGTTTCTACCTGTGAGATTCCTGCAGAACCCGTAGATGTGATCTGTGAAAACGAGGAAGCAGTGCTTGTTTATGAATAATTTATTGCCGATCTCGTATATTTTCTAAGCCCTTTTTGATATCCATTTGGTCTTTTGGTAAAAAGCCTTTTACTGTCAGAACGAGTCCACAAATAATGAGAATAAGACCTAGCATTTTTTTAACTTTAAAGATACGCCTGGGTGTGAGGAATCTTTTTAATTGTTTGGCGAGTACAATCTTTCCTAAATCGACCACAAAATAAGTAGAGAGCATAATTCCTAGAAAGGTAAACAGTCGCACGGGATTGTTATCTACCGTAGGTCCTACCACAATGATAACACCTAGCCAAATAACCAACACACCAATATTTATAAAGTTGAGTAAAAACCCTTTTATGTAGAGTTGTAAATTTCCATGTTTACTACTTTTTACTCTAGAAGGGTCTAGCATGTCTCGTGTAGGCTTTTTTAAATACATCATCAAACCGTATACAATGAGTATAACACCTCCAAAAACATACAATCCTGGGGCATTACTGAGGTTTTCTAATAGTTGATAACTACTCAAATAGGCGATACCTATAAAGATAATATCGGCTGTAAAAACGCCAAGATTAAACGTAATAGCAGCTCTAAACCCTTTGGTAGCCGCCGTTTCAAGGAGCACAAAAAATACCGGGCCTATCATAAAAGCCAATACAAGACCAGCGGTAAGTGCAGCAGGAAAATCTTGAAACATAGTGGTACATCCTTTTACACAAAGTTAGGGAATGCGTATCAACCTCCAAAGAACTCTTTGTTTTATCCTCTTATAGAGTGCTATGCGATTTCGTACTTCGACTAGCTCAGTATAAACTTCTACCTCGTTGCACTCTTGAAAACGTAACAAGGAGCACAAAACAATAGTACAGAAAAACTCTTCCTTTCAGCGAAAAATAGTTGAGAAGTTGAGGAGTCTATGTGTTTAAAGGTTTTAAAAATATACACGTAAACCTATTTTAAAAAGCTAATATAAAATTCTATCTCGTTTTATACGCTTTCGCGAAAGCGTATACGTACGTATGCTATTTACTTATTGAATTTACGGTAATAATAAGATACTACTTTCCAAGACAAACCTGAGAACCTAAAATCAACCTAAGGATTTGTGTGTTAAACCACAAATCCCGCTTTTTCAGCGGGATTATTTCTGTCTGTTCGAGCGCAGTCGAGTACTACATTAAAATATTACGTTGTCTTAGAGTTCTCAACTGCACTTGAAGTGACAGTTTTCATTTACATCACTGTAATACGTCCTCCAAAGGTTCTTTTACGTTTGACTTCTGAAGGTTTTCCGTAAATATCTACATCTCCACCAGCACGTATCGTAACATCTGCTTTTTTTGAAGCGTATACTTCTACTTCTCCCCCAGCCTGGACAAATACTTTAGTTTCTTCGGTTTCAAAATCGCTGCCTTCATAAATACCACCTGTATTCACCGTCACGTCTTGTGTAGTTGCGATTCCTGAAACTTCGATAATACCACCTGTCACAGCACGCATATTGGCATTTCTTACCTTAAGACCTACTTTGATCCGAGCGCCTTCTTGCATTTTGATTTCGATTTCATCTTGCTCAATCAGCTCATTAGAAGTAATTTCTGCCCCTTCATTACCATCAATCACTTTTAGGTTGTTGTAATAAACGTTAACAAAGGTGTTGTTTCCATCAAATATTAAGTCAAATTCCATACGGATTTTTAATTTTCCGTCTTTGTTAATGACTTCTACTTGACTAGCATCAGCTCCAGAAATCACAACTTTATTCTCATCTGATTTCACGAGGTTAACAACAATACGGTCATATACTTTTACTTCTGTAAAATCACCCATGTTTTTGGTAATGGGGTCTTGTGCAAATGTAATGGCTGAAATACTCACAGCGATTACGGTCATTATAAACTTCTTCATTTTTCTCTTGTTTGGTATAGAGACCAAAAGGATATGAAAGTGTTACAGTTTTTAAAAAAAGAGTTGGACTTGCTGGGGTTTCGGTACAATTTTCACTTAACGCGAAAATCAGGCAACCGTCTTTGATTCTTCTTTAATACTAAACCTTGCCAAACGGTGACTGAGTGATTTCGAAGCATGAGAAATTGTATCAAAGTCACTGATGATGATTACATTAATAAAGTGTATAATGTAGGATACAAAAGGTCGAAGTCTAGTCATCTCGACATTAGGAGAAATCGCACACCAAGCTAAGAGGTTTTTTACTATTCTCATTTTAGTATGAACGTATGTACATAGCTATAAAATAGAGTAGTGTTCTATTTTAGAGTAGTACTCTATTTTTAAACCGTCTTTTGTGTTAGAAATGATCTTTGATGACTTGTGTGTGTTTTCACAGGGAATTTTATATGCCATCATGGGTGCTACCTCCTTTTTTGTATCTTCCAAAATTCATCTATATCTTTTTTTATGCGTACCATCATCTATACTTTTTGCTTTTTATTCCTTCCCTTTACCATTCTTGCACAAGAAGATACTGCTTCACAAGAAGAAGATCTTCCGGAGATCTATTTTATGAAAGCACCTGAGGGGCAATTGTATATCAATAATGAGATTTTTTATACCATGATGCTTCCCGGTGAAGACCTTCAGTATATGGATAATGGTTCTATAAAAATCAATGATTATATCATCAATATTATTAACGCAGATTATGATACAGCTGCGTACCACAATGGGAAAGGGATTGAAGAAGAAAAAGCCGTGTTAACTCCTTTTAAAACAGCCGAAGTAGACAATATGAAAAAAGCGTTGGAAGAAGAGGTTGTCTCTTCTGAGGAGTTTTTTACAAATGAAGACGGAAAGCTATTTTATCTGTTTAATTATGAAATTCCTACCTCCAAAGTCAATACCAACGAAGACTACTTAGTTAAAATTTATATCCTTTGTTTCATCACCAATGACAAGGTGTCTACCACAAGTTTTCCTTTGTTTTCATCAGAAAATGAGGAAGATAAACTTACCTATATCAAAAAGGTAGCTGAAAGTGTGGACATCTATCCAGCAGCCATCTCCATGCCTTTTCTAAAGCAACGGGTTACACATACCTCTGAAGACCCTATTTCTGTAGATTTTGAAAGTGCGAATTTTACATTTACTGTTCCTGACTATCTCAATGTGATAACATCTCAAAGGGAAACTCAATGGTATGCTAGCTTTCCTGATGTAGCTAATATCAAGAATGCGGTAGTGATCAATATTACTAAAAAAGAAAATTATGACTCTTTTGAAGCTTTTAATGACGAGGTAATGCCTAGAGGTAAAATAGGCGACTCCGACGGACGATCTACGCTCTTATTAAAGGAAAAACTTCCGAATGTGGGTGCAATCAATGGAGAAAGTTACAGAACGCAATATATGCTCACTAATATGCGTATGTATCACTCTAAAAAGGTCTCTTTTGAAACCAAAAATTACTACGGGATTATTTTATTTAATGCCACCACCGAAACCTATGTTGACAATATAGATCGTTTTGATGCTTTCCTAGAAGGCTTTGAAATTACCAAAGAATAGCCTGTTTCAATATACTTTCATACGTTAATAGGGTCAGTGTAAAGTAATGAAATTTCCTGCTTCGTAGGCTCGTATAAAATAATGAGATTCCCTCCTTCGAGGGAATTTTAATGTCGTTTTCCTTTCCAAGTACCGCCATATGTATAGCCTAGGGTTGTACGGTGGGTAGTACAACAAGATTCACATACAAAAACCCACGCTTTAGATTCGGCAATTCGGACGCGATACGCTACAGAAATTTCTGTATGACAACTATGACAAATTTTGGTTTTCAAAAAATATAAGGTTCCCTCCTTCGAGGGAATGAATTTACTCCTTCACACCTATCAAATGGAAATCAAGGTGTTTTCGAACTAAATCAGCTTCTTTTACTTTTACAATGACCTCATCTCCTAGTGTGATTTGCTGTTTGGTACGTTGTCCAATAATCGAATAACTTTCTTGATCAAATTCATAATGATCGCCTTTGATATCGCGTAAGCGTACCATCCCTTCACATTTATTAGAAATGATCTCTACATAGATTCCCCACTCAGTCACACCAGAAATCACGCCTAAGAATTCTTCGTCTTTGTGATCTTGCATAAACTTGACTTGCATGTATTTGATGCTGTCGCGTTCTGAGCTGGTGGCCAGCTGTTCTCTTGCACTGGAATGTTTACATTTCTCTTCGTATTCTTCTTCACTTGCCGACTTACCACCATCTAAATAGTGTTGGAGTAACCGATGTACCATGACATCAGGATAGCGACGAATAGGCGATGTAAAGTGCGAATAATAATCAAAAGCGAGACCGTAATGTCCTATGTTTTCTGTAGAGTATACTGCTTTTGACATTGTCCGAATCGCAAGCGTATCTACTAAGTTTTGTTCTTTCTTTCCTTGAACGTCTGCTAACAGCCTATTCATTGAATTGGTCGTGCTTTTACGATCTTTTAGGTCTAGTTTATATCCAAACTTACCTATGACTTTTTCTAAAGCAGCTAGTTTCTCATCATTTGGCTCATCGTGAATACGATATACAAACGTATGTTTTGGTGTTTTTTTACCTATAAATTCAGATACTTTACGATTAGCAAGTAACATAAACTCTTCAATCAGTTTATTAGCATCTTTAGACGTTTTAAAGAATACACCTGTTGGATTGGCATCTTCATCAAGATCAAATTTTACTTCTACTTTATCAAAAGAGATCGCACCATCTTTCATACGCTGTCTACGCATGATTTTAGCCAATCTATCTAATTCCAGAGTCGCCTCAACAAGTGTATCGTCTACTTGATATGTCTTTCCGGTTAAGGATACTTCGGCGGGAATGCTATTGTTGTATAATTTGTTCTCGACTGCGCTCGAACTGACATTTTGTTCAATAATGGCTTGTGCTTCTTCATAAGCAAAACGAGCATCACTATATGTTACTGTACGTCCGAACCATTGGTTATGTATTTTCGCGGAAGCGGGATCCATTTCAAACACCGCAGAAAAGGTATATTTCTCTTCATGGGGTCTCAAGGAACATGCGCCATTACTCAATATTTCAGGAAGCATTGGCACTACTCTATCGACCAAATATACAGAGGTTGCCCGCTCATAGGCTTCATCATCTAGAATCGTTCCCGGTACCAAATAGTGACTTACATCTGCGATGTGAATTCCTATTTCGTAGTTTCCATTATCTAATTTTTTAAAGCTCAAGGCATCATCAAAATCTTTGGCATCCTTTGGATCTATCGTAAAGGTGAGGGTATCACGCATATCACGACGCTTAGCAATCTCTTCTTTTTTTATAGACGTATCTATCTTGTTTGCATAGTTTTCTACTTCTTCTGGGAACTCATACGGGAGTCCGTATTGTGCTAAAATAGAGTGTATTTCTGTATTGTGTTCGCCTGGTTTTCCAAGAACTTTGGTCACTTTTCCAAACGGAGAGTCGGCTTTTTCTGGCCAATCTTCTAGTTTGACGACTACTTTATCGCCATGCGCTGCTTTTCCTATTTTATTAAGTGGTACAAAAACATCTGTGTACATTTTATTCCCTTCTGAGGTATGTACAAAAGCAAATTTTTTCTGAATCTCAATCACACCGACAAACTCATCGGTTTTACGTTGTAAAATCTTTACGATTTCACCTTCGTGTTTCTTATTACGACGTTGTCTGTATACATATACTTCAACTTCGTCTCCGTTTAATGCTTTGTTTAAGTGATGTGGCGGGACATAAATATCCTGTTCCATATCAGGTACTACAACATAACCACCACCTTTACCAGACACATCTAAGATGCCTGTATGATAGTTTCGGTTAGGGATGAGTTGGTACTTACCACGTTCAGGTTCTATAATCTGATCTTTAGCTTTCAATTGAGCTAATTTTTTAATCACCATATTACGACTACTCGTATCATTTACGTCCAGTTTTGCGCAAATTTGTTTGTAGTTAAATGTTTTGTGGTGGTCTTCTTTAAGGATCTTCATGATCCTTTCTGTGAGGTTATTGATGGTTGCAGAACTGTTGCGTCTGCGTTTTTTTCTAGTCATTTAAAATTGTAATCATATTGTATTTCTATTATGTAATAGAAATGTATTTATTTTTTGCTTAATGAAAGTATTAATGATGCACTTGAAGATACTCGTGTGCGTGATGTGAAGTCTGTCAAAAAAGTATGAATTCATAGATACTAAATTCATTAAGATTACTGCAAAGCTACGCTTTAAATATTAAATGGATGATTTAAAGTGTTATTTTAAGAATAAGAGAAGGTTTTTAAAAGTTTATAAAAGAGAAAAATGCAGCTGTTTTAGCTACGTTTTTGATTTTTTAGAGAATGTATACACTTTCGTACTTAGACTGAATTTTTATAGTTTTTACTCTATGATCAACCGTTTAGAAAAAGTACCTTCTTGGGTACGAATTTGAATGATATAGATGCCTTTTGGAAATTGAGAGGTATTGATGTTTGTTTCTTTAGTGGTATACACACGTTGTCCTAAACTGTTGTAGATACTAATCTCTTGAATGGTAATTTCTTGTTCTTGAGGTAAAGCAACTGTTACTTGAAAAGGTGCTGGATTTGGAAATAAAGAAAAGCGAGATGTAGTCAATTCTTTTACAGATAATAAAAAAGCGCTTGTAAGGTCGTATATACGTACTTGACCTTTGTTATTATTACTTAAGTTAGAGCCTATAGCGACCGTATTTCCATCTGCAGAGAGACTTACACTAACACCAAATTGATCTCCAGGCATCGAACCATTAATATCATCTCCTATTTGTCTCCAAACAGCATTTTCATTTTGAAAAACACGAACTTGACCTGCACCCAAGCCATTATCATTACTAAATCGTGCTCCTATAGCAATGACAGATCCATCATCAGAAAGACTTAATCCTCTACCAAATTGATCACCATCCATTTTACCATTTATGGTTTCTCCTATTTGAGCCCAAGATTCATTTTCTTGGTCTTCGTAAACATTTACTAAACCAATACGTTCATTATCAGAATTAATAAACATAGAGGATACGGCGATTACTTTCCCATCTCCAGAGAGACTAATTTCTCTAGCAAATTGATCACCATCCATTTGATTATTAATATCCTGTCCTATTTGAGCCCAAGATTCTCCTTGATTTTTAAAAACACGTACATTACCAGATAAAATACCGTTGCCAGGATCAAAAGAAGTACCAACAGCAATCACATTACCATTATTGGAAAGGCTAACCATAGTTCCTAAAACATTAACACCTAATGTATTGTTAATAGTATTACCTACTCTTTCCCAAATACCTCCTTGATTTCTATAGACACATGCTTGACCAGAAACTGGAGAATTTACATTTGCAGTATTTGTACCAATGGCTACAACACGTCCATCACAAGAGAGACTTACACTTCTTCCAAAAAAGAATTGTGGTTGAATACCATCTATATCTTCACCAATTTGAGACCAAACCCCACCATGGTTTTCATAGATTCGTACATGGCCTATATTGTTGTTATTACTAGCACCGATGGCTATAATACTTCCATCACAAGAAAGACTTACACTAATACCTGAAAGGTCTCCTATAGCTTCACCGTCAATATCTTGACCTATTTGAGACCAGTTACCGTTTATATTTTCATAAACTCTTACGTGACCTGCGTTATTACCATTACCATCATTATCAAAAGCACCGATAGCTACTATATTTCCGTCTGAAGAAAGACTAATATTGGTTCCAGAAAAATCCCCAACAGCTTCTCCATCAATAGTCTGTCCTATCTGGATTTGTCCAAAGGTTACAAAAGGAATTAGAATAAAAAGTAATGGAAATTTCATCTTACCATTATGTTTCTGTAAAGAAAAGGAATATTTACTATTAATAAAAAATTGTTTAATAAAAAATATATTTAACAATTAAATAAATATAATAAATTAAACAAAAAGGGTATTATTCTTAAAAAAATCTTAAATTTAGTGTAACACTTTATAAAAAGTAACGTCTCTATAAAAGAGACTTTGTTATGGCTTCACTAAAAAAACTAAACAAAACGACGTTCCTTTTTATCTTAATATTCATATTAGGACTCTTTGTCATTGGATTATATATCAATAATTCTTTTAATGAAAACGGTAATCATACATCTGCACCTTCTTCTAAAGTAGAAACCATAGCTAGTTAAAAAAACTCATTTTTTTTAATAATCGTAAAAAAGTAGACTCCATAGTTAAAGACGTATTATTTTAACTTTCTTAAGTGAAGTACCTTGGAACAAGCTTACAAGGTATTTAAAGGATAAACTATTTAATTTTCAGGCAAGCCTAGGAGCGTTTAAATCTCGATAATCGAGTAAAATGAGTGTCAACATCCTATTTTAATTTTCCTAGTTAGCAATTTTTTCAAAACAACGTTTTACTCAAAAAAACAGTTATAAACATAGTATATAATTATATTTCTTTTTTCTTTAATAAATTTAAAAATAATGATGATTATAATAGGGTGTGAATAGCGGTATAACTTTTTAATCATTTTTTTTGATTTATCACTTACTATGAGTTATTCACTATTTATGAGATATGTAAAATATGGTAAATCCTTAAAAATAGCTATTTTATAAATAGCTATTCACAATTGTTGAAAACCTCAATTGACAGCTTTTTGATGACAACTCTTTCTGTTAGTTATTAAATATGGTGTTTAAAATAGAAGGATATAATTGATAAAAAGTAATCAAATAAAAACTTGTGAGATTCGTATAGAGCCTGTATTGTAAAAAAACAGGTAGTATCCTATTTGAGTTATCATTAAATTTTAAAAGTTATTGACAATAGCTATTCACAGTTTGTAAACAGACAATAGGTATGTCAGATAAAAAAGGATCATTGTTTATTAAAAATGTATACGCTTTCATAGTTCCACAGGCTCAGTATAAACTTCTTCGTTATAAATTCCTTGAAAGCATACCCTTCAAACCTTATAGTTTATATAAATTTGCAAAAACAAACATAAAACACTCATGAAAATTGCTATTGGAAATGATCACGCAGGTCCAGATTATAAACATACCATTGTTGCTTACTTAGAAAGTCAAGGTCATGAAGTGACAAATTATGGAACAGATACGACAGATAGCGTAGATTATCCAGATTTTGGACATCTAGTAGCAAAAGACGTAGAAAACGGTGTTGTAGATTTTGGAATTGTTATCTGTGGAAGTGGCAATGGGATTGCTATGAGTGTTAACAAACACAAAAACGTACGCGCAGCTCTTTGCTGGATGAAGGAAATAGCAGCCTTAGCAAGACAACACAACGATGCTAATGTCATTAGTATTCCTGCTAGATATACCTCAGAAAATCAAGCGTTAGATATGGTAAAAACATTTTTAACCACAGATTTTGAGGGAGGCCGTCATCAACGTCGCGTAGATAAAATATCTCATTGTTAATTTTCTAATTTCCCGCTTCGCGGATTTGATGGTATGCAAACCAAGCCACTTCATTTCAAGGTAAAACCTTATGAGAAGCTCACAAGAGATGAATTATATGAACTACTTCAATTACGCGCTGAAGTTTTTGTGGTAGAGCAAGATTGTGTGTATCAAGATGTAGATGGTAAAGATGATTTAGCGTTGCATGTATTAGGATATAAAGACAACGTCCTTGTGGCGTATACACGTATTTTTCCTCCTGGTAGTTATTTTGAATATGCCAGTATTGGTAGGGTAGTGGTGCGTGCATCAGAGCGGCAACATAAGTATGGATATGATCTAATGAACGTATCTATAGAAGCTGTAGAAACAGCTTATAAAACCACAACAATTAAAATTTCTGCCCAAACATATCTGAAATCATTTTACAATCGTCTTGGATTTAAAGAAGTAGGCGAGGGGTATCTAGAAGATGGCATTCCTCATATTGGGATGATACGAACAGCCTAAAGTTTCTTTATTGGTGAAACATCATTTTTAAAAGTTGTGAAGTAATATATTTAGCATGGCTAGTTAAATAAATCTTGTTTTAGTGGAATCGATAGCTTGTCTCAATTTTAGATTCAAGTCAAAAATCTAAAAGCTTGCGAAGCAAGCAAAAACAATCCGTTGAATGCATTACGGGTTTACCCTGAGTATTATTTATTTTTATAGTTCACACGCTTATCAAAAGGGAGTGTTAGTTGATATTTTAGTGCATCTGTTTGTGTCTCATCTATAATATCCAAACCAAACTGTATTTTACTAGGATCATCATATAAAAAGGTACCGAATAATCGATCCCAAATAGAAAGGATATTACCAAAATTGGTATCGGTCCATGGTAATTCTCTATGATGATGAAAACGATGCATTCCTGGGGTAACAATGATATAACTTAATACTCTATCTAACTTTTCTGGAACAGCAAAACTCGTATGTGTCCAATAAGTAAAAAAGATAGTAATAATCCGATATAAAAGATAAAAAGAAATAGGCATTCCTGTAATTAAAACGGCAAAGAGTGCTGCTAGTTCCCGCATAATAAAGTCCATAGGATGATGTCTCGTACCTGAAGTGACATCCAAGTGTGTATCGCTATGATGTACGGTATGTAAATGCCATAACCATTTATTCTTGTGTAAAAAATAATGTACTCCGTATTGCGCTACAAGATCTAGTACCAATAAGGAAATACCAAGCTCTACCCATACAGGCGCTTCAAACCAATGAAGTATTCCAAATTGCGCTTCTTGTCCCCATAAAAAAATACCTGCAGTAGCGATTCCAAACACGGTATTAATGATCATCGTAAAGGAGAGAAGCGTGAGGTTAGTCTTTGCATGTTTCCATTTCTTATACGTAGCTTTTCGGAAAGGGTAGTGTCCTTCTAAAACCCAAAATAACGTAATCACAGCAACGAGCCAGATGAGTTTTTGCCAGATAGGCATGGTTTCAAAAAAGAGAAGGAAAGCATCCATTTACTTTTTCTTTTTCTTAGGTTTCTTTACATAGGTTACATAAATCTCAACACGTCTATCTAATTTTGTGTCGCCGCCTAAGGGATATTTACTCCCAAAGCCTTCATAACGCATCCGTTTTTTAGAGATTCCATTTTTGGCTAAATAGTCGTATACAAATTTTGCACGAGAGACAGAAAGATTACGTTTTCCAGTTTTTAAATCAATAGCATCTCTCCCTCTTCCTACACAACATACATGTCCTTGGATTTTAAAAATGATATTTTCATTTTCTTTTAGGTATTTCACCAAATCTCGTAAACTCTTATACGAGCTCCCTTTGATGTAACTGTAATTAATTTTAAAAAGAATATTATCAAGTAAAATACGATCCCCTTTAACGATACTATCAGTAAAAGATTTATACCGCTTCTCTTTGACAGCTGTCGTAATTTCTTTTTCTTCAGCTTCTTCTTCTTGACTTATAACGCGAGGTGGATCTTCTTTTAAAGACACAATAATTTCAACTTTACGATTGAGTTTACGTTGTATCTCATTGGTAATATCGTCTAGTCGAGTAAGTAGTAATTCGCCTTTTCCGTCAGAATTTTTGATAATGGAATCGGATATTCCTTTTGCCGAAAAAACGGCTTTAATCGCATCTGCACGTTGTTGAGAAAGTTTTTTATTATACGCATCACTTCCTCGATCATCACAATATCCATAAATAGAGATGTCTTCTATTCTATCTTTAGGTAAGCTTGTGATAAAACGGTTGAGTTTAGCAATTTCAGCAGGTGTTATATCATATTGATCTGTGTCAAAAAAAGTTTCATGTGATCGATCTACTTGCGCTATAGCGATCACAGAAAACAATAGAAAGATACTATGTATATAAAACTTTTTAATAAGCTTATTTTAAAGTGTTTTGGTAACGATTTATATCATTAAGAAGGCTAACAGCTTCTGCAATTTCTTTGTTGTTTGCTATTTGATATTCATACAATCCATCACGATAGAAATAACGTTTTACAATTTCATCAACTAGTAGATTTTGGATTTCTTCTTGGCGATCGTCTAGTTCTTTATTTTTTGCATCTTCGATGGTTTTTTGAAGCTGACTATACGCAGAGGAGACGTCTTTTTTCAATCCCTCTTTTTCGGCTTGTTCTAACGCTTTCGCGAAAGCGATCTCCGTCTCCGTTTCAAAGGTAAAATTTGTCTTTTTTAAGAACTTTTTAAAATCCTCATAATCGGCATCATTAAAACGGAACTCCTCCAAGTTTGCATACTGATGGTTGTAATAATACTCCGTAGCATATTCAAAAATAGCGTTGTCTTTATTAAGCGCTTTTGTGATCGGGCTCATTTTTGCAGAGGAGATTTCTATGTCTGGAAACACGCCCCCTCCGTCAAATACTTTACGGCCATTTTTGGTTTTAAACTCCTTATAATCTTGAGAGGCTGTACGCACCGCATTTCCTTTTTCATCTCTATTCCAATAATCTAATGCTTGGATGCAACGACCGCTCGGGGTAAAATAACGAGAAATCGTAACTTTAAGTTGTGTACCATAGGTAAGAGGTTTAGGACGTTGTACAAGACCTTTTCCAAAACTACGAGCGCCTATCACAACCGCTCGGTCATAATCTTGTAAACCTCCAGAAACGATTTCACTAGCAGAGGCACTAGTTCCGTTAATTAATACCACTAGCGGAATCTCGGTATCTACAGGCTCTTCTTGTGTTTTATAGGTTTTATTATACTTTTTTACGACAGATTTGGTCGTCGTAATCACTTCTCCTTTGGGTAAAAATAAATTACAAATACGGATCGCTTCTATTAATAAACCACCACCATTTCCTCGAAGATCAAGGATAATATTATCAGCACCATCATTTTTAAGACTAATAAGCGCTTCCTTTACTTGTGCAGACGCCTTTTTATTGAATTTAGTCAAGACAATATAGCCTGTATTACCATTGATCAATTTGTAAAAAGGAACGGCATCTACATCAACTTCAGCTCTTTTTATGGTGGTTTGTGCTGTTTTACCTTGTCTTAGGTAGGTAATATTAATATCACTGCCTGGGGCTCCTTTAAGTAAATCACCAGCATCACCCTCAAAGTCAGTTACTGAGATATCTCCTATTTTTATAATTTGATCTCCAGCCTTGAGCCCTGCTTTGTCGGCAGGATAACCTTTACGAGGCTCAATAATTGTCATCACTTTGTCTTTGGTACGTACCGTAGATCCAATACCAGAGTACTCCCCACTTCTATTAATCTTGGCATCTTCTACTTCTTGCTCGGTCCAGTATTTTGTGTACGGATCCAAATCTTCCAGCATTCCTTCTATGGCAGCATCCATGAGTTCTGCAGGGTTGGTCTCGTCTACATAATTCATATTGAGCTCTTTAAAAAGCGTGGTAAAAATTTCAATTTGCTTTGCAATCTCAAAGAAGTCGCTTTTAAAACTTACGGTCGTAAAGAGGATCACAACAGCAATAACGGAAATACTAATTTTCTTTTTCATAGGTTCATTCTATCTTCTATATGACAAGGGATACTTACATCCTATATACATGTATAAGTAAAACCCAGCATTGGTATTTATATTGTTTACGCTTTCGCGAAAGCGTACTATTTCTTCTTTCTTTTCTTTATCCAACGACGAATCATAAAAACACCAAAGACTACTAAGATAATAAAAGGCCAGATGTGTAGCAACCCAAGGAAAAAATCGGAGATGTTACTCCAGCCATTTTTAAAGGCGTTCATCAGTTTACGGCCATAAGATACAGTAACAGCACGCTCTGTAGTTGTTTCATAAAAGTAAATAGAAATGGTGCTTTCTGAAACCTGGCTTTGCAAATACTGTAATCGTCCTTCTCGTGCTTCAATTTCTTCTCGTATTTTGGAGAGTTCGCGTTCTATCTCTAGCATTTCCTTTACATTCTTAGCTTTAGAAAGGAGTTCTAAATAACGCGCTTCCAGAGTACGTTTTGCTTTAAGACGCGCGTTGAGGTCTACAAATTCTTCGGTAACATCACGTTGTGAAATGGTTTTTTCTTCAAAATAAGAAACCCCATCTGAGATGGCTGCTATGACCGTATCAAAATTTTCTGAAGGGACTCTTACGGTGAGGTTGTGGTATTGAGAATCGTAGTTTTTACCCGTATTATCACGCTGTACATAGCCATTTGCTTTTTGTATAGCCGCTAGTATTTTTTGATGTGTTTTTTCAAGTTCTTGGGTTTCAAAACGGAGATTTCCGGTTTTAATGATTTTTTGAGAAGTCGTTTGGGTAGTCGGGGCTGCTTGTGCGTCTCCTAAAGAATCGTAGTTATCTTCAGCTTCAAAGGATGTTGTAAATCCAAAAGATGTTGGGCTATTGGCATTATAGACGTAATCTCCATCTGCGTTTTTAGGTTCCCAATTTGACGTATCAGAGCCTTGATTATCACAAGAAAAAAGGAATAAAAAACTAAGGGTGAGTAATAGTAATCGCATCATTAAATCGTTTTAAGAGTTTGACCATGGAGCGCTCCAGCTCTTGATAAGTAATCACACCACGGCCTGTATAGATAATCAGTATAGCAAATGTCGTGCCTTTTGTATCTATCATATGTTTATGCGTTCGATAGGCTTCTCGCATCAATCGCTTTATACGATTACGAGTAACTGCTAACTTGTGGTTGCGTTTGGAGACAGAGACGCCGGCTTGTAGGGTAATTTCTGGATAGGGGAGTACCGTTTCTATAAAAACCATACGCAACGGAAACGCTTTTACAGAATTCCCTTCTATGAAAAGAGCATCAATAAGCTTTTTGGACTTGAGTTTTTCTTTAGTTGGAAATGTGTGCTCTTGTATCATTTCAATAGCGTAAGTATAAATATTTTTTATAGCGTCTTATTATCTTGGAAATTCTAAGGTATTGTCAAGCGTAAGATATAGCTTGTAGTATTTTATAATACCGTCTTGTGTATAAGAAACCACCGCTTCATTTCCTGTTAGTTCAAAAAGGGTTTGAATATTTTCTGGAGAAGGCACTTCTTTTACTTTTTGTTCTTCTCCATAAACAGGCATTAGTATTTCTTTATTTTGACCATTATCAATAAAACCAGAATATAAACCAGCTCCGTTTCCTACAAGTGATGTGCTATATTTTTCAAAATACAGGCTATCTAGCTGTATATGCTTATCTTTTGGATCTAACTGTAAATTAACGGTATATCCTGCGCCACCCCCTTTAACACCAGCCACCCATTTTGAGTAAGTTGCTTTTTGGAACGTTAAGGTACCTTCTTTTTCAAACATAGGCTTTTTTTGGCCTCCACAGCTTATAAGAATGATGACAGAAACAATAGCAAAAGGAGAAATAAGGAGTTTCATACGTTGTATTTTTAGAATTTATAATACCCAATTTTGATGCCATAAACGAATGAGATTGAATCACCGTATAAATCTAGTTGAAATTATATAGCCTTACAAGCAATGCGGGTAGTATTAGCTTACAACAGATATGATCTAAAGAATTAGCTGTTTAAAAAACTCCTTCTATTATGCAGATTTGTCTACAAAAATTTCAGCCAATTGATCCATAGTAACAGGTTTGATTAAAAAATCTTTTACAAGCTGAATTGTTTTGGATCGTTCTATATCTGAAGGATTGATAGAAGAACTTACGATGTATAGTGTCGTGTTTTTTAATTCAGGAAAATCATATTCACTTAGATTACTTAGAAATTGCCAACCATCCATAACAGGCATATTCAAGTCTAAAAGTATGACTTGAGGGATTTTGCGTTCTTCTAATTTTTTTAATGCCCCAACAAAATAATCTAACGCTTCTTTTCCGTTTTTGAATATGAGAAGGTTTTTTACAAGATTTTTAATGTCTAGTATTTTTGTGATGAGGTTTACATACATATCGTCATCATCAATAATGCAGGCTATTTCTATTGGATATTTCATTGAAGGGGGAGGTAATGAAATTAATAAATGGGTTTGTTTGTTTTTATAATTGCACGGTAAATTTTGAGCCTTTTCCGACACGACTTTCTACAGTGATTTTACCACCTAGAGATTCTATTTGGCTTTTTGTGAGAAATAATCCTAATCCATTAGCGTCTTCATTATTATGAAAGGTCTTATACATTTGAAAAAGCTGATCACCATAACTTTCGAGGTCAATTCCTATACCGTTGTCTTTTACAACTAGGTATTTTTTATCATTTTCCTCAAAAGTAAAAATATTTATTTCTGGATCTCTATCCGGGTGTTTGTATTTAATAGCATTAGTAATAAGGTTGTGTAAGATACTTTCTAAATAAGCAGAAACATAAGGAAATTCTTCTACTTCAGAAAATTCTGTATAATACACAACTCTATTTTGAAGACTTATCTGTCTAATAGAATCTATGACTCTTTTATAGACCTGCTCTACATTTACGATTTCTTTAGCCTTATTGACATTTGTTTGAAGTGTTACAATTTCATTGAGATGTTTCAGCGTAATATCAAGGTTTGTAGCAATTTCTGAAAAATTGTTAAAAAGTTCTTTTTGATCTTGATCTAAATTCTTGGTTTCAAAAAGGGCGGTTGTAAGTTGTAAGTTACTTACGTGAGATCTTAGATTATGTGATACAATGTGTGCAAAATTATAAAGTCGTTTGTTATGACCTTCTATAATATCTAATGAAGCCTCAATTTGAAGTTCTTTTTTCTTCTCTTGATTAATACTTTGAAAAACCCCTCGTATCCCAATAACTTCTCCTTTCTCATTTTTAACTGGTTTTCCATATGCTTTTGCCCAAAATACTTCTTTGGTATAGGTAACCATTTTGATTTCTTCAGAAAAAGAATCTCCTTGTGCACAGGCGAAGAATAAATTGGTGGCTTTTTGCATGTGTTCCTCTGCATAAAACAAATACGATTGATTTAAAGTAGGAATATATGTATCTGGAACTTTTAGGATCTTTCTGGCTTGCTTGTCAAAATAACTCTTCTTGTTGACAAAGTCTACACTCCAACCACCAGCTTGAGTTAAGTTAGAAATTTCTTCATAATAGAAATTATCAATAGCAAAAGGATTCACCTTCTCTTCAAGAGCACTTTCTTTGGAGGAGCGTAAACGTTTTCTAAAAGATTTTAATTCCATAACAACAAGCTAATTAACGTTGTAATATAGCTTGTTTTTTAAAAAATATCACAGATTATCGATAAAAAAGTGTTTTTTAACGATGATTTTACGCTTTGTAAGGTAAAATTTAAAAGAAATCGATAATCAAAATAGCTTAAATAAGTCTTAAAAATATAACGTGCGTTCAATAGTGCATATTTACTCAATAATCGAGATTTAAATGCTCCGAAGCTTGTCCTATAGGTAGTTTACTTTTAAACAACGTAGTGATAGAATTCTAATTAAGCGTTGTTAAAAGTATATACACGTGTATCAGAAATACAATAGTTTAAAGGAATATCGGTGTCATCTACACCGATTTCTTCTGTTTCTGCTTCAAAAAGTGAAACCCCAACTTTTATAACTCCTTCTTTACATTTTGATAGAAATCTGTCGTAGAATCCTTTACCGTATCCTATTCTATTTCCTCTTACATCATAAGCCAGTAAAGGGATAAAAACAACCTCTATTTTTTCTGAATCAATTTCAATACCATCTTCAGGTTCAGGAATTCCATATTCATTCACAACAAACCGTGTAGCATCTGTTAGTAAATAATGCTTCATGGTATTTGTTGTAAAATCACTTTTAGAAACAAGTATATGCTTGTCTTTACCCTGAAGGATATTCAAAAGATAAGAAGTATCTACTTCTTTTTGTTTGATAATCGGTAGAAACAAGTGGTAGTATTGATAGTCCCAGATATCTAACTCCAGTGATTTATTTGCAATATCAATACTTTTTTTATCAATAATCTCCTTAGGTAAATTTGCTCGGAGTTCCTTATACTTCTTCCTCAGTCTCTTCTTTTCCATTCCCTTTTATTTTATCTACCGAAACATTAAAGATAGCATCACCTTGATACACAAGTGAAGCTTCATTTACATTGATGACGTATCCATTATCAGGAGCATTTATAGGGTATCTAAATTTTCCATAAGGATCTGTAATAGTGGCAATATGTTGTCCCTTTTTTATGAAATCGCCACACTCCACCTTAACATGCATAAGACCACTGTGATTGGGTCGAATCCATTTGGTTGCTTTAACTAAAACAGAGGGAGTATTGCTTACGGGCACTTCTATATTTGAATTCAGTATTTCTAAATAATCAAAAAACCGGATGGTTCCATGTACTCCTATTCTAGCAATCTCTTTATCACTTACTTTTGATTTGCCTCCTTCAAATAATAAAATAGGAATTCCTAACCTAGCACAGGTAGCTCGATAAGATTTTGGAATGATTTTAGAGTGTAATGTAAAGGGCGCATTAAATACTTCGGCAAACTGCTTTGTCTCTATATTGTCAGCATCTATACGAATTTGAGCAGCATTAAATCGGCTAGCACCTCCTGTATGAAAATCCAAACAGTAATCTGCAACAGGCAATATTTTTTTTACAAACTGATACGCAAACCGACTTGCTAAAGATCCTCTTGGATTTCCTGGAAATACTCGATTTAAGTCTCTTCCGTCTGGAAAAGCACGTTTCATATCTAAAAACCCAAAAATATTGAGAACAGGAATACAAATGATTGTTCCTTTTTTAGGTTTGTTGATTTTTTTTGCAATCAGTTGGCGTACAATTTCTACCCCATTAATTTCATCTCCATGTATTCCTGAAGTAATAAGTATGACAGGACCAGGCTTTTTTGAACGTTCCACAATAACAGGAATCTCTACAGTAGATGTGGTGTATAATTTTGCAAGATTAAAATTAATCGTAGCACTTTCTCCCGGAGCTACCTTTTGCCCTAACATGGTTAATATATTATCCGAATCTATAAATGCCATTTACTTTTATGTATTTCGTTCAATATAGCAAATAATCTCTTTTGCAATGTCTGTTCCGGTGGCTCTTTCTATCCCTTCTAATCCAGGAGACGAATTGACTTCTAGAATAAGCGGTCCTCGGGCACTTTGTAGCATATCAACACCCGCAACCCCAAGCCCCATAGCTTTGACTGCTTTAATGGCGACTTCTTCTTCTTCATCAGAAAGTGTAATAATTTTTGCGCTACCCCCTCTATGGAGATTTGATCTAAATTCGCCTTCTTTCGCCTGACGTTTCATCGCTCCTACAATTTTACCATCTACCACAAAAGCTCTTAGATCTGCCCCTTTTGCCTCTTTGATATATTCTTGTACAATGACTCTAGCTTCAAGTCCGTTAAAGGCTTCTATGACCGACTCGGCAGCATTTTCTGTTTCAGCTAAGACAACCCCCAATCCTTGTGTGCCTTCCAAAAGCTTAATCACCAAAGGCGCCCCTCCAACATGACGTATGGACTCCCTCACGTCTCTTGAATAATTTGTAAAAATAGTTTTTGGAAGGCCTAGTTTAGCCCTCGAAAGTACTTGTAAACAGCGCAATTTATCTCTGCTCATGACAAGAGATTCTGATGAGGTTGTACTAAAAGCACCCATCATCTGAAATTGCCTCACCACAGCCGTTCCATAATACGTAATAGAAGCCCCTATACGAGGAATAATCGCATCAGTCGTTTCAAGATGACGTCCTTTGTAGTAAACCGTCGGATTTTTTTTTTCAATAATAAGATCACATTGTAAAGGATCTACTACTTCAACACTATGCCCTTTTTGTAAACCAGCCTCTACAAGTCGTTTCGTGGAATATAGGTGCGCGTTTCTAGAAAGTATTTTTAAATTCATAAAAGAGATATTTAAAAAATGCAAAAGCAGCTTTTAGAAGACAACTTCGTACCACAATCACTGTTGCAATTTACATATTTCATTACGGTATTTTGTTACGTTTATGTAAGATGCTTTTCTAAGGGTTTATAGACGATGGGAAATTTTGTGTGTACGCTTTCGCGAAAGCGTACTTTTTATGACCAACAACTCTTCTCTATCCATAAGAATCTATATCTTTGAGTATGGCGCTTTCACAACTCGATATACAATTAAAAACACTCCCCACAAGCCCTGGAATATACCAGTATTATGACAAGGGCGAAAAATTACTGTACGTAGGGAAAGCAAAGAATTTAAAGAAAAGGGTACTCTCATATTTTAATAAAACCATTGATAACGGTCGTATCCGTACGATGGTAAAAAAAATACATGAAGTGCGTCATATTGTGGTTGCCACAGAGACTGATGCACTCCTTCTTGAAAATAATTTGATTAAGAAGTACCAACCTCGGTATAATGTGCTTCTTAAAGATGACAAAAGCTATCCTTGGATTTGTATTAAAAATGAACGCTTCCCAAGAGTATTCCCAACTCGTCGTTTGATTAAAGATGGGAGCGAGTATTACGGGCCTTATACAAGTATGAAAACGGTAAAGACTCTTCTTGATCTTATTAAGAGTCTTTATAAGTTGAGAACGTGTAATTACGATTTATCAAAACAAAAGATAGACGCTGGAAAATACAAAGTATGTCTTGAATACCACTTAGGCAATTGTGAAGGAGCTTGTGAAGGCAAACAAACGGAAAAAGAGTATCATACGCACATTGAACATATACGCCAGATTGTACGTGGAGACTTTAAAACCTCCTTGCAAAAGTTTAAAGATCAGATGCAAAAACATGCTGCGGCTATGGAGTTTGAAGAAGCGCAGCGCATTAAGGAGAAATTAGATATTCTAGAGAATTATCAATCAAAAAGTACGGTAGTCAACCCAAATATCACCAATGTAGATGTGTTTTCTATCATCAGTGACGAGGGATATGGCTATGTGAATTTTTTACAATTAGCTCATGGAGCTATTATTAGATCTCATACGTTGGAGCTTAAAAAGCGGTTAGATGAGACAGATAAGGAGTTATTAGAAATAGGCATTATTGAAATTCAGCAGCGGTTTGACTCTCAATCCAAAGAGATTTATGTGCCTTTTGACGTTGAGGTAGGAGATGCTCTAAAAGTGACGGTTCCTAAGTTAGGAGATAAGAAACGCATCTTAGAGCTTTCAGAACGCAATGCCAAGTATTACAGAATGGAGCGTTTTAAACAAACCAAGATTGTAGACCCAGATCGTCATACCAACCGGATCATGGCTCAGATGAAAGCTGATTTAAGATTATCAAAAGAGCCTAGACACATAGAGTGTTTTGATAACTCAAACATACAAGGGAGTAATCCTGTAGCGGCTTGTGTTGTTTTCAAAAATGGAAAACCAAGTAAAAAAGACTATCGTAAATTTAATATAAAAACCGTAGAAGGCCCTGATGATTTTGCAAGTATGGAGGAAGTGGTTTTCAGGCGGTATAGACGGTTACTTGAGGAAGATGAGCCGCTACCGCAACTCATTATTGTAGATGGGGGAAAAGGTCAGCTTTCAAGTGGTTTAAAAGCACTAGAAACCCTAGGACTCCGAGGAAAAATAGCGATTGTTGGTATTGCAAAAAGATTGGAAGAAATATATTACCCGGGTGATAGCATTCCCTTATACTTAGATAAAAAGAGTGAGAGCCTTAAAATTATACAGCAGCTGCGTAATGAAGCCCACCGTTTTGGGATTACATTTCACCGAAATAAAAGAAGTAATGCAGCGTTAGGAACAGAATTAGAGGTTATTTCGGGTATTGGAGAAAAAACTATTGTCACATTATTAAAACATTATAGGTCGGTATCAAAAGTAAAAACAGCGAGTAAAAAGAGTCTTACAGAAGTTGTTGGAGCGGCAAAAGCAGCGATTATTTATAATCACTATCATACAAAAGAATGAAATTAAAAGTTACTTTTTTGTTACTCTTTGTAGTGCTTTCTTTAAGCGCTCAGGTAGCTAGTGAGCAAGATATAAAAGTTGGTGTGGTTCTGAGCGGTGGAGGAGCCAAAGGACTTGCGCACGTGGGTGTTTTAAAAGTACTGGAAGAAGCAGGTGTGCGTGTGGACTATATAGCGGGAACAAGCATGGGAGCCATTGTAGGCGGTCTGTATGCTTCTGGATATAGCGCAAAACAACTAGATTCTCTTTTTAGAATTATAGATTTTTCCATGGTAATCCAAGATGATTTACCTAGAAAGGCAAAGACGTTTTATGAAAAAGAAGCCTCAGAGAAGTTTGCGATTTCTTTGCCCTTTGACAACTTTAAGCTTTCCTTACCACAATCAATTTCAAAAGGGCAAAACACCTATAATTTATTAATACGACTCCTAGAGCACGTAAGTGATACAGAAGATTTTACACAACTACCCATTCCCTTTTTCTGTGTAGCAACCGATATAGAAAAGGCAGAACAAGTAATTCTTGATACTGGATTTTTACCCGAGGCCATAAGTGCGAGTGGGGCATTACCCACCTTGTTCAAACCAGTTACATTGGGAGATCGGATTTTGATAGATGGGGGTGTTGTAAATAATTATCCTATAGATGAGCTTAGAGCAAAAGGAGTCGATATTATCATAGGCGTTGATGTACAGGATGACCTCCGTAAAAGGGATCAACTTACGACGGCTCCTGAGATCTTTCTACAAATTAATAATTATCGTACCATCAAAGAAATGGAAGGGAAGCGTGATAGCACAGATGTATACATACGTCCTGATGTCGCAGGTTTTACCGTCGTAGATTTTGATGAGAAAAATACCATTATTGATCGAGGAGAGACAGAGGCACGTAAGCAGTTGGATGCCTTAAAAGAAATTGCATTGAGACAGGGTGCGCTTTCGCGAAAGCGTATACTTCCAAAACTTAAAGATAGTATTGCCATAGATGCTATTATTTTAAGAGGGAATAAAGAATACACGCGATCTTATATTCTAGGAAAACTCCAATTAGATCCTCCCGTAACGATAGATTATGAGCAGTTTAGTAATGGGATTAATAATTTATCTGCCACAGAAAACTTTGATCGGATCGGGTATCGGTTAAAAAAAATACCTGAGGGAACCTTACTACAATTTGATATTCAAGAATCGAAAAGCAAGCAGTCTATAGGGTTGGGAATTCATTATGATGATTTATATCGAAGTGCAGCGCTTATTAATTACACAAGAAAGCGCGTGCTTTTTGACAATGATATTGCCACCTTTGATTTTATTGTAGGTGATAATATACGATATGCCTTTAATTATTACATAGACAAAGGATATTACTGGAGTTTAGGATTACGATCTACGTACAATACCTTTGAAAAAGGGGTGAACGCTCGACTTATAGAAACTGTAGGTGCTGTAGATTTAACAGGAATTAATAGGGTTACATTAGAATATCAAGATATCACTAATCAGATCTACTTACAAACGCTCTTTGTAAAGCAATTTTCTCTAGATTTAGGGGTACAACACAAATTTCTTGATGTAGAGACAGAAACAATTAATGCTGGCGACAATATCACTGGTTTTGTTTTTGAAAAAAGCCATTTTTTTGGAGCGTATGGTCAACTGAAATTTGACTCATTAGACAATAAATATTTTCCTACATCAGGTTTTTATTTTGACGGAGACTTTGATTTGACGCTATTTTCTTCAGATTTTAATGAAAATTTCACGGAGTTTTCTATTGCAAATGCTTATTTCCTTTATGCTAAAAGTATTAGTGATAAGTTTACCCTACTTACTGGAATCAGTGGAGGGTTTAAGCTAGGAGGAGAAGATGTGCGTTCGCTTGATTTTTTTCTAGGGGGATACGGTAATAAAAAAATTAATAACCTAGTTCCTTTTTATGGGTACGATTTTATAAGTATTGCTGGTGATGGGTATGTAAAAGCAGATTTTTCCTTGGATTATGAGTTTGTTAAAAAGAATCATTTTAATGTGGCAGTAAATATTGCTAATGCAGGGTATAATCTTTTCCCATCGGAAGAATGGCTTACAAGCCCAGACTACACAGGATATGCTTTAGGATATGGAATGGATACCTTTTTAGGTCCTCTTGAATTGAAATACACGTATAGCCCCGAAGTAAAAACAGGAGAATGGTTTATTGCTTTAGGTTTTCGGTTTTAGTTAAAAATAAATTAGTTTTATGTTAAATTATTAGATAATTATCAATTTTTTAACAAAAACAATTAAAATAATGGCACGCTAAGTGTGTTTCATAATAAAATGTTTAACTAAAACCTATTTATTATGAAAATCATCATCGCAGCAATCGCCACAGCTACTATTTTATTTACTAGCTGCACAAAAAAACAATCAGAAACCACAGACAACAACACTCAGACTCCTTCAGAGACAACGAGTGAGATTACTTCCACAAAACCATTATTAGCCCAATTAGATACTTCTATTGAAGCTCCTGTAGCCTCTTTATTCTACGTAAATGCTACAAGCGGACTTTCCTTACGATCTGGAACCAATCTACGCTCAAAAAAGATATTGACACTTCCTTATGGCGCACAAGTAGAACACCTAAGTTCTCCAGCACATACTACGATGACAATCTCAGGAATTACTGGAAATATGATTGAAGTGGCGTACCAAGGTGCTAAAGGTTTTGTTTTTGATGGTTATCTTACACGACTGGCTCCTCCACAGGACGGAGAGTCGGTAGAAGGCTATGCAAAACGTATTTCTACCAAAGAACATACAGTTAACGTAACGAAAACAAAAAATCCTAAAGGAGAGACCTACGGTATGACAACCCAAATAGAATTACCAGCATCAAGCTGGGTAGAAGCTTATAGTATTACTAAAGAATTATTTGATCTACCTAAAGGCATTTCATTAGATCTTGTATCAAAAAAATCATCAGAAGTGATTGCAAACTCAAATAAAAGAGAGAAAACATTTAAAGATGAAGTCGCTGTTAACAAAGACGGAGCGTCAGAAATAATGTCTATAGTGTATACATATCAATTAAGAGATTATAGTAGGAGTGTTACCATAGAAAGAAAATCAAAAGGATATATTGTAAAAGAGGTGGAGCTTTCAAAATAGCAAATAAGTTTCTAACATAAAAAAAGCGTTCGAATGAACGCTTTTTTTATGTTAGAAACTTATTTTTAAACTTCGGAAACACGTAATGTATTCACCATTCCTTTTTCTACAATAGGCATTGCTGCTAAGTTAATAAGCATATCTCCTTTTTTCACAAACCCCATATCAAATGCCATTTGATTTACATCTTCTACGGTTTCGTCTGTACTTACATATTTATCGTAAAAAATAGCTTTCACACCCCATAAAAGGTTGAGTTGTGTTAAGATACGTTTGTTTGATGTAAATACGAGGATGTGCGCTTGTGGTCTCCATGCAGATATTTGAAAGGCAGTATATCCACTATTTGTGAGTGTTGAGATTGCTTTTGCACTGATCTCGTTTGCCATATGAGCTGCATGATAACATATCGCCTTTGTGATATATCTTTTTGTACGAATATGTGGTGGATCTTGTGGTACTTGAATAAGTTCTGAATCCTCTACATTTTTGAGAATAGATGTCATTTTTTGGATCACTTGAACAGGATATTGTCCTACAGAAGTTTCTCCACTTAGCATTACAGCATCTGCTCCATCCATTACAGAGTTTGCAACATCATTTACCTCTGCACGAGTCGGAGTAAGACTAGAGATCATAGTTTCCATCATTTGAGTGGCGATGATTACTGGAATACGCGCCTTTTTTGCTCTTAATACAAGTTTCTTTTGAATAAGAGGCACTTCTTCAGCAGGAATCTCTACACCTAAATCTCCACGGGCAACCATCAATCCATCACAGTAAGCGACTATTTTATCTATATTTTCGACAGCTTCAGGCTTTTCAATTTTTGCGATAATCGGAATTTTATGATCTGAGTGCTCATCAATTATAGCTTGTAGTTGTTTTAAATCTTCAGCATGACGAACAAAAGAAAGAGCAATCCAATCCACTTTTTGACTAATAGCAAAAATGGCATCTTTTACATCTTTTTTTGTAAGTGCTGGTAAGGAAATATTTGTATTGGGAAGGTTCACCCCCTTCTTTGAACGAAGTGGTCCTCCTTGAATTACTTTGGTTTCTACTTCATATTTACCATCTGTTTTTAAAACTTCAAACATCAGTTTACCATCGTCTAAAAGAATACGTTCTCCTTTTTTCACATCTTGAGGAAATTTTTGATAGTTCATATAGACTCTATCTTTAGTTCCTTCAAACTCTTCTTTTGTTGAAAAGGTAATTTTATCACCAGGGTTTACAACAACCTCTTCTTTCATACGTCCCACTCTTAGTTTTGGGCCTTGGAGGTCTGCAAGGATAGATATATTTAGCTTGTGTTTTTCACTCAGTTTTCTAATCATTTCGATGCGTTCTGTTACATCTTGATAGTCTGCATGTGAAAAATTAATTCTAAAAACATCAGTCCCTTCTTGCATCATTTTTAAAAGGACCTCTTCAGTACTAGTTGCAGGACCTAAGGTAGCAACAATTTTGGTTTTTTTTCTAGTTGGCATTATTCAAAAATTAAGTTTTCTTTCGTTTTAAGTTGATTTACGTCAACTGTATACGCGGTTACAATTTGTGATATTTGGTTAAGTACTTTCAGTGTTTTAGTTTGCGGAAAGCTACTTCCTTCTTCTTTTATTTTTAATAAATAATCCACACGGGGTAAATCTTCTAAAAAGAAACGCCTTTCTGTAGACGTTTTAGATTCAAATAGACCCGAAAGATTATGATCATGCTCTTTTGTTATTTTGGTATGGTTATTAAAGAGATGATAAGTTGTATATAATTGCTCATTATGATACTCATAAATAGGAAATCGGGCAGAAATAATATTGTGATTTATAACTAAATCATTTTTGCTTCTTTTAAGTCTAAGTTTTAGATGATGATTAAGTAAATAGGCAAGGTAGTAAGACTCTATAGCGCCGTGTATAGCAATAAGCGTAAAGTCATACCCATAATCATCGTCTAATACTAATTTGAATGTCCCCATAACATGACTACGAAATTTAAAGATACATAAAACCGTATTATTGAGCGTGGATATATGCGACAATCTTACTATAATAAGATACGCAAACGTTTGAGTGAAGTAATTAAAGAGAAGATTCTACAAGGGAATTGTAAAAGAAGCTATTGTTCCCTTGCCATAGACACTTTCTATAGACAACGTTCCATTATGTATTTCGATAAATTGTTTAGAAATGATGAGACCTAGTCCAGATCCTTTTTCTTGTAAAGTTCCTTGTTGAGTCGTTACTTTGGTTACATCAAAAAGAGCATCCTTGTGTTTTTCTAATATACCAATACCATTGTCTTCAATACTAAAAGAGAAAAAGGAATCCACTTTGTTTATTTCTATGACAATAATTCCATTTTGATGAGAATATTTAATAGCATTAGATAATAAATTACGAATAACCGTAGCGATCATATTTTTATCAGCCATTACTTTACTATCCGTACTCGCTTCTATAATAATATTAATGTTTTTTCTGAGAGCTTGTTGCTCTTGAATCTTTATTTGATCTTTTATAATTCCTAGAACATCTATTTTTTTTGGGCTATAATGGATTTTACCCGTCTGAATTTTTGACCATTTTAGTAAATTATCTAATAGAGAAAGACTGTTTTTACTAGAATCCTCCAAAGCGTCTATAATTTGACTCGTTTGATTATTTGGATTTTGTTCTTGTTTGAGAAGATCTAAAAAGTTAATGACCGAAGAGAGAGGGCTTCTAAGATCATGCGCAATAATTGTAAAGAACTTATTTTTGGTGGCAACAACTTCAGATAATTCTTTTTTTTGCCTATCTATAATTTTATTTTTACGCTTGTAGATGTATAATTGAACAATAATAAATAGCATAAAACTTAAAAGTAATGTATACCATAATATCATTAAGAATAATAACCTAGGATTCCTCTTATAGGGTTCTTTATAGGCAGTTTCAATGATGAATTTTTTATTTAAAAAGGGGATTTGAGTTTGTATAAAATGTTCATTATGAACATCGAAGTTTCTCCAATATTGATCATCTTCTCTGGTATTGTGTATTGTTTTACCGTCGTATACACGCTCTCTGTCAAACTCAATTCCTGTAGAAGTTTTAAATCTAAACACATATTTAGAGGTATCTATGTTATAATATACACGATCGATAATAGGTTTGAAATCCTTAATGATAGAAAAATAACCAGTTCTTTTGTTTTGATTTTTTTTAGCCTTAAAAGCAATAGGTAACCCCACACGACCTTCTATAATATTATATGGATTAAAAGCAACATAATCATATTTTTTAAGCTTTTTTTCCATTAATTCAATACCCTTTTCATTCACAAGCTTTTTAACTGAAGTCCCAATAAGATTGCTTGGATTTATCTGATCTTTGGTAAAAGAGTATTTAAAAATATGTGATGTATCTACATAAGAAATAATATAACTACTATCTATCGGAATACTGGATAGTTGATAATTTACAAATGTATGGAGTTGTTCTTGTGAGGGAAATTCGTCTGAAAGCTTAACATATGATCGTATTCCAGACATCAATGTCACATAATTATTAAGCGCGTTTTGAAAGTCTGATGCTGTTTTTTTGTTTATTTTTTCTAATTGTACTTTTCTGTTTATTTTTTCTTTTTCAGTGATGTAGGAATCACCCCAAAAAACAAGAACACTACTTACGATGACAAATAGTGCGAAAACCGAATAATATTTTTTAGGTAAACGAAAATACATACAGAGTTAGGGCCCTTACTTATAACAAATGTAAATAAAATCTTAACAAAGAGTGTTATTTTCCCTCAATTTGCCTTTGAAATACATAAAAAGCACGTTTAGATGCAATTTCTTCAGCTTTTTTCTTAGAGGTAGCCCTAGCCTTCGCTATGATTTTATCATCAATATATAATTTAACGGCAAAGTGTTTTACGGTGTCTTTTCCCGTGTCTTCAAAAGTGTCAAACTTAAATGTCTTTTTTTCTTTTTGACACCATTCAATAAGGACACTTTTATAGCTTATAATACGTCCTTCAAGTTTTTCTATATCTACGTATGGGTTAATAATACGCTTGTATATAAACTTTTTACAGTACGGATATCCTCGGTCTAGATAAATAGCACCAATAAGAGCTTCAAAAAGATTTCCATGAATATTTGCACCAAAATTTTCTTTAGGGATATTCGCTTTTATATAGCGCAATAAGTTAAGTTCACTCCCTAATTCATTCAAGTGTTTTCTACTTACTACTTTTGAGCGCATCTTTGTAAGATATCCTTCATTGCCTCCCTGCACCGCTTCAAAGAGGTGTGCAGCGATGACAGCTCCAAGCATAGCATCTCCTAAAAACTCTAATCGTTCATAGTTTAAGGGGTTACCATCTTCTTTTTTAAGACCTAATGATCTATGAGTAAAAGCCTTTTCATAATGGCTTATATCTTTAGGCTTAAACCCTAAAATACTTTGCATACGCATAAAAAAAATCCCGTTCGCATTTGAACGGGAAGTAAATATTTTTTTTATGGCGCTCATAGTATTATTAAGCGTCAATTTTTTTAAATAACACACAAGCATTATGACCTCCAAAACCGAAGGTATTACTCATGGCTATATTAATTTCTTTAGGTTGTGCCTTATTTAAAGTAAGATTAAATGAAGGATCAATATTTTCATCTACGACACTATGATTAATAGTAGGAGGCACTAAGCTATGTTTCATAGCTAATATAGAAGCGATGGCTTCTATAGCTCCAGCAGCACCTAAAAGGTGTCCAGTCATTGATTTTGTAGAATTGATATTGATGTTTTTTGCGTGATCTCCAAAAACTTTTGTGATCGCTTTTAGTTCGGCTACATCACCTAGAGGGGTAGAGGTTCCATGCGTATTAATATGGTCTACATCTTCTGGTTTCATCCCAGCGTTATTAAGACAATTATGCATCACTCTTTCTACACCAATTCCATCGGGATGTGGTGCAGTCATGTGGTATGCATCACTAGACATACCTCCACCTACAACTTCTGCATAGATATGAGCTCCTCTAGCTTTTGCATGTTCATACTCTTCTAGTATTAATGCTCCAGCACCTTCTCCCAAGACAAATCCGTCACGGGTGGCATCAAAAGGTCTTGATGCTCCTTGTGGGTCTTCATTTCTTGTTGATAAGGCATGCATCGCATTAAATCCTCCTACACCGGCTTTTGTTACAGCGGCTTCACTACCTCCAGTTACAATAATATCACAATGCCCTAAACGTATATAGTTCATGGCATCAATCATTGCATTTGCAGAAGAAGCACATGCAGAGACCGTTGTATAGTTAGGTCCCATAAAACCGTGCTTGATAGAGATATTACCAGGAGCAATATCTGCAATCATTTTAGGAATAAAAAATGGATTGAATCTTGGTGTACCATCACCTTCAGCAAAATTGATAACTTCATCTTGGAAGGTCTCTAGACCACCTATACCAGCACCCCAAATGACTCCTACTCTGAATTTGTCAACTTTTTCTAGATCGATACCAGCATCATTGATGGCTTCGTCTGAAGCCACCAATGCGTACTGGGCAAATCTATCTAACCTTCTAACTTCTTTACGATCAAAAAAGTCTAGAGCGTTAAAGTTTTTAAGTTCACAAGCAAATTTTGTCTTGAACTTTTCGGCATCAAAATAGGTAATAGGAGCACACCCACTTTTTCCTGAGGATAATCCATCCCAGTACTCTTGAATATTATTTCCTATTGGTGTAAGTGCACCAAGTCCAGTAACTACTACTCGCTTTAACTCCATAAGTTTAAGACTTATTTTGCGTCCTCTATGTATGAAATTGCTTGACCTACCGTAGCAATGTTCTCTGCTTGGTCGTCCGGAATTTGGATATCAAATTCTTTTTCAAATTCCATGATAAGTTCAACAGTGTCTAGTGAATCGGCACCTAAATCGTTTGTGAAGCTCGCTTCGGTTACAACTTCGTTCTCATCTACGCCTAATTTGTCTACGATGATCGCCTTTACTCTTGATGCAATGTCTGACATAATTTCTAAATTTAATTTTTAATTAAGTGGCAAAAATAACAAACCTTTATGGTTTGATCACTATTGGCACAAAAATATGAAGGTAATTTACGTAAATAATAAATAATTTCTCTAAAAAAAACCTTCAAATTGTTAATAATAATCGTTTGTTTTGCACATTATAACAGGATCATACATATATGAAACGTATTGTAATTTTTGCTTCGGGTAACGGTACAAATGCCCAGCGTATTATTGATCATTTTAAGGGTCGTACGGATGCTCAAGTTGTGCAGGTGCTCACTAACAACAAGGATGCCAAAGTTTTAGAGCGCGCTAACAAGAGCAAAATAAGTGCCCTTAGTTTTAACAGATCAGCGTTGTATGATACAGACCATGTAGCACTTCTTTTACAAGCAATTCAACCTGATCTCATTGTACTCGCAGGTTTTTTATGGCTCTTTCCAGAAAAAATTATTAATTTGTTTCCAGATCAAATTATAAACATTCATCCAGCATTATTACCTGATTTTGGAGGCAAAGGCATGTATGGAAAGCATGTACACGAGGCTGTATACGCTTTCGCGAAAGCGCATAAAGGGAAAAAAACCTATACAGGAATTACCATACATAAAGTAACGCCAGAATATGATAAAGGAACGTATCTCTTTCAAGAAAAAGTAGTAGTAACTGAGGAAGACACCCCAGAGACTATTGCACAAAAAGTACATCAACTAGAATATGAACATTTTCCAGTTGTCATTGAAAAAATGTTATTTGATAAATTATAATGATGAAATTTCCATCCCCTGCCTACCAAAGGAAGGTTCGCGGAAATGAAAGGATACCGCTTTCGCGGGCAGCACCATGAGCAAGAAGAAAGAAAAATTTTATGTTGTCTGGCAAGGCAAGAAACCTGGAATCTATTTGAGCTGGAAAGATTGCAAAGCGATGATAGACGGCTACGCGGGTGCTCAATATAAATCGTTCCCCACCTTTGCAGAAGCAAAAACCGCCTATAATAAAGACTATGCAGACGTAAAAGGATCTTCAAAAAAAAAGAAAGTCCTCACCCCTGAAGAAAAGGTCAAATATGGAGAGCCAAATTTATATTCTATCGCTGTAGATGCCGCAAGTAGTGGTAATCCAGGGGTTATGGAATATAGAGGAGTAGACACTCAAACCACAAAACAGCTTTTTCATCAAGGGCCATTTAAGCAGGGAACTAATAATATAGGAGAGTTTTTAGCACTCGTACATGGACTTGCGTATTTGAAAAAAATAGGAAGTGATCGTCTCATTTATTCAGATTCTCGTATTGCAATAGGATGGGTAAAAAAGAAAACATGTAATACAAAACTTCAAGAAACGCCTCGCAATAAAGACGTATATGACTTAGTGCGTCGTGCAGAACAATGGCTTAGAACAAACTCATACACAACGAAGATTGTAAAATGGGAAACAAAGGCGTGGGGAGAGATTCCTGCAGATTTTGGCAGAAAATAACCTCTTTAAAGGTGGTAAGAGCACATTTTTTTGATATTTATTACAAATCAGAGGTAGGTTGATAAGGGTCTTAAAATTGACATTCGATTTGGTGTTTTTCTTTTTTTTAAAAACAATATCTTTGCAAAAAAAATAGATGAGTAAATTAGTTATTGTTGGTACGTGCGCATTTGATGCTATCGAAACTCCTTTTGGTAAAACAGATAAAATTTTAGGTGGTGCTGCCACGTATATAGGTCTTGCTGCCTCTCAATTTAAAGTAGACTCATCTATTGTTTCTATTGTAGGGGAAGATTTCCCTCAAGAATACATAGATGTATTGACGAATAAAAATATAAATGTAGAAGGACTTGAAATAGTAAAAGGAGGAAAAACCTTTTTCTGGAGTGGTAAATATCATAATGATATGAATACTCGAGACACGCTTGTAACAGAGTTGAATACATTGGGCGATTTTGATCCTAAAGTTCCCGTGTCTTATCAAGATGCAGAGATCGTGATGTTAGGTAACTTACAGCCTACCGTACAACTAAGCGTGATAGAGCAGATGAGTGATCCTAAGTTGGTTATTCTAGACACCATGAATTTCTGGATGGACATTGCACTAGAAGAACTTAAAACCACCTTAAAGAAAGTAGATGTCATTACTATAAATGATGAAGAAGCTCGTCAATTAAGTGGAGAATATTCTTTAGTCACTGCGGCAAGAAAAATACACGAGATGGGACCTCAGTATGTGGTTATCAAAAAAGGGGAACATGGAGCATTACTTTTTCACGATAATGAAGTGTTTTTTGCTCCAGCATTACCACTGGAGGAAGTATTTGACCCAACGGGTGCTGGAGATACCTTTGCAGGTGGATTTGCTGGTTTTCTAGCTAGTAGTGGAGATATTACCTTTGAAAATATGAAACAAGCATTGATTTATGGATCGTGTCTTGCTTCGTTTACCGTAGAAAAATTTGGGACTGAACGACTAGAAAATATAACCACCGAAGAAATAAGAAAACGCTTGCAACAGTTTAAACAACTTACGCAGTTTGAAATAGAACTTAATTAATATAAATGCGCTCCAAATTTTTGGGGCGTATTTGCTTTTACTATATAATACTATATAAAGTATACCTACTATGAGTGATGCAATAAAGCATGAATGTGGAATCGCCCTTATACGACTTAAAAAACCACTGGCATTTTATAAAGAAAAATATGGCACTGCTTTTTATGGCGTAAATAAAATGTATTTAATGATGGAAAAGCAGCACAACCGTGGTCAAGACGGGGCTGGTTTTGCAAGTATTAAATTAGATATGAATCCAGGGGAACGTTATATTTCAAGACAGCGTTCAACTGAGCAACAACCTATACAGGATATTTTTGCGCAAATCAATGGTCGTATCAATGAGGTGATGACAGCAAATCCTGATCGTAAAGATGATGTAGATTGGCAAAAAAGTAATGTACCTTATTTAGGAGAAGTACTTTTAGGACATGTGAGATACGGCACTTTTGGTAAAAATAGTGTAGAAAGTGTACACCCTTTTTTAAGACAAAATAACTGGATGCACCGTAACCTAATCGTGGCGGGTAATTTTAATATGACCAATGTAAGCACGCTTTTTAAGAAGTTAGTTTCGTTAGGACAACACCCAAAAGAGCAGGCAGATACAATCACTGTCATGGAAAAAATAGGACATTTCCTAGATGATGAGGTGGCAAAATTATATAAGAAATTAAAGAAAGAAGGATACAACAAGCAACAAGCTTCTCCTCAAATTGCTGAACGATTAAAGGTTGAAAAAATCTTAAAAAGAGCTTCAAAAGATTGGGATGGGGGCTATGCAATGGTGGGACTCTTAGGTCACGGTGATGCATTTGTATTGAGAGATCCTGCAGGAATCCGACCCGCTTATTATTATGAAGATGATGAGGTTGCTGTGGTAGCTAGTGAGCGTCCAGTCATTCAAACAGCATTTAATGTTGGTTTCAAGGATGTAAAAGAACTAGAGCCAGGTTGTGCACTTATCGTAAAGAAAAACGGATTACTTAGCATTAAAAAGGTATTAGAACCGCTTACGCGAAAAGCATGCTCGTTTGAACGCATCTATTTTTCAAGAGGGAGTGATGCTGAAATCTATAAAGAACGTAAATTACTAGGAAGACTATTAATGCCAGATGTACTTAAAAGTATAGATCACGATACCAAGAATACGGTCTTCAGTTTTATTCCTAATACAGCTGAAACTTCTTTTTACGGTCTCGTAGAAGCGGCTCAAGATGAGCTTAATAAACAAAAGGGAGCAGAAATACTAGCAGCAAAAGACCATCTAGATCAGGAAGCTATCGAGGGAATACTTTCGCGAAAGCTAAGAACAGAAAAGATTGCTATAAAAGACGCAAAATTAAGAACATTTATTACAGAAGATAGTAGCCGTGATGATCTTGTAGCTCATGTATATGATATCACTTACGGTGTTATTCAGCCAGAAGATAAGCTAGTTATTATAGATGATAGTATTGTGCGAGGAACTACCCTTAAAAAGAGTATCATAAAAATGTTAGCACGACTTAATCCTAAAAAGATTATCGTAGTCTCATCTGCACCACAAATACGGTATCCAGATTGCTATGGTATTGATATGGCTAAGTTGGAAGATTTTATTGCTTTTAGAGCGGCCATAGCATTACTTAAAGAAAATGGGAAAGAAGCGACTATTACCGAAGTGTATGAGAAGTGTAAAGCTCAGGTAGAGCTTAAAGATAAGAATGTACAAAATTTTGTAAAGGATATTTATGCACCTTTTATAGACAAGGAAATATCAGCAAAAATATCAGAATTATTAGTAGATGAGACCGTACAGACGGAAGTAGAGATTATCTATCAAACCGTAGATAACCTGCATAAAGCATGTCCCAAAAATTTAGGGGATTGGTATTTTACGGGTAATTATCCTACCAATGGAGGTAATCGCGTTGTAAATCGTGCTTTTATCAATTATATGGAGGGAAATAGTGCTAGAGCCTATTAGATCAGTCTTAAGTAAATCACAAATACACAAATATTTGTGTATTTGGTCTAAAAATCGTGTAGTTTGTCTAAAAGATGTTGCACGGTTGTAAATCAATCTTATATTAGCAAAGCCATAGCATAAGTAGGTTAAGTTCATGGTAGATTTGGGGCAAAAAAAGGTGGATCTTTCCGCCTTTTTTTATGCGAAAAATTTAAATATAATAAAAGCAATACGGCTAAGTACAATTCACGGAGTTTCCTACAATTTATTTACCTTTACATAAATACTTTTATATACCATGGGTCAACTCCTTTTTTGGGCAACCATTTCTATTTTCTTTTCTTTTTTATGCTCTATACTAGAAGCAGTGCTATTAAGCATCTCTCCTACATTTATCAATATAAAAAAAAGTGAAGGTAAAGGATATGCCACCTATTTTGAAGAATTAAAAAAAGATGTAGATAAACCTCTTATTGCGATATTAACCTTAAATACACTGGCGCACACTGTTGGGGCAATGATGGTAGGTAAAGTCGCTGCCGATCTGTATCCCGATTTTGAATTCCTGAGTATCAATTTTGTGGGGTTTGTTTCTGGGATTATGACATTTCTTATACTTGTTGCATCAGAGATCATACCTAAAACCATAGGAGCGACCTATTGGAGACAACTAGCTAACTTTACTGCAAAAGCATTGAAGGTGCTTATTTTTCCGCTTAAATGGACGGGGATTCTTTGGTTGTTACAACGCACCACAAAACTTGTAGGAGGAAAAGGACATGGAGGTAGTATTTTAAGTAGAGAGGATTTTACAGCGATGGCACAAATGGCAAGTGATGAAGGTGTCTTTGAAGAATCAGAAAGTAAGATTTTAAATAACTTGCTTTCTTTTAAAGATGTCCTTACAAAAGATGTGATGACACCTCGCACAGTCATGAAAACGGCTGCGTCTCAAACAACAGTAAGTGATTTTTTTAAGGAAAATCAAGAATTACGTTTTTCTAGAATTCCTATTTACGATAAAAACATAGATCACATCACGGGCATTGTACTCAAGAGTGAAGTATATAGAGAAATGGCTCTTGATAATCATCAAAAAACACTAGCAGATTTACAACGTCCTATTATGATTACAAATCGTAATTTGCCAATACCATCTTTATTTGAGGAACTCATTTCTACAAAAAACCATATTGCCTTAGTTGTTGATGAATATGGCAGTACAAGTGGCTTAGTGACGATGGAAGATGTTATTGAGACACTCTTAGGAATGGAAATTATGGATGAGAGTGATCGCGTGGCAGATTTACAGACACTAGCAAGAAAAAACTGGGAAAAGAGAGCAAAAGGGTTAGGCTTATTAGATGAAAATAACGTTTCAGATGAATAAATTACTATGTGTGCTTTTTTATATAGTAACCACGTTTACCTATGGGCAACAAGATAATCCCAAAGACGCTTTTCTTGAAAAATGGGAAAATTCAAAAAACTATTTGATAGCCATTGCAGAGGCAATGCCTGAAGATAAATATACTTATGCTCCTACAGAAAGGGAAATGAATTTTGGAGCTCAGTTATTACACATGAGAGGAAATATGCTTTGGTTAGGAAACACTTATTTTTCTGCTAGTGATTTTGATAGAAATTCACTTTCCCAAAATGTACCCTTAGGTAAACAAGCAATTATAAATGCATTAATAAAATCTTTTGATGAGGTATATGCACTTGTTGAAAAAACTTCTGTAGAAGAACTAAAAACAACCGTAAGCTTTTTTGCAGGTCCTAAATCTAAGCTTCAAATACTAAATTTACTTCAAGATCATCTTACGCATCATAGAGGACAAATTATCGTATACCTTAATCTCAATGACATTATACCTCCAGACTATAGCGGATGGTAGATACATCTAGCGCTTAGATTTTGAAAGTGCTTTATTTAGGTTGCGTAATATCGTAGTCAAGAACTGAGAGATATCGTAAGGCTTTAATATGATATCATTCATGCCTGAATTCATAATTGTAGCTCTCATTTCATCTAATTCTACAGCGGTAAGCGCTACGATTGGAATTTCTTGATTAAACTTCCTAATGGCTTTTGTGGCTTGCACGCCATCTACCTTAGGCATGTGTATATCCATAAGGATAAGATCGTAATTATTTTCTTTTACAAGAGAAATAGCTTGTTCGCCGTCATCAGCGAGCGAACATTTAAATTGTCGTTTCTCAAGGATTTTTTGGGTTATTTTTTGGTTAATTCGATTATCATCTACCACTAGGATATGGACGTTTTCAAAAATATGAATAGCATCTCCTTGTTTATAATTTTCAATTTCTTCTGTAGGTTCATCAGTGGTATTTGCTTCTATATCAATAGTAAAAGTAAATGTAGATCCTTTGCCCATTTCACTCTCTAAGATGATTTCACTGTTGTATAATGCCAAAAGTTTTTTAACGATAGGCAAACCAAGTCCTGTTCCTTGATAATTATAATTTCGATTTTCGACTTGAGAGAATTCCTCAAAAATTGATTTTTGTTTACTTAAAGGGATTCCAATACCATCATCTTTAACTGTAAATTTTGTCTTGTATAAACCTTCTTTGGTTTTTTCTATAAGGTTAATAGAAACCCATATATTTCCATCTTCATTAAATTTGATCGCGTTTCCGATAAGATTCATTAATATTTGAGAAAGCCGTACATAATCTCCTATTTGTTTGTCAGGTAGATTTTTATCAATATGCAGATGGATTTTATTATTATTTTGCTCTAAACTAAATTCAAAAGAACGTGTAATACTTCTGGCAAGACTCGATAATCTATAGGATGTTTTTTCTAATGTTATCCCGTTGGCATCCATTTTATTGATGAGAAGGACATCATTAATAAGCGCTAGTAAATAATCTGCTGAGAATTTTAAAGATTTAAGATCTTCTTTATTTTTTGAAGTTTCATTTTCCAATAAAATAGAGGCGAGCCCAATGACCCCATATAGCGGCGTACGTAATTCGTGACTAACAGTAGAAAAAAACTGTGTTTTGAGTTGTGATAACCGTTCAGCATTATCTTTAGCTGCCATTAATTGATTATTCTTTTCGTGTAGACGTTTGATATATTTTTTTCGAGATTTAAAAGCAAAAAATATAGCAATCAAAGCAATTAATAGAATGCTGGAAGCCAAAATTAATATATTACGCAGATCTCTAGATTTTTCAAATAATTGATCGCTTATAATCTGCTCTTTTTTTGCTGAGGCAATAGTCCGTTCATATTCTTTAATATTGAAGCGGGCGTTAGCAGCTTGTACCTCTCTTAATTTATCACGCTCATACTTTTTGTCGTCTAGCTCTTTAGCTTTTTTAAGTAACTCGTATGCTTTTTTATAATCCCCTTGTATTTCAGAAAGGTGACCGTAATATTTGTAAAACTCTAAGGCAACAGAAGGATATTTTTCTGTTTTAAGAACCTTCTCCACTTCCAAGAAAGCTTCTTCAGCTAATTTGTAATTTCCTTTCTGAGCATGATATCTTCCTAGTAAAGTCTTTGTGTCGGCAATTTCTCTAGGATAAATGGTATCTTTTTTATATATATTTTCTACTTGTAAAAGATAAGGAAGCGCTTTATCAGGTAAATTTTCATCTAGATATGTCCACGCAATATTAATAAGAGGATCTATATTTTCTATTTCATTATCTCCAGTATTGAGATCAATACTCTTTTTGTAGTAATCAATTCCTTTTTGATAATTTTTTTTACCATCAGATTCTACATTTCCTAAATTTATATACGCCCAAGAAAGCAATGAATCTAATTTATTTTCGATTACAATTTTAAGTGCTTTTTCGTGGTTTAACCTTGCTTGCAGGGTATCCTTCATTTCACTATTGATAGTACCCATTAGGTCATATCCTGTAAAAGTATAATAAGGATTTTGTTGCTTTTCGCCTTCTGCGATAATCTGTGTAGCAATTTCAATAGCATTTTTGTACTCAAGGTTATCGAGGTTATCAGAAACTAGAAAACTCAACGTATGAATACTATCTAAAGTAACGGTTTTTTCTTGAGCATAAGAGTTTTTTATGCAACAACAAAAAAGGATGATATAGCATATGTTATACTTCATCTATATAGATTAATGGGGCAGTCAAAATTACTCATAAACAATAGGATACGCAAGAAATAGATTTTCTCATAAAAAGGGCTTTCTTTTTTTAGCGAAAACCATACCTTTAGGTATGCACAAAGTATACATAAAGAGTCCATTAGGAACTTTGGAAATTGAGGGAGATGATAATGGTGTAATCGCTATTACATTTTTAGATAAAGACACATCTCCAACAGCAGTTATACCTGAAAGTTTACAAGGAGTGGTGAAACAACTTAATGAGTATTTTACAAAAAAAAGAACTGTTTTTGAGCTAAAACTAGCTCCTCAAGGAACTGTTTTTCAGACAAAGGTATGGAGCGCATTACAAAACATTCCGTTTGGAAAAACAGCTTCCTATTCAGATATGGCAAAAACACTTGGAGATCCTAAGGTAATTCGTGCAGCTGCAAGTGCTAATGGAAAAAACCCTATCGCCATTGTGATCCCATGCCATCGAGTGATAGGAAGTGATGGCTCATTAACAGGATACGCAGGCGGGTTGCACCGTAAAAAATGGTTGTTGGAGCATGAAAGCCTTATGCGGCAAGGGTCTCTTTTTTAATCAAAAAATCAATATTAGTATTTAAACACGATATACCATTCGTATGAAGTTTATAAAGAAGTTTTTCAAAGGATTTATTAGCATTATCATCCTTCTTGTTGTCATTGCATATATAACAGACTATGAGTACATTTTAAAAGGTGTTCGAGTGGTATATATGACTGGCCATGTAACAGCCTATATAGATGATTATCCTTATTTTGAAAATGAAGAAGTAGCAAACGGAACGCCGCAACCATGGCCTTTGCATAAAGCATACAACACAACCAAGATTACTCCTAAACTACAAGAAACTCACAATAAACTAGGAACCGTAGCTTTTATGATCATAAAAAATGATAGTATATGGCATGAGCAGTATACAGAGGAAGACGAAATAGTATATGGCCCTACCTCTCAAACAAATTCTTTTTCTATGGCAAAAAGTATCACTAGTGCTTTACTGGGAAAAGCGATTCAAGAGGGATACATAGAAAGCTTAGACCAGCCATTAGGTGATTTTTTTGAACAATATAAAGAAGCAAAAACTACGGTAGGAGATTTATCATCTATGTCATCTGGATTAGACTGGGAAGAGAGTTATACAAGTCCCTTTAGTGTAACCGCACGAGCCTACTATGATGATGATCTTGCTGAGACTATTCTCAACCAAAAAGTAACAGAAACTCCAGGAACTTCTTTTAAATACTTGAGTGGAAATACACAATTACTAGGGATGGTTATAGAAAAAGCTACAGGAAAGAAGCTACCAGTATATCTTTCAGAAAGTTTTTGGAAGCCACTAGGGATGGAGCAATCAGCACTTTGGCAAGTGGATGATTCAGAAAACAGATTGGCAAAAACATATTGCTGTATTGCAAGTAACGCACGAGATTTTGCAAAATTTGGAAAACTCTATAAAGACCATGGGAAATGGAATGGAAAACAGATTTTAGACGCCTCTTTTGTCTCAAAATCGATACAACCTAGATTTCCAGAAGACGATATGTATGGATATGGTTTCTGGCTTAGCGATCATAAAAATAAAGATATATTTGTGATGCGAGGTATTCTGGGGCAATATGTCATTACTATTCCAGAAGACAATCTTATCATTGTGAGACTCGGTCATAAGAGAGGAAATTTTGTGTCTGGAGCCTCTTTTACAGAAGACTTTTTTATCTACGTAGACGAGGCCTATGCGATGCTTGAAAAATCTTAAAATGGTGTTATTTAACGCAATGTTTTGATTCATAAACTAAAATCCGCTTAGTTTTAAAATCTAAATAACATCGAATATGAGATTACCTTTATTTTACCTTGCTGTTTGCGTGGCAAGTATAATTTCTGCGCAAAACACACAAATTTTCAATTTAAATTTCGAAAAAGTAGTTAACCAAGTGCCTTCCCAATGGAATAATTTTGGAGGAGATGAGTACAAAGTAGGGATTGATTCAACCGTCGTTCAGGAGGGTAGATATTCCGCCTCTTTAGAAAGCATAAAAGAAGGAAAAGGTTTTAAAGCATGGGGACTTAGTATTCCAGTGACTTTTGGAGGAAAAAAAGTAAAACTCACAGGCTATTTAAAGACAGAAAATGTATCTGATGGATATGGGGGATTATGGATGCGTATTGATCCGCAGGTTGGTTTTGATAACATGAATAATAGAGGTGTCAAAGGCACAACAGATTGGAAAAAATACGAGATAGAGCTTGATTTAAAACCTAATGAAGCCACCGATATTGTGGTAGGAGGCATTCTAGTTGGCAAAGGAAAAATATGGATAGATAATTTAAAGGTTACCATCGATGGTAAGCCGCTTGATAAAGCTCCCGAAAAAGAACTTTCAGGAGCTCAAAAAGACACTGAGTTTGATGCGGGATCTCGATTTACTATGTCAACGCCCACACCTCAAGAGGCCAAAAACCTAACCGTGTTAGGAAAAGTATGGGGGTTTCTTAAATACCATCATCTAGCTATTGCAACAGGAGAAATTAACTGGGATTACGAGTTGTTTCGGATTTTGGAAGAGATTGCTTTCGCGAAAGCGGACTCAGAAAGAGATCAACGCATCCTTACTTGGATAGATACCTATGGTCCCGTTGCAGCATGTAAAAAATGCAAGGAAACAACGTCAGAAGCGTATTTAAAACCCGATAATGCTTGGATGACCTCTAGCGGATTATCTAAAGAACTACAGGAGCGATTAGTATATATTTACAATAATAGATTTCAAGGAAAACATTATTATATCAATAAAGCGCGTAATATAGGAAATCCCATATTTTCCAATGAAAATCCCTACACAGAAATGAAGTATCCGGATACAGGTTTTAGACTCTTATCACTCTATCGTTATTGGAATATGATACACTATTACTTCCCTTATAAAGATGTGATGGATAAAGACTGGAACGCTGTCCTAGAAGAATATATCCCTCGATTTATAACTGCAAAAAATGAATTGGAGTATGAGGTTGCAGCACTTCAAATCATAGGAGACATCAAGGATACGCATGCGAATTTGTGGGGAGGAGATGATCAATGGGAAGCCACAAAAGGAAGCAAATATCCTCCTGTTCATCTACAATTTATAGAAAACAACCTGGTTATTGTAGATTTTTATAATCCAGAAATGAAAGCTTCTCTTGATCTAGAACTTGGAGATGTGATTACAAGTATAAATGGTGTTTCTACTTCAAAAATAATAGAAGACAGAATACCGTATTATCCAGCATCTAATCAAGCAGCAAGAATGCGGGATATTTCATCAGAAATTCTTAAAGGGAATGGGGCATCTCTAGATTTGACCGTGTCAAGAGATGGAGAAGATATCAACGTAAAGATGCCTCTGTATGAGAGAAAAGAATTGGATATTTATAGTTGGTATCGGGTACCAGGCGATGATGTAAAAAGTTATAAAATGTTGCCGAATAATATAGGCTATGTAACATTAGCAAATGTGACAAGAGAAGATCCTAAGGCAATTGCAAAAGAGTTTTTGAATTGTAAAGGAATGATCATCGACATTAGAAATTATCCTTCAGCATTTATGCCGTTTGCATTAGGGCAGTTTATTGCTCCCAGAGGAACGGAGTTTGTCAAGTTTACAACCCCAAATCTTAAGAATCCTGGAGAATTTCTCATGGGATCTCCCCTTATGATAGGCGCAGGAAATATTGCAAAAGAAAAATTTAAAGGAAAAGTGGTTGTGCTCGTAAATGAATTAAGCCAGAGCCAAGCAGAGTACACAGCCATGGCTTTTAGAGCGGCTCCTAATACAACGATTATTGGCAGTACAACAGCAGGTGCAGACGGTAATGTATCTGCGATTCTTTTACCCGGAGGATTAAGAACAATGATCTCAGGGATTGGGGTATTTTATCCAGATGGTTCTCCTACACAGCGCGTGGGAATTGTGCCAGATATTGAAGTAAAACCAACGATACAAGGGATAAAAGAGGGAAGAGATGAACTCCTTGACAAAGCAATAGAAATTATTGATAACTAATATGTTAAAACACTTTCTTATTTTAGAGCTTTAAATAAAGTCATGATAGCAAAGTTAAAACTTGAAAACATCCTCTTCCTAGACATTGAAACTGTACCACAAACGATCAGTTTTGATACACTAGATGATACTACAAAATCACTTTATGCAGATAAAACTAAGTATTTGCGTAAAGATGAGTTTACACCAGAAGACTATTATGAACGGGCAGGAATCTGGGCTGAATTTGGAAAAATAGTATGTATATCTGTAGGATATTTTAAATCAACAGGAGACAATAGATCGTTTAGAACAACTTCTTTTCATGGAGAAGAGCACATGCTTCTTATGGAATTTAAAAGTTTATTAGAAACACATTTTAATAGACCTCATCATATATTATGTGCCCACAACGGGAAAGAATTTGACTTTCCTTACATTGCTAGGCGCATGATTATACAAGGTATTGAACTTCCTCATAAATTGAATTTATTTGGAAAAAAGCCATGGGAAGTGCCTCATTTGGATACCCTAGATTTATGGAAATTTGGAGATTATAAACATTATACATCGCTTAAGTTACTTACTCATATTTTAGGGATACCTTCTCCAAAAGACGATATAGATGGAAGTGAAGTAAGAAACGTATTTTATGAAGATAATGATATTGATAGAATTATTGTGTATTGCGAAAAAGACACATTGTCGGTAGCTCAAATTTTGCTTAGGTTACGCAATGAAGAATTACTAGAACCACATGAAGTTATTTCTGTTTAGCAGAAAATAGTTGATGTATAACATTGATGTTTTTAGCATATTACGCTTTCGCGAAAGCATATATCATAGTTATTGTAAAATTGTATGTATTCTGTCGTACACATAAAATAAAAACCCCAGTCAATGACTGGGGTTTTTTATTCATAATTGAATGGTTAGTGTCAAAAAATAAACTTATTTTTTGATGAACCTTTTGATCATTGTATTGCCATCTACTTCTATTTCTAGGACATAGACACCAGCATTAAGTTTGGATACATCTACCGTACTTGTAAATGCTCCTTTACGTACCACTTGTCCTAACATATTGTATATGGTAAGTGTCTGTGCATCTGCACCGGTTACTTGTACATTGAGTTGTCCTCTTGTCACTGGGTTAGGGAAGATAGAGAAATCAAATAATGCATTTTCAGAAACTTCATTTCCAGCAGGTGTAGTTTCACCAAAATTAGCAGAACTACTTACATTAACGATATAATCTTCTACCTCTCCATAAGCAAAGCTTTCACATGGTGTTGGCGCAGCATTATACTTCATACTTACTCTCATACGCGTAGGTCCTTGTGCAGCTCCTGCTGGTACGGTGATGGTACCTGTTATAGGTGTTGCTTGTGTAGGTGCTCTTGAGAAAGCTGTTTCTCCTGCATCTGCAAAGTCTCCATCTCTATTCCAATCTATAAATACAGCATAAGCTTCATTATATACAGTACCTGTCCATGTTGGTGTAATAGTAATAGATGCGCTTCCACTTAGGTTGGTCGATAGATTTGTAAAATCTTGGTATCCATTTGCCCCTGCACCAGACGCATTATTAATACTTCCAATCTGTACTCTACTAATATACTCATCTACGACACTTTGTCCATTAGATGCACAATATCCAGTAGGCGGGTTCGGATCATTTCCTCCATCAGCTACCAGTCGTGTATTATCAATAGCGACATCAGATTGCCATGTACCTCCAGTAACACGGTTGAAACGTAATTGAATTGCTCCGCCTAGGTATGCAGCAAGATCTATTGTTACCGTATTCCATTGGTTTCCTTGGTTTCCTGTTTGGCTCCATATACTACTCCATGACGCACCATTATCTGTGCTTACTTCTAGCGCTACACTTCCTCCATCTGTAGATCCAAACATGTGGTAATCAAAGATAAAAGAGGCGCCTGTTTCTCCACTTAGATCAAAACATGGAGAGTTTAAGATGGCGCGTTTGTTAGGGAATCCAGTTCCGTTTCCAGACGCTTCTACATACATATAGAAAGACCCATTAGATCCTGTAGTTGGTCCAGTTCCGCTAGAAGGGGTTCCAGCTGAGTCACGTGTCCAGTTAATATCATCATCAGCACTTTGCGACCAAAGTCCGATATTAGCTTCAAAGCTTTCCGAATAAGGCGCTGTTTCTCCGCCTACACATCCTCCAGAAGGTGGTGGTGTTGTATTAGTAGTTGCCGATACGGCGTTGCTATTTGCAGAGACATTTCCTGCCGCATCTTTTGCTCTTACAGAGAACTGATAGGTAGTTCCTTCAGCCAGTCCTGTTACGTTTGCAGTAGTACCTGTTACTTCCCCAAGATTATTAGCTCCTTGGAATACATCATAAGCTGTTACAGCTACGTTATCAGTAGATGCTGTCCAAGCTAGTGCTACCGAGCTTGTTGTGACACCTGTTACCGATAGGTTTGTTGGTACAGTCGGTGCTTGTGTATCTCCTGCTTGTGCACCTGCAATACCAAAGGCATCGATAGCGATATCTCCTGCCCACGAAGTATTAGTAGTTGCTCTAAAGCGTAATTGTACGGTATCCCCACTGTAGGCAGCAAGACTCACGTCTTGATCTATCCAAGCAGCACCTTGATCACCTGCTTGTGACCATAGTTCTGTCCATGTATTTTCTCCATCTACTCTTGCTTCAAGTCTAACAGTTCCTACAGAGGTCCCTGTCATTTGATAATGGAAATTAGCTGTAGGGGTAGTGACTCCTGCAAGGTTGAAACACGGAGAGTTTAGAATAGTTGTTTTTCCTCCAAAGTTAGGATCAGATGCTTCTACGTATACATAGTAAGAACCTTCAAAAGCAGCTGTAGGTCCTGTTCCAGTAGAAGGAGTTCCCCCTGTTCTAAGCGTCCAATCAAAATCATCTCCTGATCCTTGAGACCAAGCACCTAATGTGTTTTCAAAACCTTCGTTATAAGGGAAACTAGCTACTGTAGAATTACACGTTGCTGGAGGTGGTGGACCAGAACATCCACTTGTAAATGAAGTTATTTGATCTGTGTTTGTATTTGTGCCTCCATTTGAGTTTTCAACAGCATCAACACCTACACCTCTTCTAGCAAAAGCATCCCAGATTAAACAGTTGTACTGTCCTCCGTAAAGATCCTGATCTGCTTGAAGAATACCGTCACGTCCAGAAACATATCCTGGATTGTTGGCAGTGTTTTTAAGTCCTTCTGTAACAAGGGCCATTGCAATGTTATTTCCTCCTGTTCCTGTATACTGATTACTGTCATATCCCTCAAGATCAATAAGATCCCAAGTCATATCCCATAAGATAGTAGCAAAACCATATCCTACGCCGTGTGGTACAGCAAGACCTCCAATATCTCCATAATCAGTGCCGTTTACCGCTAAGTCTGTAGAGTATCTCGTTGGACGAATTCCAGGACCATCGGTAGCTTGTCCGATAGCATACGTTCCTACACCTCTTGCGGTATTTCTAGTATCGCCAGGGCGAATGGTCATGACTAATCCAAACCAGTCAGACCAACCCTCTCCCATTTGTTCAGAGCCGCCTAAAGCATTTGTCCCAGGACCTCCTACAAGACGTGTAGAAATCCCATGACCATACTCATGCGCTATAATAACATTGTCTAAATCCCCATCTCTTGTTGGATTGGTAAATAAAAACATTTGCATTCTTGGGTTTTGACCATCTGGTGGTGTACCAAAGTTGGCATTATTTGTTCCACTACCATCTTGGGCATCTGCATTTACAGAGTCACTTCCAGCACCTCCGTTTCCGTAATTGTTTTCCTGAAAGTTTCCAGACGCTTCATTAAAACCATACTGATACCAAACATCATGCATGATGTTGTTCCAGTAGAATAAGTTAGTGGTTGCAGCTGGTAAAAAAGTAGAAGGTGCATTATTTAGATTTAATGGGAAATCAAAGTTTAAACCACTTCCACCATCAGGAGTGGCACCACTTCCATTATTACCATTCGTATCTTCTTGAGCAAGAACATTATTACCTCTAGTGTTTGTAAATTCTGCTCCTGCTGCACCATTTGTATCATGCCATCCAAAAGGCGATGCATTAGCATCTGCAGGATCTGTTACAATAGCACGATTTCCATGATTAGGACTTTCTATTCCTAATGGATACACATTATAAGACCCTCCACCAACTAGTGTTGCATCTACAGGTGTTGCGTTATACGCGATAGGACCCATTTCAATAGCAGCTTCTTTTGAAGCGTTTTCATGGCTATGATTTTCATGATCTGGAGTTCCAAAATTACAAGAAACAACCCAGTCTTCTGTCTTTATGATAGTTCCTGAAGTCGCATCTACGTGAATATTCCACCAGTGTTGACCATCTAATGGAGAAATAGAAACTCTCCACGTTAAGTGTAACGTTCCTTCTTGGTATAGATACACTTTCTCCACGTGAATAGGTTCAATGCTTACCCCAGAATTTTCATAAACAAATACGCCATTTGACTTTTGAGTTGAATTTAGGTTTGAGGGTGCTGATATTTGATGTGCATTGATAACTTTCATAATGGCACTCTCTGGTGTCATAGAGGCTTGTGTTACACTAGCTTTTGTTCCTAAGTCATTAATAAATTGATTGATTTCCCAAGTTACTTTTCCATTTGTAACCGTTAGCTTATACCTGCCATTTTCAATAGGTATTCCCTGATACATTTGTTGCACATATACGTGTTGTATTTGCGGGTTTAATGATGGAACAACATCTGTGACTCTCCATTCAGAAGCATCCTGTGATGAAATGCCTGTTTCCGTTTTTTCTGCATGTTTGCTCAGGTAGTTTTGGACAATTCCATCCATGTTCTGCGCAATTACAGTAGATCCTAGCAGAAAAGCTGCTAGGAAAAATGCGTACATTTTCTTCATAATAATTGATAATTTATTGGTTAATTAGGAACTTGCTTATTAATAATTCAATTTTTTATCTAAAAACGTGATTATTTTTTAATAAATGAAATTTAATCGATGAAAAGCACACTTTTTTTTAAGATTTTTTTAAGATTTAATTTTTACCTAAAAACATTAAACAAAAACCTACTAAATGAATAGGATTTAGATAACATAGATTTAAATAAAAAAACCTCGATGTTAAATCAACATCGAGGTTTTACATACACTAAATTTTTAATGCTTGAATTGACTTATTTTTTGATAAACCTTTTGATCATTGTGTTGCCATCTACTTCTATTTCTAGGACATAGACACCCGCATTAAGTCTAGACACATTTACCGTGTTTGTAAAGGCTCCTTTATGCACCACTTGTCCTAACATATTGTATATGGTAAGTGTCTGTGCATCTGCACCGGTTACTTGTACATTGAGTTGTCCTCTTGTGACTGGGTTAGGGAAGATAGAGAAATCAAAAGATGTAGCTTGAGATGCTGTTTCGTTAAGCATATCTAGATCCGCAAACGAAGTCGTTGTACTCGTACTTACATTAACGATATAATCTTCTACCTCTCCATAAGCAAAGCTTTCACATGGTGTTGGCGCAGCATTATACTTCATACTTACTCTCATACGCGTAGGTCCTTGTGCAGCTCCTGCTGGTACGGTGATGGTACCTGTTATAGGTGTTGCTTGTGTAGGTGCTCTTGAGAAAGCTGTTTCTCCTGCATCTGCAAAGTCTCCATCTCTATTCCAATCTATAAATACAGCATAAGCTTCATTATATACAGTACCTGTCCATGTTGGTGTAATAGTAATAGATGCGCTTCCACTTAGGTTGGTCGATAGATTTGTAAAATCTTGGTATCCATTTGCCCCTGCACCAGACGCATTATTAATACTTCCAATCTGTACTCTACTAATATACTCATCTACGACACTTTGTCCATTAGATGCACAATATCCAGTAGGCGGGTTCGGATCATTTCCTCCATCAGCTACCAGTCGTGTATTATCAATAGCGACATCAGATTGCCATGTACCTCCAGTAACACGGTTGAAACGTAATTGAATTGCTCCGCCTAGGTATGCAGCAAGATCTATTGTTACCGTATTCCATTGGTTTCCTTGGTTTCCTGTTTGGCTCCATATACTACTCCATGACGCACCATTATCTGTGCTTACTTCTAGCGCTACACTTCCTCCATCTGTAGATCCAAACATGTGGTAATCAAAGATAAAAGAGGCGCCTGTTTCTCCACTTAGATCAAAACATGGAGAGTTTAAGATGGCGCGTTTGTTAGGGAATCCAGTTCCGTTTCCAGACGCTTCTACATACATATAGAAAGACCCATTAGATCCTGTAGTTGGTCCAGTTCCGCTAGAAGGGGTTCCAGCTGAGTCACGTGTCCAGTTAATATCATCATCAGCACTTTGCGACCAAAGTCCGATATTAGCTTCAAAGCTTTCCGAATAAGGCGCTGTTTCTCCGCCTACACATCCTCCAGAAGGTGGTGGTGTTGTATTAGTAGTTGCCGATACGGCGTTGCTATTTGCAGAGACATTTCCTGCCGCATCTTTTGCTCTTACAGAGAACTGATAGGTAGTTCCTTCAGCCAGTCCTGTTACGTTTGCAGTAGTACCTGTTACTTCCCCAAGATTATTAGCTCCTTGGAATACATCATAAGCTGTTACAGCTACGTTATCAGTAGATGCTGTCCAAGCTAGTGCTACCGAGCTTGTTGTGACACCTGTTACCGATAGGTTTGTTGGTACAGTCGGTGCTTGTGTATCTCCTGCTTGTGCACCTGCAATACCAAAGGCATCGATAGCGATATCTCCTGCCCACGAAGTATTAGTAGTTGCTCTAAAGCGTAATTGTACGGTATCCCCACTGTAGGCAGCAAGACTCACGTCTTGATCTATCCAAGCAGCACCTTGATCACCTGCTTGTGACCATAGTTCTGTCCATGTATTTTCTCCATCTACTCTTGCTTCAAGTCTAACAGTTCCTACAGAGGTCCCTGTCATTTGATAATGGAAATTAGCTGTAGGGGTAGTGACTCCTGCAAGGTTGAAACACGGAGAGTTTAGAATAGTTGTTTTTCCTCCAAAGTTAGGATCAGATGCTTCTACGTATACATAGTAAGAACCTTCAAAAGCAGCTGTAGGTCCTGTTCCAGTAGAAGGAGTTCCCCCTGTTCTAAGCGTCCAATCAAAATCATCTCCTGATCCTTGAGACCAAGCACCTAATGTGTTTTCAAAACCTTCGTTATAAGGAATAGTAGAAATTGTGGTGTCACAAGCTATTGGCGGTGGAGGCGTTGATGTTCCGTTTCCTGTTACAATTAATGTAAATGCTTGATTCCCTCCAGAAAGTGAACCTTTATGTGTTACAGTAATCGTGTAGGTTCCTGTTGCATTTGCAATATCTACACGTTCATAAGGATCAACAGTATTATCTCCTTTTCCATTGGTTGTCACTCCTGTTAATTTCCAAGGAGTAGCAGTTGTTGTGTTTTGGGTAACACGAATGTCTAAATCGTTCACCAATCTTGCCGTTGAGGAATTGGTAGCTGTTGTTGCGGTACCTGGAAGATCTGTCCAAGAGATAGAAGCCAAAAGGGGTCCTCCGTTTGCATCTACTTGAATTTGATAAGAACCTCCATTGGATAAGGTTAATTCACTTATAATAGATGAAGTTCCATTCCCAGAAATGGTTTCTGCAGCTTTTTTAGCATTTAATAATCCCCAGCCGTGAACAGCGTCAGGTCCTGTGGGGCCAATATCATCTGCCGTATGTAAAGCAAGTCCTTTGATGGTTGCCGCTTTCGCGAAAGCGCCATTTGTATTATTATAATGCTCCTGAAGTAGTAATAATGTCCCTGTTACATTAGGAGACGCCATGGAAGTTCCAGTAATAGAATTATAAGCGGTATCACTATTTTGGTATGTTGAGTATAGATTAGTCCCATTACCCGTAATATCTGGTTTGATTCTGAAATCATCTGTTGGTCCTTCACTACTACTACTATTAATAGTAACACTGATTAAGGTTCCATCTGCTGCAATATTTGCATCTTGCGCATTGGCTACAACCAGGTTGTTTTTTGAAGTAGAATGTCCTGTTAATTTATCATAAGATGAGTTTCCTCCCAAAGGGGCTCCGTTATAACTATTTTGATTTCCGTCATTACCTGCAGCCACAACCATGAGATAGTTAGGTGCATTGTACATCACTTCATCCCAATTACGAGATTCATCAATATAAGCTCCAAAATATTGATCAGGAACTAGGTCACTTCTAAAGCCATATGAATGATTTGATATAAGCATTCCATTGGCAGCAGCAGCAGTTGCTTCGGCAATATCATTGTTCCACATGTAGCCATCTACTTTAGTGTATGGAGCCATTCCTTTTGCATTGGCCTGTACTCCAGAAGCCATGATGGTTCCTGTTACGTGAGCCGCATGGAAGTTTAATTGTGTTCCTCCCTCAGAAGAGGCATCTCTTATGGTTAAACGATTGGTTCCTCCAGGCCCGTCATATTCTTGGTGTGTGACACGACCATGACCACCATCCCATACATGAGCTGTCATATTTTGACCCATTAAATTAAGACCTAAAGAACCTCCGATATTTAGATGATTTGTACGAGTAGATATAGCCGCATCTACATTCAATGTACGGTAATAGATAGGAGTTCCGTCTGGTAAGATGCGCTGTAATTCTGCAAAACCTCCGTCATCTAGTATAAGCGTTGTAGCTAAACCTCGTTGTGCAGCTTGCTGTTGTGCTATTTGTTTTTGCTGTTGATCAAATTGGGAGAACCTTTCTTCTAATTCTGCAAGGCGCGATTGATCGTAATCTTTAATAATTTCTTGAGTTTGTGCTGGCGTTTGCCCAAATGCATGCATTGATCCCAAGAAAATTGCTATAAGAGATAATCTCTTAAAGTACATTTTCTTCATTTTGTTTAATTTTGGTTAGTGATTTTTGAACATTTAATACAAAAGATTAAACATTTTTGTAAAAAAAATGAATTGTTTTTGATCACCAAAATTTTTTCGATTAAATACACAAAAAAATCTTAAAATAATTGCTTAATTATCAAAAAAAAGGCTTAAAAAGATGAATAAAAAGTATAATTATTAGTATTTCTCCTGTTATTTTCACAATACATCAATTTAACGTTCCTGTTTTTTAAAATGTAAATAACTCATTTTATGAATACTAGTGAGCAAATAAACAGAAACAAAAAACCCGATGTTCTAGAACATCGGGTTTTTAAACACTGGTTTAAAGAGTGCTCAAGTAGTATTACTTTTTAATAAATCGTTTAGCGTGTGTTTCGTTACCAGTAGCGATCTCTATGATGTAGATTCCAGCTTTAAGACTAGAGATATCTAGTGTATTACTAAAGTCACCTGCGCTTACAATTTGACCTAATAGGTTATAAATAGTATATTTCTCTATGTCTGATCCTGTAACTTGAATAGAAAGTTGTCCTCTTGTCACTGGGTTAGGGAACACTGTAAAGTCAAATGTAGCAGCTGTGCTTGGATGTATTGTATGTATGCTAGTGCTATCAGAGAAGTTACCAGTGGTCGTATCAATAGTAACAATATAATCCTCTACTTCTCCATATTGGAAACTTTCACATGCAGTAGGTATTCCATTGTATTTCATTGATACTCTCATACGGGTTGCACCTTGTGATGCACCAGCAGGGATTGCAAAGGTAGCTGTGATAGGTGTTGCTGTGGTTGCACTTCTTGTATATACTGTCTCGCCAGCATCTCCAAAATCGCCATCTCTATTCCAATCTACAAATACAGCATATCCTTCTCTATAAACAGTTCCAGTCCAGAGAGGTGTTATTGTAATGGTATTATTTGCACTTAGCGTTGTAGATAGGCTTGTAAAATCTCCGTATCCTCCAGCTGAAGCACCTGTACTATTATCAATAGTTCCTATTTGCACCCTTTGAATGTATTCATCACTTGTAATGTTTCCGTTTGAAGAACAGTATCCAGTCGGTGGTATTTGATTAGATCCTGCTACTAATGTTGTTACATTTACAGGAGCACTTATAGCAGAAATATTTTCAGCCGCGTCTTTTGCACTTACAGAGATTGCATACGTCGTGTTCTCTGTTAATCCAGATACATTTATAGCATTTATTGTTGTTGTGTTATAGAAAACACTATCTATATATACATCGTACTCCGTAACAGCTACGTTGTCTGTAGAGGCATCCCAAGTAACATCAAAAGTTGTTTCTTGAATATTTGAAGCGCTTATATTTATAGGTGTTGATGGTGTAACAGTATCTACAAATGCTCCTTCAGAAATCATAAAATCATCGATAGCAATATCTCCTTGCCAAGAACTTCCTGAAGTTCCATTAAAACGCAAAGTCAATGTTTCTCCTGTGTATGCATCAAGATTTACAGTAGCATCAAGCCAATTTGCTCCTTGATTTCCAGATTTAGACCATACTTCTGTCCATGTGATACCACTATTGGTACTCACTTCTAATCGGATTGTACCGACAGCATTTCCAGTCATTTGATATTTAAATGTAGCTTCTGCTTCACTCATTCCTGTGAAATCGAAACAAGGAGAGTTTAAGATAGCCACTTTTGCTGGGCTATTAGGATTTGAAGTCTCCATATATATATAGTGAGATCCTTCTGCAGCTCCTGAAGGTCCTGTTCCACTAGAAGGGGTTCCTCCTGTTCTAACTGTCCAGTTAAAGTCATCATTGGTCTCTTGAGACCACTGTCCAATCGTATTATTAAAGCCTTGGCTGTATGGGAATGTATTTACTTGTGCTACACAATCATTTTCTGGAATGACTGGAGTGTCTATTGTTGTTATAATAAGCGTGAAGTTTTGACTTCCAGAAAATAAACTTCCTTTATGTGTTACTGTAATGGTATAGGTTCCATCTGCATCGGCAACGTCTACACGCTCATATGGATCTACCACATTATCTTGTTGTGCATTTGAATCAACCCCTGTTAATCTCCAAGGGAAGAAGGTATCTGTATTTTGAGTAATACGAATGTCAAGATCGTTCACAAGCACTGGTGTAGGATCATTGGTTCCTGTTACCGGAGTTCCTGGTGCATCTGTCCAAGAGATAGATGCTTGTAAGATCTTACCAGCAGGAACTGTTACCTGAGTTTGGTAGGATCCACCATCATTTAAGGTAAGTTCATTAATAGTGGAGGTTGTTCCGTTAGCAGTAATGGTTTCTGCCATTCTTTTTGCATTTAATAATCCCCATCCGAAGATGGCATCAGGACCAATAGCACCTGCGTCGTCAGCAGTGTGTAAAGCGAGACCTTTTAAGGTGGCCGCTTTCGCGAAAGCGCCATTTACATCATTATAATGTTGTTGTATTAATAATAGAGATCCCATTACATTTGGAGCTGCCATAGATGTTCCAGAAATAGAATTATAAGCGGTATCACTAGAATCGTATGTTGAATATACAGAGGTTCCATTACCAGCAATGTCTGGCTTAATACGGAAATCGTCTGTAGGACCTTCACTACTCCCACTATTAATGTTTACGCTTATTAAAGATCCATCTATATCAATACTCGCATCTTGCGCATTGGCAACCACTAAGTTATTTTTTGTAATTGCTTTTCCAGTAAGCTTGTCAAAGGCAGCATTTCCTCCCAGTGGAGCACCATTGTAGCTATTGATATTTCCTTCATTACCCGCGGCAGCCACCATCAGATAAAAAGGAGCGTTGTACATGATAGTATCCCAGCTTTGAGATTCGCTTGAGTAGGATCCAAACCATTGGTCTGGAATATTAGTTCCTAACAACCCATATGAGTGATTGGAAATAAGCATACCATTGCTTGCAGCTGCGGTGGCTTCGGCAACGTCATCATTCCAGCGGTATCCATTTACTTGCGCATGTGGAGCCATTCCTTTTGCGTTTGCTTGCACTCCAGATGCCATTACAGTTCCTGTTACGTGTGCAGAGTGATAGTTCAATTGTAAACCTTCACTCGCTTGATCTTGTACGGTATAACGATTTGTTCCTCCAGCACCATCATATTCTTGGTGAGATGCTCTTGCATGACCCCCATCCCATACGTATGCTGTCATGTTTTGACCCATTAGGTTTAATCCTAATGAACCTCCCGCATTGAGGTGTGTGGTTCTAGTCGAAACTGCAGCATCTGTATTAAAAGTGCTGTAGTAAATAGGGGTTCCATCAGGAAGAATACGTTGCAACTCTGCAATTCCTCCGTTTTCTAATGTGACTAGCGTAGGAATTCCTTTTTGAATTGCAAATTGGGTTGCAAATTGGCGTTGTTGTGTACTTACCTCTAGAAATTGTTGTTCTAGCTGTGCAAGTCGTTCTTGATTGTTTTCTTTGGTGATTTGTGAGATCTGGCTTGGCGTTTGTCCATACATCTGTGTGGCACATAATGCAAGTCCTAGAGATAATACTCTTAGGTAATTTTTTTTCATGGTTGTTGTTTATGGTTCGGGGTAAGTAATTACATTACAATGTTTTTACTACGGCAGCGAAAGTCAATCAAAAAATTAGAAAGAAAAAAACTTTTCGATCAAATGTCTGAAAAACACTTTTATAGGTAAATGTTTGTTCGTTTTTATCGATGAAACACCATGAGAAACATCAAATTTGGATAAAAACCATCAATTGAATAATGGTTTTACCTCAATTTTTGAATAAAAACGGATACTCCTTTTTAATTAGAGTATAGTACGCTTTCGCGAAAGCGTAGAAAGAAAAAATAGCTATTTTTTTGAAAGTAACCGTATTTAGGTTCAAAGGAATTCCAAGTGTTATACATGAAATACCCTAAATTAATGTGTAATTTTGAAACTATGGAGCAGGAAAAAATACTTTCTATAGAAGCATTATCCATTTCATTTCCTCAAAATGAAACAATGGAAGAAGTTATACATCAAATTTCTTTTGATCTTTATAAAAATGAAATTCTCGCTATTGTAGGTGAGTCGGGTTCTGGAAAATCTATTACAACACTAGCTACGTTGGGATTGCTGGATAAAAAAGCAATGGTTACGGGGAGTGTTCATTTTAGAGATAAAAATTTGCTTTCTTTTTCTGAAAAAGCCTATAGAGATATACGTGGGCGGGTAATCTCTATGATATTTCAAGAGCCCATGAGTTCTTTAAACCCATCTCTTACTTGCGGGTATCAAGTGGTTGAAATTTTAAAACAACATACCTCTCTTACAAATAAAGAAGCCAAAGAGAAAACACTGTCTCTTTTTGAAAAAGTAAAATTGCCAAATCCGAGTCAGTTGTTTGATACCTATCCTCATCAAATAAGCGGAGGGCAAAAGCAGCGAGTTATGATTGCTATAGCTATTGCATGTCAACCAGAAATTCTCATTGCTGATGAGCCTACGACAGCACTCGACGTGACAGTTCAAAAAGAAATCATACAACTCCTCAAAGATATCCAGAAAGAAACGGGAATGAGTATTATTTTTATATCTCATGATTTATCGCTTGTACGAGAGATTGCAGATAGGGTTTTGGTGATGTATAAAGGAGATATAGTTGAAGCGGCTACTGCGATAACACTTTTTAAAACACCGCAGCATATCTATACAAAAGCACTCTTAAACGCAAGACCTTCTCTTGAAAACAGATTACATAAGCTACCCACGATAAAAGATTATTTAACAGATACATTACAAACAGACATTGAAGCTCCTGAAGAGCGTACAAAAAGATTAGCAGCTTTATATGAAACAAAGCCTATTTTGGAAGTATCTAATATGGAGAAAACATATATATCCAAATCGGGATTATTTGGGAAGTCTAGAGTTGTGAAGGCGGTAGATGATGTTTCTTTCTCTCTTTATGAGGGAGAAACCCTTGGACTTGTGGGAGAATCAGGCTGTGGGAAATCTACTTTAGGAAATGCGATCTTACAGTTAGATAAAGCGACAGCGGGCAAGATATTTTATAGAGGGAACGATATTACACAACTTAAAGGGAAAGCTTTAAGGGCTTTACGTAAAGAGATACAAATCATATTTCAAGATCCGTACGCTTCTTTAAATCCCCGACTCACGGTAGGACAAGCCATTATAGAACCCATGGAGGTTCACAAATTGTTTTCAGATAAGGAAGAGCGGAAAGAAAAGGCGCTGGAGATTCTTAATCGCGTTGGTTTAGAAAGCTCACATTTTAATAGATATCCACATGAGTTTAGTGGGGGACAACGACAGCGTATTGGAATTGCGCGTACCATTGCCGTACAGCCTAAGTTAATTATATGTGATGAATCTGTAAGTGCATTAGATATTTCTGTACAAGCTCAAGTATTGAATTTATTGAATGAACTTAAACAAGATTTTAAGTTTACCTACATTTTTATATCTCATGATCTTGCGGTTGTTAAATACATGGCAGATCAACTTGTCGTGATGAATAAAGGTAAAATAGAGGAGATAGGTGAGGCGGATCGTATTTATAAGAACCCTCAGAAAGAATATACTAAAAACTTAATAGAAGCAATTCCTAAAGGAGCTTAGACCTTAGATCATAAATAAGAATACTTTTTTAGCTAAGTATAAACAATTACCCATAAAGGCAATCCCATTTTTAAGGCTTTCAAAAAATGATTTGATAGGGTGTAGTATATCTTTTTTTGACATGTTTGTTCATTTAGGGGGTAAAAACAAAATCCGCAGGGCTCCCCCCGCGGATTTCTAACAAATCATAACATTAAACACTCGTATGAGTTTTAAAGCTATTTGGTTGTGATAAAGTTTAGATAATCATTTCAACTGATTTTTCATACACTTTATCGGTTTCAATTATTGCATTTGGGGAGTGCTAAAGTAATATAAATTTTCACTTGTGCAAACTTTAATCTTAATTTTTTTATTTAAATGTTAAAAATTCGTGTATTTCATCGATTTTTTAAGTTTTTAATCGTTAAAAATCATAAAAATTAAAAATTTACCTAAAGTAGAAATGTGTTTTTTTTAAATAGGACTAGTCAAAAATTTGAGAAATTATCCCTTTTTTATTTTCTCCGTGTTTTCTTACACTACGTACATCTGCTACTTTATAATAAGAACGACCATAATTAGAACGCTTGTCTTCTTTAAGTCGTTTTGCGATTTGATTTGTCATTTGAATCACAAATTCTTCTTCTTTATTCGGGAAAGAAAGATCACGACCTACATGGTCTAGTTTTTTGCCTCTAGAGGATTGGTCACTTTTGCGCCTAAGATAGGCTTCTGTTTCATAGAGCTCATTATAACAATGAATGAGTTCGTGGGCGAGTACTGCCATGGGAGAATTATATCCTTTGTTGTTTATAAACCATCTTTTGTTGTGGTTTTTTCTAAAGACAAGTCCGTGCGTATCATAAAAACCGATTGTATTATCAACAGGATCATAAAAGTTTTTACCTTCAGAATAGATGATTTTGATATCATTTTGAGTATCTGCAATAAGAATATCAATAATATCAACAGTTTCTGTGATGCCTTGATCTAGGTAGGCAATGGTAAGCGCATTGGTTTTGTATAGATAGTCCAGTGCTTTTGAACAATTGCGTAAAAATCGATCAGGAATGGCTTCATAATCGCGATCTTCAGAATACCTATATACATGTGCTTTATTTTGAAGATCGTAAATAGTCATACCCTATTATAGGTTCATTTCTGGCACATGATCTGGAATGATGAGTTTTCCTTCTGTGGCATTTTTAATCGTTTCTACAGAAACTCCAGGAGCTCTTTCTAGAAGTAAAAATCCTTTAGAAGTTACTTCTAGTACAGCTAGGTTGGTGACGATCTTTTTGACACAACCTACTCCCGTGAGTGGTAAGCTACACGCAGGCAATAATTTTGACTCCCCCGCTTTGTTGGTATGCATCATAGCGACAATAATATTTTCTGCGCTAGCCACAAGATCCATGGCGCCTCCCATTCCTTTAACCATTTTGCCAGGGATTTTCCAGTTGGCAATATCTCCATTATCTGCCACCTCCATTGCACCTAATATAGTTAGATCTACATGTTTTCCACGGATCATACTAAAACTAGTGGCACTATCAAAAAAACTAGCGCCAGGCAATGTAGTAATAGTTTGTTTTCCAGCATTAATAATATCTGCGTCCTCTTCTCCTTCAAATGGGAAAGGTCCCATTCCTAAGACACCGTTCTCACTCTGAAATTCTACCTCTATATCGTTACGCACATAATTTGCTACCAATGTAGGAATTCCTATACCTAAGTTTACGTAGTATCCATTTTTTACTTCTTGAGCAATGCGTTGTGCGATTTGATTCTTATCTAGTGCCATGTATACAATGAGTTAATAGTATCATCAATGAATGATGAAATGAATTTTATATGCTTACGGTTTTTGTCTTACAGTTCTTTGTTCGATACGTTTTTCATAACGTTCTCCTTGAAAAATACGTTGAACAAAAATACCTGGGATATGGATTTGATTAGGATCTAATTCACCAACTGGGACGAGTTCTTCTACTTCTGCCACGGTTATTTTGGCGGCACCACACATATTTGGATTAAAATTACGGGCAGTTCCTTTAAAAATTAGATTTCCAGCGGCATCTCCTTTCCATGCTTTTACAAATGCAAAATCAGCATCAAAAGCGTATTCTAAGATGTGCATTTTGCCATTAAATTCACGCGCTTCTTTTCCTTCTGCTACTTCAGTTCCGTATCCTGCGGGGGTGTAAAAAGCAGGAAACCCTCCTTGGGCAGCTCTGCAACGCTCAGCAAGTGTTCCTTGCGGTATCAACTCTACATCTAATTCTCCACTCAACATTTGTCGTTCAAATTCTGCATTCTCTCCTACATAGGAAGAAATCATTTTTTTGATTTGACGTTTTTGTAATAATAAACCTAGGCCAAAATCGTCAACACCTGCATTATTAGAGATACAGGTAAGTGTATTTACATCAAGACGTACGAGTTCAGCAATCGCATTTTCAGGAATACCACTTAGCCCAAAACCCCCAAACATCATCGTCATACCACTTTTTACTCCTTGTAAGGCTTCTTGGACATCGTCAACTTTCTTTGTGATCATCGTTATTTAATTTGAAATAAAAATACGAAAATTAGAGAGGAGTACGCTTTCGCGAAAGCATAAAAAAACCCTATCAAATAAGATAGGGTTATTAGCGTGTTTTTTAAGCAAGTTATTTAAATATCTAACTCATCATAATCATCATTATTGGTGTTTTGTGATTTATATTTTTCACAATCTACTTCAATCGATAGGTCTTTAGGTTTTATAAAACTTTCATCAGAGATGTTTAGGTCTTTATTGCTGTACACATCTTTCATGTACAATCCCCAAATAGGTAATGCCATAGTGGCACCCTGTCCATACCGAGTGGAGGCAAAATGTGTAGCTCTATCATCACCTCCTACCCAGACACCTGTCACCAAGTTAGGAACAATGCCCATAAACCAACCATCACTTTGATTTTGTGTCGTTCCTGTTTTACCTGCAATAGGATTTGTAAAACTATACGGGTGTCCAGTGACCACGTCTTTATAATCTGCACGATTGGATTTTCCAGAGCGTAATCTACGTCCCGAACCAGATTGTGTCACACCTTCCATAAGTTTTAATGTCACATACGCAGCTTCTTCACTTAATACATCTTTAGGGTTTGGAACATGTTGGTAAAGGATAGTTCCGTTTTTATCTTCTATAGTTGTTATAATTTGTGGTTCTATATAGACGCCTTGGTTTGCAAAAGCGCTATAGGCAGATACCATTTCATATAGACTTAAATCAGGGGTTCCTAATGCAATAGAGGGCACAGGAGGGATATTGCTTACATCTACACCTAGTTTTTCTACAAGATCAATAACAGGTTGTGGCCCTACTTCATTCATTAATCTAGCAGAAATGGTGTTCACAGAGCCTGCGAGCGCATCTTTCATGGTCATCATACCGCCATATTTACCATCAGAGTTTTTAGGCTCCCAATCTTTGGTATTTCCGTGTGTTCCTGCGGCAATACTAAACAAGGTATTAGGAAGGGTATCACAAGGTGAAATATGCAATTGATCCACAGCTGTGGCATATAAAAAAGGCTTGAAAGTAGATCCTACTTGGCGTTTTCCAGTCTGGACATGGTCATATTGAAAATGAGCCATATCAATGCCTCCTACCCATGCACGTACTTCTCCCGTTTGTGGGACCATAGATAGCATTCCTGTCCGAAGGAATTTTTTATAATAACGAATGGAGTCACGCGGAGTCATTGTGGTGTCTATATCTCCTTGCCAAGAGAAAATACTCATCTCTGTTTTCACATCAAAGGACTTTCTGATCTCGCTTTCACTTTTCCCTGCGGCTTTTAATTTACGCCATCTCTCAGAGCTTTTCATGGCATTGTTAAAGATCACGTCTATTTGATCTTCATCAATATCTCTAAAAGGGGCGGTTTTATTTTTTAGATTTTGTTTATCAAACTCGGCTTGTAATCTTGGCATATGCTTTTTTACAGCGTCTTCTGCCATACGCTGCATTCTAGAATCGATAGTGGTGGTAATGGTGAGCCCATCTCTATAAATATTATAGTATTCTGGGTTTCCATCTTTGTCAACTCCTTTTGGGTTTTCCTCAATCCATTTGGCTAAGAATTTCTTTAGATTTTCTCTAAAGTAGGTTGCCATCCCATCTCTATGTCCTTCAGGTGTGAATCTTACAATCATTGGTAATGCTTGTAGCGAATCTTTTTCTAGTGTGGTCAAAAAGCCGTTTTTTTCCATCTGCTTTAAGACCTGATTGCGGCGTAATTTAGACTTATCTCTAGAGATTTCACGGTGCGGATTAAATTGTCTAGGATTTTTAAGCATGGCGACAATGACAGCAGATTCTTCTATAGATAAATCACTCACGTTTTTATTAAAATAAATACGAGAAGCAGAACTTACACCAATCGCTCTAAACAAAAAATCTTGCTTATTGAGATACATGGCAATGATCTCTTCTTTGGTGTATTGACGCTCTAGGCGTGTTGAGATAACATATTCTTTTACTTTTTGAATTAAACGTTCTATCGTAGAGCTAGGAGGATCAGAAAACAACAATTTGGATAGTTGCTGTGTTACGGTACTGGCACCTCCTCTTTGTCCTAGGTATGCAAAAGCTCTAGCAGTTCCTTTAAAATCAATCCCTGAATGATCGTAATAACGCTCATCTTCGGTGGCAACAAGAGCATCTACAAGGTGTTGAGGTAAATCTTCGTACTTGATAGGCGTACGGTTTTCGTTAAAATAGGTGCCTAAAAGCTTTCCGTCTGCAGAGAGTATTTTGGTTGCTAGGTTGCTTTCTGGATTTTCCAACTCTTCAAAGGTGGGAAGTTTCCCAAATACATTCCAACTAGCGAGTAAAAATAACAAGATGATTGCTAAAAGGCCTCCAGCAAATAATCCCCAAAACCATTTAATAAATTTTTTAAAATGAGTTTGAGTCGTAGTGGTTGCCTGTTTTTTATTAAGTTGCTTCTTTGCCATTGTTATTGATTTTGAGGGCGTTCTATACGCAATCCTACTTCTGTAATTCCTTCCAGACGTTCATCTCCGGTAATACTACCATTTTTACGTACGGCATGTTCTATGGAGAAATGATAGGTTCCGCTTTCGCGAAAGCGTACCCCTTCTTTATACCATAATTTATTTTCTTTTACGTCATTAAACCCAGTCCCTAACCAAGCGCCTTCTGGAGTTGCCATGGGATACTCAAGTGTATCTATAAGCTGCTTTCCATTAGGGAAATCCATTCGTGTGATCAAAAATAAATTACTGTATTTATAGCTATTTGTGTTGCGTAATGTAATGAACACATTGTAAGGTGTTATACTATCTACGTTAGAAATCTCAAATTGGATCGGCTCATGAATATTCCATCCATTTTGTACGGTTTGATATTGATCGTAAACGCGATGTGTATCACACGATACTGCAGTGATGACAAGCAGTAAAAGAAATGCTACTTTATGCATCATTATTAGGTTTGTTTTTTTGTCTATTACGTCTATTGTTAGATCGTTTTGCGTTTGGTTTTGATTTTTGAGCTGGCTTTTGAGCTGTTTTCTGAGTTGGTCTTGAAGCAGTTCTTTTTTGATCTGTTTTCTTTTGTTCTTGTGGTTTATTAGTTGTTGTAGTAGTAGCACGTTTTTTATTTCTGCTACGATTATTACGACGTTTGGTGGGCGTTTTAGGCTTGTCAAAACGCGTAAGGCTATCTTGTCCTACAACGTTTCCAAAATCAATTTTAGTATCTGGAATTAATTCTGAAGCAAATTCTTCTAGACTTGCCACAGGTTCTTTTGCTTTGTTTAATCTGATGATTTCGTTTGCCTGTGCTGCTTCAAGTTTATGCCAATTCATCCACTCACCTTCATAGGCATACCAGAGAAAGCCTTGAAAAATATCTATTTTTTGACAAACAGCGGTTCCTTTTTTGGTGTATAGCTTGACATCTGTTTTAGGGAATGCTTTTAAGGCATCGAGGTAAGAGTCTAGCTCATAATTAAGACAACATTTGAGTTTTCCGCACTGACCCGCTAATTTTTGAGGATTGAGGGATAATTGTTGATAACGAGCTGCCCCAGTAGTCACCGATCTAAAATCTGTAAGCCAGGTAGAACAACAAAGTTCACGACCACAAGAACCAATACCTCCTAATCGAGCAGCTTCTTGTCGGAGTCCAATTTGTTTCATTTCTATACGAGTTCTAAACTCTTGTGCAAATTCTTTAATAAGCTGTCTAAAATCTACACGATCTTCGGCTGTGTAATAAAAGGTTGCTTTTGATGCGTCTCCCTGAAACTCAATATCAGAAATTTTCATTTGTAGATCCAGACGAATAGCAATTTGGCGGGCTTTTACCTTCATAGGTTCTTCACGCTCTCTTGCTTTTGTCCAGATATCTATATCTTTTTGAGAGGCTTTGCGATATATCTTAAGCGTGTCTTCTCTATCTTCAAGTACTTTTTTACGCTTCATTTGCACACGAACAAGCTCCCCAGTAAGGGTGACCATTCCAATATCATGTCCAGATGCTGCTTGTGTTGCCACAATATCTCCAATACTTAACGTAAGATTTTCTGTGTTTTTATAATAGTCTTTACGCCCGTTTTTAAACCGAACTTCAACATACTTAAATACTTCTTGACCTTCTGGAATAGCCATGTTTGAAAGCCAATCAAAAACAGTAAGTTTGTTACATCCATCGGTACCACAGGTGCCGTTATTTTTACAACCTTTCGGTTGTCCATCGGCTCCTGTTCCGCAATTTCCACACGCCATAGTATATATATCTTAAGGCAAAACAATTAAAATAAATATTTAATTAATATATTTAAATGTTTTACTCGTTCTTATTATTTAGATTTGATAACCAGCTAAAAGTTTAAAGATACCAATTTATTAAGGTTCTGTACGTATTCCTTTAGCAATAGAAAAAGTTATCGAACAAATTTAAGACTTAAAGTTCACCTTATGAAACTAATTCTACGTGTATCTATTTTATCATACATGCTTCTCACATTTGGAGTAAGTATGGCACAAGTTGTAGGAGGAGAAAGCGTTTTTAATCCAGAGGGGATTGAGTGTGTTTCTGAAGAAGATTATGCATTATATCATGCTGCCGTAGCACAGAATCAAGCAATGCTTACACAGCAAGGGTTACGATTATATCAAAACGACATTAGTAACTTCTCAGAACAACAAGTTTCTTTTGCGTGGCCTGTCCAACAAGCAGATGGCTTTGAGTATAATAGCACTTGGGGTATTTCTGTGTACTTTGATCATGACGAAACCACAGGAGGGTTGCAGGATTGGAATTGTGGTACACGTACCTATGACACTTCAAGCGGATACAATCATCAGGGGGTTGATATTTTTTTATGGCCTTTTTCTTGGAAACAAGTAGAGGAATCACAAACAGAGATTATTGCAGCAGCACCAGGGCAAATTATATTTAAGAACGATGGAAGTTTTGATAGAAACTGTTCCTTTAATAATCAACAATGGAATGCTATTTTTATAGAGCACTCAGATGGGAGCATTGCTTGGTATGGACATATGAAAAACGGAAGTGTCACTTCAAAAAATGTGGGAGATACGGTAGCACAAGGAGAATATCTAGGTGTTGTTGCTAGTTCTGGAAATTCTACAGGGCCACACTTACACTTTGAAGTATATGACGAAAACAATAGCCTGATAGATCCTTATGCAGGACCGTGCAACGACTTGAATGATACAAGTTGGTGGGCAGATCAAAAAGAATACCTTAACTCAGGTGTTAACGCAGCACTTACCCATACAAACCTGCCTAATTTTGGAACCTGCCCTAGTATAGAAGAAACTTTTGAAAGCACACAATTTGATGTAGGGGCTACTATTTGGTTTATAGGGTATTACAAAGATCAAGTGACAGGAACCTCTTCATTAAACCAGATATTTGACCCTAGTGGAAATCTTTATTCAAGTTGGAATACCAACTTTACTGATGATTTTGTAGCCTCTTGGTGGGGACAGCAAAGAACGATTACAGACCAAACAGGAGAATGGATCTATGTCGTAACTTATAACGGAGAAAGCCACACGCATACCTTTAATGTTGGACAACTCTCTGTAGAGGACCAACTATTTGATGAGGTTAGAGTATTTCCAAATCCAACTAGTGGCATCGTAACCATAGGAGCCCCGGTGGCTTTTAAACAAATTGTTGTAAGAGATGCGCTAGGTAGAACAGTTCTTGAATATCTAGATCTAAACAGTATTAGTATAGAAATGGATTTTTCAAGTTTAACCACAGGAATCTACTTTGTCACTGTACAAGGGTTAGATGCTGATACACAAACAACGGTAAGAGTTCTAAAAAAATAAACAGACGGGATCGAGAATTAAGCTTTGTTTTGAAACTTTAATTTTTCTGAACGCCCCTTTTTAAATATTTTATTACTGTTTCCTTTACCACTTCGCAACTTTTTTTGCTCTTCATAAGGAAGGTGCGTGATTTCTACACATTCTTGAGAACAACAGTTTTCCATTTGAGAAGCACATGACTCACATTGTATAAAAAGAAGATGACACGCTTCATTAGCGCAGTTTACGTGGGTGTCACAAGGATTTCCACACTGATGGCAATTGGAGATAATATCTTCAGAGATACGTTCTCCTCTTCTGTGATCAAACACAAAGTTTTTGCCCATAAATTTATTTTCCAGCTTTTGTTGTTCAATTTGACGGGCATATTCTATGATACCACCCTCTAACTGAAATACATTTTTAAAACCTTTGTGTTTAAAATAAGCACTTGCTTTTTCACATCGGATGCCTCCAGTACAGTACATCACAAGCTTTTTGTCTTCTTTGTGATTTTTTAAATCATCTTCAATAATATCTAGAGAATCTCTAAATGTATCAACATCAGGAGTGACGGCATTTTTAAAATGACCAATCTCGCTTTCGTAATGATTACGCATATCAACGAGTACGGTATCTTGATCTTCTATAAGGCTATTAAAGGTTTTAGCATCTACATGAACCCCTTTATTGGTCACATCAAAAGTAGCATCATTAAGCCCATCTGCTACGATCTTGTTACGCACTTTTACCTTTAGTTTGAGAAAAGATTTATTGTCTTGTTCTATGGCAATATTGAGGCGCACATCTTTTAAAAAAGGAATTCCGTCTAAGAAAGACTTGAACGTATTAAAATTTGTAGCGGGGACAGATAGTTGTGCGTTAATCCCTTCTTTAGCCACATATATACGACCTAAGACGTCCATATCGTCCCATGCGATAAACAGATGATTTCTAAAAAGTTCTGGATTCCCTATGTGTGCATATTGGTAAAAAGAGAGTGTGAAGCGCTCGTCTCCGGCTTCATCAATAAGGGTTGCTCTCTCTTTTGCACTTAATTTGTTGTACAGTTGCATGCTATACTATGTTAAGTTTAAAAGAATTAATTTGGTGCAAAGATAGAAGATTTCTAAAAAGAGAGATCGTATGCCACAAAAAAATGCCCGGAGGTCGATCCTGCGGGCATTTTTTTGAACGGCTAATTCATTTGTTAGACTTATTTCTATTTGTGTTACAAGCACAGAAATAGATGTTTAACTAGCCTCCTTCCAACTTTCGGCAATGCGTCAGCATCAAATAACGCTTTGCTTTGAGTTGGATTCTATTGTTTTTAATTCGTTTTAAACTCATTTTTAATAGTACTTCTCATAAAGAAGACTTCAAAAAAGAAAAAGGGTTGCGTCTTTTTTTAATGATGGTTGATTTTTGTTAAAAAGTATTCCGCTTTCGCGAAAGCGTACCTTGTCCCCTTCAATTAGAAACCCTACTTTTACTTACCAATTTTTAGAATTAAAAAAGAGAAGAAAATGAGCAGTGAAAAAGACGCAAAATTAAAGGCATTACAACTTACATTAGACAAACTTGATAAAACCTACGGTAAGGGAGCTGTTATGAAAATGGGAGACCAGGCTGTCGTTGAGGTAGACTCGATTCCTACAGGTTCTTTAGGATTAGATGTAGCATTAGGAGTGGGGGGATATCCTCGTGGGCGTGTGATAGAAATATATGGTCCTGAATCTTCTGGAAAAACAACCCTGACTTTACACGCTATTGCAGAAGCTCAAAAAGCAGGAGGAATTGCTGCTTTTATTGATGCAGAGCATGCATTTGATCGTTTTTATGCAGAAAAATTGAATGTCGATATTGAAAACCTTATTATATCACAACCTGACAATGGTGAGCAAGCATTAGAAATTGCAGACAATTTAATACGCTCTGGTGCGATAGATATTATTGTGATTGACTCTGTGGCGGCATTAACGCCTAAGAGTGAGATCGAGGGAGAGATGGGAGATTCTAAAATGGGATTACACGCTCGATTGATGTCACAAGCCTTACGTAAGCTCACAGGATCGATAAGTAAAACAAATTGTACCGTCATATTTATTAATCAATTGCGAGAGAAGATAGGAGTGATGTTTGGTAACCCAGAAACGACTACAGGAGGAAATGCTTTAAAGTTCTATGCTTCTGTACGTTTAGATATTCGACGTTCTACTCAAATTAAAGATAGCAACTCTAATGTGATGGGTAACAAAACCCGTGTTAAGGTGGTTAAAAATAAAGTAGCACCTCCTTTTAGAATGGCTGAATTTGATATTATGTACGGTGAAGGAGTCTCTAAGGTAGGAGAGATTATTGATATAGGAGTGAACTACGAGATTATAAAAAAGAGTGGTTCTTGGTTTAGTTATCAAGACACAAAATTAGGGCAAGGAAGGGATGCTGTAAAGGCACTACTGCTAGATAATCCCGATCTGATGGAGGAGCTAGAAACAAAAATTCATGCAGCGATTAAATTATCAAACGAATAAACAAACAAAAACCTCCTAATTTTAGGAGGTTTTTTTATGGCTAGACGCAACCATTCATACATTTATGTATCTACAGTATATAATATATCCCCCATTATATATGAAAAAGTTAAGCATAATACCCATAATTCTCCTGCTCGTTGTAGGATGTAGCACAGATGACGCCCCTTTCTTCTTTTTTGAAGTAACACCTGTTGATACAGTAAGTAATGTACCCGATGTTCTCGTAGTAGGTCAAACAGACACGATACAAGTAACCTATAAAAGACCGTCTACCTGTCATGCATTCAATGGATTTGACATTTCAAATGAAGATGGTGTGAGAGAAATAGCCATTATAACAAAAGTAGTCCAAGGAAGATCAACATGTTCTGACTTAGAAAATGACCTAAGAACGGCTCCTCTGGTGATTACACCAGAAGCAGCAGGAGAGTTAAACTTACGTTTTTTTACAGGTAATAATGCAACAGGAGATCCTACATTTGTAACATTTAATGTGCCTATTGTAGAATAGATTAAGAAAACTAACCAATAAAGATATTTTGAGTTTAGACCGACTCATTGAAAATTGTAAAAAGAAACATGCAAAAGCCCAAGAAGAGTTATACAAGCGGTATGCTAGTTCGCTTTTTTCGGTTTGCTTAAAATATGCTTCTAACTATGCAGATGCCGAAGACATACTGCAGGATGCTTTCATCACCATTTTTGATAAAGTATCACAATATAAAGGACAAGGTTCCTTTGAGGGTTGGTTAAAACGAATAGCCATCAATACAGCACTCCAACGATACCGAAAGACAGGAGTACTTAATTTGATAAATGAAGAGAATATTAGTGAAGTAGATGTAGAGGTAGAAGAAGAAAGAGTGCCTCTCGATTATTTACTTAGAATTATCCAAGAATTACCTGATAGATACAGAATGGTATTTAATCTGTATGTGTTAGATGGATATTCACATAGAGAGATTTCTGAGGTATTAGAAATTTCGGAGGGTACGTCTAAATCTAATTTGGCTCGTGCTCGCAAAATATTAAAGAATAAAATTGAGGTAAGTCAAGACTATGCCTTAAGTCAATCTCAAAACCAATGAAACAGAAAAAGAATATAGACAGGCTTTTTCAGGAGAAATTTAAAAACTTTGAAGCGCATCCTAGTGATCAGGTATGGCAGAATATTGTTGCAGCAAAAAAAGAAAAAGAAGATCGTAAAATAATCCCTATATGGTGGCGATTAGGAGGTATAGCAGCATTGTTGCTATTACTTGTAACTATAGGTAATACCTTATGGAATGGTACTTCAGATACAACCAATACAACTCCTGAACTTGTAGTGTCTGATCAAAAAGAAAATACAGATACATCAACAGATCAAATATCTCCTAAAGAGATAAACCCTACTATCACTAAGTCAACAGAATCAGAACTTGTGACAGACAGTAGCACTTCTGAAAATGATCCTTCAACTGAGACACAATCTGAAAAAACAAAAGAGAATACTACTATTTTTGGCATAAGCAATACACAAGGAGCGGTGGCTAATCAGGATAAAATAACAGTACCTAATCAGCGTGCCAATAAAGAAACCACATCTCAAGAGTACGTAGGTGATGCTAAAAATTCTACGATATCAAATACAGAAAATGCTATCGTTAAAAATACAACAGAGACAACATCACAGAAACAATCAGACCTTATTGATCCAACTGTTACCGTAGATAAGCGCATAGATGATACCACTGTTGCGGTAACTGAAAAAGAAACGACAACTGCTTCTGAAAATGCTACTACAGAAGAAGAAGACTCAAAAAAATCACTTGTTGATGAAGCAGCACGTATTATAGATGCTAACGCACAAGATGAAGAGCTAAAAGAAAAAGAAGCGATTGCCAGTAGATGGAATGTTGGTGCTGTCGCTGCCCCTGTGTATTATGGAGACTTTGGAGGTTCTGGAATTGACCCTCAATTTAAGGATAACGCAAAAACAAGTGATGTCAACTTGAGTTATGGGGTACAAGTAAGTTATGCGGTGACACCTAAGTTTAAAGTGCGAACAGGAGTAAGTAATGTAGATCTCAATTACAATACACAAGATATTTCTTTTGCCCCTAGTAATAGTGCCCGCACACTACGGGGGATCGATTTTTCTCAAAATGCTAGTTTTTTAGATATCACAGATAGAGTCAATCCTTCGTCTGCTGCTCCAGAAGTTTCTGAAGACGGACTGGGACAAGGAGGGAACACATTTTCTAGTGGAGAAATTCAGCAAAATGTAGGATATATAGAGATTCCTTTGGAAGCTATTTACGTACTTTCTGATAAGCGATTAGGTGTAGAGCTTATAGGAGGGATGAGTACCTTGGTACTTAATAATAATCAGGTGTTTTTAGAGTCTAATGGGTTACGCACAAACTTAGGAACTTCAAACGCTCTTAATGATGTAAGTTTTACAACAAACGTAGGTTTAGGACTTAATTATAAAGTAACAGAAAAAGTAAAATTAAATATAGAACCATCACTTAAGTATCAACTCAATGCCTACAAGAATAGTGTAGGAGAGTTTAAGCCTTATTATGTTGGACTCTATACAGGAGTGAATTATCGCTTCTAGGAAAGACACTTGCCGTTAGGTTAGTTTTTAGTTGGTTAGGTTAGTTGTTGCTATATGCAATAATTACAGGAAGGCGCCGCTGGTTACGGCGCCTTTTCCATGCTGTTTTTTAAGATTTTTGGTCTTTTATTAAAGCGGCTAGTATTACCTCACGAGTCTCTTCTCTCAATGTTTTTTTATCATCTTGAGACATTCCTTTTGTAGGGATAAACGAAAAAACGTGGGCTCTCATTTTTCCCGGTCCTCCCTTGTAAAATTGGTATGGAAATAATTTTTTATTGTCATAAAAAACTATAGGAACAATCGCTATTTGATGATCAATAGCAAGACGAAAGGCGCCATCTTTAAAACTATCTAATACCAAAGAAGTGTCGCTAGGAACACCTCCTTCTGGAAAAATACAAATACTCAATCCTTGTTCAAGTCTTCTTTGAGCCTGATCAAAAACAGCTTTACGACTTCTAGCATTCCCGCGATCTACGAGAATACAGGTACGTTTATAGAAAAAACCAAATAATGGGATTTTTGCAAGTTCTGCCTTTCCCACAAAAACAAAAGGATTTTTTGAAATGTGTAGCATGAACATAATATCTAACATAGAGGTATGATTAGACACCAGCATATAGCTTTCTCCTTTTTTAAAAGATTGCTCTCTTGTAACTTTAGGATAAAATCCCATTCCTAACATGATACCTCTTGCCCAAATTTGAGATAATCTAAAAAATAGAGGGTACCAAGATTCCTTCAATATACTTATGATAAGAATTGGAAATAAAACAAGTATAATAATGAGCATAAGAAGATAAAACCATATTCTCCAAAATGCTAAGCCTATTTTTCTAAAAAAGTTCATTACCTCAAAAATAGGGAAAAGGTAGTAGCCTATGCCTAGAAAAAAGTAACTTTGCTTAAAACTAGTCATAATCGTATGAGAAATGTCTAGAATAAGTATTAATAATAATGAGATACCTACGTATGTAGGTAATGAGTATGGCAAGAATTTTAACAGGTGTACAGAGCACAGGAACACCTCACTTAGGAAATTTATTAGGAGCTATCATCCCAGCGATCCAAATGGCAAATGCTCCAGGGAATGAGTCTTTTCTGTTTATTGCAGACATGCATTCACTTACCCAAATTAAAGATGGAGATACGTTACGACAGAACACCTATAGCACCGCTGCTACTTGGTTAGCTTTTGGGCTTGATATAGAAAAAACGGTGTTTTATAGACAAAGTGATATCCCACAAGTAACAGAACTTTCATGGTATCTAAGTTGTTTCTTCCCATATCAAAGACTGACACTTGCCCATAGTTTTAAAGACAAAGCAGATCGTCTGGAAGATGTAAATGCTGGGTTGTTTACCTATCCTATGCTTATGGCTGCAGATATCCTTTTATATGACGCAGAGATTGTTCCTGTAGGAAAAGATCAGGCACAGCATTTAGAGATGACGAGAGATGTAGCGAGTCGTTTTCATGCAGCAACAGGTGGTGAAACCTTCGTTATGCCAGCCGTTAAGCACAATGAAGATACCATGTATGTCCCAGGAACTGATGGGGGGAAAATGAGTAAATCCAAAGGAAATATTATTGATATTTTTCAACCAGATAAGAAGCTCCGCAAGCAAATTATGGGCATTCAAACCGATAGTACACCGCTAGAAGAACCTAAAAATCCAGACACCTGTAATCTATTTGCACTCTATAAACTTATCGCAACACCAGAGCAGATTGCAACGATGCGCTCAAATTACGAAGGAGGTAATTATGGATATGGTCATGCAAAACAAGCATTTTATGAGTTAATCATAGAGAAGTACGCAACCCAACGTGAGCGTTATAACTATTATATGGCAAATCTTGATGAGGTGGATAAAGCCCTTAGTCTTGGCGCAGAAAAAGCGACACGCGTAGCCAATGATGTCTTAACTAGAGTTCGAAAGAAAGTGGGGTATTAATTGAATTTTGTTACGATCAATCAAAGCAATATATGTTATTATATTTAAAATCAATCTTTTAGTATGGACTTCATGAGTTTTTTAAGTGGAAACGGTTTGTTCCTGATATTAGCACTCGTATTAATTGTCGTATTTTTATACAATAAAATTAAGAATAGAAAGCGGTAAGCGTACGCTTTCGCGAAAGCATAACATGGCAAACATTCGCATTACAAAACAATTTACATTTGAAACGGGTCATGCTCTTTATGGCTACGACGGAAAGTGTAAAAATGTACACGGACACAGTTACGAATTAAGTGTAACGGTGATTGGAACCCCTATTTCAGATACAAATCATGTAAAATATGGAATGGTCATCGATTTTGGGGATTTAAAAAAAATAGTGAATAAAGAAATTGTAGATGTGTTTGATCACGCCACGGTTTTTAATAAAAATACGCCTCATGTAGAACTTGCAAAAGAACTATCAGACAGGGGGCATAATGTATTGCTCGTAGATTATCAACCTACCAGCGAGATGATGGTGATTGATTTTGCTCAAAAAATTCAATCCTTACTTCCAGATCATATTCAACTTCATTCACTAAGACTTCAAGAAACGCGTACCAGTTACGCAGAGTGGTTTGCAAGCGATAACTAGCCTATTATGAATATCCCAGAAGGAAAGAAAATTTATTTTTCTAGTGATAACCACCTTGGTGCTCCAACACACAATGAGAGTAGACCTAGAGAGCAAAAATTCTTACGATGGTTAGATGAGATACGACCTGATGCACACGCTATTTTTTTGCTAGGGGATCTTTTTGATTTTTGGTTTGAGTATCGCACGGTCGTTCCTAAAGGTTTTGTAAGAACACTCGGTAAGCTAGCCGAATTTAGAGATAGCGGTATAGAAATTCATTTTTTTGTAGGAAATCACGACCTGTGGATGAGTGGTTATTTTGAAGATGAGCTAGGCATTCCTGTCTATCACGAGCCTAAAGTGTTTACCATAAACGACAAGAAGTTTTTCTTAGGACACGGAGATGGTTTAGGTCCTGGAGACAAAGGATACAAGCGAATGAAAAAAATATTCAAAGGGCGCTTTTTTCAATGGGTATTTAGATGGGGACATCCCGATATTGGAATGCGTATTGCTCAGTATTTTTCTGTTAAAAATAAACTGATATCAGGCAATGATGACCATATTTTTCTAGGGGAAGAAAATGAGTGGCTTGCTACATATGCTAAACGTAAGCTTGAGACTGAACATTACGACTATTTTGTTTTTGGACATCGTCATTTACCCATGACCATTAAAGTAGCAGAGCAATCTACGTACTTTAATATAGGCGATTGGATTCACCATTATACCTATGGGGTTTTTGACGGAGAGACTTTTGAAATCAAAGAATTCGAAGTTTCAAAAGAAGAAAAGTAATTGTAATAAAAAACAAAAAACCATGCGTACGTGTCTTACAATTGTATCTATCCTTCTTTTTTTCACAGCCTGCAAGCCCTATGAATCTGTTACGATGAGACCTGAACAAATTACGTATGATAATTTTAGAAGTCAGCAGCAATCATTTTCCTCAAAAGACGGGGTTATAAAATACATAGATAAAGGTCAAGGTCCTGTAATTCTACTACTACACGGAGTGCCTACTTCAGGATGGTTATATCGTAAAATGATAGATCCGCTCGTAAATGCTGGTTATCGGGTGATTGCACCAGATATGCTCGGTTTTGGAAATAGTGATTCTCCAGAAGGCTACGAGATCTATTCTGAAGAGATGCATGCACAACGGTTATTAGAATTAATGAATGCGTTAGGCATAGATTCTTGGTCACATGTAATGCATGATGCAGGAGGTTTGTGGACCTGGGAGTTCTTAGAGTTAGCACCTAACAAAGTCAACCATTTAGTTATTTTAAATACGATTATTTACGAAGAAGGTTTTGATCCTCCCATACGGTTTAAACCTGGATTTATGGCGCGTACAGCCATGTGGGGCTATCGTAATGGGATCACAACAAACCTTATGCTGAAAGGTCTTTTTAAAGAGGGACTCACAGAAAACACCTTAAATAAAACAGATGTAGAAGGGTATAAACGACCCCTTAAAGAAGGAAAGACCAAGGCAATGTATTACTTCTTTACACAAACCTGTAATGCACTTCCAGCGTATCAGCCTATGATTCAAAAAATGGAAATGCCCGCTATGATTATTTGGGGTAAAAATGATACCTTCTTACAATTAGAACCACAACAGAAAGCACTTCAAAAAGATTTAGGGATAGTAGATAAAGATGTACATATCTTAGAGGCAAAACATTTTATACAAGAAGAAAAACCGCAAGAAATTGTGCAGAACATCTTGAGTTTTCTCAAGTAAATTACCTCGAGCAGTCCTTGGAGTATTTAAACCTCGATTATCGAGTAAATCTCTATTTATTCAAGAAATCTTTAAAACCTTGCATGGTAAAGAGTTTCCAGATAGCAAGGATTCCTACAATGACTTTTATAATAGTTGCAAGAATAATGAATTCATTACCGTAAGGCCAATGCATTATCTTAAATAGCGTTCCTATTGTCATAATGATAAAAGTGATTAGGAACAATGCAAGTATATGTTTTACTTTCATGAAAGTTATTTAATATCCTTTATACGCAGTTGTAGATCTACCTCTCCATTCCATGCATTTTCATCTAAAACGTAGGCTGCGCTAAATGGTTTTTTATTACTAATAAGATCATATGCATCCCCTATTCCAAAACCGATCCCTCCAATTCTCTTTCCTTTGTTATTTTGAGTCACGGTGACCTTAAGATGTGTTTCATCGGCGCCTACTCTTTTACCATATCCTGTGTCTACAAGATTTTCTGTCATAAAGGTAGGTTTCATATTGCCAGGGCCAAAAGGAGCAAACTGTTTAATGATGCGATAAAATTTTTCGGTGATATCATCAAGGTCAATTTTGGCATCTATGGTGATTTCAGGAATCAATAAACGTTCTTCACAGCTAGCATTTACTACATCTTCAAAACGTTGCTTAAAAGCCTCGTAGTTTTCTTCTTTTAAGGTAAGTCCTGCCGCATATTTATGTCCTCCAAATTGCTCTATCAAGTCTTCACACTCATGTAAGGCATTATAGACATCAAACCCTTTTACAGATCTCGCAGAGGCTGCTAGTTTATCCCCGCTTTTGGTAAAAACGAGAGTGGGTCTGTAGTAGGTTTCTATGAGTCGAGACGCCACAATACCAATCACACCTTTATGCCAATCTTCTTGGTATACAACAGACGTTTTTCTGTTGGTTTCGTTGTTTTTTAGGATTTGTTTAAGGGCTTCTTCTGTGATGGATTTATCGGCATCTTTTCGGTCTGCGTTGTATTGCTCTATTTCAGTGGCGTATTGATGCGCGGCATCAGCATCATTTTCTACGAGTAAGGTCACAGCATGATTTCCGTGTTTCATACGTCCAGCAGCATTAATGCGAGGAGCAATGATAAAAACAACATCGGTGATGGTAAGCGTGTCCTTTTTGAGTTGTTGTATGATCGCTTTAAATCCAGGTCTTGGGGCGGTATTGATGACTTCAAGACCGTAGTAGGCAAGGATTCTGTTTTCTCCTGTCATAGGTACAATATCAGCTCCTATGGCGGTAGCAACAAGATCTAAATAAGGATGAAGCTCTGAAAAGGGTTGGTTACGCTTTCGCGAAAGCGCACTTATTAATTTAAACCCTACGCCACACCCACATAACTCATCATAGGGATACTCACAATCGTCACGTTTGGGATCTAATACAGCTACAGCATCTGGAAGTTGCGGCCCAGGGCGGTGGTGGTCACAAATAATAAAGTCCACGCCCTTTTCCTTAGCATAAGCGACCTTGTCTATGGCTTTAATACCACAGTCTAAGGCGATGATAAGTGTCATATCGTTATCTGAAGCATAATCTATCCCCATATAAGAAACGCCATATCCCTCTGCATATCGATCTGGGATATAGGTGGCAATCATGGGATGGAGGGTCTTTAAATAGGACGATACGAGTGCAACACTTGTGGTGCCATCTACATCATAATCGCCATAAATAAGAATATTTTCTCCTTGGGCAATGGCATGTTCAATACGGGAAACCGCTTTATCCATATCCTTCATCAGAAATGGATCATGAAGATCTTCTAGAGAGGGGCGGAAAAATTGTTTTGCCTTGTCAAAGCTATCAATACCTCTTGCTAGCAAAAGTTGCGCAATGGTTGGATCAACTTGTAACGATTGGGAAAGCGCATGGACGTTTTCTGAGTTTTGTATAGGTTTTAGATTCCACCGCATGAATTACTTTGAATTTATTTTGAATACCCAGGCATCTTTAAGATCTTCATCCTGTCTTATTTGTTTTAATTCCTCTCGCACTACCGTTAGACTTTCATTATTTCCAATAGAGACATAATAAAGATTGTTTTTGGGCCCTTTAAAAGTCATAGATTTAATGTTTTTGGCCTCTAATTTTTTCACCCATTTTTCAGCATTTTCTTCAGAAGAAAAAACATTGGATATAATATGATATCCTTTTAGTACATCAGTAGTTTTTGTAGGTTTTTTATCACTGATAGTGGCAGTCGTATTGTCTATGATTTCCGTTTCTTTTTTTGGAGTTGTTTTGACTTCTATTTGCTTTTCTTGGATAACGAGATCTTCTTTAACAATAACTGGTCTTGTATCTTCAACAGCTTCTTTAGGAGTCGTTTCTGTGACAGTCTCAGGAACAGTTTCTTCTGCGACTTCTTGTTCTTTACTATTTGCATCTAGATCTGCAGTCGTGGTTACATCCTGGTAAAAAGTTTCATTAAGTGTTGTTTGAAAAGCGGCGAAATAGACATAATACCTGTCTTCTCGTGTTTTGAACTGTAATTTAAAACCACTAGCACTAGTTGCGATACTTTCATTTATGGCATTGGGAATTGTGATTTTAGCAATGTCAAATCCTAAAGTATTTTTACTATTGGGTGTCCTGTCTGTAAAGTAGAAGTTGTCTATGGTAATACTACTATTAAAAAAATTATTAGAGGCTCTCACATCATTATCTAGCGTTACAAATTTTTTCTCCTTAGGATAATAAATAGCAATTTGGTCTTTTTTTAAGGTAAGATCTCCTTCAAGCGCGCTTATGGTAATGGCTGTTTGTGTTTCAGCTTTTTCTGAAGCCTTAAAATTTCCAAAATCAATGTCAACGCCTTTTTTATCAATATGATTAAAACCTTGGTAAGTGGTGATGTATTGAAGGGGATCTTGCTCTCGTTCATAAATAACATAGAGCATCCAACCAGCAGCACTCCCTCCAGAAATGTATCCTTGAGTAACAGGAATATTTGCAACGGTGTAGGTGCCATTAATCGTTTGATTGTTTTTAATGATATCTGTAATGTCTTTGTAGCAAGTGTAAGGCCTACTGGAGGTAATTCCTTTTACGGTTCCTTGTTTTCCATCATACACCAATTCTCCCCTCAAGGGCATGTAGTTACCGCCTGGAACTTTAAACTGAATTTCTTGAATATCTTTTGTAGGCTCTCCATTTGCTTTATACACATAACGTCTTCCTTTGGCTACTTTAGTTCCTTTTTCTGTAGGATAGGTAGCGGTCCAATACAGAGCAGCATACTTTAATGTGGTATCTTCAGGAATGGTAAGATTGGCACTACTAGAATTGAATGTAGATGAATTTTCATCTATATCTACATATTTCATTTTTGTTCCGTCATTAACACCGCTTTTATCACCTGTAGCTTTATTTTGGTGCTTACTTACATTATTGTTTCCTATAACTTGGGTGTTTCCGTGGATATAAAATTCATTAACTCTTGTAAACTCTTTACTGTTTTGAGCAGAAAGAACTATAGTAAATAATAAACTTATAGGAATAAGAAAAAGACGCATGAGATTTGGGGTTATAATTAGTTAGGCGTTGATTTTATGAAAGTGGACACCTACTTCTAATGTTGCAAATCGTCTAAACATTTCCATGACACCGCAATACGTACTTTCAGATAAATCGACTGCTTTTTGAATTTTTGCTTCATCTAGATCATTTCCATAAAAATGATAATCTAGCCATACTTTGTGGTAATATTTAGGATGCTCTTCGGTAAGTTCTCCTTTTACTTCCATTTTAAACTCAGGAACAGCCACCCGCATTTTATTTAAAACAAAAACAATATCAAGACCTGTACAACCCGCAAGTGATGACAACATCAATGCTTTTGGGCTCATTCCTTCATTTCTTCCTCCATTTTCTGGAGATGTATCGATGAGTGTTTTATATCCTGTAGGACTATCAGTTTCAAATTGCATTTCTTTTTTATAGGTAGTAGTAACTGTATGTGATGCCATTATTTTATGGATTTTTGAATATTTGAAGGTACAAAAATGATAGGGAAATGCCTATCTTGCTTTCGCGAAAAAAAATAGTCGCATGTCTTAAAAGCGGTGTAAAAATACTGTTTTTGTGACAGATAAAAATTTTGTAATTGTGGGTTTTCATGGATACGCTTTCGCGAAAGCGAAATACCACAAGAAGTATAACACATGTGAGGATTTATAAGCGATTATAAATATCACAGCTAATAAAAGAAAAAGATGCCATTAGTAACACCATTAGATGCAGCACACGACGAAACAACAAAAGAGCTTGCCGAATTTTTTAACGAGACCCTAGGGTTTTGCCCTAATTCTGTACTTACCATGCAGCGTCGTCCCGAGATTTCTCGAGCATTTATAAACCTTAATAAAGCAGTGATGGCAAATCACGGTAGAGTAACCTCTGCTTTAAAACGTATGATTGCTTGGGTGTCAAGTAACACAACGGGATGCAGGTATTGCCAAGCACATGCTATACGAGCTGCAGAGCGTTATGGAGCAGAACAAGAACAATTAGATAATATCTGGGAATACAGAACACATTCTGCTTTTTCTGATGCAGAACGAGCAGCCCTAGATTTTTCACTAGCAGCAAGCCAAGTGCCTAATGCGGTTGACGCGAGTATTAAATCAGCGTTGTACGAACATTGGGATGAAGGAGAGATTGTAGAAATGCTTGGCGTGATCTCATTATTTGGATATCTCAATCGCTGGAATGATTCTATGGGAACTACCTTAGAAGACGATGCTATTGATAGTGGAAATCAGTACTTAGGGAAACATGGCTTTGAAGTTGGAAAGCATGTGTAATAGCGTTATTTGATCTTATAAAGAATATACATTTTGTGCCATAAAGAGAAACCTAAAACAGACTCTTTATGGCTCTTTTTACTTTCAAATAGCACCCAAAAAGCAACACTATCTTATAGCTAATTGTTAGTTTCTAGGAGGTTAAACCTTTGCGATATGAAAAAAAACCTCACACATAGTGTGGTAAAAACGTAATTTATCCTTATGTTTGGTGCGTAATTCTTACTTAATATAGTTTTAAACACCTGTAAAAGGCATATTTATCGGACAAAATACACATTAGCATTAAAAGAGCAAATGTTGTTCCTTTTGAATATGTAAAAGGTCTATTAGTTCTATATTTACCGAAGATTTTTTTGAAATAAAACAATATGAAAACAATGACAAAACAATTACTAATTTTTAGTATTCTTGCTTCAGTACTTTTTGCTTCATGTAGTGATGAACAAACAACGATCAGCAGTGATGCTAGTATAGATTTAGAAGTAGCTATTGAGCAAATAGACTTCAGTCCTGAAACTGCAGAACCAGACAGTAGATTTAATGAAACAAATGAAGGTCTTTATCACGGGGTTTTTGTGACATTAGATGCTGGTATTCATGCAAAAATTTGGATAAACATCAATAACGACGGGCATTACAATGCTACTGTTGTTTCTAATCAAGGCGATCGATTTCGCTTTGCAGGAATCCCTACAAGTAGAGAAGGCTATACCTTTTCTTTTGTTGGAGAAAGAGGTTCTTTTGACTTTGATGTGACTGATATTAACAGTCCAGTAGCAACAAACGTAATTGTAGATAATAAAGAAGCACATGTAACTGTTGTAAAAGACAGAGCAGGACAACGTGCTGCTGCTATACTAGGAACGTTTATGTCAGATGACGATTCTCCTTTAGGAGTTATTTCAGGAACTTGGGATTTAATAACAGACGGCACACCTAATCCAGATGCTTTTAACTTCCCTTTATTAACGGAAGTCGTTATTACAGTAACAAACACGGGGATTGTATATTCAGACACTGATTTTGAGACATTTAATTATCCTTGTTTCTTTCTCCCTTCGGGACCTATAGCACCTATTTTTTTACATGAAGACCCGATGACCACTCCAAACGGACGTAATGAGTTTTGGGCTCAAGATCAATCATTTCAGTTAGGAAATGCTACATTAACCTATTGGTTAGGACAAAGTAGTGGTGCTGTTGATACTAACCCTATGTTAGAAAATCATGGTTTCCATAACAATAATTTTGCAGATCCACCAGTGGCTGTATGTAGTGCTGTAGAGAATAAAAAAGGAATTTGGTTCTGGAATGGACGTTCAGGATTCTCTAGTTTTGATGATCCTTTTGATGTTCCTATGAGAGCCGCAGAAAATATAGATTACGAAGGTTTTCAGCAAATGCTTAGAGAAATTAACTAGAAATAAATAGGGCTTCTTACACAAGAAAACCAGTTTGTCACCTAAAATATACTGCCTCCAAAACATTCATGTTTTGGAGGCTTTTTTATGTAATATAACGGCTGTTTTACTGTAGATTTTAAGGAACATCATAACAGTCTATAAACCTCTTATTTTTCATTTAAAAATTCCGTAAATTCGCACCCTTATTAAAAAGCATAGACCATGAGCGCTAAGTTCACTGAATATAAAGGATTAAACCTTCCACAAGTAGCCGATGAGGTTCTTGCATTTTGGAAGGAAAACAAGGTGTTTGAAAAAAGTATCACGACAAGAGAAGGAGCGACTCCTTATGTCTTTTTTGAAGGACCTCCATCTGCCAATGGTTTACCAGGGGTACATCACGTACTTGCTCGTGCGATCAAAGACATTTTTCCTCGTTACAAAACCATGAAAGGCTTTCAGGTAAAACGTAAAGCAGGATGGGACACCCACGGACTTCCCGTTGAGCTAGGGGTTGAGAAAGAGCTCGGAATCACTAAAGAAGATATTGGTAAAAAAATCACGGTTGAGGAGTATAACGAAGCGTGTAAAAAAGCGGTGATGCGTTATACCGATATCTGGAATGACCTCACCGAAAAAATGGGGTATTGGGTAGATATGACAGATCCATATGTGACCTACAAATCCAAATATATGGAGACGGTATGGTGGCTACTCAAACAGATATATAACAAAGATTTATTATACAAAGGGTATACCATACAACCCTATTCTCCAAAAGCAGGAACAGGCTTAAGTTCTCATGAACTCAATCAACCGGGTTGTTACCGAGATGTAACAGATACAACGGTGGTCGCTCAGTTTAAAATCACAGCAGAAGGAGCCAACCCACTAGCAAAAGAATTGGCAGATGGACAAACCTACTTCTTAGCTTGGACAACCACCCCTTGGACACTCCCTTCTAATACAGCATTGACCGTTGGCAAGAAGATAGATTATGTGCTGGTAGAGACGTACAATCAATATACGTTTGAGCCTGTTAAAGTAATTCTGGCAAAAGCATTGGTAGGAAAGCAGTTTGATAAAAAGACTTTTTTTCCAGTCCCTAAAAGCATTAATTTTTCAAGTTTAGACTCTAAAATTGGTGGCGACGACAGGGCTAACTTAATTATTGGAAGAGAATTAAATGATCAAGAATTTCCGTATATATTTAAAATCTTAACGAACAAGAAATATTCTTTTGAGGATAAATTAAATGCTCTAAATGATGCGCGATTTAATTTTACAGAAAAACAGTTAGGCTTCCTCATTAATGCTGATATTCAAGTCGTCGGTAAAAAGATACCTTATCAAATAGTTCGTGAATTCAAAGGGGCAGAACTTCTTGAATTGCGTTACGAGCAATTATTTGATTTTGTGCAGCCACATGATAACCCTCAGGATGCTTTTCGAGTGATTGCAGGAGATTTTGTCACTACAGAAGATGGGACAGGAATTGTACACACCGCACCTACTTTTGGTGCCGATGATGCTTTGGTGGCAAAACAAGCTTCTCCAGAAATACCCCCTTTATTAATCAAAGACGAAAATGACAACTTAGTTCCACTGGTTGATTTACAAGGTAAATTTCGCCCTGAGCTTAAAGAATTTGGAAATAAGTATATAAAAAACGAATATTATACAGACGGAGAAGCGCCAGAAAAATCGATGGATGTCGAACTTGCTATTCGTTTGAAGGAAGAAAATAAAGCCTTTAAGGTAGAAAAGTATGTGCATAGTTACCCACACTGCTGGCGTACAGACAAACCTGTATTATACTACCCATTAGACTCTTGGTTTATCAAAGTAACCGATTTTAAAGATCGTATGCACGAACTCAATCTTGGCATCAATTGGAAACCGAAAGCTACTGGTGAAGGACGTTTTGGGAATTGGCTTGCTAATGCAAATGATTGGAACCTGTCTCGTAGTCGTTTCTGGGGAATTCCGTTACCAATCTGGCGAACCGAAGATGGTAAAGAAGAAATCATTATAGGATCTGTAAAAGAATTAAAAGAAGAGATTCAAAAATCACTAGCTGCAGGTGTCATGAAAAGCGATCCTTTTGAAGGATTTGTTACCGGTGACATGAGCGAGGAAAACTATGCGCTTGTAGATCTTCACAAAAATGTCGTAGATCGCATTACCTTAGTTTCGAGGACTGGGCAAATCATGACGCGAGAGAGTGATCTGATTGATGTGTGGTTTGACTCTGGATCAATGCCGTATGCGCAATGGCACTATCCTTTTGAAAATAAAGAACTCGTAGAAGAAACTTGGCGTAAAGCAGATTTTATAGCTGAAGGCGTAGATCAAACCAGAGGATGGTTTTATACCTTGCATGCGATTGCTACCATGATTTTTGATGATGTTGCCTATAAAAATGTAGTGTCTAATGGATTGGTGCTTGACAAGAATGGGCAGAAAATGTCCAAACGTCTCGGCAATGCGGTAGATCCATTTGATACGCTAGAAACCTATGGGCCAGACGCCACACGTTGGTACATGATAAGCAATGCAAATCCTTGGGATAACCTAAAATTTGATCTTGCAGGAATCGAAGAAGTAAAACGTAAGTTTTTTGGGACACTTTACAATACCTATAATTTCTTTGCACTGTATGCAAACCTGGATAATTTTACGTATGCCGAAGCAGATATCCCTCTAGAAGAGCGTCCAGAAATAGATCGTTGGATCCTTTCTGAACTTCATACGCTTATCGCGAAAGTGGATACATTTTATGCTGAATATGAGCCAACAAAAGCCACAAGAGCCATCGATGCTTTTGTCCAAGAAAACTTATCTAATTGGTTTGTAAGATTAAGTCGAAGAAGATTCTGGAAAGGATCTTACGGGACAGATAAAATAAGCGCCTATCAAACATTGTATACCTGCTTGCTTGAAGTGGCAAAACTAGCAGCCCCTGTAGCTCCGTTTTTTATGGAGAAACTGTATAAAGATTTGAATGGAATCACAGGAAAAGAAAAATTTGAGAGTATACATCTGTCACATTTTCCAAAAAGTGATACTAAGTATATAGATGCTGCGTTAGAGCATAAGATGGAAAAGGCACAAACAGCCAGTTCCTTAGTGTTGTCGCTTCGCGCAAAAGAAAAAATTAAAGTGCGTCAACCTTTACAACGTATGATGATTCCTGTATTGTCAGATACAGATAGAGAAGAAATACTTGCGGTGGCAGATCTTATAAAATCAGAGGTTAATGTCAAGGAGATAGAGCTTATAAGTGATGATTCTGACATTCTAGTAAAGCAAATTAAGCCTAATTTTAAAGTTTTAGGCCCTCGATTCGGGAAGGACATGAAACTGATTGCTAGTGAGATACAAGGATTTGGACCTGATGAAATTGGAAAAATTGAGCGTGATGGAAAAATTGATCTAGAAATTAATGGAAAATTGACTACTTTAGAATCTAGTGACGTAGAGATTACTTCTCAAGATATAGATGGGTGGTTAGTAGCTAGTCAGAATGGAATGACTGTCGCTCTAGATATTACCATCACAGAAGAGCTTCGTAAAGAAGGAGTAGCAAGAGAGTTGGTCAATCGTATCCAGAATTTACGAAAAGATTCTGGTTTTGAAGTGACAGATCGTATTGACATTAGGTTGCAAGAAGAACCGCTTATTAAGCAAACGGTACTAGATAATGCTGAGTACATTAAAACAGAGACCTTAGCAGATTCTCTAGAAGTCGTAGAAAAATTAACAGACGGGCTTGAAATAAGCTTTGATAACATAACAACATATTTAACCATATCAAAACAGTAACGTATGGAAAGTACAAAAGGACAGAGATACAGTGATGCAGCGTTAGAAGATTTTCGCAAGATCATACAAGACAAAATTGAAAAAGCACAACGTGATTTAGATCTTATCAAGAGTGCTTACCTCAATGATGGTACTAATGGTACAGACGATACCTCTCCACAATTCAAATCTTTTGAAGAGGGAAGTGCTACGATGAGTAAAGAAGCAAACAGTGCCCTTGCTATACGACAGGAAAAATTCATTAGGGATCTTAAAAATGCGATTACACGCATTAATAATAAAACCTACGGGATTTGTCGGGTTACAGGAAAATTAATCAACCCTGAACGTTTAAAACTCGTTCCACATGCCACACTTAGCATAGAAGCTAAGAATATGCAGAGCTAAAAATATAATAGCGTCCTTCGGGACGCTTTTTTATGAAGTATTATTCCGTATTTATACTGTTCCTTGTCTTTTCAGGAAGCCTGTCTGCACAAAAAAAACTATTCAAAGAGTACGATGCAAGAGACACCCGTACCGTATTTGTAGAGAGTGATGATATTTTTCAAATTAAATTTACCACAGCTCAAACAGATAAAATCACCATTTATACACAGATAGAAGGAGAAACTTTTGAAAGTACCCTACTTCATACAGAGATCGTAGAAGGGGTGTTAAAAATCACTACAGGTCGTACACCAGATTTTGTCCCTTTTAATGATAAACTATCTGCACACAAGGTCTTATCTATTGTCATAGAAATCATACTACCAGAAGGGCTTTCTATTGATGTGTATTCAACATTGGCAAGTGTAAACGCACAGGGAAGTTATGACCAAGTACGTATTAATTTAGGAAGAGGAGGTTGTTATTTGTCCAGTTTCCGCTTTCGCGAAAGCGTATACATTAACACTATATCTGGAAATATAACCGTCGAAACTAAAAATTCGGAAATTATAGCACAATCTCGAAATGGAAATGTCGTTATTTCAGAAGGGATGACAGGAAGAGACACAATACACTTACAGAGTATTGATGGCGATATAACGGTTATAAAATCAAACTAAAAAGCGTTATTTTTACCATCCTAAATAAAATTTATGTCACTAAAGAAAGCTGGACTTATTGTTTTTTTAATACTTCTTGTAGATCAATGCATTAAGATATATATAAAGACACATTTTCATTTAACAGAATCCATTAAGGTTTTTGGATTGGATTGGTTTCAGATTTACTTTGTAGAAAATGAGGGTGCTGCTTGGGGCGCCCAGTTACCCGGAGAGTATGGAAAGATTGCGCTTTCTTTGTTTCGCCTAGTTATAGCACCATTAATTGGATATTGGTTGTATAAGTCAGTTAAAGAAAATGCACCCAAACTACTTGTCATCTCTGTCTCTTTAATATTTGCAGGAGCTGTTGGTAATATCATAGATTCACTTTTGTATGGTGTGATTTTTGATGCTAGTTATGATAATCAAGTAGCCACATTTTTGCCAGAGGCAGGGGGATATGCAAAACCCTTATATGGAAAAGTAGTCGATATGCTCTATTTTCCTTTTATAAAAGATGCTACGTTCCCGAGTTGGCTTCCTTTTGTGGGAGGAAAAACGTTTACATTTTTTAACGCCATATTTAATATAGCAGATATGGCCATAAGTACAGGTGTTGGAATTCTTCTTGTATTTAATAAAAAAGTATTTCCTAAAACGAAAGACTAATGAAATGAATTATAGCTTGAAACGACCTACCGTAAGTAAGTTATAATCCCTACACACATGAATACTAAAAAATAAATTGAAATGAAAAAAACTACGTATGCTTTGGCACTCTTATCTGTGGGAGTGTTTACCTATTTTCTAATAAATAGGAGCGCACATGAAACAGCAGAAAGAAGTGAAACGACATTAATTGCACCAACATTCTCGAAAACAGAAAAAACACCTATTGAGCAAAAACGACAATTTACTCAAGAGCGTTTAGAGTATGAGTTGGCTTTTCAAAGAGATCCACAAACGGGTGAAATTCCAAGAGATCAAAAAATAGCAGAGCTTCAATCATCTTTAGAATCATATCGAAATCGTAATGCAACAAGGTCTTCTGATAATGTGTATGTAAATAGAGGCCCTTCTAATCTTGGAGGACGTACAAGAGCATTAGCCATAGACCTAAGTGATCCTTCTGGAAATACAATGATTGCAGGAGCAGTAAGTGGAGGTGTTTTCAGAACTACAAACGGAGGACAGAGCTGGAGTAAAGTATCCTCAAATGGAGAGATTCATAATGTAACAGCCATTGCACAAGATCCTCGAGATGGCTTTCAGAATATCTGGTATTACGCTACAGGGGAACTTCGTGGAAACTCTGCAACTTTAGGAGGTTTCTTCTTTGGTCAAGGTGTTTGGAAATCTGAAGATGGAGGACTCAGTTGGGAACAAATACCTGAAACAGATTCTGTTTTTGGAAACTTTGATTCTTCTTTTGATATTAATAACGCATTAGCTGTAAGCCCAGTGACAGGAGATCTTTTTATAGCTTCTATAGGAAGAATACATAGATATGATGGTACTAACATTATTACGGAGTTAGAAGAGCCTGGTGACGGTGGTTTTACAGATGTAGCAATAAATGGAGCGGGAAGAGTATTTGCCACATTTCACGGTAATTCTTCAATGAATGGTGTGCACACGTCAGAAACAGGAAATGGTTCTTGGACACGCATTGCTCAAAATGGAAATCCTGCAGGTTGGGATGCAACAACCAATAGTCTTAGTCGTATAGTCATTAGCACAGCGCCTTCAAATGATAACTTGTTATATGCGCTGTATACAAATGGTAATACATCAGACATAGATGCCGACTTATGGCGTTATGATCTAAGTACAGATACATGGACAGATTTTTCTTCTACATTACCCGATGAACCAGGTGGAGACTTGCCAGGAAATGACCCTTATACACATCAAATAGCGTATGATCAAGTAATACAAGTAAAGCCAGATGATGAAAATTTTATAGTTATTGGTGGTTCAAATGCATATAAGATAGAAAACATAGAGACAGACGATATGTTTACCAGAATAGGTGGATATCGCGATAGATTTTCTTTTGCACTATATGATTTAGGAGGAGGTGACACCCACCACCCAGATGTGCATGCATTTGCTTTTGATCCTACAGACACAAACATTCTTTTTACAGGAACAGATGGAGGAGTGCACAGAACAGACGATATAACCGCGACAACAGTTGCATGGGTAAACCTTAACAATAATTATCAAACATATCAATTTTATCATGTAGCACTTGATCCAGAAGAGAGCTCTGACTTTGTTTTTGGAGGGGCTCAAGATAATGGAACTACTTTTGGAGGAACTTCTGTTGGACTTCCTAATAATACAGAGCACGGGACTTTCTTTGGAGGTGATGGTGTTGCCGTAGGTATAGGAAGAGAAGACGGTAACAATCCTCTTAGGCTCTATTTAGGCTCACAAAATGGACAAATAGTAAGATTTAATCAAGCTAACAATACATTTATAGATATAACTCCTACAGGAGCTAATAGTAGTATTTTTGTAACATACTTCTATCTTGATCAGGATAACACGAATGCTCTGTATTATGCAGATGGCGGAAGGATGTTCAGAACTACTGATGCCGTAGGCGTAAATCCAGGAAGTTGGGAGGATATGGGTAATTTGCCTATAAATCAAAACTTAAGACAATTTGCAGCGACTAGAGGCGCGTATAATCCAGCATCAAGTTATTTGTTGATTGGTGGACAAAATGGGGGTGTTTTTAGACTTGACGATCCTCAAAATGCTACAGACTTATCTGACGCGATTAATATAACACCTCCAGGTGCATCAACAACAAATGGAACAATTGTCACAGGGTTTGCTATCCATCCTACAAATCCAGATATCGTGATGGCGGTTTATGGGAATTATAACATTACTAATATTTTCCTTACAAATAATGCGACGAGTGATACCCCAACTTGGGAGGTTATAGAGCGAAATCTTTCTGCACATTCAATACGCTCTGCAGCAATTACGCAAGTAAATGGGCAAATTGGATATTATGTGGGTACTGCAAGAGGATTATATAGTAGTCCTGATCCTACTCAGATAGATTGGTTACTTGAAGGAGGAGATCAAATAGGAATGGCTTTAATAAGCGGACTCGTATATCGACCTTCTGATAATAATCTTCTTATTGGAACACATGGTAATGGAATGTATGATACCGTAGCTACACCACTTTCTATAGAGGATTTCGCAGAAAATAGTACCGAGAACATACTTCGTGTTTTTCCTAATCCTACAAGTGATATCTTAAACTTCAGAACTTCTGGAGTCAATAGTATTTCTGCATATCAAATTATAGATTATACAGGTAGAGTTATAGATGAAGGTACTATAGATAACCTTTCTCAGGGAGCTGTAGATGTAAGTAAATATACTAATGGGGTTTATTTTATAAGCGCTATTACTCAAAATAACGAACGCGTAGTGACTCAATTTATAAAGAGATAAATATTAAAGACATAAGAGTTTATAAAAAATCCCGCTTGAAAAAGCGGGATTTTTGTTTTGGTAATGAAGTGCTTATTAGTTTTTCCAATCATTATCTTCCTGATGTATATCAGCCATTAATCGGCTAGGGTCAATCGTCATTGATTTTATTTTTGACATAGGAATATCCACTGTAAAGGTGTATGTTGGGTTGGTCCAAGGCCAGTCTTCTAATTGCGTATAGCCTGTCGTATTTGGTTTTTCATTACGCATCATACGTAATGGTATGTAGTACATCGGCGCTTCCTTGTTTGTCGTGATCTGTAAATCTATGGGCATGGGCATGAGTCCTTTTCGCGAAAGCGTAATATTGGTTTTATTCCCATTTGCGACTACTTCGGTAATAGCGTAGTCTATCGTATTTGTTGTTTGCGTCCAGTCTGTAAGATACCAGTCTAGTTGTATGCCTGATACTTTTTCGGCAGCGCGTTTGATATCATTTGGGGTTGGGTGTTTAAAAGCAAAATCATTGAAATACCTTTTCAAGGTTTTGGCAAGATTTTCTTCTCCGATGATATATCCTAATTGCGCAAGAAAAACAGCCCCTTTATTGTATGCAGTTGCTCCATAGGCACGATTTCTATTATAGCGATCTGCATGCGTAGTCTGTGGTTGTTCATGACCACTTTCTACTAGTCTATAATATCCTCTATACGATCCAGTAAATGGGTTTTCTTTATTTTGATCCATCACCTCGTTCATGGCTTTTGCAGAGATGTAAGACGTAAATCCTTCATCCATCCATTCATGCTTTGCTTCATTAGTTGCTAATAAAAATTGAAACCAGGTATGTGCAAATTCATGTGCGGTAACTCCAACAAGGCTTCCAAAACTTCGCTCGCCTGTAATAAAAGTACACATAGCATATTCCATACCGCCATCACCCCCTTGTATCACAGAGTATTGTTTGTATGGATAGGTGCCTATATGTTTATTAAAATACGCTAAGATAGCGGCTGTTTTTGGTTGTAGGTTTTTCCAGTTTTCTATGATCTCAGGATTGTTTTTATACAAGAAATGTAACTCTACACCATTTTCTGCAATGTAAGTGTCGTGAAGATAATTTGGGTCTGCTGCCCATGTAAAATCATGTACATTTGGCGCTATAAAATGCCATGTATATTTCCCTCTTTTTGTTTTTGGAGTTGCAGAAGCATTTTTATCTTGATACCCGTGCCCTACTTCATTACCATTTTGAACATACCCAGTACCTCCTAGAGTATAATCTGCATCGATTGTAATTTTTACATCAAAGTCACCCCATACTCCGTGAAACTCACGTCCAATGTATGGATCTGCATGCCATCCTTCAAAATCATATTCGGCGAGTTTAGGATACCACTGTGCCATGGATAATGCAACTCCTTCTTTATTATTGCGTCCACTACGGCGTATTTGTACAGGCACTTGTCCTGTGAAATCCATATTGAAAGTTGTTTTCTGGCCAGGAAGAATAGGTGTAGTTAACGCTACTTCTAGGATAGTTCCTGCCACTTTGTAAGAAAGTTTATTACCATCTTGGCTTAGACTGTTTACTTTCATAAAGCCAATTTCATCAGGGGCTAATTTACTGATGCGATCACCTACTCGAGGATCTGCGTCTGCAATGGTACGTGATCGTACATCCATCTCACTACCGGGTTGAAAGGCATTAAAATACAGATGATAAAAAACCTGTGTAAGCGTATCGGGAGAGTTGTTTGTATAAGTTAACTCTTGTTTGCCAGTATATTGATAGTTGTTTACATTCATATCAACTTCCATGTTGTAATCAACATGTTGTTGCCAATACGAAGTGTTTTGCGCAGTGGTATTTGCTGTAAGGAAAGCACATACACATGCAAAGAGAATTGATTTTAGAGTTGGTTTGATCATCATAAATTAGTTGTTTAATGCTGCCAATTTAAAGGCATTATACATGTTTGCAATTTTACCAGACTTAGAGAGCTCGTTAAATTTTGCTCGCTTTGTTGGATCACCAGCAACAATCACAGCATTTGTGATAGATAAGCCACTAGTGATGATAATTTGTTTTATTCGTTTTGCTTTGAGTTTAGGGTAATAGCTGCGCAACATCGCTGCAATACCTGCCACATTAGGAGCAGCCATAGAGGTGCCTCCTAAAAACTCATAGGTGTTATTGGGTGTTGTTGACCATATATGCTCTCCTGGAGCAAATATGTCAACATTTGATTTCCCATAATTAGAAAAAGAGGCTACAACCTCACTACCATAGGTATCATCTAGGGCTCCAATAGTCAAAAAAGTATCACTCATTTCTGAGGTGGTATCTAACTGATCATTGGGATATACTCTGTTAGCAGGGTCATCTAGATTAAGTCCTTCATTACCTGCCGCATTGACAATAAGCACATCATTTTTAGCTGCATATTGAATGGCATCATAGACCCATTCTGGATTTTGAGCATAGTATTTTCCAAACGAAGTGTTGATAACTTTAGCTCCGTTGTCTACTGCATAACGAATAGCAAGAGCAATATCTTTGTCATACTCGTCTCCATTGGGAACGGCTCGGATGACCATGATTTTAATATTATTGTTTGCCACTCCATCCATACCAATGCCATTACCGCGTTGTGCTGCGATAATTCCACTTACATGGGTTCCATGTCTAGCTCCTTCTGGTTTTGGACCTATGACATTGTTATTGCCATAGGAGATGTCTGTAATATCATAAGGATTGTCTCCTAGTACTTCTCTATAGTTTACACCTAATGCATAGTTTTTTAATTGACTTCCAATCTCTGTCAGATCTCCTTCTATGTTTTTTATAAACGTTGGAATGGTATCTTCATACTGAAACATCTGTGACAAAAATGCGATGTGATTTTGCATTTCTTCATTAGGATTTGGTATCGCTTTTAATTCCTTAAGTGTATAGCCTTCTTTACCTATTTTCTTTGAAACAATACCATGCGATATTTTTACCTGTCGAAGTATTTGAGTGTATTCTTGTTGAACCCCTTGTAGTTCCTCGTGTTTTTCGTTACGTTCAGATCTCGCTTTTTGATACATCGTAAATAAGCTTCTTTTATCAGCAGGAACTTGAGCAACAGTCTTTCCTTTAAATTCAGTGTCATAGCGATCTATAATTCGAGCAAGCTCGAGTTGTTCTGTTTCTACATTTCCTAGGAAGTTCCAGCCGTGTATATCATCTATATAGCCGTTGTTGTCATCATCTTTTCCGTTATTTGGAATTTCTTTTGGGTTGGTCCAGATCACATTTTTTAAATCTTCGTGATTGATGTCAACTCCACTATCTATGACAGCAACAATGGTTTGCACCCCTGATTTTCCGGGCAGAATTTCAGTATATGTTTTTTCGATACTCATTCCAGGAATCGTATCTTTTATTAAATCTTTTGAAGCCCATGATTTTTCTTGAGCCTCTGTAAGTGGTGCAATTTTTAAGGGATTATTATCTACATTTTCCACGGCAACCGTCACAAGAGGTGCAGGCGTTTCACATCCAAGAATCAATGAAGTGAGAGAAACGGTAAGTAAGGCTTTTTTTAAAATAGAATGCATGTTAGGGGGTATGAATTTAAATAATGTCGTTTAGTGTAAAAGTATCTTTAAGTCGGACTCCTTTTTCAGTGTGCTGTACTGTAATGATAGGGTTATGCGCATCATGTTCTAACCAAAGATAATATCCTTTATCTGCTGCGGTATTCAAAAATAGTTCTTTTTCATCAAGGGTTAACAAGGGGCGTGTGTCATAGCCCATCACAAAAGGCAATGGTAAATGCCCCGCGGTAGGAAGTAAATCTGCCATGAATACAATGGTTTTATCTTGATAGGTAATGTGAGGAATCATTTGCTTATCGGTATGTCCATCTGCAAAAAAGATTCCAAACCCTAGCTCTGATGACTCTTGAAAAGTTGTTCCCTCCCGAGAGATAAATTGTAATTGTCCGCTCTCTTCCATAGGGAGTATATTCTCTTTTAAGAAAGAAGCTTTTTCTCTTCGGTTGGGTTGTGTAGCCCATTTCCAGTGATCTTCATTGCTCCAAAATGTGGCATTTTTAAAAGCAGGTTCGTACCCCGTTTTATCTTTATTCCATTGCACAGAACCCCCGCAATGATCAAAGTGAAGATGTGTCATAAAAACATCAGTGATATCGTCTCTGTGAAAACCGTATGCTGCGAGTGAGCTGTCTAAGGTATCATCACCCCATAAATAATAATAGCTATAAAATTTATCTGATTGCTTATTTCCCATCCCTGTATCAATCAAGATAAGGCGGTCTCCATCTTCTATAAGCATACAGCGAGCCGCAATATCAATCATATTATTGGCATCGGCGGGATTGGTGCGGTTCCATAAACTTTTAGGAACAACGCCAAACATAGCACCGCCATCTAGTTTGAAATTACCTGCTTCTATGGGATATATTTTCATAAGAGTGACTCGTATATTTTTGAAGATAAGAATAAAAGTTGTGTTGAGAAGGAGTACGCTTTCGCGAAAGCGTATACAACCACACCCTTCTCATATTTGAAATCCTTGCAAAATAACAAAAAAGGCATTTTAACAAAGATTTCTTAGTGCCTTTTTAACAAAGAATTGTATATTCCTTATTCGTGAAGTAGATTTACGTTTTAAACCAAGAATATATGTTAGAGTTAGCAGGAATTATTATCCTAGGAATTATTGCGCAGTGGGCCGCTTGGCGATTAAAATTACCTGCAATTTTACCATTAATCCTTATTGGACTTTTTGTTGGACCCATTTCCACCTTACTTTCTGAAGATGGAACCAAATGGATAGAACCTCTTTGGAATGGAGAAGAAGGATTATTTCCTGGGGAGGGATTGTACTATTTTGTTTCACTCGCCATTAGTATTATCCTTTTTGAAGGCGGGCTTACTCTGAAACGTTCTGAAATACGAACCATTGGTCCTGTGATTACAAAACTAATTACGATAGGAAGTGCGGTAACCTTCTTCCTTGCAGGAGCTGCTGCCTATTTTATTTTTGGGCTTAGTCTTAAGATTTCGTTTTTATTTTCAGCCTTGATTATTGTGACAGGGCCTACCGTAATTTCTCCTATTCTTAGAAATATTCCGCTTAAAAAAGATGTTTCTTCTGTATTAAAGTGGGAAGGGATTTTGATTGATCCTATTGGTGCACTGGTAGCCGTATTGGTTTTTGAGTTTATCAGTGTCGGTGAGGGGCAGCAGTATACAAAAACAGCCCTTATTGAGTTTGGAAAGATTTTGCTTTTTGGAACCACCTTTGGGTTTACGTTTGCTCACGGACTTGCTTTTGCGATTAAGAAAAAATTAATTCCGCATTATTTATTAAATGTGGTTTCCCTTTCTGTTGTTCTTCTCGTGTTTGTCGAGTCTGATATTTTTGCCCATGAATCGGGGCTACTTGCTGTTGTGGTGATGGGAATGGTGTTAGGAAATATGAATTTACCGAATATCAAAGAGTTGCTTTATTTTAAGGAATCGCTGAGTGTTTTACTAATCTCTATACTCTTTATTTTGTTGGCTGCAAACATCAATATGGAGGATTTATACTTGTTATACCGTTGGGAAACAGTCGCGCTATTTGCTGTGGTGGTTTTTGTGGTGAGGCCCCTTGGGGTTTTTCTAAGTACCTACGGATCTGACTTAAAAATGAACGAACGTATTTTTATAAGTTGGGTAGGTCCGCGAGGTATTGTTGCTGCTGGTATTGCTTCCTTATTCGGTTCAAAACTCCTATTAAAAGGAGAACCCTACGCAGAATATATTACGCCGCTGGTTTTTATGATTGTATTAGGAACCGTGTTATTAAACGCCACCACAGCACGCCTTTTTTCTAAAGTGATAGGTGTTTTTCTTAAAAAATCGGACGGAATCCTTATCATAGGAGCTTCTGAGGTTTCTAGACTAATCGCTCGATATCTACAACGTAATGACAGGCATGTGGTGCTATTAGATAGCAATGGAAATAATGTGCGTTTGGCACAAGAACAAGAACTAGAAGCCATTGAAGCCAATATATACTCTGACGATATTACGGATAATATAGAACTGAATCATGTTGGATATCTTATGGCACTCACTGGAAGTAGTGAAATTAATGAGTATGCTATCTCTAGATTTAGTAAGCAATTTGGAGAAAATGGATCCTTTCGATTGATCTCCAAACGAGAAATGGATCATCCTGAAACTATTTCTAAAGAAGGGCTTTTTTCAACGACAGATGACTACATCAATCTTACTGAAGTCGCTCGAAAATATCCTGTGATTCAAGAAATAGCAATCAATTCTGAAGAAGAATACAAAGAATTATTACAAACATTATTAGACGATCAAGAGATGATTCCTCTTTTTGTAAAAGAAAAGAATGGATTTATTGATATTATTAGCTCTTCTGCAGAGGCACCTCCTTTAAAATCATTTGAGGGAAGTAAAGTAATATACCTTGGAAAACCGATGATCGGTTCCTTAAAAAAGGTAGAAGAAGAGTAGGTATTTGTGTATTGTTCTTCATAAGTTAAAAGCAGAATTCATAAATGAAATTTGAACTTCCATTTAAAGAACAACTATACAACGAGCAAATGATTCTAAATTTCATTACTGCTTGGAATAAGAATCTTAAAAACAATAAAAAAAGGCTGTTTTGGGCAATTCCTATGACTTTATTGGGGGGATTGATCATTTATGGAAAAAACAATCTTGGATTTTTATTCATTGCAATTGGAATTCATAATTTGATTAACTTTTATGATTATTACGTATTCTACAAAAAAAGTAAGAATACGTTTTTTGAGGTAATTGAAAGAGAAAAAAAAGAATACATAGAAGCGAGTGAAAATTCTATATGGGAATTTAATGATGAGTATTTTAGATATAAAGACTATAAATTTGAGATAAAAATAAAGTGGAAAACTTTCAAAAGCATTAGAGTAATAGATAATAACTTGTTTATTGACCTTGATCTTGAAAATCACTCATCTTATATCTTAGGGGAAACTGAAATAGGAACTGAAAATTTCCATAAATTAATTGATTTTGTAAGAAATAAAATTGGAGAGAATCCAGTGCATAAAACCGATAAAACCCACACTTAAGAATCAATCTTTTTTCGCCAATTTATAATAAGTCTTATAGTATTTTATACAAAGTGCGCTTGCGCGAAATAACATCCAGACCACAAACGCCATCCAAATACCTTCAAGTCCCCAGTTCATTTCTTTACCAAGATAGAGTGCTGGTAAAAAACCTAAAAAGGTAGCCACTAGAAGGGTGTTGCGCAAATATGCCATTTCGCCTAAGCCTTTAAAAATCGCATCCAGTGTGAATGCAATGGAGTTAAGGGGTTGTATGAGAATAACGATGTAGAAAACGCTATAAAACACAGTCAGCACCATCTCCTCATTGGAAAATAACTCCCCAGCGATGGTGTACCCAACGGTACAGGCAATCATCAGTAATGCTGCTACAATGAGGTTATAAGTATTGACACGTTTGGTAAGGATCCACAAACCTGTATAATTTTTTGCTCCTAATAATCTTCCGCCCAACACATTTCCTGCGGCACCATAGCCATCTATAAAAAAGGCAGTAAACAGCCATATATTGGCCGCAATAGTATGTGCAGCTACGCTAGCTGTTCCAAGTGCTGTGGCTTCTTTTACAGCAAGAACAAGCGCGATATTGAGCGAGAGCGAACGCACAAAAAGATTTAAACTCATCCCGACAAGCCTACGAATTTCAGGATGTAATGGAAAACGTAATCGCAAAGAGATATTGGTTTTTACCAATAAAAAGATCAGTGCCATGATGGCCATGATGGCCTGTGATAGTAAACTTGCCCAAGCCGCTCCTTTCACTCCTAAAGGTACAATGATGCCCTCAATCCCATACACGAGGGCAAAATCAAGTCCTATATTGATAAGGGCTCCCGAAATGGCTACAAGCATGGGCCAAAACGTATTCTGCAAGCCTCTAAAAATTCCGAAAACAGCAAAGGTGAATAAGGTGAGTGGAAATCCCCATACGCGGATATTGTAATAATCAATACTTAAGTCGAGTACCATGCCTTCAGCATTGAGAAATGTAAAAATATCTTCTACAAAAAAGTAGGTTCCTCCCAAAACAAAAAAACTTAGGATGATATTAAAAAAGATCGCCTGTGCAGGAAGTACTTTAATATCTTCTAATTTGCCTGCGCCTAGATTTTGGGAAATAATCGCCGAAATCGCACTTCGCGTTTGCCCTAAGATCCAAATAAGCATCGACAGAAAAGCGCCTACAATCCCGACAGCGGCAAGTGATTCTGTGCTAAAGGCAGGCATATTTCCCACCACAGCGGCATCGGTGCTAGATAGGACAGGCTCTGCAATTCCAGCAATGATAGCGGGAATGGCTAGTTGCTGAATCCGTTTAAAAGAGATATTGATGGTCGCGTTAGATTCGATAGGAAGTGTGGGTTTATGGGGTTAGTGATAGGTACTATTTTAAGAGGAGTTCGTAGCAATAAAAAGGATGCTCACTTTGTTTCGGAAAATAAATGTTTCCGAGGCGTTGATACCCTCTTTGCTCATAAAACGCTTGATTTCTTGTGTTTTGACTAAAGGTGTCCAAACGTATGGAGGTGGCATTATGCGCTTTCGCGAAAGCTTCTGCAAAATCCATTAATTGAACCGCGTAGCCCTGTCCTTGAAACGAGGGATGCACGGCAAGCCTGTGGATGTAAAGGTTATTTTCATTTGGCGAAAGCCAGTTTATAGGAATATACTCCTCATCCATAAATGTAGAAATGACCACCGTTCCTATAATCTTGTCCTCTAGTTTAAACACATAGAGTTCTTGACGCGCTATATCGTTCTCAAACGCTTGTTTTGAGGGATACTGTTCATTCCATTGGTAAATCCCTTTAGCGATCATTGCTGCGGCACACTGCTTAGTGAGCAAGAGAATTTCAGGGATTTCCGAGATTTTTGAGGGTACAATCATAGATATAGCCTATTTTTGCGTTACAGAAAGCTAAAATAAGTCTTATTCCATGAAAAATATACTTGTTCCTATAGGTTCCTCTAGTAGTGCCGCATCAACCTTACAATATGCCATTGATCTTGCTCAAAAACTTGATGCCAATGTATATGTGATTTCTGTTTTTCAAGAGTTTTCTAAAGTAGGGGGGATGTCAAAAGTAAACACCTTACTGAAGGAAGAGTCTGAAAATCGGATCAATTCGGTATTGAAGGCGGTAGACAAGAAAGATGTATCTGTGATTGCACACCCTATTAAAGGGGATATTTTAGAAGGGGTCAAGCGATTTAACAAGCATGTGCCTGTAGATTTAATGGTCTTGTCACCACGCAGTAACTCACAAAGAGAAGAGGTATATCTTGGACGAACTTCTGGAAAATTAGTAAAAGAAACCAATATTCCAGTACTTGTAGTTCCTGATAATGAGGTTTTTAAAGTACCTAAAAGAATTTTAATCGGTTTTAAAAACGGGAAATTTTCTAAAAGGAAGTCATTAGAGCCGCTTAACAAATTTCAAAAACATTTTGATAGTGAAGTACATCTTTTACAAGTAGAGACGCCTAACACCACGCCAGATATGTTAGAGATAAGTGATAAATTAAAAAAGATGAGTAGTTCTTATACATTAACAAAAAACGCAACGACGTATCAAGGGGTTTTAGAGCATTTTCAAGCAAATAATCCAGATATGTTGTGTGTTGTACGTAGAAAGCGAGGTTTTTTCCAAAAACTATGGGAAGCAAATGCGGTGTTGAAAAGAGATTTCTTTACGACAAAACCGTTGCTTATTTTGCGTGTACAGGAATAATATAAAAGCGATACTAGTTTTTTCGCTGTCGCGAAAATAGCCTATTATTGCAGCACGGGGATGTAGCTCAGCTGGCTAGAGCGTTTGACTGGCAGTCAAGAGGTCGTGGGTTCGAGTCCCATCTTCTCCACATCAAGCAGGAAATCCACACGAAAGTGTGGATTTTTTGTTTTCGCGAAAAACGAATCCAAGATTTGGTTTTTTGCGAAAACAAAAAATGAAAGCCGAAGGCTAGGATTTCCTATTTGCGGGAGTGGTGTTTATAGGCCCAACGCAGTTAATCCCATCTTCTCCACAAAAATCCCCGTTATCATTGTGATAACGGGGATTTTTGTTTTTTAGGTGTCAGAAGTCTAATATTTATCTAACTAATGTCTACCAGATAACGGCTTCATTTTTTTTGCTAATAACTTCTCAATCACATTTAATAAATAGGGCTCTATGCCATCAAATTCAATTATTTTTAGAGTAATTTCAAAATCTTTTCCTTTTGCGTATTCATATAATTGTAATCCCTGTGTAGTTCCTGCTTTATAATAACCTAAATGCTGATTTATCCTACCTGTGATATTAGTTAAATCATCTTTCTTTCTATATCCACCTTGTCTAACTCCTAGATATAAAATATTATCATAGTTATTGCTATTTGTTGCAGGCACTTTTTTTAGACCACCTCCCCTATACTCATCTATTAAATATTTTAAATCTTTTGCTTTTTGATTGTTTTCTAATTCAAACCAATTTCAGAAGTATGCTGTTTGAACATCACTTCCTCACTCCCGATCTCACAAACCAATCCCGTCAACACCTTTTCAAACTCCAGCAGTGTGTCTTCGGTGATATTAGAATCTTTATCAAACTTAAAAGGCATAAAACCATTTTTTAGCTTTTTAAATGAGATAATCCCTGCTTTTGCAGGAAAAGAGATACCTCCGGTTTTATAGTGCATATAGGTGTATAAAAGCACTTGAAAAGCCTTTTCGTACTTACCTTCGGGGAGTAAAAGATCTTCCCAGGCGGTGATGCTCAAATCTGCAGGTTGTACACTGCCTGATTTATAATCAATGATGCGAATCTCATCATTACGGATTTCAACGCGATCTGCGGTTCCTTTTAGATGGGTAGGAAAAGGTAACTGTGCTGCAACCAAAGGAGTCTTTAATTGCTGCTCTAGCTGTATAATCTGGATGCGATCTCCTTGTTGGATGCATTGCTTCTCAAAGGCAAGAAAATTCATAAGATACCGTTGTATCACCTCATAAATAATAAGATTCTTTCCTCTAGAAAGATTCATGCTTTTAAAGATCTGATCAAATTGTGCTTTTACAACAGGTTCAATCTTGGTTTCTATGGCTTCGATGTGTGCAACAGTCAGCATCGTGTTGACATAAGGGGTATAGACATATTCTAGAGCATTGTGAATAATCGTACCCATGGTATTGGCGGCCACAATTTCTTCTACTTCATCCAATTCTTGGATGCCCAACACGTATTTATAATAAAACTCTAAAGGATTTCGTAAATAGGTGCTTAGTGATGAGGGCGATAAACCTGATGCAAACAGTTTTTTGAGTTGTTGTATCACTTCGGCTGTTTTATGAATACTTTGTACAGGTAAAGTATTCATAGCGACTGCAGGTGTCGCTACGATTTGATGAATCGAATGGATGCCTTCTAGTTCTAATTGCAGTAGAAAACGACTTTTTTCAGTAGTACCAATGCCTTCTGTTGCTGAGGTATACACCAAATGAATGTGTTCCGATCGATGTAATAATCGATAAAAGTGATAGGCATACACCGCATCCTTCTCTTGGTACGTAGGCAATTTGTGTATGTACTTCAAGTCATACGGGATATAGGAATTGGTGCTTTTCCCGGCAGGTAAAATACCTTCATTAAGCGAAGTAATAATCACGTGTTTAAAATCGAGTAACCTAGATTCTAACATCCCCATAATCTGAAGCCCTTGATGTGGATCTCCTTGTAAATCGATGGTTTCTGAGGAGATCGTATCTCTATAAAACCGTATAAATGTAGGAATGTCTTCTATATACGAATAGGTATTGTTAAGGGTCACTAACTTGTTGAATGTCTTATAAAAGCCATATAGGTATTCCAAGTTGAGTGCATCTTGAGAAGGATCAAGTGTGTTTTTAAGAATATAAATAAGGGACAAACAGTTGTCAATGGCTTTTACAGGATTGTCTTCCCAGATTTCAAATAAGATCACTAGGGATTCAGGAAGCGTTGTAAGCGCTAACATCTCTTGTAAATCGGTCTTATTTATATAAATGGTATTGACTTGTTGAATGGTGTGAATAATTTGTTCAGCCTGTTCTAAAAGTAATTTTTGAATAAGCGGTTGTTGTAGTAGCGTAATGACATTTTTGTAATAAAACCCTTTTTGATTATGCTCTTTTTTGAGCGTAAAAAAGTGTTCAAATAGAGAGGCGAGTGGCGTTTGCCGTAACGGAATCCCCATGGTGACATTAATATTTTTAATGTTTTTAGGGAGTGCATTGATAATAGGTAATAATAACGTTTCATCTCCTAGGACCAAGACGGTTTCATTGAGTTGTTCTTGTGAATAGGTAGCTAGATGGTTTCCGATATACTTTGCAAGTTGTAAGCCTTGTGTGACTTCGGTGATGGTAATTTCCTTTTTTTTAGTGTAATGTGTGTACACTGTTTCAAAAGGATGTGTTTTAAAATAGGGCCATTTCTTCTGATGTTCTCTCATAAAAAGAGAGGCTTCGTGGGCGGTATTCTCTATAAAATGTTTCTCAGCATCCCAATAGATTTTACTATTCCCTGTCGCCAATAATGCTTGGATAAGATGTTGTTCAGAGGTGTTGAGTGCGTTGAACCCTAAGAAGACATGTTTTTTAGTGGTATTATTTTCAATATAATGTTCAATATCTTCTGCTGCTTTTCTATAAATAAGTCCTTGATGGGCTGTGTTAGCCTCTAATAAAATAGACGTAAAAAGCTGGTAATATTCAGGGAGAAGTTTCCAGAATTTAAGATAGTTTTTGACAAGCGAAGTAGTCTCTTGTTGTTTCGACCAGTGATTTAAATCCTGAATAGCACTTAAATAGTCAAAAAAGGAAACATGATCCACAAGATAACGGTCAATCTCATTAAAGTCACCCAATATCGTTTGTGCCCATCCATAAAAGATAGAAAAGGATTCTTTGTCTTTTGGGGGTGTTATTTTTAGATAGGCTTGATATAATGCAAATACTTGATCAGTTTGTGAGGCTTGTTTAAGACCAGATAAATAACTTATAAATTCCTCAATACTATATATTTCAGGAGAGAAAATGGATTTTTCTAAATGTTTTGCAATATTAGTGCGAAGAAAACTACCTGCACGTCTACTTGGAACAATAAAAGCAACAGAAGAAAGGTCGTCGTATTCTTCTATACAGCTAGTGATGACATCTTCTATAAATGATTGCATAGCTCTAAAATAATATCTTCTTAAGGATTAAAGAAGGTATTTTATAAATAATAGGTATAAAAAAAGCCTCGCGATCGCGAGGCTTTTAATTATAAAATAATTTTATTTCTATTGCTCAATGATAGAAAGCTCTACACGTCTGTTTTCTTGACGTCCAGCAGCAGTCTTGTTAGATGCAACTGGTCTAGCTTCACCAAAACCTTTAGACTCTAAACGAGAAGCAGAAATACCTTTACTAGTTAAGTAGCTTCTTACTGAAGCAGCTCTCTGGTCAGAAAGGTTTAAGTTGTATGAATCGCGTCCTCTATCATCAGTGTGACCTTCGATTAAGAAACGAGTTCTTGGATATTCATTCATGATTTTAGCAACGTTATCTAACGTTTCATTAGATTCAGCACGGATAGTAGCTTTGTTGTAATCAAAAAGAACTGATTTGAACTGTACATTAAGTTCGTTAAGAACCTCTACAGATACTTCAGGACATCCTTTGTTAGCTACAGTTCCTGCAACTTCTGGACACTCATCATCTTTATCTAATACACCGTCACCATCTTTATCTTGGTAAGGACATCCGTTGTTTGCACGTGGACCCGCCTCGTTTGGACAAGCATCGTCAGCATCTTTGATACCATCGCCATCAGCATCTGGACATCCACCTAAAGCGGCAACACCAGCTACAGTAGGACAAGCATCCTTAGGATCAGGAATACCATCACCGTCAGTATCAGGACAACCGTCAAATTCAGCAGTTCCAGCTACAGTAGGACAAGCATCTTTAGAATCTTGGATACCATCACCATCAGAATCAGGACAACCGTCAAATTCAGGAAGACCTGCAACTTCTGGACAAGCGTCATCTTTATCGTAGATACCATCACCATCAGTATCTTTTCCTCCAAAAGCAAATCCTACAGATGCAGAATGCTGGAAGTGTAAAGGACCATTGTCTTCAAATACGTGCTTATAGATTGACTGAACACCAACATTAAAGTTTTCAGATAACCAGAAACGTGCACCAGCACCTCCGTTAGCAGTTCCAAATCCAGGAGTTCCTCCTGTGAGTTGACTATCTAACCAAGTATAACCTGCTCCAACTGTTAAGTAAGGATCAAACCAAGTACTTCCGATAACTTCTTTTAGACTATATGAAACAGCTCCGTCTACAGCATAGTGCTGTAATTCGTTTACAGGGCTTGTGTCACCTAATTTATCAATTCTGTTTAATGTTCCAGTTACTCCAACTACGAACCCGTCACCAACATATCTAGAGATGTTAATGTATGATACAGAAGGAAGAATGTTCCAGTGATCGTTTACATTGTAAAATTCTTCAAATACGCCTCCTCTGATCTCAAGGTTAGTTCCAGCTTGACGAGCACGGTCTCCAACAGGATACGTGTCAATAGCATTGGCACCGACATTAATTGCCCAAGGGTTATTTTTGTCTTGTGCATTCACCGACCCGATTACCATGATCAGAAGCGAAGCAACTAAAAATCTGCTAAGATGTTTCATTGTTTATTCTTAATTTTAAGTGTTAATTAAAAGCAAAAGTAAGTTGTTAAAACTAATCAACAAAGATAAAAGTACTAAAATTTTAGAAAATGCATTGACTATCGTGTAAAGAATGTTAATTAATGACGCCTAATTCTTTTCCAACTTTCGTAAATGCCTCAATAGCCTTGTCTAAATGTTCTACCTCATGAGCCGCGCTTAATTGTACACGTATACGGGCTTTACCCTTTGGTACCACTGGGAAAAAGAAGCCTATAACATAAATTCCTTCTTCCAATAAAGCATCTGCCATTTGCTGCGAAAGCTTGGCGTCATATAGCATAACAGGCACAATAGCAGAATCTCCGTCTATGATGTCAAATCCTGCATTTTTCATCCCATTTTTAAAATAAGTCGTGTTTGAAGCTAGCTTATCACGCAAAGAAGTGTCATTTTCTAGCATATCAAACACTTTAATAGAGGCACCTACAATCGCAGGAGCAAGTGAATTAGAAAAAAGATACGGTCTACTGCGTTGTCGTAAGATTTCTATTACTTCTTTTTTTGCTGTTGTATATCCTCCCATGGCACCTCCCATGGCTTTTCCTAATGTACCTGTAATAATATCAATACGCCCCATCACTCCTTTTTCTTCCAGAGTACCTCGTCCTGTTTTTCCTATAAATCCAGTTGCATGACACTCATCAATCATTACTAAAGCATCGTAAGTATCGGCGAGATCACATATTTCATCTAAAGGTGCCAAAAGACCGTCCATAGAAAAAACACCGTCAGTAACAATAATTTTATGACGCGCACCCGCTTCATTTGCTTTTTTAAGCTGCGCCTCCAAATCTTGCATGTCATTGTTTTGATAGCGATAGCGTGCTGCTTTGCATAAGCGAACACCGTCTATAATAGAAGCATGGTTTAAAGAATCAGAGATAATTGCATCTTCTGCTCCCAATAAAGGTTCAAAGACACCTCCATTGGCATCAAATGCCGCAGCGTATAAAATAGTATCTTCTGTACCATAAAAATGAGCAATTTTTTGCTCAAGTTCTTTGTGAATGTCTTGTGTACCACATATAAAACGTACAGAACTCATTCCAAAACCATGAGTGTCCATCGTATCCTTTGCGGCTTGAATCACCTCTTTATTTGAGGAAAGGCCTAAATAATTATTTGCGCAGAAGTTAATCACCTCTTCTCCTGTCGAAATGGTAATCACCGCATCTTGAGGTGAAGTGATAATACGTTCTTTTTTATATAGTCCAGCTTCTTTAATAGAAGCTAATTCGTTTTGTAAGTGCTCTTGTATTTTTCCGTACATGGGTTTCGTTTTTGCAAATGTATAGATAATTATACCTTAATAATAGTCACCTCTTTGTTAATATATATTAAAAACAGCTGTTTGATCTTAATATCCATTTCACTCAGTAATTGTGCATATTCCTGTATTTGGTAGGCATGCGTTTCTAATGGCACACCCGTTTTATAGTCCATAATAACAGCTTCTTTTTCGGGAAGGATTTCTATTCTGTCAGGAATATGAACACTACCATCTGCCGAGAGAATTTGGCGCTCATTATATATCGTATTTGCTTGAGAAAAGTAAGAAAGTAGCTCAGGATGATTCACGACATTAGATAGAATCGCTTTCACGGCCTCTTTTTCCTCCAAACTAATCATTCCCTCAAACACCGCTTCAGAAACAGCATGGTCTATATCTTGACGATCTATAATTTTTGCCATGAGTTCGTGAATTAAATTACCATAGGTAATGGCGCTTTGCCGCTCTTCATTCCATAAAAAGCCAGCTTTAGTAATCGTACGAATGTTATGAGATTCTTTTGAAGAGGATAAAAAAGGAATGGTGACCATTTCTTTGGCGTCTTCTGTATCTTTTTGTTCTTTTACTTTTGGTGTTCCAAATACATACGCTTTTTCAGGACCTTCCCAAAGGTCTCCTTGCTGTAAATAGGAAACAAAAAGGTCACTAAATGTTTTTGGATCTCTATTGGGGTTCGTTTTGGTTCCGCTTTCGCGAAAGCGTGATAAGACATACACCCGCTCTACCGCTCTGGTCAATGCTACGTACAAAATATTCACAGCGTCAAACTGTTGCTGTGCGATACGTTCTTCATATAAGAGGGATCCGTGCGAACTATAAGAGGCAACATCTATTTTGTGCCCAACCAATAAATGCTCAAAACCAGCAAAATCGGAGGCATCCGTTGGATACCAGTGATGCTCGTTGCGATGAGAATACAATTCAGAATCGGCATATGGATAAATCACCACGTCAAACTCTAGTCCTTTGGATTTATGAATACTCATGACCTGAACAGCGTCCTTTTGTGTTGGAGCCACAATACTTAGGTTGTCCTTCTTCTCTTCCCAATACTGTAAAAATCCAATAAGTCCTCCATTGTTTTTTTGCGTATATTCAAAAATCGTGTTGAGATACCCAAATACATAAGCATCGGCTTCTTTTTCAAGATGAAAAGCGCGTACAATATATTCGACACCTTCATAAAGAGGTAACGACTCAAACAAGGAAGGCGAGAAATAAATATGCCGTTCTTCAAGCCCTTTTATAAAATCTGCCGTAGGCGCTTTTGCCCATTGATCGTAAAAAGCATGAACATCTTCTATCTTAAACCTGTTGGCAAGAAATGAGAGAATCTTCAAGGTGATTTGAGGCGTATTGGGTTGTAATTGCAAGGCTAGAATAGCATGCACAAACCCCACTGCTGGCGAACTTTGTAACAACAGACTATCTGAAGAAATTACTTTTACCTCATGGCTAGCTAGATATTGAGCAATATAAGCGCCGTGTTTATTGCTTCGAGTAAGGATACAAATATCACTTTTAAAAAAACCCTGTGCCGTTACTTCATTGATAATTTTTAATACGTTTTCGGCATAGCGCTCATCGATGTCTTTTACTGTTTCTGCTTCTACAAATTGTATAGATACAAACCCACCTTCTCTGTGATTTAAGCCTTGATTATTGTCTGTTTGGTAAATGGAGGTATAGGTTGGATCCTTAAAAAAAGAAGAGATATAGGTAAAAAAGTGATTATTAAAATTGATGATTTGAGAATAACTTCGGTAGTTAGTACCTAGTTGTTGTACCTCCGCTTTAGGAATGGAAAAAGGATGAATGTCATTGGCAAGGTCTATAAACTGCTCTGCTTTTCCGCCTCGCCATCGGTAAATAGCTTGTTTGGGATCACCTACCAAGAGCAAACTATTTTTTACGCTATCCAGTGTATCTGTCGCTATTGCATTTTCGACCAACGGAACCAAATTATGCCATTGCACCACCGAAGTGTCTTGAAACTCGTCTATAAAATAATTAGTGTAGCGCTCTCCCAATCGCTCATAGATAAAGGCGGCAGGCTGTTCTCTCAGGGATTTATAAATAAGGGCATTAAAATCTGAAATAAGCAAAATATTCTCATCTTCTTTAATTTTCTGAAGTTCTTTGTTGATGAGCTGTAATACAGAAAGAGGGACTACCTTTTTTGCAAATTCTGAAATGAGGAGCAGTTTGTAATAATCGTTTTTGGTTTCGTTAAAACAGGCAATCAACTGATCTCTAATGCTGTCTATATCATCTTTTATGGGTTGTTTCTCCGCTTTTTTATAAAATGTATAACTGTCTATATCTTGTTTCCACTTTGCTTTGTAATCTACATCTGTCGGGCTTTGTTGTAGTTTGACTAGGTGATTGTAGAAATATTTTCCAGAAAAGTGGGTTTCATCCAACCCCAAACTATGGATCAATTCTAAATGTGTGGTGGCGCTATTTTTTATGTTCGCTTTAAGCGAAATTTCAAGCTGACTCAATACCTTTCGTAATGCGTCAAAATCATCAAGGGTTTTAGAGGTTAGTTGAGTGACGTAGGGTGCATCATTTTCGCTAGAAAGTAATTTTGCAATCTCCTGAAGGTCTCTCGTAATATCCCAGCTTTTATCATCATCTGCCTTTTGAAGCGCAAATTCGACCAAAATATCTGTGATCCTTTTGTCTTGTCCCGCACTATCTATGAGGGCATCTACGGCTCTTGCCTGTAGTGTTTTACTATCTAAAGAGACCTCAAAATTTCCTGAAATCTCTAGGTCTTTAGAAAATGTTCTAAGAATCCGGTGGGTGAGGGTGTCAATCGTAACCACATCAAAAGCAGCATAATTATGCAAAATAGAATGCAGGATTTGAGTTGCTTTTTTAGCAAGTGTGGTGGGAGACTCCCCTGTTTCGGTTGCAATCGTAGCAAGCATATCAGGAATGGTGCCTTGAGAAGTGTTATAAACACTAAAAGCATTTAGTGTTCCTAAGATACGCTCCTTCATCTCTTGGACGGCCTTGTTTGTAAAGGTAATCGCAAGAAGCTGTCGGTATTTTTTAGGATTTTCACTCGTGAGTAAGGTGGTGACATACGCCTTGACAAGACTATATGTCTTTCCAGACCCCGCCGAAGCATTTAATACCGTTAAACTATGTGAAGATACCATCGGTCTAAATATAAAAAAGCTACTCGAGACCGAGTAGCTTTTCTACCTAAACCTAACTAACCAACTTAAAAATGTAAGAATGTGACTAAAACCAACACTGTTACATACCTATTAGACGGGTATACATCAAAAAGGTTGCTTTTTAAAAAGCAATTTTTAAAAAAAAAGACATAAACTGAGCAGATGTGATGTTTATTTGTGAGGTATCAATACTCTTTATACTGCGATATAAATTTTATGGATACAAAGAATTTTAATTGCTCATAGGATTACGTAACTTTGTGTACAATCGATTTATTCACTTAAAACTATACAGATATGTCATTTGAGTTACCAAAATTGAGCTATGCATACGATGCATTAGAGCCACATATAGATGCACGCACTATGGAAATACACCATAGTAAACACCATAACGGATATACTTCTAAGCTTAATGCAGCCGTAGAAGGAACAGACCTAGAAGGAAAGACCATAGAAAATATATTGACAAATCTTGATATGTCAAACGGAGCAGTTCGTAACAATGGAGGTGGTTTTTATAATCACCGTTTATTCTGGGAAGTCATGTCACCTGACGGTGGAGGAGAGCCTACGGGAGCGTTAGCAGATGCCATTAATGCAGCATACGGAAACTTTGAATCATTTAAAGATGCATTTTCAAAAGCAGCAGCGACACAATTTGGATCTGGATGGGCATGGTTATGTGTTCATAAAGGAGGAAAAGTAGAAGTATGCTCAACACCTAACCAAGACAACAGCTTAATGCCAGGTGTAGGATGTGGAGGAACGCCTATCTTAGGATTGGATGTTTGGGAGCATGCATATTACTTACACTACCAAAACAGACGTCCAGATTACATCAATGCATTTTTTAATGTCATTAACTGGAAAGCTGTGAGCGCAAAATTTGAGAACAATAAATAAGAAATTATTTTTATAGATTTAAAAAGCCACTTGAGAGAGTGGCTTTTGTGTTTTAATCAGTATATAGATTTATATAAGCTCTCAGTGCTTCAGCATCTTTATAAGTTAGACTAGGGAAACTTATACAAGGTGCGCCATATTCGCCAACCAGTTTATCTTTCTTTAAATAGAATAGAAGTAAAGAATCTGAAGAGAATTTTTTCATAGATTCAAATAAAGCAGGTCCTGTTGCTCTCTTATACATCCTATGACAAGCCGCACAATTTGCTTTAAATAAATAATTTCCTTCTTCTTCTAATAGGGTACTTGGACTAGGATAAGAAGAAATGGTCCCGCAAAATAGTTGGTTTTCAACAATGGATTCTTCAGTGGCTTGTTCTGAGTAATCGAGATTCCATAGGATATAACTCAATAAAGCTATTCCTATAAGTGTAACCGCGTATATGAGTACGGTATTATCTTTCATTTTACCCTAATAACCTCACAACGTCCTTCGCAAAATAGCTGGCAATCATATGCGCTCCAGCACGTTTTATGGCGGTGATTTGCTCTAGCATCACAGCGTCGTGATCTAACCATCCATTGGCTGCGGCCGCTTTTAACATGGCATACTCACCACTGACTTGATAGACGGCGACAGGAACATCTACCGCATCTCTGATATCGCGCACAATATCTAAATAGCAAAGCCCAGGTTTGACCATTACAATATCGGCGCCCTCTTCAATGTCCATGAGGGTTTCTTTTACAGCTTCATCTCGGTTGGCAAAATCCATTTGATAGGTCTTTTTGTCTTTTGGGACATTCTGTATATCGGCAGGAGCACTGTCTAGTGCATCTCTAAAAGGCCCATAAAATGACGACGCATACTTGGCGCTATAACTCATAATTCCTGTATTATGAAACCCTTCTTCTTCCAATACGGTTCGCATTTCATAAATACGACCATCCATCATATCACTTGGGGCAAGAATATCAGCGCCTGCTTGCGCATGTGACAACCCCATTTTTGCAAGAGCTTTATTAGTAGCATCATTGAGAATCTCACCATTTCCTACAATCCCATCATGGCCGTAACTAGAATAAGGATCAAGAGCTACATCCGTCATCACAAGCATTTCGGGGCAGGCATTTTTTACGGTTTTGATGGCATGTTGCATCAATCCGTCAGCGTTGAAGGCTTCGGTACCCGCATTATCTTTTAGGTTGTCTGGCACTTTGACAAATAACAACACAGATTTTAAACCCATGCTCCATAGTGTTTTTACTTCGGCGGCAAGAAGATCTAGACTTTGCCTGTAGTAGTTAGGCATCGACGGGATTTCCTCTCGAATTCCTTTTCCTTCTACCACAAATAGGGGTACAATAAAGTCATTGGGGGTGATCACTGTTTCTCTTACGAGACTTCGGATGGCTTCTGAGGTTCTTAATCTACGATTTCTTCGTAATGGGTACATAAAATTGTATTTTGCTATTCTTTTTCTATTGCAAATTTACCAAATTAAAAACCGAGTCGGCATTTTGATATCATTACAGAAGACCTTTCAATTCAAATATACATGGCGGACCTACCAACATCGGTTTTTAGAGGGGTTTGAGAGCCATATTGAAGACGGTCATCTTCACGTAGTGGCACCTCCAGGTTCTGGAAAGACCGTTTTAGGATTGGAAATGATTCGGAGAGTAGATCAAAAAACATTAATACTTGCGCCTACATTAACTATTCGAAATCAATGGCAAGAGCGGATGTATGAATGTTTTGTAGCTAAGGAATCATGTAATATTCCGCTTTCGCGAAATATAAAACAACCTGCACATATTACCTTTTCCACGTATCAATCGTTGCATACGTTTTACAAAAACGAAATGGAAAGTGATGGGGAAAAACTGGTGGCTTTTTTCGCGAAAGCGGGGATAAAAAATATCGTACTAGACGAAGCCCACCATCTTAAAAATGAATGGTGGAAACCCCTTTTTGCCTTAAAAGTACTGCCTAATTGCATTTTGATTGCCCTTACAGCAACACCTCCTTATGACAGTGAACAGCGGGAAATTGCTAAGTATTTTGAGTTATGTGGTTCCATAGATGTGGAGATTGGCGTGCCTGAATTGGTAAAAGAAGGGAATTTGTGTCCGCATCAGGATTATATTTATTTTTCACAACCTGACGAAGCGCAAGTGCAATATATTATTGCCTACAGAGTGAAACTGATGGCGTTTATCAATGCATTAGTAGATGATGTAGATTTTAAAAATTTTATCCTTCAACACCCTTTTTATGCTCAGACAGCAAATGTATTAGAGGCTATTTATGATCATTCTGATTTGTATGCTGGGATGCTCATCTATCTCCATGCAGCAAAAACAGACATTCCATTAGAAAAGTTGGCTGTTTTGGGGATAAAAAACAAGAAAGCGGTGATCCCAGCATTTACCTATACGTGGGTGACTTCCTTATTACAACCGTTATTGGTTGAGTTTAGAGAAACGCTTTTTGAACACGAGGCATTGCTGTCAAGCATCGAAAAAGAATTACGAAAAATAGGTGCTTTTCATAAGAAACGGGTGCATCTAGAGGGAAAAAATGAGTTGTATAAGTCACTAGCGCAAAGCCCAAATAAACTAAAAAGTATACAGGAGATTGTTGCATTTGAGTCGGCTCAGTTAAACACTAATTTACGAGCGGTAGTGTTGGCAGATTATATCCGAAAAGAGTTTTTAGACACTCCAGATGACCAGTTGGATTCCATTAATAAACTAGGCGTAGTTCCCATTTTTAAATATTTACAAGCATCATTACAACGTGATCCTGAAAATTGGCAAGCGATTAATAGGCAGGAAAAATTAGCAGTTCTAACAGGGTCATTAGTGATTATACACGACCGTTTACGATCGCATATAGATGCTGCTATTCCTGCTGATTATTATTCACTTTCCCCAATGGGAGTTACTGATTTTTTCATATTGACCCCTACAGACAAAGGAAAGAGTCAAATAGTGAGTGTAATGACTACATTATTTGAAAAGGGGCATATTGAAGTTTTAGTAGGAACTACTTCCTTATTGGGAGAAGGATGGGATGCGCCAGCAATTAATACACTGGTATTGGCTTCTTACGTAGGATCGTTTGTGATGTCTAACCAGATGCGCGGAAGAGCGATTCGGGTGCATGCAAAAAATCCAGATAAAGTGGCATCCGTATGGCATCTTGCCTGTATTGATCCTACAGTAGCAGATGGAGGTGAAGACATCGCAAAGCTGTATAAAAGATTTGAGGCTTTTTGTGGCATTTCTTTGGAAGGCACTCCTTTTATAGAAAATGGGGTGGATCGTTTTGCAATACCTGAAGAACATTTGAATAAAGAGCGCCTCAACGAGCAGATGTTTTTCCTTGCAGCACAACGTCACGAAGTAAAAAAAAGATGGGATGTTGCGATTGCAAAAGGGAATATTCTAGTGCGGGAATTAAAAATAAATTTAGAGAATTTAAAAAGTAAATCAGGTCAGAAGAAAGTCTATTATAAAGATGTTGTAAAATACTCATTCATTCAATTAATCACCATGGCTACTTTTACCCTGCCAGAGTTGTTTTTTAAAAATATAGGGACTTTTTTCTCTAGGGGAGTGCTTTACTTTTTTTACGCCGTCCTTTCAGGACTCGCCATTCTTTTTCTTCCCAAAACCTACAAAGCTGTATTGCTTTACATCAAATATGGGCGTATTGATAAACAGCTTTACAAAATTGGGCAGGTACTTCTTAAAACCATGCGTGACAAACAGCAGGTCACAACGCCTGAATCGCAAACACAGTTATGTATAGAAAAGTTTGATACAGGAGAAGTGTCTTGTTTTATACGTGGTGCCACTGCCAAAGAAGAATTACTTTTTGTAAATAACCTAGAAGAGATTGTCCAGAAAATAGACAATCCAAGATATATGATTGCGCAATCGGGATGGTTGCAACGTAGGTTTGGCTTTTCAAATTACTTTGCGGTGCCTTCTGTTTTTGCAGAACGCAAGGAAGATGCATTACTGTTTTTTAACTATTGGAAAATCTATAAAGGAGCTGCTACCCTTATTTTCACGAGAAATCCTGAAGGGCGCAAAAAATTATTAAAAGCACGTTTCCATTATTTAAATACAGAAGGGGGTTTTAAAACAAAAACAGCCGCTATTTGGAAGTGATATTAATTGAAAATATTTGCTATCCAAGTAAACCCTATCATGATCAAAAAAGCAACAGCTCCTACTAATGTGGTATCACTTGTAAATAAAAATCCAAAGAAACCAACACATATAATAAGAACACCTATAGCGATTCCAAAATACTGTGATTTTTGAGCGTATTGTAAAAAAGCTCTTGGTAATGGGATGAGTGCTGCTAAGCTTGCAATGGCTATGGGAAGAAAATAATCTATTTCAAGAATATAAAAAGCAAGAATAGATACCATCCCAAGGGTACCTAATCCTACAAAAAAGTAACCGCTTAATTTTTCTTTTGTACTTAGTAAATACTTGCCATAAGAATTAAAGCCAAGAATCGCATTAGACATTGGTTCCATAATCCAGCTGCCTAAAGCAAATAGCAGATATGCTATCAAAAGGGGTATTGCTAAATAGGTAAGGCCATTTGCACTTAAGAATTTATAGGAAAACCGATACACCAAATAGATTCCTATAAGAAATCCCCATTGATTTTTTGTAGACTGCTTACTAATCCAAAACGAGTATTTTAGGTAATTTCGATAAATGAAGTTTTTTGCTTTGAGTCCAGTACTCATCCCTTCTCTCGCATATTCAAAATTAGGATCAATTTGTAGAGCCTCTTTAAAATGAGATAAGGCGGTGTCTATTTTGTTATTTTCTAAAGCAACCCAGCCTACATTGGCATGAGAATATACATCTTCAGGGTTTTCAAATAAAATATCTTCTATCGTGTGGTCTGCTTCTGATATACGATTCAGTTTTGTAAGTAATTGGGCTCGTATATTAAGGCAAAAGTTATTTTTAGGATCTATTTGTAATCCTTCATTGGCATTTTCTAATCCTTTTTCATACTTCTTTAGTTGGAGCAGTACTGTTGCTTTAAATCCAAAATAATCAGATTGATAAGGTTCAAGCGAAATAGCTTCGTTAATATTTTTTAAAGCATCATTTTTATCATCTGCTTGTAATGAAATACGTGCTTTTAGATAAAAAACATCAGGGTCGTTTGGAGATTCAGAGAGTAATCCTTCAGCTAGTTCTGAAGCTTTCTTAGATTCGGAAAGCATGTAATACGATTGGGCAAGATAAAATCTACTATTCCAACTTTCTAAATCTTTTGCAAAATAGGTGATAGCATCTTGGTAACGCCCTAGTTGGTATAACTGTATGCCTCTTTGTAAGTCTGGTGATTCCATACAATTATTTGTTTAGTTTTAAGTAGTCAAGAATATCATCATAGAGTCCGGCATCATTCGCATATAATGCATAATTTTTTGCCGATCTAAACCATTCTTTTGTTGTGGGTTTTGATTTTTTTATCCCTTTTAAAATATCTTTTGTAGTCAGCGGTTTTGGGATGCCATCTTTAAAAGAAGCTTGTAGTTTTTGCTCTACTGCGATATCAATGGCGGCCATAATATCTGCTCCAGAAAACTCTTTAGATGCCTTTGCTAGTGATTTGTAATCTATAGGGTCTGTGGGTTTTTGTTTAAGGTGTATATTAAAAATAGCCTCCCGAGCTTCGCTATCTGGTGGTGATACAAAAATAATACGATCAAAACGGCCAGGTCTTCTAAAAGCAGGATCTAAGTACCAAGGCGCATTGGTTGCTCCTAAAACAAGAATACCTTCATTGTTAGCATCTAAACCATCTAATTCCGCTAAAAATTGATTAATAATAGTGCGTCCTGCCGTTTTATTAACATCATTCCTATTGGCTCCTAGAGCATCTATCTCATCAATAAAAATAACACAAGGTGTGTTTTTACGAGCTACTTCAAAAATCTCATGCAGGTTACGTTCTGAACTTCCAATCCACATGTCTAGAATATCATTAATACCAACATTAATAAAGTTAGCATTAATTTCGCCAGCGGTGGCTCTGGCCAGATGTGTTTTTCCGCAACCAGGAGGGCCATATAACAAAATACCACCTCCTATTTTTTTGCCATACGCTTTATATAAATCTTGATGTTGTAATGGCTTTATGATTTTAAGCGAAATCTCTTCTTTTACATCCTCCATTCCCCCGACATCCCCAAAAGAAGCTTCAGCTTTATTGATAAAAGACAATGCATCTTCATCTGTAAAATCTGCATCAGGAAGCATACTAGCTTTGAGATATTCATCAAAGTCTTCATTGCTATAGGTAGCATCTATAGCAACTATTTCTTGATAGGTGTTTTTTGCTTCAACAAAATCTTTTTGACTAATTTGACAATAACAAAGCAATTCTAAATGCTTTACATCTTTACTATTTACTGTTATTTCTTCTAGTAATACGAGCGCAGCATCTATTTTATTTTGCTTATGAAAGCAACTAGCAAGCGTAAATTTTGCTTGTTTATGAGTACTATCTATATTGATAACATCAATTAAATGATTTTCTGCTGCTACAAAATCTCCTTGATCTATATATAATTTCGCCACTTGTATTTTGAGTGGAATATTATTTGGAGAAAATTGAAGTGCTTCTAATAAACTGTCTAACATACGTACTTAATTGTTTTCAAAAATAAGATTTATACCCACTCTTTCGGATTTTTCAATACCTCAAGCAGTCTCGCTTCTTCGCTTCCTTCTTCAGGATGATGGTCATATTTCCATTGTACTACAGGCGGGAGACTCATCAAAATACTTTCAATTCTGCCATTGGTTTTAAGGCCAAACAGGGTGCCTTTGTCGTGTACAAGGTTAAATTCTACATACCGTCCGCGACGAATTTCTTGCCAGTCTTTTTGCGCTTTCGCGAAAGCGGTCTCTTTCCTACGCTCCACAATAGGAACATAGGCTTCTAAAAAGCTGTCGCCTACCGTCGTCACAAAGTGATACCAATCTTGCATAGAGCGCTCTTCTGTCTTTTTAAGGTAGTCAAAAAATAGTCCACCAATACCACGACACTCATTGCGGTGTGCATTGTAAAAATACGCATCACAACGTGCTTTGTACGTTGGATAAAATGTAGGATCATGCGCATCGCAAGCGTTCTTGCAAACCGTATGAAAATGAATGGCATCTTCATCAAAAAGGTAATAAGGCGTCAAATCCTGCCCTCCTCCAAACCACTGATCTACAATCTCTCCATCTTGATTATACATTTCAAAATAGCGCCAATTGGCGTGTACCGTAGGTACCATCGGACTTTTAGGATGTAATACGAGTGAGAGTCCGCAGGCAAAGAAATTAGCATCTTTTACCCCAAAATACTGTTGCATGGTTGCTGGTAATTCCCCGTGTACTTGAGAGATATTAACCCCTCCTTTTTCAAAGACATTTCCATTTTCAATCACACGCGTACGACCGCCACCACCTTCAGGGCGTTTCCATATATCTTCTTGAAAAGTAGCTTTTCCATCAATGGCTTCTATACGAGTAGTGATGGTGTCTTGTAAGGTATGAATGTAGGATACAAATTGGTTTTTTATAGTAATTTCTTTCATGTCAAAAGGAATATCTGAATGTTTTTTTAAGGGGATGACATCATTCCCGTTTTGATCTAGGTCTGCAAGGTCTTCCTCGTTTTGATCTAGACCTGCAAGGTCTTCCCGATCTAGACCTGCAAGGTCTTCCCGCAGGGGACCTTGTAGGTCTCCCAACCCAGACTCACTATCACCACTATCACCAACCCTACTCTGAGTAACGTGCCTCATATTCTCTATAGTATCAAACAATTGCAAAGCTAGTGTTTTATCCAATGTAAAACCTTCGGGTTGTGTGTGCTCTAAATAATGAACATAAGAAGAAAAGAGGTCCTTTTCTTTAGTACTCACAGGGTTGTTATGTATATAACAAAATAGATTGGTAAGATACGTTTCGTCTGTAATACGTTTTCTTTTGAAATGCTTTTCAAAAAGACTTCCTGTGCGTTTCTCCTGTTTATTAAACGCTTTGGCATAGGCGTTAAATAGATTTGAGAAACTCTGTGTTATTACCTTTTCATCTTCCGTAATTTTCACTAAAAAGTGATAATGGTTATCCATTAAACAATAGGCAAATACGGTAACCTTACCTTTAAGATATTTTTGAAATAGCGAAAGAAAATATCGTTTATTCTCAGAGCTTTTAAAAATACGTGTGCTATTGATGCCACGGTTATAGATGTGATAGGTTGCATCTTTTTCTATATGTTCTAGCTTCATGGCTTCTTTTTATGTAGACCTACAAGGATCGCTTTGCTCATACCTTGCAGGTCCGGGATCGCCTTGCTCATGCTTTGCAGTTCTTTTGCTTGCTCATACTTCATGCTTTGCAGGCTTCTTACTCGTTCATACCTTGCAGGTCTTTTACTTTACACATTCCTTGCAAGTTTATGATCACTTGCTGTTAAGTTGCTTAGGATCTGTTGGTTCTATAGTGCGTTTTACATCTTCTCTTGGAGGTAATAATCCAATGGTTTGTTTTGTGGCAGCTGTTACAGAAAGTGGAAGTACCAAAATAACCCCAATCACAGGAATCAATAAAAACAACATAAACACGATCCCATTTCCAATGGCCTGCCCTTTGTTTTGACGCACAAATTGAACACTCTTTTCATACGTAAAATGACGTTCTAAAGTATAATCCATATTCCCAAAACCTGCATAATAGGCTTGCATTAAAAATAAGAGAATAGGTGATATAAAACCAATCAGAGGAATTAAACTGAGTAAAAGGATAGGAATGGTTAAGAGTAATTCCATGCTTAGATTACGGACATTGATACGGATACCACGCCATAATTGCTCGCCAAATGTAGTGTCCCTTGGGTTATACTTTGTGCCTAATAAATGCGCTTCAATTTTTTCTGAAACAGGGCTCATAAAAGGAGCACTCAAAGCCATGACGATGTGCTTATAAAGTATAAAGCCAACAGCAATGATCACCAATGCACTTAGGATTTCGGCAAAAACAAAAAAGGCTTGTTTCCCCCATTCCCACGGCCATATTTGTTCTACCCAGTGCCCAATATCATCAGAAAAACCATAGGCAGCTGTGATAATGATGGCAGCGGTGAGTAAACTAATCACCATAGGAATCGCAAAGTATTTCCACAAGCCTAGTTTTGTGACAAGGCCAAAAGAATTTCCATAGGTTTTGAGTCCGTTAAGAATGCCTTTAATCATCTTCTATATGTGTTAATGTGTCAGGATGTTCTTGCATTTGTTGAATGGTGGTATGCTTTCGCGAAAGCGGAATCAACACCATCACCAATTGTACTAGTTGAGACTCACTGCTGTCTCTATGTTTTCTAGCAAAGGTACGTCCTATCTGATTATTATGTAAATCCATGGCTCTGGCTAAAGCAGCATTTACCGAAAAATCCTCATGCCAATCAGTGATACGTTTTGCCCAGGCCGTTGTTTTATCTATAGATCCCCAACGATTGCATTTATGAATAATAAGCGCATTCCATAACGCATGCCGAAACGCATTTGCACGTCCATTTTTGTGATGAGCCTTACCAAACTTCTGATCACATATTTTAATCGTTTTACGCGTCGCAACGTAGGTAGGAAACACAAACAAAGGATGCCGTAAGCAAAGCCCTGCAAGGCTCCAGAGCTGCTTAAAGTCCATTGATTTTATGACCTTGTTAAGGTTCACGTTATTCTTTATATTCTTTGACTGCCTCTATAAAAGCACCTGCATTTTCTAGTGGGATATTAGGTAAAATACCATGCCCTAGATTCACAATGTACTTATCTTTTCCAAAAGAACGAATCATCTCATGAACCATTTGTTTGATTTCGCTCGGGGGCGAAAACAAACGCGTAGGGTCAAAATTACCTTGCAAGGTAATGTTTCCTCCCGTTAAATAGCGTGCGTTACGCGCCGAACACGTCCAGTCTACCCCTAATGCCGAAGCACCCGATTTTGCCATCGTATCTAGGGCAAACCAACACCCTTTTCCAAAAGCAATCACAGGTGATTCCTCTTTTAAGGCGTCAATAATTTGTTGGATGTATTGCCAAGAGAAAGTTTGGTAATCTTCTGGAGAAAGCATGCCTCCCCAGCTATCAAATACCTGTACTGCATTCACCCCTGCTTTTACTTTTTCTTTGAGATAGGCAATGGTGGTGTCTGTGATTTTCTGTAATAACGTATGAGCGGCTAGTGGTTGTGTAAAGCAAAACTCTTTGGCTTTGTCAAAGTTTTTTGATCCCTGTCCTTGCACACAATAGCAAAGAATCGTCCACGGACTCCCTGCAAAACCGATTAATGGAATCTCATCATTGAGTTTTTCTTTGGTCATTTTGATGGCATCCATCACATAGCCCAAGGTCTCCTGAATATCTGGAACAATCACTTGATCCACGTCTTTTGCAGAGCGGATGGGGTTGGGTAACCAAGGCCCTACATTGGGTTTCATCTCTACCTCAATATTCATCGCCTGCGGAATCACCAGAATATCCGAAAATAAAATAGCCGCATCCATGCCATAACGACGGATCGGTTGTACGGTGATTTCACTCGCAAGTTCTGGAGTTTGGCAACGGGTAAAGAAATCATATTTGGCTTTGATTTCCATAAATTCAGGAAGGTATCTTCCTGCCTGACGCATCATCCATACCGGTGGACGATCTACCGTTTCACCCTTTAATGCTCTTAAAAATAAATCGTTTTTTAGTGTACTCATAATGTGATGTCTGTTCGAGCGCAGTCGAGAACTACAATAATATGTTGTTTGTTGACCTCTCGACTGCGCTCGAGGGGACAAATTCGTTTTTGTTACCCTGAGGGTATTATATTTTTTAACGTATTGATTGCTTTTGCAATGGTACTTTCTATGGTCGTTGCGTTAGACACAATGACTTGGTTAGTATATTTTCTTGCTTCTGTGGCGGTGGTTTCTCCTATGCAGAAATACCTCACCCCTAGCACCTCTCCTTCAGGAGAGGATAGCGCTTTGTTCTTGTTAAAGAAACTTTGTACCCCACTTGGACTATAAAATAGTACTGCATCGAAAGTCTGATTAAATGTTCGCTTGTTGCTATGAGTTTCATATGTCACGACTTCGTTACATAAAACACCTGCTTCTTTTAAAATAACAGGTAATTCGTCTCTGCGTTGCTTTGCACAGAAATAAGTAAAAGACTCGTTTTTATGGTTTTTTACTATAAAATGTGCTAATGCTGCGCCGTTTTGGGCTGTATATGTCACTTTGTGCTCATTTTTTTCTAACAGGGCAGTGGTTTTTTTTCCAACACAAAAGCACCTCACCCCCAGACCCTCTCCTTCAGGAGAGGGGAGCTTTTGGCTCTTTTTTATAAAAGCGCTGGCTCCGTTTTGACTTGTGATGATCACATTTTTCAGCTCTTTTGGCATCTCAAAATCAATAGGTGTCGTCCTAATCGCATCATATTCCACAAAACTAACGCCAGCATTGAGAATGAGTTCTCGCTGGTTGGGCTGTAGTTTTTTTGTGGAGAGTAGTGTTTTCATTTTAATGGCTTCCCTACTAAAAAGGAGGGATTGAGGGAGGTGTTTTACACACCCCTTACTCCCCTCTTTCTAGAGGGGAAACTGTTGTGTTATTTTTTATTAATAGACGCTTTAATTTCTTTCATGAGCTCACGCCCACCATTGTCTAAAATCTCTAAAGCGCAATCGGTGCCAAATCCTTGACAGTGGGATACAGATAAGGATTCGTTGACTTCTATTTTTGTTTTTCCATCGAGGGAGAAAAGCACGCCTTTAAAATGAACTACTTCCTCTTGGATGATGGCTAATGCTCCGATGGGGGCGGTACACCCTCCTTCTAAGGTGCGTAAAAATTCTCTTTCGATATGGGTGCACAATGCGGTGTTGGCATGGTTTAATTTCGCGCAAGCGGATTTACAAAACTCATCTTCTTCTAGAGTGACAATTAGCATAGCACCTTGTGCAGGTGCGGGGGTCATCCAATCTAATACTTCGTAATTTTCTGGCAGTACATTGATGCGTTCTAATCCCGCTTTCGCGAAAATAGCCCCTGTCCAATCGCTATCTTCTAGTTTTTGCAAACGGGTATTAACATTACCACGAATATCTGTCGTGGTATGATGCGGATATTTATGAAGCCACTGCGCCTGACGCCGTAGGCTTCCCGTGGCGATTGTACATGGCTGGGAATAGTCTGGAGATCCTTTATGTACTAAGATATCTTGCGTAGCCGCACGTTCTAAAACAGCCGCTTGTACAATGCCAATAGGAAGTGCTGTTGGCACATCCTTCATACTATGCACAGCGATATCTACCGTGCCATTAAGCATCGCAACATCTAATGTTTTTGTAAAAATACCGGTAATACCTAATTCGTAAAGTGGTTTATCTAGTACAAGATCTCCTGTAGATTTTACAGGAACAAGAACTGTTTTGTACCCGTGATCTTCAAGTTGTTGTTGTACTGTTTTTGCTTGCCATAATGCGAGCTCACTATCACGAGTCCCGATGCGTATGAGGCTACTCACTGTCTGTTTTTTCTAGTTGGAAAATAGCTTCTATGAGCTCAATACTTTGTTGTGTGCTACCGTTTGCCGTACGTAAATGACTAGCAAATCGATTGGTGATTTTTTGGATCAAACGATCTGCAATGACATTGGCCTGTTCTTCGTTAAAGCTGTCTATTTTTTTACGATGGTTGTTAAGTTCTAAGGCACTAATATCATTCAATTTTGATTTTAATGCTTGGATGGTAGGTGCAAATGCACGTGTAGAAAGCCACGCCTTAAATTCTTTGGTGGTTTGCGAAATAATCGCTTCGGCTTTAGGAATATATTGTTGACGACGTTTTAAAGTGTCATCCGTCATTTTTGAAAGCTGGTCTAAATGAATAAGCGTTACATTTTCTAATTCTGTTACATTATCTGAAACATTCTTAGGAATAGACAAGTCTAGAATAAGTAAGGGCTTTTTGGTATAAATAAGCTCTTTGGTAATGGTGGGTTTTTGAGCACCTGTGGCAACAATCAGCACATCCGTTTGTGAAATTTCACTTTGGATATCGGCATAATCTTTTACCAATAGGTTAAACTTCCCCGCTATTTTTTGAGCTTTCTCTTTGGTGCGGTTAATCAGTGTGATATGCTCATTTTTAGTATGTTTGATGAGGTTTTCACAGGTATTACGCCCTATTTTTCCTGTACCAAAAAGTAAGATGTTTTTATCAGAGACATATGGCACACGCGCCATGATATATTGTACAGCTGCAAAGCTTACCGAAGTAGCTCCTGAAGAGATTTCTGTTTCTGTCTTAATGCGTTTACTCGCTTGGATCACACTACTGATGAGTCGATCCATAAACGGATTAACGAGATGGTGAGCTTTTGCTTTTTTAAAACCGACTTTAAGCTGCCCTATAATTTCAAAATCACCTAATATTTGACTATCAAGACCTGTTCCTACTTTAAATAAATGTTGAATCGCATCATCACTTTCATGGATGTAAGAAACCTTTTCAAATTCAGAAACACTTCCTAGTGTATATTCACATAAAAGATGAATAAGCTGCGAAGGGCTTTGAGCAAAACCATATAACTCGGTACGATTACAGGTTGAAATCACCGTGAGCGCTTCTACACCCACAGCTTTTGCATTTGAAAGAATACGTTCTTGAGCTTCTTCAGAAATACTAAAATGACCTCTTATTTCGGCGTCTGCTTTTTTGTAGCTGAGTCCGATGACATAAAATTCTGAAGAACGTGCGTTTTTCATAACGGCACAAAAATATCTCGCTTCTTTGTAAAAAAATAACGCTAGACGTTCCAAAATTGTCGAAATGCATAAATTCAGGTGTTTCTACGTGTAAATTTGCGTAAAACACCTTATTTTAGTAGTGTTATAAGCGATTGTAGACGATCGTTAATTAGAATGATTCTAAATAAAATAAACAAAATGACGCTTCCTATTGATCCGAAAAGTATCGCTCAAGGTTTAGAAACAGAGACTGTACTAGAATCGGGGTTTTCTATACTGACATTTTCTAACACCTTAGATATCAATAGGCAAATTGTACGTGACGTAGATAGTAGTGTGATTCAGTTTCATTTCTGTTTAAAAGGGCAATCGGTTTTTACATTTAATAATGGTGCGTATCGATTACCGATGCCAGAAGATCAATCATTACTGTTGTATAATCCGCAACGGGATTTGCCTATGAATCTTCAGTTACAACCTGATACTTGGGTGGTGTCAGTGTTGGTTTCTATTAAGAAGTTTCATAGTCTGTTTTCGCGCGAAGCGAATTATATTACCTTTTTGAGCGAAGAAAATAAAGACCGTAAATACTACAAAGATGGCGGGGTTACGCCTAGTATGGCGATTGTCTTAAATCAGTTAATGAACTATAATTTACATCCTAGTATTAAAGATTTGTACTTTAAAGGCAAAGCGTATGAGTTGCTAAGTCTTTATTTTAATAGACCAGTAGATGCAGATATTGCGCAATGTCCCTTCCTAGCCGATGAAGATAATGTGACCAAAATAAAAAAAGCCAAAGAAATCATTATTGCTCGTATGACAGAGCCACCTACCTTATCTGAACTTTCGCTGGAAGTAGGATTATCTCTTAAGAAACTAAAAGAAGGATTTAAACAAATTTATGGAGATTCTGTCTATAGTTTTTTATTTGATTACAAAATGGAAGTCGCTAGGCAGTTACTCGCTTCGGGGCAGTATAACGTGAATGAAGTTGGACTCAAAGTAGGCTATAGTACCTCCAGCCACTTTATAGCTGGATTTAAAAAGAAATTTGGAACGACTCCTAAAAAATATTTGATGTCATTGGGATAAAATAATATGTACATGAACACGAAATTGTTACTTTTCCTTCTTTTTGTTTTATTTCTTTTCCCTGCTTGCGCGAAAAAAAATACAGCCCCCGCAGAAACAGAGTTGGCTACTGAAAAGCAAACACAAACAAAGAAAGTATTAGTCTTTACAAAAACACTTGGCTGGCGTCATAAGTCGATTGAAACAGGTGTTGCTACGATCAAAGATTTTGGAAAGACACATAATTTTGTGGTTGAGCATACTGAAGATAGCACGCATTTTTCTACCGCTTTTTTGCCACAGTATGATGCGATTGTCTTTTTAAGTACCACAGGAAATGTACTCGATGATGACGCTCAGAAAAAGTTTGAAAAATACATACAAGGCGGCGGGAGCTATCTAGGCATCCACGCCGCTGCCGATACCGAGTATGACTGGCCGTGGTACGGAAAATTAGTCGGCGGGTATTTTGAGAGTCATCCTAATGACCCCAATATCCGAAAAGCTACAATTATCAAAACGACCAACAAACATCGAAGTACCTCCCATTTTGAAACTTCTTTTTCAAGAGATGATGAGTGGTATAATTATAAAGAGATCAATCCTGAGATTACCGCTTTGTTGAATTTGGACGAAACTAGCTACGAAGGAGGAACTAATGGCAAAAAACATCCTATTGCTTGGTATCATTTGTACGACGGTGGAAAAGCATTTTATACGGGGGGCGGTCACACCAAAGAATCTTATAACGAAGTTGGTTTTAGAAAACACTTGGAAGAAGCTATGTTGTGGTGTTTAGAATAGTACTATCAAAAACTCTTATACTTTTCTTAAAAGGTATTGATAGATAGTATGTATTTTTGCAAGTAAAATTTTGTTTAATTAAATTTGATGAAGATTAGACAATTTAAATAAATACTGCAGTTTTGTGGTACATATAGATAAAAAAAGAAAGAATGAGCAAAGGTGTTTTACTCGTTAATTTAGGATCTCCAAAAAGCACAGACCCTAAAGATGTAAAAAAATATTTAGGAGAATTTCTAATGGATGAGCGTGTGATTGATGTCCCGTATGCTGCTCGTGCACTTCTGGTAAAAGGCATTATTTTAAACACCCGCCCTAAGCAAAGTGCCAAAGCCTACAGTAAAATTTGGTGGGAAGAAGGCTCTCCGCTTATTGTTCTTACAGAGCGGTTACAAAAGAAAGTACAAGCACATACCGATGTACCTGTAGAAATAGCCATGCGTTACGGTACGCCTTCTATTATGGAAGGTTTACAAAAACTACACGATCAAGGCATCGATGAAGTGATGTTACTCCCTTTATACCCTCAACATGCCATGGCAACAACAGAGACCATTCTCGTGCTCGCAGAAGAGCTTCGTGCCAAGCATTTTCCTAGCATGAAAATCACCGAAGTACCTGCTTTTTATCACAAAGAAGACTACATAAAAGTATTGTCTGAGAGTATCGGAGAACACCTTAAAGAGCTAGATTATGAACACCTTTTATTCAGCTATCACGGGGTTCCAGAAAGACACATTCGTAAGAGTGATGTCACAAAAATACATTGTAAGATCGATGGGAGTTGCTGTAGTGCAGGTTCCAAAGCACATGAGTTTTGCTACCGCCACCAATGTTATGAGACCACTCGTAATGTAGGGAACTACCTCAACTTAAAACCAGGTACTTTTTCCACATCGTTTCAATCGCGCTTAGGATTTGATCCGTGGTTACAACCTTATACAGATCGGACGATAGAGCGTATGGGAAAAGAAGGATTTAAGAAAATGGCGATTGTCACGCCAGCATTTGTCTCTGATTGCCTTGAAACGCTTGAAGAAATCGCAATGGAAGGAGAGGAGATTTTTCACGAAGCTGGGGGTAAGGAATTTACGACCATTCCGTGTTTAAATGACCGTGATGATTGGGCAGCTGTGATTGCAGGTTGGATAAAAGACTGGGAAACAGCAGCAGTGGCTACGGTCTAATTTCACGTTACATTAACACTGTTTTTAAAAAAGGGGTTGCATCTTGCACCGATAACACACTATTTTGTCCAAAAAAAACTCTACATCATTAGGTACAGAACCTATTTCAAAATTATTAATTAAGCAAGCAGTGCCTGCTTCTATAGGTATTCTAGTCATGTCTTTAAATATGATTGTAGATACCATCTTTGTAGGAAGATGGATTGGTCCACTCGCTATTAGCGCCATTACTGTTGTTATTCCGGTCACTTTTTTTATTGCAGCGATTGGCCTTGCCGTAGGGATAGGAGGAAGTTCTGTATTGTCTCGTGCACTTGGATCTGGTGATGACGATAAAGCCCTTCGCGTTTTTGGAAATCAAATTACACTTACATTTCTTGTTTCTGGGCTACTTGCTGTTTTAGGACTTATTTTTCAAGATACACTTATTGAGTTTTTTGGAGCAGATGACTCCTTTAAAGACATGGCACTTACCTATTACCGTATTGTTTTGTACGGAATTGTAATGCTTGCCATGTGTATGATGGGTAATAATGTCATACGTGCAGAAGGTAAACCTAAATTTGCTATGTATGCCATGATCCTTCCAGCAATTGGGAACATTGGGATGGATTATATACTTATTAATGTATTAGGATACGGGATGGAAGGCGCTGCTTGGGCTACCTTTATCAGTTATGCCATATGTTTTGCGTTTATTCTATGGTTTTTTATTTTTAAAAGTGAACTTAGAATCGTTGCAGAATGCTTAAAACTTAAAAGAAAAGTTGTTTCTGAAATTTCAAGTTTAAGTGGCGTAACATTAGCGCGTCAAGGAGTTATATCTGTACTTACTATATTATTAAATAATGTTCTCATAAGCTATGGAGACGCACTAGATGTAGCAACCTATGGTATTATTAGTAGGATGTTGATGTTTGCACTCTTTCCAGTAATTGGAGTGACTCAAGGATTTATGCCTATTGCAGGGTATAATTATGGGGCAGAAAAATATGCACGCGTTCGCGAAACAATAAACATCTCCATTTTATACGCGGGAGGACTTGCACTCGCTATTTTTATTGTCATTATGGTGGTTCCAGATTTTTTTGTCTCTTGGTTTATAAGTGATAGTAACGCAAATGCACAGGCAGTTACAGATAATAAGATTTTGTTAGAACGCACGCCAAATGCGCTACGTTGGGTATTTGCTGCAACACCAGTTATCGTTATACAACTCATAGGTTCTGCGTATTTTCAAGCCATCGGGAAAGCGGTGCCTGCACTTCTTTTGAGCTTGACAAAACAAGGTTTTTTCTTAATTCCTTTAGTACTGATCCTTCCTTCATTTCTAGGCGTTTGGGGCGTATGGATTTCGTTCCCAATTGCTGATGTTCTCTCTACCATTGTAACGGGATATTTCTTGAATAAAGAAGTCAAAACCAAGCTTGCTGTTCAGGAAGAAGGGTGATATTTCTTTGGCCGCTTTCGCGAAAGCGAACTCAGCATAAACTTCGGTAATGCCGAAAGCGGACTCATGGCTATCAATAATAGTATAGATTTTTTAGTTCTTACATACGTTAAAAAACTCCTAAATCAGGATTCCTTCTTAAGAATTCCTTAAATTTCTATCGGAAATACCAAACCAAAAATTCAATGAAACCGACATGTTGGAAATAATAATTAATATAACACACTAATTATTTTTAACATCCAAGGTTACATGTGACCATCAAAAACAATAAAAACAAACACATGAAAACTAAGATCCTTTTCCTTTTCTTGGGGATACTCTCAGGAATGGCATTAGAAATCAATGCCCAAACCCCAGACCCTTCTTCTTATGAAGCGTTAGAATATCGTTTAGTTGGCCCTTTTCGAGGCGGACGTAGTGCCGCAGTAACAGGAGTGCCTGGACAACCTGATTTATTTTATATGGGAAGTACTGGCGGCGGTGTCTGGCGAACTACTAATGGAGGCACAACATGGGAAAATATATCCGATGGCTTCTTTGGAGGGAGTATCGGTGCTGTGGAGGTTTCCAAAAGCGACCCTAATGTGATCTATGTAGGAGGAGGAGAAAAAACCCTGCGCGGGAATGTATCTTCTGGATACGGCATTTGGAAAACCGTAGATGCTGGGCAAACTTGGAGCCAAGTTGGGCTTAAAAATAGTCGTCACATCCCTCGTATTCGTGTGCATCCTACCAATCCTGATATTGTATATGCAGGCGTACTTGGAAATATTTATAAACCTACGCAAGAACGGGGGGTGTATAAAAGTACTGACGGAGGAAAAACATGGAACCAAACGCTATTTAGTAATGCAGATGCGGGGGTTGTTGATTTAATTATAGATCCTAATAACCATAGAATACTGTACGCCACGACTTGGAATGCAAGACGTACGCCGTATAGCCTGAGTTCTGGAGGCGAGGGTTCTGCGTTATGGAAAAGTACCGATGAAGGCGAGACATGGAAAGAAATTTCAACCAATGACGGTTTTGCAAAAGGTATTTTAGGGATTATGGGTATTACTGTATCCCCTGTAAATAGCAACCGCTTGTATGCGATGGTTGAAAACGAAAAAGAAGGAGGTTTATATACTTCTAAAGATGGAGGAATGAACTGGTCTAAGGTTAATGATGAGCGTAAATTACGTCAGCGTGCGTGGTACTACACGCGTTTGTATGCAGATACTCAAGATGAAAATACGGTGTATGTGCTTAATGTAAACTATCATAAATCGACCGATGGTGGAAAATCATTCAGTACGTACAATGCACCGCATGGAGATCACCACGATTTGTGGATTGCACCAGAAGATCCCAATCGTATGATTATAGGAGATGATGGAGGTGCACAAGTAACCTATGATGGGGGTCGTAGTTGGAGTACATATATGAATCAACCTACAGCGCAGTTTTATCGTGTAACAACAGATAATGCATTTCCATATCGAATTTACGTAGCACAGCAAGATAATAGTACCATTCGTATTCCGCATCGTACCGAAGGCAGAAGCATTTCTGAAGACGATTGGGAAAGTACCGCTGGAGGTGAGAGTGCCCATATTGCGGTAGATCCAGAAAATAACGAGATTGTTTATGGAGGGAGTTATGATGGTTTCTTAACTAGAGTCAACCACGAAAAAAATACGGTTCGTTCTGTATCTGTGTGGCCAGACAACCCTATGGGACATGGCGTAGAGGATATGAAATACCGTTTCCAATGGAATTTCCCTATTATTTTTAGTAAGCATAACCCTGACCGTTTATATACCTTCTCACAAAATGTACATGTAAGTGAAAATGAAGGACAAAGCTGGAAAGTCATTAGTCCAGATTTAACACGTAATGATCCAGATAAGATGAAATCTTCTGGAGGACCGATCACACAGGATAATACCTCGGTAGAGTATTACTGTACCATTTTTGCAGCAGCTGAGTCTCCTTTGAAAGAAGGACTCCTTTGGGTAGGAAGTGACGACGGATTAGTACACGTAAGTCGAAATGGAGGTACTTCTTGGGAAAATGTAACGCCTAAAGGAATGCCAGAATGGATGATGATTAACAGTGTTGAGCCAAGTGCTTTTGATGAAGGAACGGCGTATATCGCAGGAACACGATACAAATCAGGTGATTTTGCACCGTATTTATATAAAACAACCGATTATGGAAAGTCGTGGAAAAAGATTACTAACGGCATCCCATCAGAACATTTTACACGTGTGGTTCGTGAAGACCCTAAGCAAAAAGGATTGCTGTATGCAGGAACAGAAACAGGTATGTACATTAGTTTTGACGATGGAAATTCATGGAAATCTTTTCAGTTAAATCTTCCTATTGTACCTATTACAGATCTGACGATTAAGGACAACAATCTTATTGTAGCGACACAAGGACGTAGCCTATGGATTATTGATGACTTAGGGATGTTGCATCAGTCCGCTTTCGCGAAAGCGGGATCCAATCACTTATTTAAGCCAAAAGACACCTACCGTATGGGCGGAGGCGGTCGTGCAGGAAGCCTTACAGAAGGAACGAACCATCCAAGTGGCGTGATGACTTATTTTAATTTGAAAGACTTTGACAAAAAGAAAGACACGGTTTCTCTTACCTATATGACGGTGGCAGGAGATACCTTGCAATCTTTTAGCACAGGCGCCAAAGAAAAGAAAGATCAATTAGAGGCAAAAAAAGGAGGTAATCTCTTTGCATGGAATACCCGTACCGATGGTGCAGAACAACTCAAAGGAATGATCCTTTGGTGGGCAAGCCTTGACGGACCAAAAGCCGTTCCTGGGAATTATAAAGTAGTGTTGAATGTAAATGGTGAAGAGCAAACACAATCCTTCATAATTAAACCAAATCCAAATGCCGAAGCAACTGTAGCCGATATGCAGCGACAATATGATTTTATATCTGATGTCAATAAAACGGTAGACAGAGCACATCAAAGTATTAAGAAAATACGAAAGATCAATGCTCAGTTAAAAGCTTTTGAAGCACAGTATAAGGACGATGTCCGTACAGCAGATCTGCGCGAAAAAGCAAAAAAAATGCAAGAGGAATTTGGCAAAATAGAAAAGGAATTATACCAAACAAAGAATCGTTCGGGACAAGATCCGCTTAATTTCCCAATCAAATTAACCAATAAATTAGGGCATTTAAATAGCCTAGTAGGAATGGGCGATTTTGGACCTACAGATCAAGATGTGGCTGTAAAAAATGAACTAGCTGCGGCTATTTCAACCCAACTAGAAGCGTTTGATAAAATGTTAGATGACGAGGTGGCTCAGTTTAATACAGATTTTAATAATTTGAATTTGAATTATCTTTTTGTGGAGGATTAAAAAAAGAAATTACACACATAATAGAGACCTAACAGAGCGATTTGTTAGGTCTCTTTTTATGGAAAATATGCAATAATAGTTCCTAGTATCTCTGAACTATAGAGAATATTACCATTTTATAAAAGCGCTTCATATCAATTTTATGTTGACCTAGATTAGCTGAAGATTAACATAAATTACTATAAATAATAATAAAAGAAAGTTAATCACCTTTTTATTAAGACGCGCAAGTATACTCTTTGATTATATTGCTGTAGAATAATAAAAAAGATTCAACATGAAACAAGTAAATAATTTTGTACTATTCGGTTTTTTAATGTGTTTTATTTCGGTATTTTCTCAAGATGTAGACACTCCAACAGACGATAATCCATTATCAAAAGGGACTTTCTTTTTATCTGGTCAATCTGACTTTAGAGCAGGCATCAACAACATAGGGGATTCGTCTTTGAACACTTCTGTTTATTCTGTTTCACCAACAATAGGTTATTTTTTAATCAATCATCTTGTCGTAGGTGCAGGCGTAAACTTTTCCGGATTTAAATCTGAAAGTATGTCATCAGGTGAATTCCCTAGTGAATCATTAGCTAGAAGTAGAAATGTTTCATTTACTCCTTTTGCGCGTTACTATTTTGATACAGGCAAAATGAAACCTTATGTGAGTACAAGTGTAGGATTTGGTTCTGGCAGAAATAAAACTGAAAGTACAACGCTAATTAATGATGTTGTAACCTCATTTGAAAATGAAAGTAAAAGCAGAAGTACAGTATACTCCGTTACTGGCGGAGCGGCTTATTTCTTAACAAAAGATGTTTCTTTAGACATTGGAGTACGATATATTAATTCGACATTTAAAAGTGAGTCCGATAATGGTGGTAATTCACCTAAAAACACCTCCAGCAATATAAATCTCGTAGGAGGATTTAGTATCTATTTATAGACCTTCGTATCTTTGCCTTATGGCAGAATACTACTTCTACTTTAAATCGCTACATATCATTTTTATGGTGACTTGGTTTGCAGGCTTATTTTACATGCCTCGGCTTTTTGTATATCAAGTAGAGGCTCATGAAAAACCATCTCCAGATCGTGAGATTTTAGGGAAACAATTAGGGCTGATGGCCAAACGGCTTTGGAAGATTATCACAGGTCCTTCTTTAGTACTTTGTTCGCTTTTTGCCTTCCTGATGTTGCATATTACCCCAGGATTATTAAATGCCCCGTGGATGCAGATAAAGTTAGGTTTTGTGATATTGCTATATATCTATCATGCGAAGACCTGGAGTATTCATAAGCAATTACAAAAAGGAGAATATAAGTACTCCTCTAAGTTTATGCGAATTTGGAATGAAGGGGCTACGCTTATTTTATTTGCGGTTGTTTTTCTGGCCGTCACAAAAAGCGCTACCCATTGGATATATGGGGTATTTGGAATTATAGGTCTTGGGGTATTATTAATGCTCGGCATTCGATTATACCGAAAAATACAAGAAAAAAACCCAGATGCGTAACGCTGATTAATGATAGGATGATGTCTTTTTTCAGACCTAATCTCACTATCTTAGTCTTTTAACACATGAGATGAGAACGGTATTCAATTTTGACAGGAAATCTTTAAGTTTTCGCATATTTACCTCTATGCTAGTATTGGTATTTATTGCCTTTGCACTCATTTCAGGAATTACCTATTACCAGTACCGCGAGCAAATAAAAGATTATAATATAGACCGTCTAGAGCGAAAGGAAAATTCTATAAAAAAAGAAATAGATAGAACTCTTAAAACGACCACCTTTGAATTACGTACAGATAAGATCAAATTTATCTTCATGGATGAAGTTTTTGATATCGCACGTATTCATGGAGAGAATATAACGCTCTTTGATCTAGATGGAAATCCTTTAGTTTCTTCTACCGAAACTTTGTTAGAAACGTCTATCCAACAAGCCATTCCTAAGCGTATATTAGATACGTTAGCAAGTTCTTTAGAAAAGCGATATGTAGAGCGTGTAGAAACAGAAATCCCGCAACAAATTTCGTATTCGTATGTAAACGACCCAAAGTTTAAGCGCCTTGCGATCCTTCAGATTCAATATGAAGATAGCGAGTCTTTTATTAATAAAGAGATGCGAGAAATCTTGATTCGCATAGGTGTTGTGGCGCTTATTGTCTTTTTTACAGCTATTTTTCTTGCGTATATTTTGGCAAGATACATCACGTTACGACTTAAAGATATTGAAGAGAAAATTAAGGAAACTCAATTAGATAAACGAAATAAAAAGGTAGATACACATAGCCTACCTACAGAGCTATTAACACTCGTTTCGGCATATAATGGGATGATTGATGAGTTGGAAGAAAGTGCGGCACAGTTAGCTCAAAACGAACGTGAAGCTGCGTGGCGTGAAATGGCAAAGCAAGTGGCTCATGAGATCAAAAACCCGTTGACGCCTATGCGATTGACGGTTCAGAGCTTTGAAAGACGATTTGATCCTGAAGATCCAGAAATCAACACTAAGATTAAAGAATACAGCAACACCCTGATTCAGCAAATAGATACCATGAGTAGTATCGCTTCTGCTTTTTCAAATTTTGCTGACATGCCTGCCCAGCAGAGTGAGACGTTAAATGTCCCTAAGGTGATCAAACTTGCGTTAGATATTTTTAGGGAGCGTAATATCGCTTTCGCGAAAGCGGACCAAGTCATCCATGCAAAATTTGACAGAACTCAATTGATACGTGTGGTCACTAATCTGGTTAAAAATGCGATTCAAGCGACAAAACACACAGAAAACCCCAAAATATTTGTAGATGTTCAAGCGGTAAATGAAAATGTTCAAATCACCGTAAGTGATAACGGAATTGGGATTACAGAAGAAAATAAAGCAAAAATATTTCAGCCTAAATTCACCACCAAAACCAGTGGAATGGGGCTAGGACTCGCGATGGTAAAAAATATTATGGAAACTTATAATGGAACCATTACTTTTACATCCCAAGAAGGAAAAGGAACTGTATTTACAGTAATCTTTCCAAAAGAATAAATGAAGTCATTAAAAATAACATTATCTGGTCGAGCGCAGTCGAGACCTTATGTAGGTTGATAATGTTATCCAATTCTCGACTGCGCTCGAAAAGATCAAATACGTATGGACTATAACAATATACTTACAAATCTACATAATGGGGTTACGACCATTACCATCAACCGACCTTCCAAATTAAATGCCTTAAACTCGGAGACGATTGGGGAGTTGCATGACGCTTTCGCGAAAGCGGACTCAGACACTTCCACCAAAGTCATTATTATTACAGGAACTGGAGAGAAGGCCTTTGTGGCAGGTGCTGATATTTCTGAATTTGCCCATTTTTCTGTGGAAGAAGGGGCGAGACTTGCTCGAAAAGGACAGGAAGATTTATTTGATTTTGTAGAAAACTTATCTACCCCAGTCATTGCTGCTGTCAACGGATTTGCCTTAGGAGGCGGATTAGAACTTGCCATGGCGGCACACTTTAGAGTAGCTAGTGATAATGCACGCATGGGATTGCCAGAAGTATCTTTAGGGGTGATTCCTGGTTATGGAGGAACCCAGCGTTTACCCCAATTGGTAGGAAAAGGACGCGCCATGGAAATGATCATGACCGCAGGAATGATTGACGCCAATACCGCGCTTGATTACGGATTGGTCAATCATATTGCCTCTATCGAAGAGTTAGTACCTCTTGCAGAGAAAATAGCAGGTAAGATTATGCGTAACTCATCGGTAGCGATTGCGGCTGGAATCAAAGCAGTGAATGCAGGATTTACAGACGGAGTCAATGGGTATGAAGCAGAAATAGAAGCCTTTGGCGCTTGTTTTGGCACCGAAGATTTTAAAGAAGGAACCACCGCCTTTTTAGAAAAACGCAAAGCCGATTTTCCTGGAAAATAAATTAATTTTTACGTTAGTTATTATAACTTATTTTTTATTGAAAGCATGAAAAAACTGTTTGTTAGTACGTTACTTCTTATGAGCGCATGTGTGTTAGCACAAGATTTACCCAAGATTAAAGGCTCTGGTATTGTCACTTTAAAAGAAGAAGTGCTGACAGAACCTTTTGATCGCATAGATATTGATGGTGATTTTGAGATAGAATTGCAACAAGGGAGCACCAATCAATACTCGATAGAGACAGATGATAACTTGATAGAAGTGGTTACCTTCCAAGTGGCAAATAATACCCTTACAATAGCGGGCACGCATCGTATTATTAAAAAGAAACGACTAAAAATTATACTCATCGTTTCTACTATTGCTGAAATACATTTGAATAACGAAGCTAGGATTCAATCAGATAGATTGATAAAAGGCGAAAACCTACTTCTTACGGCAGGAAAAGGGTCAAAATTTGATCTGGATTTGGCGTATACCGAAGCCATTACTATGGAACTATTCAGTGATGCCGATGGTGCCGTTAAAGTAAAATCTCAAAATAGTAAGGTGACACTAGATGGGAGAGCTAGCTTGAAAATGTATGTCTTAGTAGATGTTCTAGAATCCCAATTGAAAGATAGCTCAAGAGCCACATTAGATGGCGCGGTAGGTTCTTTAAATGGTACGCTCTCTGATAGTGCAAAGTTAAACGCAAAAGATGCGTTACTCACGACAGCAGCGCTTACACTCTCTGATAATTCAGATGCGTATGTGAATGTAAAAGAAGCTATTACATTATATGCTCAGGATACGTCTACAATTGAATTATATGGAGATCCTACGATTACAGTAGATGGTTTGAAAAATAGGGCTAAGATTTTGAAGAAGGATTAGGTAAAAAAACAGGTGGATTTTAGGAATCCTTATATTCATGAAAGACAGAGAAAAAGAAGCTTATTTTTGTCATACTCACACTAATTTATTTTCCCAGAATAGATGTAAAGAATGTTTTAGAGGCATGTGCTTTACATGTTTACATATGGACAAAGAGTATTGCCCTAGTTGCAAGCAATCGAGTTATCTCAGTGGTAATATGTATAAAAATATAAAAGCAGTTAGAGGGATGCTTATTGTAGCTGCTGTAGCTCTTATATTGATGCATGCCTATCAATATAGCACTAATGAGAATGTGTATGCTAACTTAGACTTTATGACAAACCTAGGAATTACACTATACTTTACGATTTCTATTGGTTTTGCTTTTTTCTTATTCGAAGACACAGAGATCTTAAGTGACATAAGAAAAGTTCCATTTTTGGGTTTTAAACTAATGCTGGCAACACTAGTGGTTACGGTCATTATAGGAATTCCAGTGTTTTACTTTCTCTATAAAATATACTTGTTGTTAAAAGTGAAATTTATGGGATCAAGTGCTAATAAAAAGTAACATTGTGTACACACCCTCGTTTTTATATTTTTGACCATAGCCTACAACTCCCATCCTTTACGATATTCCCTTTTTACCCAGGCATTGGCTTCTTCATAATTGGTAACACGCATATTGGCACCGTCCCATTTAATCGTACGACGCCCTGGATAATTATACGGATCCCAATCGCCTACTTTTTTGCCGCTTTTTAGGGTTTTGTATTGGAAGGCTTTAATCGCAAGATTTCCCATCAATACAGCTTCTGTAAGCGGTCCTCCGTATGAAAAAGGAGAAGACGTAGGTTTATTGTTCAAACAGGCATCGATCCATTCTCCAGCATGCGATGTTTTTACTCTCGCAATCGTCTCAGCAGGGCGTTTAAAATCCTTCATACGTTCGCTAGGGAGTAAACGAGGATTTCCAGAATAGGTATCGGTAATCATAATACCATCAGAGCCATAAAAGATACTTCCCCCACCATTATTACCAGGGGCTTCATTGTCTTTTAACTCCGACGGAAGATCAGGCATAATCCCACCGTCATACCAGTTTAAAGAAACATCGCCTTGAGTAGGAGAATCAAATTTTAAACGTACAATCGAACTTGGCGGACACGCTTCCGAATAATCAGCCTCTACAAAATCACCCGACCAAATGGTGGTACAACTCGCTTCTGCTTCGTACGGAAACCCTAAGTCTAGGGTTTTAAATGGGGTTTCCATAATATGGCATCCCATATCTCCCATAGCGCCTGTTCCAAAATCCCAGAAACCACGCCATTTAAAGGGCAGATAGTTCTCGTTATAAGGGCGAGTTGCCGCAGGGCCTAACCATAAATCCCAATCGAGGTTGTCAGGGATAGGTTGTCCTTGGGTAATATGCTTAAACCCTTGTGGCCAGACAGGACGGTTAGTCCAGCAGTCCACACGGTGTACTTTTCCTATCACTCCTGCATTGATCCACTCCTGTGCGAGACGAATCCCATCACTCGAAGCACCTTGATTTCCCATTTGGGTAATGATTCCTTGCTTTGAGGCCGTTTCTGCCATGAGACGCGCTTCATAGATATTATGTGTAAGCGGCTTTTCTACGTAGGCATGTTTCTTTTCTCGCATAAAAGGTAGCGCAATGGTAGCATGCGTATGATCGGGTGTTCCCACCATGATTGCATCAATATCAGAAAGATGATTATCGTATATTTTTCTAAAGTCGCGGTATTGTTTTGCTTTGGGATGTAATGCATAACTCCCAGCACCCATTTTATCATCTACATCACACAGCGCGACAAATTTTACCTTTCCATGTTGTGTCAATTCACGTACAACACCTCCACCTCGACCGCCAACTCCAACAGCGGCAATATACAGCGTGTCACTAGGCGGAATATGATTCCCTCCAAGGACAAAACTTGGAACAATGGTAAAAGCGGCACTGGCAGCAGCAGATTTTTTTAGAAAAGAACGACGTTTCATAGGAGTGTGTTTAATTTTTTTAAAGTTAAATAATTCTATTCATATACAAAATTTGGAAATATTCCATAAATTTGCGGTAATTCCAAATTTTAAAACAATAAAAGAAGGTGGATGTGTTGTTGTTTCCGCTTTCGCGAAAGCATATTCATGAAGAAATCTATTAATGGACGTGGTGCCCAGATACACATATCAAATCGCTTTTCAGAGTTTAGTGAAGAGATGCGTGATGATTTTTTAGAATTTTGCTTTCGCGAAAGCGAACAACCTACTAATCCCAAAACTGTGTACATAAATACCTTTCCTAAAACAATTGTCAATAAAGTAACCAGCCCAGATGTGGGAATGGGATATTCTTTGAATCCGTATCAGGGGTGTGAACATGGATGTATTTATTGCTATGCCCGGAATAGCCATGAATATTGGGGATATGGGGCTGGACTAGATTTTGAACAAAAAATTTTGGTAAAGAAAAATGCTCCTGAATTATTAGAAAAAAAGCTACAAAGCCCCTCATGGGAAGCAGCAACTATTGTGATGTCAGGAAATACAGATTGCTACCAACCCATTGAAAAGAAATTAAAAATTACACGGCAATTATTACAACTATTTTTAAAGTATAAACATCCCGTTGGGATTATTACCAAAAATGTGTTGGTTACCAGAGATATTGATATTTTAAAAGAATTGGCTAAAGATGATTTATGTCGTGTGATATTTTCGGTCACTACATTGTCTGAAGAGACAAGACGCCTTATGGAGCCTCGCACGGCAACGATCAAAAAAAGACTCGAAGCGATAGCGTGTTTAAGCAACGCCGGGATTCCTGTGATGGTCATGGCGGGACCGATGATTCCGGGAATTAATACCCATGAGATTTTACCGTTGTTAAAAGAAGTATCAGAACGAGGCGCTCTCCAAGTGGGCTATACAATTGTACGTTTAAACGGTGCTATTGGAGGTATTTTTGAAGATTGGATTCGAAAAGTCTTACCAGATAGAGCTGATAAAGTGCTCAATCAAATAGCCGATTGTCACGGAGGGCAAGTAAACGACTCCAGATATGGCAAGCGAATGAAAGGCGAAGGGAATTATGCAGCACAAATTCACAGACAATTTGACATAGGAAAGCAGCAATATTTTAAGGGCAAAACACTTCCACCATTAAATACAGGGTTATTTTTAAAGACAGATAGAGGTCAATTGGGGCTTTTTAACAATCTTTAAGATTCTTTTAGTTGCTGTTTTGCCATCTTTGTATTGGTATACCATTTACCAATTGAATTTGCAGTAAATTCAATTAATAATTGGGATTAATGTACTTTTAGGGCATGAAAAAGAAATATAATATCTTCATAATTGGATTGATCGCTGTAGGTTTTTTACAAACACTTACGGCACAAACGGTCTTTAGAGGTAAGATTTTAGATGAGACCACACAAGCGCCTGTCGCTGGCGCCAAGATTGGAATATCCGATCAAGGGATAGGTGTTGTGACCAGTGAGAACGGACTTTTTAATTACCGTAGGTATCACCAAACGGTTGGAAATGCTTCTCGACTTAACATTAGTGCTCCTGGATACGAAACAATAGAACTAAGAGGAGATAATATACGAAGCCTTTTCAATAAATCGAGTAAAATAGTTCTTACTCAAACCGATGAGGTTCCTGAGAAAAAAGAATTTTTAGCACAAAAAAATGTGTCTATTTTTTGGGATGCTTCCCTCTCATCAGAGCGAAGAGATTTTAGAAAAGAATGGGGGTTTATTGAGGCCTATTTTGAAGAATTAGGTGAGGTAAATGTGACCTTTATTATCTTTAATGAAAAGATTCTGTCCACAAAAAGGCATACGATCAACAAAGATATTTCTGCTCTAAAAAAAGAAGTAGAAGGACTAGAATATCAAGGGACTACTTCCTATGATATTTTGACAACTGGCAATACAGATGCAGCATTGTTGTTTTCTGATGGAGAAGCGGTCTTAGGCCAATGGGAGGGAGATAGAGATATCCCCTTTTATGCAGTGAGTAGTTTATCTAGAGCAAATCATGAGTATTTGCGATCACTTGCAATGTTTACTTCTGGAAGCTATGTCAATTTATCTGAAGCATCGATAGCAGAAAGTATCGATCAACTAAAAAAAGGTGTTCCTTTTAAGGATAAAACAGTTGCTATTTCGTCTTCATTTAATGGTATTGTAAAAACATCTATAGGGCCTATTCAAGGCGCAAGTATTACGATAAAAGGAGACTTAGAAGAGTTTCTCTCAAAATCAGATGGTAGTTTTACGGTTCCTGCAGAAGTAGGAGATGTATTGCAAATTCGTTATTTGGGAATGCATCCTAAAGAAATGCTCGTAGAAGATGTACCCTCACTGGTAGTAGAAATGAAGCCTGTGGATGAATTACTCAAAGAGGTCATCATTGAAGGCAAAAAAGCCAAAAGTAAAGAGACGTCAGATACGGGTTTTGGTGAAGTAAGTGTGGATCAAATAGGCGTTTCTGTAAACACGATTACCAGTGCCGAAATACGTCCCAATGCACAATATATTGGAGATATTATTCGAGGTCGTTTTGCAGGTGTCCAAGTATCAGGATTCGGAACTGAAGCTGTATTCACTATTAGAGGCGGTAATAATTCGCAGGCTGCTATATGGGTCGTAGATGGCTCTATTTATGAACAGACACCTAACTTTATAGACCCTCAAAATATCTCTAGTATATCCATCTTAAAATCGATACTAGCGACAGCTCGTTACGGGTCTATTGCTTCTGGAGGTGCTTTTATTGTGAAAACAAAAGCATTTCTTAGATCTGAAAATGATGGCGAGATTGTAGATACGGCCTTAATCACAGGAAATGAATATACAGAGCAAGTGGATCAACTTAACCTAGAGGCACTAAAGCCTAATTATGTAAAACAGATTCAGGCTATAGATGGTGTTGAGGCTCAGTTTACCATGTATCAAAATTTATCTCAAGCAAACACGACTAATGCAGAATTCTTTATAGATATGGCATTGTATTTTCAACCACTAGATAAAGAAAAAGCAAGAAAGATACGATCAAGACTTGTAGAGGTGGCACAAAAGAATCCCAAAGTGTTACGTGTAGCTGCTTATCTGTATGAAAGTGCAGGAGACTATGACAATGCTTTAAAGTTGTATGAGCGCATTACAAGTATCGCTCCTCGGGAGGCACAATCCTATAGAGACCTAGCTAAAGCGTATGAAGAAGCAGGCTATTATGATAAGTCTTTAGAGCTCTATATCAATATGCTTGGAGAACAAATCTTAGGAGTTGATTTTTCTGGATTAGACAAACCTTTAGGACATGAATTATTACATTTAGTTTCATTACATAAAAATAAAATAAATACGGAAAGACTTCCCGATGATTGGGTACTTCCTAATTTTCGTCTGGACTTACGTATGGTGTTAGAGTGGTCTGATAGAGAAGCTCCTTTTGAGTTTCAGTTTGTAAATCCAAAAGACAAATTTTTTAAATGGAACCATACCTTGTTTGATAATAAAGAGCGCCTAGAAGCAGAAGTAAAGACAGGTTTTCAAACGGAAGAGTTTGTGATTGATGAGGCCCCACATGGCTTATGGAGAGTTAATATTGAATACCTAGGAGAAGAAACATTTACGACGGTTCCTCCCTATCTTAAGTATACTATTTATAGAGATTATGGTACTCCTAGTGAACGTAAAGATGTAAAAGTCATCAAACTAACTTCCGATATTGGTAAGGCACAGCTTGACGAATTCTTATTGTAATAAGATTCTATTTTATGGGCGTTTCAAATTCAAGAATACGCTTATAAATTCTAAGTAAGCATTTATCGGTGTATACTAAAGGCTGCTTTTTATCGATTATCTTTATAAAGTGATTGAAAATTATGTATCACATTAAGTTGATACTTAATGACTAACCATCGCTTATGAAAAAAGATATAACGTTATTTTTTTGCTTAATCCTATGTGCTTTTTACACTATAAACACAGAAGCACAATATGTTTCTAATGGACCTTACACCACCTTAAAAGCAAGGATTCTTCATGAAGAAACCCAAAAGCCCATCCCTTTTGTAAATGTAGGTTTTATTGGAAAAGGAATAGGGTCTGTAACCAATGAACAAGGATACTTTGAATTAACCTATCGTACTGATAAGATCAAAAAATCGGATGTGATTCAATTTTCGATGATCGGTTTTAAGACAAAGAAAACGCCTATTGGTGCTATTAACTCTCTGCTTTCGTCAAAAAATATAATTACACTTACTCCAGAACTCTATAATCTAGAGGAAATTGTATTAGGAGATAAAAAAATTAAAAATACAACCATTGGAAACTCAAAGATAGACACTGAAAAATTTGGCTATTGGAAAAATGAGTTAGGCCTTGGGGGTGAGATCGCATCAAAAATTAGAATTAAAAAGAAACGCACACAGCTTAAGAGTCTTAACGTAAACGTACTTGAAAACTTATCAGACAGTATCCGAGTGCGTGTCAATGTATACGATATTGATCCAATTTTTAGAATCCCTAAAAATAACATACTAAATACTGCTATTTATCATACCATCTCAAGAAAAAGTGGTGTAGAGCGCATTCCACTATCAACATATAAAATATTTGTAGATACCGATGTTATTGTAAGTATTGAGTTAATAGAAATTTATGGAGATCGTATTGGGTTTGCCGTGGCTGGAAGTGGCAATAAAAAACCATCGTATACACGATCTATTAGTCAGGATTATTGGAAGTCACACATGAAAGATGCCATGGCCTTTACAATGGATGCATCCTATCCTTTAGAAAAAGGAGCTAAGGAAATTTTAGACAGACCTATTCCTGAAGCAGTAACTATTTTTTGGGACGCTTCCGCGAAAGCGAAGAATCGCAACCTATACGCAGAAATAGAATTGATAGAGCGATACCTTAAAACCTTCAAAAATATAGATGTTACGGTTCGTAAATTTGCTTTTGGGTATATAGAATCTAAAGAGTTTAGTGTGACCAATGGAAAACCTGACGCTGTGATTGATTTCCTAGAAAACACCAACTATGAAGGAACCTCAGATTATACTGCGGTAACAGAAACGATCTCTAAAAAACTAGGATACACGCTTATTTTTACAGATGGATATACCTTCTTTTCTGATTTAGAGCCTGTATTTAATAACACTACATTCACAATAAGTAGTGCTAAAAATGTAAACAAGGAAATCCTAGAGGAGGTTGCGCTTTACACAGATGGGCTTTATCTGGATTTAACAACCTTCAGCCCCAAAAAGGCATTAGAGTATCTCCTTAAAGACCTATCTACCGTTACTGAAGAAGCTGCTGAGAGCACAGTAAAGATAGCAGGGAGTATTACCTCTGAAATAGGGTTTCTTGAGGGAGCTAGAATAGGAGTTCAGGGAAGCTTTAACGAAGTGATTTCCGATAGTTCAGGGACTTTTGAAATTTATGCGCAAGAGGGAGATGAACTAGAGATTAGATTTCCAGGAATGAAAACCAAAAAAGTGCAAGCCACTGCGAGTACAAAGATGAGGATTACGCTAGAAACGGAAGGTAGTTGGTTAGAAGAAGTAGTCCTTGAAGCAGCAAGAAAAGAAGAAGAAAAAGTAGCCACCGCTAGCGGTAAAAAGAATACTGATGCTGTGGGATTCAAAACAAATATCATTACAGAAGAAGACATAAGTCCTTCGTTTTTGACATTAGGCGATATTTTAAGAAGACTCTCAAGCATTAGGGTAGAGCGAGATCCTATTACAGGAGAAGAAATTTATGTAAATCCTAGAACCATGAGTATCACACAACAAGTACTACCTATCGTGGTCGTTAATGGGATTGTTTATGAACAAGTAGATGGTGGGGTTCCTCCTTTAAACCCTCAGGATATCGTGTCTGTTGAGGTTATCACATCACTTAGTGCAAGCGGCTTATATGGAACTTTAGGAAGAGGGGGGTCTATTATTGTAGAAACAAAATCTGGGACAGATTATTATGCGCAAAAAAACAAAAGAGAGGAAGTCCCATCAGCACTTATAGAAGGAAATGATTATGTAGCAGATGATGTTGCTGTTTTAGACACTACTTTAAATAAACCTTTCTATTTAATTCAACTAGAAAAAGCAACTACTTTAGAAGAAGCTATAAATACATATAATACCTATAAAAATACATCCTTAGAAGACCCTATCGTATTTTATACAGATGTCGCTACCTATTTTAAAAAATGGGATAGAAATACAGCATTACGTATTCTTTCTAATCTCCCAGAAACGGTATCAGGAGATATAGAGGTTTTAAAATTAATGGCATACCATTTAGAGTCTTTTAAAGAAGACCAATTAGCAAATACTTTGTATAAGAAGATTTTGGAGTTTGCTCCAGACCGTATACAGTCATACAGAGATCTTGCGGTTTCTCATCAGCAGGTAGGAAATTATCAAGAAGCGTTTGAATTATACAAGCAAATATTAGCCAATGAAACCGCAGCTCTTGATTTTTCACCACTCAAGAAAACAGCAGAGTTTGAGATCATGCGATTATTAACATTTCATAAGTCAAAAGTTAGCTTTCAAGATGTCTCCAATGAGTTACTCGCTGTAGGATTCAAAAAAGACCGTCGACTTGTTTTTGAATGGACCAATCCTCAAGCAGATTTTCAAATTCAGTTTGTCAATCCAACAGGGAAATATTTTACATGGGAGCATTCTGTGTATGCAAATCAAGAGCGCTTAAAAGATGGATTGTCAAAAGGGTATAGTATAGAAGAATTTGCACTTGATGATGCTCCTCCAGGAGAATGGATTATCAATGTACAATACTTAGGAGAAGACAATGTACAACCCCCATCCTATCTTAAGTACACACTGTATCTAAATTACGCAACCTCGCAAGAAACCAAAGAGGTAAAACTCATTAAACTTTTTCAGCAAAAAGGCAAAACAACCGTAGGAACACTTACACTAAATTAGTAGTCATTATGAAGAAACATTATACAATATACACCATACTTTTTATAGTATTCCTAAGTGTAACAGTACAAGCACAAACTGTTTTTAGAGGTACTGTGATCGATGCAGAAACCAAACAACCTATTGCAAATGCACGCGTAGGTATCAATAATCAAGGCGTTGGTGAAATCACCAATGAAAAAGGATTTTTTAATTATAAGAAATATCATGAGATTGTAAATTCAGAAAGCCAACTTGTTGTGGGGGCCTCTGGGTATGAGTCTTTGCAGTTAGGTCCCAAAGAAGTTCGGCAACTATTTAACAGATCCAGTAAAATTGAATTGCAGCCTTCTTCTGAGAAAAAAGAAAATAAAACAGTGACCAATCTGACTGTTTTTTGGGATGTTTCAGAAGACATGAAAGGTCGGGATATAGCGGCAGAGATTGCGTATGTTCAATCCTATGTTTCAATGTATAAAGACCTTAGGTTGCGCCTTGTTGTATTTGATTACAAGATACGTACAGATGAGCGTATGGAGATACGGAATGGGGATATTTCCCGCTTTCGCGAAAGCGTAAAAGCCCTTATCTACAATGGTCCTTCTAATTACGACGTACTGGATATCACGGGTGCAGATGCGGTGATTCTCAGTTCTAACGGAAATCCAAATTACGGAACACTGAATGTTTCTCAAGATATTCCAGTGTATGCGATTGCAAGTCAAGATATAGAAGTCAACGAAGCCTATTTAGAATTGCTTGGGCAATACACCCAAGGAGTGTATAGACCTATACAGTCGGGTAAAGGAAATTTAATGAAAAGTGAGGTTAGAACACCTGTATTTGAAGGGGAGACCATAAAAGGCAAAGTAACAAGTTTAGGCAAGCCATTACAAGAAGTATCTATCATAAAGAAAGGAGACCTCACAGAGTATCTTACCAAAGCTGATGGAACTTTTGAGTTGCCTGCAAAAGAAGGGGATGTGCTTGTTTTTAGGTACTTGGGGATGTTTCCTAAAATTGTATTGGTAGAAAATACTCAAGATATAAAACTAGAATTAATACCCAAAAATGACATGCTAGATGAGGTTGTACTCACAGAAAAATATGAAGAGGTCATTGTTGGAAATAAAGTGATAAGAGGAATAAAAGATCCTTATATCCCGGGGGGTATTACTAGATTAGGAGATTTTTATATTACGTATAAAGACATTACACCTAACGGCAGAACTCTAGAATCAGTACTTAGGGAAAAGTTTAGTGGAATTCAAGTAAGATATACACCGTATGGAGAGACGGTTACAGTCTTTGGAAAATATCCCCTATGGATTGTAAATGGTTTTCCATTAGGACCAGGAGAACCTTTGCCGTTATATATTCTAGATAGCGATATTGCATCTATAATTATAAAAGATTCAGATCTAACGAATATAAAATATGGAGGTCAGGGAGAAAGAGGGTTACAGGTGATTGTCACAACAAAGACAGGTCGTGAAGAATTTAAAGATAGGAAAGAATACTTAGCTAAAAATAACACATATGATGAAACCCTTCCTAGTATAAACCAAAACGCTATAATTTCAGGAAAGACTCAAATTAAAGGCAAAGTAACCAGTCTCGGAAAACCAATTCAAGGCGCTACTATTTCTGTAAAAGGATCTTTTGAGGAGTTCACCTCTCAGCAAGACGGTTCCTTTACAGCAAACTTGTCTGCGGGAGACATGATAAAGGTAAATTACTTAGGAATGTATCCAAAACTCATCGTTATTGATGATGAGACCAAAGAGATTGAGATTGACTTATTACCTAAGACCGATATGTTAGACGAAATCGAAATCACAGGAAAGACAAAAAGAACTTCAAATACAAGAGTCGACCTTGAAACAGGAACGTATAAAGATTCCTTTTTAGGAACTTTTGATGTACAAACACTAACTAGAGAAGATGATAATATTGAATCATGGGCTAGTGTAGCATATGGATTGACAGGAAAATTCTCGAATGTTACGGTAAATACAAGACCTGGCTACGAGGATATACGGATTAGAGATTCAAAAGCATTATTTTTTATTAACGGAATCCCCGTAGATAGGGCTCAGTTTTTTGCAGTAAACCCACAGAATATAGCTACTATTTCTGTCAAAAAAAATATCGTTGGTGCTATAGGAAGAGCAATTCTTATAGATACAGTAGATTTTGTCACTATGAATTCGCCTGTTCCTTCTGCACTTGTAAAAGGCAATGATTATGAGGAAGAAGTGAAATCTATATCTAATGATATCGTTGCTAATAAACCTCAGATTACAGGAACAATCACAAGCCTTGGAAAACCTATTCAAGGAGCGACTATCAGTAAAAAAGGAACTTTTGAAGAATATACCTCAAGAGCAGATGGAAGTTTTACACTTCCTGCCAATGAAGGAGAGGAATGGATTGTCTATTATCTAGGCATGTACCCTAAAAGCTTTATCGTAGATGGTAAGACAAATTATACGATTGATTTAATTCCAAAAAACAATGTATTAGATGAGGTGGTTCTTAATACAAAGGGAAAAGAAAAAGAAGAAGAAAAAGTACAAACGGCTTGGGGTAAAGAAAATAAAGATAAATTAGGGTATGATGTAAAAGTATTGCGCAGAGAAGATATTTTTCAAGGTGCACCAGACCTAGGCACCGTATTAAACGGAAAATTTGCAGGGATTACAGCCGTTGAAGATTCAAGACTAGGACTTACTGTATCTGGAAGAAATGGGCCAATGCTTATCGTTATTGATGGATCTATATTTACACCCGATACATCAAAACCATTCATAAGTCCAGATCGCGTAGAAAGTATTTCTGTAATAAAATCTACGATAGGTGCATTACGTTACGGATCTATTGGAAGAGGAGGGGTTGTTGAGATTACAACAAGCAATTTTGCAAGTAGTAAGACAGAACCTATTCCATCTCTCTTAGTAGAGGGTAACGACTATGAAGAGGAAGTTAGCGCTCTAAAGACAAATACATTAAATCCGTCTTCTAAGCTTACTGTTACAGGTATTGTAAAAGACCTCAAAGACTTTTTAGATGATGCAACGATTACACGTAAAGGGAGTTTTGATGAAGTGTTTACAGATACTCAAGGCAGTTTTGAGATCAAGGCTTCTCTGGGAGATGTCTTAGTAGTAAGTAAGGTCGGGATGTTTACCAAAGAGGTATTGGTGGAATCTCAGAACATGGGTATCATCACGCTTGTATCTAAGAATGATGAGCTTGACGAAGTGATTGTTTCTGGTGATAAGCGTGTAGATAATACGATTGAAGGTAGTGATGGTAGGCGAATAGATAAAGATAAGTTAGGCTATGCAGCAGACGAGCTTACGGAGAACGATTTTAGTGCAGGGGCGACCAACTTGCAGCAATTGATCACAGGGAAGGTTTCTGGTGTTACGGTAGAAGGCGGCTTATATAGTGGAAGCCAAGTAGTGTATAAAATAAGAGGGGGGAATCAATCTATAGAAAATGAAATTCCGCCCATTTGGATTGTCAATGGGATTCCGTATCCAGATCCACCAGATTTTTTAGATGTCCAACAAATTGCTAGTATTACAGTTCTAAAATCGGCATCAGCGACGTCTCGTTATGGTACGCTCGCTGCGGGAGGCGCTTTTTTAATCAAGACCAAAGAAGTTAGTTTTCAAGACAAAGCTAAGAAAGCTCAAAAGTCAGCTTTAGTGAGTGGTAATGACTATAAAGAGGCTACTACACGCACGATAGATACCTCTACATTACCAGAATATATTTTACGCTTGCGCGAAATACCAAACCTACAGGAACAATTTGAGCTATATCAGCGTATTTCTAGGACTCAGGAATCTCCTTTAGAATTTTATGTAGATGTAGCCCAGTATTTTGATGGGATTAATACAGAGATGGCCGATCAGGTGAGAGCAGATCTTGCGTATATCTCAAGAAATAACACCAAGGCCTTACGTACACTTTGTTATATCTATGAAGCAGCAGGGGATTACGAAAAAGCAGCACTTATTTATGAACGTATTTTAAAGTTAGCCCCATCTGAGGCGCAATCCTATAGAGATTTGGCATTGATCTACCAAGAGATTGGGAAATACAATGAGGCTTTAGAGTTGTATTATAACATGCTAGGAGAGCAGATCAAAGGGGTAAACTTTGAGGGTCTGGAAAAGTCTATAAAGAATGAGTTAAGCCATTTACTGTCTTTACACAAAGCAGAGGTAGATTATGAGCGTTTTCCTAATGAGTGGTTGCGTACAGATTTTGATATTGACATCCGAATGGTGATTGATTGGTCTGATCGCTCGGTGCCTTTTGAGTTTCAATTTGTCAATCCAGACAAGAAATTTTTTAAGTGGACACATACGCTTCAAGAGACACGAGATCGATTGGAAGAAGAGCAGGAACAGGGATATCAATCTGAGGAGTTTATCATAGATGACGCCCCTCCAGGTGAGTGGTTGATTAACATTCAGTATTTAGGAGATGAAGGGGATTATGTATTACCCCCTTTTATGAAGTACACGGTCTACAAAAACTACGGAACCCCTCAAGAAACTAAAGAGATTAAGGTAGTGAAACTCTTTAAACAATCCGATAAAGTGACCCTAGGAAGAGTGGTGTTGTAATTTTTATGCTTTCGCGAAAGCGTACTCATAAACAACCTAACAGCATGATTATTTTATAGAGAAAAAAGCTGTTTTTGTGAGAACATTTTAAAACATTTTATCAAAAAAGAAGTCTAAGTCCTATACCTTTTGAAATACGCTATGATTTTTTCAATAAAGTTGTAACATAATCAAAAGGTATAGGACTTATGGTGTAGATATACATTAGGCGTTAACGTTTGTTAACGATGATTAACAATCTAACAATAAGAGCGTTTGTACCTTTACGGAGTGTAAAATGTTAATTAATTCAAAAAGGAAATAAGAAGAGTTATAAAAAAAGGTTAAACCAACCTCATAAAATAAAATAAGACTATAATTTCACCCAATCAAAAAATAAGAGTATCCATCACATGAAAATTTACAGCAAACTATCCATCATATTACTTATCCTGTTTGGCACTACGATCGCAGGAGCACAAACTGTTTTTAGAGGAACAGTTGTAAATGCAAGTACCAAAGCACCTATCATGAATGCAAAAGTGGGTGTAAATGACCAGGGAGTTGGTGAGATTACAGATGAAAAAGGACGTTTTAATTACCGCAGATATCACGAGATTCTAGGAGATAAAAGTGAGTTAATTATAAGTGCAGAGGGGTATGAAACCATCGCTCTTGATGCAAAAGCAGTACGCACATTATTTAATAGATCAAGCACCATTCAACTAGAACCTTCTACCCAACAAGAAGCTGATAAAACCGTAAAATCTGTAAAACTTTTTTGGGACATTTCTGAGGACATGTTAGGAAGAGATGTAGAAGCAGAGTTAGCTTATATTGAAAGTTTTGTAGATGCCAATAAGAGTTTAAAAATAGCATTTGTTGCTTTTGGATATGAAATCCAAAAAGAGGAGGTCATCACCATTAGAGACGGGTATCTTACAACATTGCGTACCCTTATAAACTCATTAGAATACGGAGGTCCTTCTAATTATGGAATCTTAGATACTTCAGGTGCAGATGCCATTCTTTTTTCTTCTAATGGAGATCCTAATTATGGAACACTAAAAGTGCAACAAGAAACACCGGTATATACACTGGCTAGTATCTCACAAACAGATAATGGTGCGTATATGAAGCAACTTGCTCTATACACCTCAGGTGAATATGTGCCTGTGGGAGAAATTGAAAATACATCCTCTCAGCCTCTGGATGCTGCTATTGTAAAAAGCGGAATAACGGGTGAAATCGTAGACTTAAGTGGTCCTATTGGGGATGCGGTGATTACAAAAAAAGGAAGTTTTGATGAAGTATCTACAAATAGACAAGGAAAGTTTGCCATACAGGCTGCCTTAGGAGATATTCTCGTCATAAGTAAAATAGGCTACTTTTCTAAAGAAGTCTTAGTCGAAAGAAAAGATATAGGAACTGTTGAGATTATTTCAAAAAGTGATGAATTAAGCGAGATTGTTTTAGAAGGCAATAAAAGAGTAGACAATACCATCCAGACCAGTAATGGTAGAGAAAACAAAGATAAATTAGGATATGCTGTTAGTGAGCTTACCGAAAGAGACTTTGCTGCTGGAGCAACCACGTTACAACAGCTCATTCAGGGTAAAGTATCAGGTGTTACTGTAGAAGGAGGTCTTTTTACAGGAAGCGAAGTCGTGTATAAAATTAGAGGAGGAAATCAATCTGTCACAAATAATATCCCTCCTATTTGGGTGATTAATGGAGCAGTTTATCAAGATGTACCTAATTTTCTAGACGTACAGCAAATCGCAAGTATATCCGTTTTAAAATCGGTGTCTGCTACATCACGTTATGGAACACTCGCCGCTGGAGGTGCTTTTATTATTAAAACAAAGGATCAGATATACGGAAAAGCACAAAAGAAAAAAGAAAATACAGCCCTTGTAAAAGGAAATGATTATGCTGAAAGCGCTGTAAAAAACATGGAGGAAATCACCCCAGCGTATATAGAACGCATGCGTAAACTTCCTAATAAAAATGATCAGTTTAAGCTGTATAAGAAAATATCTACAACACAATCTTCTCCACTAGAGTTTTATGTAGATGTCGCCAAACATTTTGATAAAGTAGACAAGAATTTAGCAAATAAAGTACGTGAAGACCTTGCCTATATCTCTAGAAACAACACAAAAGCGTTACGTACACTGGCTTATTTATACGAAGTAGGAGGAGATGCTAAAAAAGCAGCTTGGGTATATGAACGAATCTTAAAAATTGCTCCTTCTGAAGCACAATCATACCGCGACCTTGCCTTAATATACCAAGAAAAAGAAGTTGGAAAATACAATCAGGCGCTAGAGTTATATATCAATATGCTCGGAGAACAAATTAAAGGAGTCAACTTTGAAGGACTGGAAAAACCATTACAAAGTGAGCTGAAGCATTTGGTTGTTTTACATAAAGATAAAATTGATTTTGAAAGACTACCTAATGAATGGTTAACCACAGACTTTGATATAGATATTCGTATGGTGATTGAGTGGTCTGACCCTACGGTTCCTTTTGAATTTCAGTTTGTAAATCCTGATAAAAAGTTCTTTAAATGGGCACACACATTAGACGAAAGTAAAGAAAGACTTGAACAAGAATTAGCACAAGGCTTCCAAACAGAAGAATTTATTATAGACGATGCCCCCAAAGGAGAATGGTTAATTAATGTACAATACCTTGGAGATGCAGGGGATTATGTGCTTCCTCCGTTCTTAAAATACACAGTATATAGACATTACGGGACTCCAAAAGAGACTAAAGAAGTAAAAGTAGTAAAGCTCTTTAGTCAATCTGATAAAGTGACTTTAGGGAAGATTCTTTTATAGTACGCTTTCGCGAAATCGAATACAGAATTCACAGAACTGGGAAAAACTATACGATTCCTTCCCACTCCGCATAAAATTGTTTCAGAAACGCCTCCATATATTGGTGGCGTTTTTCTGCTATAGAATGCCCTGTTTTGGTATTCATCTTATCTTTAAGAAGTAATAATTTCTCATAAAAATGATTGATGGTAGGCGCTGTTGATGCTTTATATTGTTCTGGAGTCATTTCAAGATTTGGAGCAATAGAAGGATCATAGATTTTTCTGTTTTTAAACCCACCATAATTAAAGGTTCTTGCAATTCCAATGGCACCTATAGCATCCAGCCGGTCTGCATCCTGCACGACATCCAGTTCTGGAGAAGTGAAGGTTTGCTCCTTATTCCCTCCTTTGAAAGAAATATTCTTTATAATCTGTACCACATGTTCAATGATTGCACTATCGGTATTTTGACTCAATAAAAACTCACTAGCCATCTTTGGCGCGATGGTTTCGTCTCCGTTAAAGAATTTTGAGTCTGCAATGTCATGCAGTAAAGCACCAAGAGCAACAACCAGTGGGTTTACATTTTCGCCTTGAGCGATAAGAACTGCATTTTTATAGACCCGTTCTATATGAAACCAATCATGCCCTCCCTCTGCATTGGCAAGGGTTCTCTTTACAAAAGAAATGGTATTTTCTATAAGTTGTTGATCGGTCATGAAGTATTTTTTATTAGGTTTTTGATGTCGTTTTTCTACGCTCTCGTATTTCTGGAAAATCCTGTAAAATCACAGATTCCACTTTTGTAATTAAATCGGTTACAGGAGCGCTTTTTACAAAAAAAGGCTCGTGTACCTTATGATGTATACGCACGCCAAGATCCATAGGAAAACCACCCCATCGGTTTAATTTCCATGAATTGTTGATCGTAATAGGAACAATAAGTGCCGAAGGCATGGCTTCAAATAAGGTGGTAAGACCTGCTGTCGCAAATCGCATAGGAATCCCATCACGACTCCGAGTGCCTTCAGGAAAAATCACGACAGAGCGATGATGTGTGTTTAAATAGGATGTAAGGTCTTTTATGGCTTGTACCGCTTGTACTTTGTTTTTACGATCTATAAGTGCCGATCCGCCGTGCCTTAGATTAAATGAAATGCTAGGAATTCCTTTTCCTAACTCTTTTTTGCTAATAAACTTTGGATGCAAGTGCCGTAAATACCATATCATAGGCGGAATGTCATAAGTGCCTTGATGATTGGCTACAATAATGCAGGGTTGATCTAAAGGAATATGATAGGGGTTTTCAAAATGAAATCGAGTGCCTAGTACATTGAGACAACGCAATAAAAAAAAGTTGAGGAGATCCACACTTTTTTTATGTGCTTCATATCCGAAAATACGTAAACAGATCCACTGTATAGGATGAAAAAAGACCAGCATAGCCCCAAACAATAGGTAATAGAGAATAGTGAATGGAAAGGCGATTATTTTTTTCATGAGTGTACGCTTTCATGCTTCGGCAAGCTCAGCATAAACTTCAGCTGTGCTGAAAGCATAAAAATAAAAAAACCGTTCTAAATGAGAACGGTTTCTGTCAATTTTACAGCTTATGATTAGCAATGCTCATCAAAAGCTTCGATAAGATTTTGTGCAATCATCTCAGCTGGACGCCCTTCAATGTGATGGCGTTCTAACATGTGTACAAGTTCTCCGTCTTTAAATAAGGCCATCGATGGACTAGAAGGAGGAAACGGTACCATAAAACTACGAGCAAGATCGGTGGCTTCACCATCTACGCCTGCAAATACCGTAAAGATGTTATCTGGTTTTTTGCCATTGTGTATAGCATGTACGGCTGCTGGGCGTGCATTACGAGCAGCACAACCACAAACAGAATTTACAACCATAAGGGTTGTTCCTTCTTTTTTCATTGCTGCGTGTACGTCGTCTGTTGTATGTAATTCTGTGAAGCCATTTTTGGTTAGGTCTTCACGCATTGGTTTTACTAAATCTGCTGGATACATAATCAATTTATTTTGAGTGCAAAGGTACAAAAAGTGTTCCTTATTAAAGAAATTGAAATTTTGACAGGTTATGACAACGCAACTTCTAGAAATACAAATCAAAAAAATAGCGTAACAATCCCAACAACCTTACGTCATATATATCAGAACCCTTATTTTTGTGGTTCTTAAACGAGATAATAATAGATGATTAAATATATAGGTGCTGTCATTGGTTTTGCTGTACGTGGTGTATTTGGTGCTTTTGCGGGATATCTTATAGGAAGCCTAATTGATAGGTTATTATCCCCAGAAACCGAAGGACCAAAAAGAAGAGGTTTTAAAGATGTTTTTGACCAAGCGACTCAACAATCTGTTTCTCCAGGTGATTTTGAATTGAACTTGCTTTCACTTGCCTCCATTGTGATCAAAGCAGATGGTACCATCAGCCAAAAAGAACTAGACTATGCCCGTCAATATTTTGTAAGAGCGTACGGGAAAGAACGTGCCAATGCTACGTTTAGAACATTTAATGACGTCATAAAAAAACGAGAAGTATCTGCTTCACGTGTGTGTCAGTACTTAAATATGCGTACGCGCTACGAAGTACGTTTACAAATCATACACTTTTTATTTGGCATTGCACAAGCCGATGGTCATGTGAGCGAACCTGAGGTAAAGGTCATGTCAGAAATTGCGGGGTATTTTAGAATTAATCTTCAAGACTTTGAAAGCATCAAAGCAATGTTCTTTAAAAGTGCCGAAAGTGCCTATAAAATCCTTGAAATACAAAAAGACGCTACCAACGACGAGGTCAAAAAAGCCTTTCGAACCATGGCAAAAAAATACCATCCCGATAAGTTGATGGATATGGACGAAGCCTACCGAAAAGGTGCCGAAGATAAGTTTAGGAAAGTACAAGAGGCCTACGAAACCATCCAGAAAGAACGCGGGATGTAGATCCCTCACAAGCCCTCACCCCTAAATCCCCTCTCCCAAAGGTAGAATATTTTAATTCCCACGAAGGTGGGAATCTCATTTGACTTTCAAAAAAGCTTTATAATAGAGGGACCCCCCTACTGAGGACGAGAATCTCACACCTTTCTTACAATCATAAAATAGAGTAGTACGCTATTTTTACATACGTTATTTCTAATGCTGTTCGTTTTCGCGAAATTTTTCTTAGCTTAACTTAAATTTTGATATTACATCACCTATTTTGAAAAGAACTAAAATTCATGTCACCAAAAAATCAGAAAAATTAGTCAAGAAATTCATTGTAACTGACCAAAACGCAGATAGTGGACTATTAGGAAAATGGAATGCAACAGTTTTTTATGTAGATCGAAAAAAATGTTGGCTGTTCACAAATGGATTAACTAAATACAATGTGATCCTGACGAATATAAAAGCATCAGATTTAGATAAGATTGAAGAGACCTTTAAAAACACCTTTTATACACAACTTGTTTTTGACGGAATTGTGACAGATTTTGAACGTATAGACACTATAGTTGGTCATCTTGATTTTTTGAAAACCGATAATGATAAAAGCACTATAGCGCATCAAAATCAACGGCTTTATGATCTAGACTACTGGAAATATCAATTTGGCAGTTTGGATACGATGCCTATGAAAGAATTGACAAGTCGAATGAATAGGTCTATTATTCACATTGGAAAAAGCCGAAGAATGGCAGACTACACAGACGCAACTTCAGAAATGAAAAAACTGTTAACAGAACAAAACGTGTAATTTTGGATACCCCTAAAAAATATTTTTCAATTACAAAAGAAGATCATGGAGTGCTCATTATCAATGATCGCATACCTCTAGATTGGAGAGAAATTGGCTCATTCTCTATCGCTCTTATAGCGGTTTTGTCCTTTTTTGTAAACATAATAGCAGGTATTACTGTAGGAGTTGTTGTTAGTCTATTTTATATCCTATTTCGATTTACCGCATGGATTTTCTATAAAGAAATCAGGATCAATATCTTTTCTAAAACAATTCAGATTAAAAAGTACAGGTTGGGAAAGCTCATAACCGAAAATGTATTAGATACTAATCTAAACCTTGGTAAGTTCGTGTTTACAGAGGTTTCACAAAGCGGCACGACTAAATTTGTTTTTAGCTATAAAACACATAAAGAGCATGATCTTTTAGTCTTAAAATCCAAAAGTGATAAAGAAATGATAGAGATGCATTTAAAACAATTCTCCACTACCCAAACAACCGACTAAATACTGCCTTCACAAACTCCTTTTTTGGCAGACTCCAAATAATCTGTAACTCCTCTTTAAAGGTTGTTTCATCATCCAGAAATCTGAAAATACGATCGGTAGGGTTATTTTTAAACATTTCCCCAAAAATAGGAGCGCCCAAATGATTTTTACGATACAACACATCTACGAGAAGCAAATCATACCACCAGAAACGCGAGCGTTTTGAAAATAGTCGAAAGTCCTTTTCGGTTTTTAAGAACCCAACAAGGGCTGCGGTTTTCTTTAACGTATGTTTAAACGTAAAACCCGTACTCGCTTTGGTCCAGCCACCTGCACTCCCGATATGCAACATATTTTTAGAGTTATGTTTGTCAAAACGATAGGAAGACATTGGAATGTTCCCCTGCTCTTTACGTTGAATGTGATATTGCAATATGCCTTTTTTGGTTAAATATTCCTGAATAGCCGTTTCATATTCGCTGTCTTCGAGGAGCTCCTTGGAGAACAAGGTATATTCAAATAATGCTTCGGTTGGCGAAGTCGGTAGTACATACATAAACCGACAATTCCCTTTTTGTGGCACGGTAAAATCCATAAAAGTAGCACAATCAGGATCAAAAATGGGTGTTTCCGTTTTGATAAACCATCCTATAAAATGTTGTTTGAGATATTGGTGTTGCGACTGCGATTCCAACAGCTCTGAGTTGAGAATGCTATTAAATACTTTGGCTCCAAAAAGCTTTTGCTGTGCTGTAGTAATCACCACTTGGTGTTGCTGGTTTTCGACAGACAGGACGGTTTCTTGTAAAAAGGAAATATGAGGTTTTGTGGCTAAGTACGCTTTCGCGAAAGCGTAAAAATCATCTCCTTCAATTTTTTTATATTGATACGGCTGTATGAGAATCTCATCAGAAAATACAGGGCTTTTAAACCCAATGGTCGACCAGCGATGGGAAACAATGTCTTCAAAAATATCAGGTTGAGACTCCCAAAAACACCAAGTACGATCATTTTCTTTTTTGGCAGCGGCATCAATAATAAGAATGGATTTAGCATCAAAAAAAGCATCCTGAGCCATGCGATACGCCAAGGTAAGCCCCGAAAGACCGCCTCCCATAATGATATAATCATACTGTGTTTGCACGATACGAAGTTACGTATTTTCCCTCACCCCTAAATCCCCTCTCCCAAAGGGAGAAGGGACTTTTTAAAAATAAATATCTTGCGCTTGCCGAAATGTATTGGCATGGGCGTCAATGATCATTTTAATCTCTGGAGAATAGCCACCGCCCATGCTACATTGCACAGGGATCTGTAGGTCATGACAGATTTGTAATACATACCGATCTCTTTCTAAGCAGCCTTCAATAGTACATCCCAATTTGCCTAATTTATCACTTGCCAAAATATCCACCCCAGAGAGGTAAAAAATAAAATCAGGTTGCTCTTGGCTGATGAGCCCCGGAAGCGTGTCTTTTAAAATAGTGAGATAGGTTGTATCATCGGTATCCGTATCTAAGGCGATATCTAGATCGGAGGTTTCTTTTTTGAACGGATAGTTCGCTTTCCCATGCATTGAAAACGTAAACACGGTAGGGTCGTTTTGAAAGATTTCGGCCGTACCATTCCCTTGATGCACATCCAGATCAACAACGAGTATTTTTTTGGCAAGTCCTTGTGCTTGTAAATACCGAGCCCCAATCGCCTGATCATTGAGCATGCAAAAAGCTTCTCCGTGATCTGTGTAGGCATGGTGGGTGCCTCCAGCAATATTCATCGCGATGCCGTGCTCTAGTGCATATTCACATCCCAAGATGGTACCCTGTGCAATGATGAGTTCGCGTTGTACCAGCTCTTCAGAAAGAGGAAACCCTATCTTCCGAGCTTCTCGACGCTCAATGGTTAATGCTTTCAAGTTGGTAAGATAGTCTTGGGTATGACAACGCAAAACATGCACATCGTCTATGACTGTAGGTTCAAAAAAATTGTCTTGGGTGCAAGTCCCTTCATGTAGAAGTTGACGTGGCAGCAAATCATATTTTGCCATAGGAAATCGATGCCCGTCGGGTAAATGATGTTTATAAATAGGATGAAAGGCGATTTTAAGCACGTTCTAAAATGTAAAGAAATTAAGCGTTTTCTCTTTAGGGTTTAAAGCACCCCAAACATACGATTCATTCAGTTTAAAAACAGTTTGTAGCACTTTGGGAGAGGTTTCTTCTGTAAATTCACCAATCTCATCAAAGACATTGAGAGGGACCTCTGCATCTGGCACAAATTGCAAATTACTGTCTAGGACCATTTGAAAACGAGCACTTTTGGTATAGGTATAGGCATTGTATTGGTAAAAAGTGGCATTTGCAATTCCTGTAACAAGCCCACTTACCACGGCGCCTGCAAGGCCGCCACCCACGATAAACATTCCGCCGCCGCCATTAGTTATTTCCTCGGTACCTCCAAGGGTAATGATGTATTGATCACGTTCTTTAAAAACAGCTATAGCAGGATTTGAGTTTGCTACTTTACGTAAAAACTTAGACGTTTTTTCGAGCTCTCGATAGGAATCTAATTGTCCCCCTTCTTGAATAATAGGTGTATTTTTAAAGGGAATAGGCGTTCCTTTTCGGGCAGAAAAAGAAGCCAGATTTTCCATAGAATCTACATTGAAAATAGAGAAATCCATCTCATCAGAAGAAACTTTAAAGATAAAAAGCTTGTCTTCAAAAATAAAGGAATTCGACTTCGCACTGATCACATCTTTATCAAAAGACGCTTTAGAAATGGTTTGCGAACTCGACGTGTTATTTTCTAAATCAAATTGTAAGTAAAAAGTAGTATTCTTTGAAGCATCAATCGTAAACGTGATGAGGGCTTCATCTTGATAAAACTTAGCTCTTGATTTTGAAGATTCTAAAGAAATAGGAGAATCACTATCAATGATGGTAGCGTCTCTTGTAAATGAACCATGCAACAACCGATCTACATTTGAAATAGTGCGCCTTCCTTCTCCAAATTCAACATCTTCAAAAGGGAATATTTGTGTTGTTACACCTCCTTCTGGATTCATAGCATATACCTCAAAAGTAGAGCTATCTCGTTGTACGGTAAATAAATAGTGCTTGCCGTTGTATGTTAAAGATTCTAAAACGCGATCTCCTTTTATATCGAGTTTTACTTCTTCAAGACTAAAGGATTTATAGGCAAAATCTAATGTCACAATCGCCCACTTCTTTTTATTTGTAGTGGACAGAAATAATGTATATATGTCATTTTGCTGCGTATAGCCTCCTATATTGGGATACTTTTTTGCAAAATTAGGAAATGAAAAACCTTGTGCCTTTTCGTCACCGTTTTTATCAAATTCATACACAGATAATTGTTTGCTATCTTCTATAAAAATCAAAAACGTATCATTTTCTGGAAAAACCGCCGAAAAAAGTTGTGTTGGTTTTTTGCCAAGCGTATTTACGGTATGATCAAATGTCAAAAAAGGTTCTTGGCACGTGACGATTTGGGATAAAAAACATAAAAAAAGAAAAATAAGATGTCTCATAAGTGTGTTGTAAACAATAATGTTAGGATGAGGTATGTAATTTTAATTGAATTCGCTTTCGCGAAATGTCAACCTCGAGCACTTTGACGATAATTTGTTGTTGCAAGCTCACATGCGCCGAAACATCCGACACAAAACCATCGGCAAGGTTTGAGATATGAATGAGGCCACTTTCTTTAATCCCAATATCGACAAAACAGCCAAAATTAGTCACATTATTTACAATGCCAGGCAGCAATTGTCCGGGTTGGAGGTCTTCAATCGTTCGGATGTTTTGATTAAAGGTAAACACCTTTGCCTTCTCCCGAATGTCCAGTCCAGGTTTTTCTAACTCGGTGACAATATCGGTTAAGGTGGGGAGTCCCACGTCTTCGGTCACATATTTTTGGAGGTCAATGGCTTGTAAAAGCGCACTATTCCCAATCATTTCAGCAACAGAAATTTGCTGGTCTTTGGCTATTTTTTCTACAAGTTGATACCGTTCTGGATGTACTGAGGAGTCATCTAGTGGGTTTTTAGCGCCTTTGATTCGGAGGAAACCGGCGGCTTGCTCAAAGGCTTTTCCGCCCAGTCGTGGCACTTTTTTAATGGCAACTCTGGAGGTAAATGGACCCTCGCTTTCGCGAAAGCGTACCACGCCTTCAGCTAATTTGGGTCCAATCCCCGATACATAACTCAGCAGCGGTGCACTTGCGGTATTGACATTGACTCCTACACTATTTACACACATTTCAACCACGCGATCTAAGCTATTTTTAAGGGCTGTCTGATCAACATCATGTTGGTATTGACCCACTCCAATAGATTTGGCGTCAATTTTTACCAATTCTGCTAGCGGATCGGCGAGGCGTCTCCCAATCGAAACCGCACCTCGTACTGTCACGTCGTAATTAGGAAATTCATCTCTCGCAATTTTGGAAGCCGAGTAAATCGACGCGCCTGCTTCGCTTACTACAAACACTTGCATCTCGTTTTTAAAATGAATGCGTTTGACAAGGCGTTCGGTTTCGCGAGAAGCGGTACCATTTCCAATCGCGATCGCTTCTATTTTATACGCATCGGTGAGGGAACTTAACTTCTTAATCGCTCCCTTATCGTCGTTTTTAGGTGCGTGTGGGTAGATAGTCTCGTTGTGTAACAAACCACCTTGTGCATCGAGGCAAACGACTTTACAGCCTGTTCGAAAGCCTGGGTCAATGGCAAGAATTCGTTTTTCACCCAACGGCGAACCGAGTAAGAGCTGTTTGAGGTTTTTGGCAAACACTTGAATGGCGGTTTCATCGGCTTTCTTTTTGGCTTCAGAAAGCGCTTCATTAGACAACGACGGAAGGAATAATCGCTTATACGCATCTTTTACAGCCAATTCGATCTGTATAGCGCATTCGTTATGAGATCGGATGAGTTTGCGTTCTATTTTTTCTAAAGCACGGTCATCATCTATGATGATTTTCACACGAATATACCCTTCATTTTCAGCACGCAAAATAGCCAATAATCGATGGGAGGGACAACGCTGTAAAGACTCAGACCAGTTAAAATAATCTCTGAACTTCTGCGCTTTTTCATCGGTTTCCTTGGTCTTGATGACCTTGGTTTCTATCAGCGCAAAACGTTCTAGTTGTTGGCGGATGCCAGCGCGAATATCAAGGCGCTCATTAATCCACTCGGCTATGATATGGCGGGCACCTTCTAGAGCATCTTCATACGAAGGAACTTCAGAATTTGTATAGCGCTGTGCAAGCCCCTCTAAATTTGTTGCATTCTGGCTCATGATCATTTTAGCCAGTGGTTCTAATCCATTTTTACGAGCGGTTTCTGCTTTGGTTTTACGCTTCTTTTTATAGGGTAGATAAAGGTCTTCTAGTGTGGTAAGGTCTTGAGAACTGCTTACTTTTGCTTGTAATTCGGCTGTTAATACGCCTTGTTCTTCGAGGGCTTTTACGATGGTTGTTTTGCGTTTTTCGAGGGTTTCAAATTGCTCTTTAAACGTGATGATTTGACCAATTTCTACCTCATCTAGATTCCCAGTAGCTTCTTTGCGATAACGTGCAATAAATGGTAACGTACAGTCTTCAGCAAGAAGTTTTAGGGTGTTTTTAATCCCTGATTCTGGGAGTTGGGTGTGTTTTTGAATGTATTGTAACAAGGGCAATTTCTTTATATGAATACATTCAAAAGTAATTAAAAATTAATGTTTATCCTTTTATTTATATTGGACTTTAGTATTTTAGTTTTTGAATGAAAAAACAATATCCATTTCATAACAGTATTCAGAATCATTTCTGGATTGCAATAGGTGTAAGTATATGGGTATTTGTGTTTTTATACCTTTCTGAGCCTTTTGATATTCATAGATTTTCAACCAGAGAAAAATTAATATTATTACCTATTTATGGATTGATAGAGGGATTTTGTTATGCAATTCCTTTGGTATATCAGTATTGTATTGCAAAAAAACAAAGGGTTTGGTATGTAATAAATGAATGCGTCTTTTTACTTTTAGTTGTAGGTGTTGGAACCTTCGTTAACTACCTGTTTTATAAGTTTGCTGTTGTTCCTGAAGAAGAAGGTGTTTATTCTTATTTTGAATACACAAAATTTGTCTACCTTCCTGGACTTACTGTCATTTTGCCGTTTGTTAGTATTGCACGTTTTATACTTGGGAAGTTTTCAGAACGCGTAAAATTAGAAAGTCAAATCACTATCAAAGGGAAGGGTCAATATGATTTTATACAGCTTAACTTCCAAGAACTTTTGTATGTACAATCTTCGGATAATTATGTAGAAGTTTATTTTTTTAAAGGAGAAGCCATTGAAAAGAAATTGGTAAGACGTGCGATTTCTGAAATAGAAAAGTCATTTCCAGAATTACTTAAAACACATCGTTCTTTTTTGATCAACCCAATACATTTTAGACACTATCACATAGAAGACAAAAAGCTATTTATTGATGTAGGGCATACAACACGTATTCCTGTTTCTAGAGGATTACAAGGAGATGTAAAAAGCAAATTACAACTCGCCACAAATACGTAGCACTTCGCCACAATCCCTATATATACTCCGTTTACACATATGAAATAAAATAGTTTTGTCATCAGTAATCAATTATAAAAACAATTAGTGATGATTAAAAAAGCAATTCTTTTACTTCTTATGGTGTGTTTACAATCCTGTCATTATGGACGTATGATTCGGTATTATAAAGCGGATATTGATGATCATAAAATTTTTCCATACACAGAGGTAAACACTGGAGAAAACACCTTCTATTTTAAAGATGGCAGCAACACCGATGCGGCTAAAAAATTAGATACCCTTCGTTTCTCTGTAAAAGGGCAGCGATATGTGATGTACAAGATTTTAGATGATTATTCAGAAACGACCGCATTTCTAGTGATTAAAGACGATGCAATTGTCTTTGAAAACTATTATGAAGGGTACAAACGAGATTCGATTTCTAATATTTTCTCCGTCTCTAAATCGGTGACTTCGTTATTGGTGGGTATTGCCATAGACGAAGGGAAAATAGAAAGTGTACAGGATCCGATTACCCGATATATTCCAGAACTCAACGACGCCGACCCTTTGTTTAAAAAATTAACCCTAGAACATTTATTAAATATGCGGGCAGGATTGGAGTTTGATGAAAGTTATAGCAGTCCGTTTGATGAGGTGAGCCGCTTATATTATGGAAAGAAGCAATTGAAGCAAATCTCAGGGATGACCTTTAATTACGAACCGGGCACACATCACGAATATCAAAGTGTATGCACGACGCTACTGGGTATTGCTGTAGAGCGTGTCACGGGAATGCAACTGGGGAAATACCTAGAAGCCAAACTATGGATTCCCTTAGACATGGAAAACCCAGCTACGTGGAGTTATGACGATGAAAAGAATAAAAACACCAAAGCTTTTTGCTGTTTGAATACGACGGCGATTGATTTGGCTAAAATTGCCCGTCTCATGATCCACAAAGGCGAGTACAACGGCAAGCAGATTGTTTCAAAAGCATGGGTGGAAAAGCTAGTCACACCCAATAAAGAAAATGACTGTTACCAATACCAATGGTATAGCAACAAGTGCGAGGAAGATTTTTATGCTCTTGGAATTCTAGGACAGCAAGTATATGTCTCTCCGAGTGATGACCTCATTATTGTACGCCTTGGGAAGTCGTGGACAAGTAACGGTGTGTTTATCTCTCGGATTAAGGAGGTGTTGGGGGAGTGATTAATAATACTTAAAATTCAAGTAAAGAGTATTGTTGCTCTTTTGTATTCCAATAGCTAAAGTAGGTTTTGCCATTATGAATAAACACGTCTTCTGCGGTATCCCATTTAAGTTCATCTTGATATTCTTTTACGCGATCAAAAATGTTATTTTCAAATATTTCATCTTTGATATGATTAAAATCGGAATCAAAAAGGCTATTTATAAAAACAGCTTTTGAAAATCCGTAACCACCATAAGATGAAAACGTAGGATTGTAAGCAGGGACAAAAATACTATTGCCATTAGGAATAGGAACCGTTGTTCCTCCTACAGGACCTATGGGAGCACCCACAAAACCACCACCATTACTAATAACAGTGTGACTTCCTAAGCTAATTTGGTATCGTCCGTTTTCTTGATGAATAGAAACACCAATATCACCACTTGTAATTTTCCGTAAGTATTGTTTTGTTGTACTAAGATTTCTTTTTTTATTTCGATACGCAGATCCGTCTTGAATGATAGTCGAATTTTTAAACTCAATACTGTCTTCTTGTGCTACATAAAACTCCTTGAGTATTTCGTTGTCAAAATTCTTCACTTGAAATATCATTTCATCACGAGAACTCGCTATATGGAAAAAGTTCTCGCCATGAATAAACGAATTGAAGTTTTTAAATTCGTCAATTTTTCCCTTAGGATATGATAATTTATTAGTGGTTAACTTTAAAGTTGAAAGATCAAGAATATTGAGAATTGTTTGAGATTCTTCATCTTCAAATGTAATATATACCTTATTCCCTTGATGATATAGTTTGTTTTCGTTTGAAGAACGCTCTATCGTATTTGGAACACGATTATCTATTTTGGTAATTCCTCCTGTAGTATTAGAATAATCAAAAAGGTTAAATCCAAAACCTCTTTCTAGTAACTGTTGTTCTTTATCTTCAGCGTCAAACTGAAAAGTTGCAATGGTTTTGAATGTAAAATCTGATGTAAATTCTCTTAAAGTAAGTGCATTCTGTTTTGTTGCGCTCATCATGATCATTCTATTCTCAAAAAGGATCGTTTCTAGATATTTCTCATTGTCAAATTCAAACTCAATTTCGTTAGAGGTAATTTCACCATTTTTTAGATCTATGGAGAGGTATCCAAATTTTTTGCGAGAGCTTGTTCCATACACTAGGGTATACGTAGTTTCATTAGTTACAATATACCCTATGGTTTCTTTGTATTTTCTCTTAAGACGATCTCCAGAAGCTTCACCAATTTTTCGAAAATCAGAATCATACAAATACCCAGAAATTTTTTCTTTTTGACCTAAGATGATAGCTAAATTATTCGTTTTGCTGTCTGCTAAAGAATAGTTCTCTACATTTCTAATGCTTCTTTTAAAATCGAGATTTTTAAAGTCTAAAATGGGTTTTTGACTATATACAAATGAAGTTATAAAAATTAGAAAACAACAAAAAATGGATTTCATAAAGGATAGTTCGCGTTATTATTACACGTGTGCTTTTATTGGTAAAATTGTTACAATATGGTTTTAATTTATTGTCTCCCCATTCTTCACCCCATTCGTATCTGGATTTAAAAACACTAATTTCCCATCAGTATCTTCGGTCATAAGGATCATGCCTTGGCTTTCTACCCCACGTAACGCACGTGACGCTAGGTTGACCAATACGGTTACTTTTTTACCAATAACTTCCTCAGCTGTAAAACTCTCTGCAATCCCAGAAACAATGGTGCGTACGTCAATACCCGTATCTACGGTGAGCTTTAAAAGCTTTTTGGTTTTCGGCATTTTTTCGGCTTCCAAGATGGTACCGACACGCATATCTATTTTTGTAAAATCTTCAAAACCTATGGTCTCTTTTTGAGGCTCGGCAACGGCATTTTCTGCTTCGTTTGCTTTTTTACTAGCTTCCAATTTATCTAATTGTTTTTGGATGTCGGCGTCTTCTATTCTTGAAAATAAAAGCGGTGCTTTCTCAATGATTTTATGTCCAGGCGCTATGAGTACTTCTTTAGTTGTTACATCATTCCAACCCAGCGTGTTCTCGACTGTGCTCGAACTGACATTTAAAATATCTTTAAGCGTGGCACTTGTAAAGGGTAAAAATGGTTCGCTGAGCACAGAAAGTGCAGTGGCGATTTGAAGAGCCACATACATCACTGTTTTAGTGCGCTCTTCATCGGTTTTAATGGTTTTCCAAGGTTCTTCATCCGCCAAGTATTTATTTCCTAGGCGTGCTAGGTTCATAAGGCTGGTTAAGCTTTCGCGAAAGCGGTATTTCTCCACACTACTTCCAATAACAGAAGGATAGGCTCTTACCTCTTCTAATGTCTTTAGATCAAGTTCGTTAAAAGTATTCGGTGTCGGTACGATCCCGTCGTAATATTTATTAGTCAACACCGCTACGCGGTTAATGAAATTACCGTAAACATCTGACAACTCACTTTTGTTACGTTGCTGAAAATCCTTCCACGTAAAGTCATTGTCTTTTCCTTCGGGTGCATTTGCCGTCAGAACATAACGTAATACGTCTTGTTTGCCAGGAAAATCTTCTAAATATTCGTGTAACCAAACCGCCCAATTTTTGGAAGTCGACAGTTTATTTCCTTCTAGGTTTAAAAACTCATTGGCGGGGACATTATCAGGTAAAATATACTCACCATGCCCTTTGAGCATCGCAGGGAAAATAATACAGTGAAACACGATATTATCCTTCCCAATAAAATGAATCAGTTTGGTGTTTTCGTCTTTCCAATACGGTTCCCAGTCTTTTCCTTCACGCGCCGCCCATTCTTTGGTCGCAGAAATATACCCGATAGGCGCGTCAAACCAAACGTACAATACTTTTCCATCGGCACCTTCAACAGGCACAGGAATTCCCCAGTCCAGATCACGGGTCACCGCACGCGGACGTAAACCGTCGTCGATCCATGATTTACATTGCCCATAGACATTACTTTTCCAATCTTTTTTATGTCCTTTTAAGATCCATTCTTTAAAAAACGCATCATATTGATCGAGGGGCAAAAACCAGTGTTTGGTTTCTTTTAGCGTAGGTACGGCACCTGTAATCGCACTTTTAGGATTGATTAAATCGGTAGCATTATGGGACGTCCCGCAATTTTCACACTGATCACCATAGGCTTCTTCAAACCCACATTTTGGACAGGTACCTGTCACAAATCGATCGGCTAAAAACTGCTTGGCTTCGGCATCGTATAATTGGGCATTGGTTTCTTCTAGAAACTTGCCTTGATCATACATGGTCTTAAAAAAATCGGATGCGGTCTCATGATGAATCTTTGCCGTCGTGCGCGAGTAATTATCAAAGGTAATCCCAAAATCAAGAAAGGATTGCTTGATAATTGCATGATATTTATCAACGATGTCCTGAGGCGTTACCCCTTCTTTTTTGGCTTTGATGGTAATGGGGACTCCGTGCTCATCACTTCCGCAGACAAACGCAACATCGGCGCCTTGCATACGCAGGTAGCGTGCATAAATATCGGCAGGAACATAAACACCTGCAAGGTGACCTATATGAATGGGACCGTTGGTATACGGTAACGCAGCGGTAATGGTATATCGTTGAGACATTAACTATAATTTTAAAGGCACAAAAATAAGAAAACAAACGGGTAAGAAAGCATCACAAGGTATAAATGAATGCTGCCTTTGCTAGTTTGATGGATTTTGGGTGCGCTTTCGCGAACCTGCCTGCCGGCAGACAGGAGCGGATACAGAATGAAATCCCAAAATGAGTGTGATTTCGATATAACTTTTCCCTAAAAAAGTTAATTACTATAGCCTTTTCCCCTTTTGGGGGAGATGCCGAAGGCAGAGGGGGCTCTTACCTTACCAAAATCGATTTACTATAACTTTTCCCATTGAAAGAAATACGATAGACATATTGCCCAGTTCGTAAACGTGTGCGTATCGATTGTTTGACATTGAGACGTTGTGGCCCTTCAAAGGTATATTCGTCTTTAAGCTTGCCTACTTCCTGTCCTAATAAATTGAATAAAGAAACCGTCACTCTTGCCGTAGTAGGCATGGTAAATTCAATAAAGGTTTGATCGCCCTGATAGGTGGCTAAATGCTGGAAACCACTAGTATTTGCAACATCTGTAATCCCTAAAGCATTACAATTAAACCCTAAATCCAACGGTTCATACGTTTGCCCGAATAAGATTTGGTCAACAAGGCTTTCATCAATACACAACCACTGTTTTAATACGGTGGCATACACTTGTCTAAAGTCGGTCGTAAAAGCAGGATTTCCTGTGGGGTCGGGGTCTTGAATATCGGGATGTGTACCCACAAACCCTTGGTCATTGAGTCCGTCGCCAAACATCAAAATAGGTGATGCTGTTCCGTGATCGGTGCCATTGGAGCCGTTTTCATAAATACGACGTCCAAATTCTGAGAAGGTCATAGAGAGTACGTTTTCGCCCATCCCAACACTATTGAGGTCGTCGTAAAAGTTCTTTACGGAGGCCGAAAGATCACTTAGGAGTTCGGCGTGCTCTTCCAGTTGATTGGCGTGGGTATCAAAACTTCCTAGCGTTACCAAATATACTTGTGTGCCTAGTCCTCCTTTAATCATTCTTGCGACAATCGCGAGTTGTTTTGCCAATTGTCCAGCACCATATTCTACTGCGTTACTTGCATTTTCATACGCTTCATTAATCGTACTTGCATAGGTAAATGAGGTGTTGATCACACTTCGCATAAACCCTAATTGATCCCCAAAGGTACAATCAGGAATATTAGTGACATCATGTAACACACCATTTTCAGCAATGTCTTCGAGTTGTTGTGGGTTGGCGACAGAAAAGGCATAGCCCGCTTCATCACCATCAAAAATTAAATTTCCACTACTTCCAATCTGAATGGCAGGTGGTACATCAGGTGGATTAATGAGAAAGTCGGGATATAAGTCTTCAAAATAACGTCCAAAAACACCCGTATCATCAATCTCATCAGGTTGTGCCGATGCCCAAATATCAGATCCTCTAAAATGAGAAAGACTTGAGTCTGGATACCCAACCCCGTGTACTACTTTCATCTGTCCATTGCCCCATAAGGATTGTAAAGGATCCATAGAAGGAGGAATGCCAAAATCTGGCGATAGGTTATAGAGATCATTTTCCTGATAGCGAATAGTAGGTCTGCTTTGTGCGTAGAAGTCATAATCGTACATCGGCACAATCGTATTGAGACCGTCATTTCCTCCCTTAAGGCGTATTAAAACAAGAATACGATCACTATCTGCATTGGCAAGTGCTGTGGTTAACCTAGAAGGTGACGCCGCAGAGAGGTTGGTACCTCCCACAACAATAGATCCTGTCCCTACAAGTCCGAGGGCTTGCATGAAGGAACGTCTGCTCCAAGTTGTATGTTCTTGATCATGGTGTTGATCGGTGATTTTTGCAGAAGGGCCTTTAGATGCTTTTTGCCCTTTTTGTGCGTTGTCTTTTAAATGGGGGTTGTGATTACACATAATACAGGCTATTTAAGTTGAAATTCAGGCATTCTAATGATATGGAATAAAAGTAAAAGAACTTGGTAAGGAGCCGAATCCCATCCTAAGTTCCACAAACCATCGTCGTAGTAATTGTCTGGAATTTCCCATCGAAAGATGGAAGTGGCATTGTCATAATCTGTTGCGGTATGTAATGGTCTTGACATTAAAAAGTCTATAATAGATTGAGTGATAAACGCTGGGTCATTACTGTCACCAGAGAGGTTAATCGCAAAATCTCGAAACTGTTCTTGGTCAACATTCCAATGATTCCAGAGCAAGATCTTTATCCCTTCCCATCGACCCGCTAGGGTACTGCTATTGATCCAGTCACGATTGCGTTGCCATCCCGCAACATCTACTGGTTGAAAAATATTCTGCCCTGTAATTTCATTGAGATAAACAATAAAACTAGAAAACTGATTCTCTGTATTATTATACTGAAAACCGGTTTCTCTTAGAAAGGTTGTAGTAAGATCATAAGGACTTTTAATAATGAGTCCAGAAGCATCAAGATCAAAAAAGTGTTCGCTTTTAAATAATTGCTCCAAGACAGGCACTATTTCAAAATCATTGGCAAGAAATGTGGTTGCCATAGCATTGACAATCTCTTGATTGGTGTCTGGGCTCACAAAATAATTGTACAGTTTTTCACATATAAATGGTGCAATTAATGCTGCTTTTTGTTCAAAAAGAATAGTAATCACATCATCATAGTTCCAAGGCCCTTCTTGTTCAAAAATAACTTTGTTTGAATTGTCAAAAGTAGATGCGTCAAAAATGATAGGGTTTCCAGTTACACCGTCTCCAAAATGATTATACCCAGTGAGCGCTCTAGAGGTTTCTTCGATGTCAGTTTGGGTATATCCATTGTTTAGACCTAAGGTAAAAAGCTCAAAAAGTTCGCGCGCATAATTTTCATTAGGACTATTATTGGTATTTTCAAACCCATTTAAAAACAGCAACATGGCAGAAGATGTTCCAACGGCACTCACAAAATCTTTAAAATTACCTAGTGCATGTGTATGCATTAAGTCCCAATATTGATATAAATAGGGGGCATAAAAATAGGTTTCTAATTGTGTTACAAAATGATTCAACCAGAAAAAAGCTAAGCGATTCTTTAGATTTCCATTGATAAACTCTAAAGAGGTTTGATTATACCACTCATTAATTTGAGCATTATTTTGCTCATTATAATTGGTGTAGTCATTAAAATTCCAAAATCCCCATTCAGGTTGTGGTGGTGCAGGCGTTCCTATTGCTTCTTGGATGAGTGTATCTATGAGTTCACTTGGACTTTCTAAAACAGCAATATTTAATGTGGCATCCGTAGCTCCATAATGAAGTCTTCTGTAGACGTGTTTTGCTTTTTGGATATCCCAAGGATTTGTGTCTTCAGGAGTATACGGTGCAATGGAAGCGAGGTTACAAGAAGTAAGAATTTCCATGAGAGAGGGATTAGGTTACTTTAAAAATAGGCAAAACGTTATAAACAAACAATTTGTTAACATTTGACAGGTTAAAAACGAAATAGTTTAATGATTTCTTATTCTATGACGTGTGCAACCATCATCTGGTTACACCAACCTTTTTTATATACGCCATATAGAACCTTTTTAGATGCCACTATACCTCAAATTATTTTTCTTAGCGTGTTAACCTTCTTAAAAAATCTTTCATAAAGAGGGAATTCAAATAAGAATAACATTAAAAAAATTGAGTAATGAAAACACTAGCGAATACTATTATAATGCTAATGCTATGTATCACAACTAGCTTTGCAAATAGTTTTAAAAACGGAGTATATACTTCAGATCATGGGAATATTCATCTTATCTCTAGTCGTTCTGGATCAAAAGCAGTAGGTCTCTATAATACAAAAGGGCATATTCTAGTATCCTCTTTTACAATTTCAGGACGAGCTACTGTTTTTACAGGATCATTCTCAAACAGTACCTCAAAAGGGAAAGTAGCCTTTACACAAATAAATAATAAAAAATGGGATGGAGATTGGAAATATGATAGCAACAACTTACCCCCCAATAGTTGGAACGGAAGCTGGGATGGCAACTTCCTTAATGATACAAAGCTTAATGGCTTGTATTTATGGAATACGTTTGAGACTGATTTAGGGACTATGGAACTTATTCATAATGAAAGTGGTAAAGTGGGAGGCTTCCTATATGCTGATGGAAAAGAATATTATATATATGGTCGTGTAGGTGGAGCGCCAAACGACTTGAAATTTAGTGGCTTTATAACCAAAAATGAAGATCAAATTAATACATCAGGACCTTATACATTAACATTTGATTGGAAAAACGGAATGTATGGGAAAGCAACAATACCAGGGCAGTCACAAAAAACGTTTAGAGGCGCTACACACAGAAAAAAGCTTAAAATCACGCTTATTAGCATAAAAAACTATGAAAACATGGGACTTATGCACGGTGAAGAAAAAGGAAAAGTAACCCTTAATTTAAAAGGAAGTGACAATATAGGACGTCTTTTTGATAAAGACCTTTATGAAGATACTAGAAACATAACTTGGAAAGAGGATCGTAACGTAGTTATAAACGAGGTATTTGAACATAACCTAGTATATACAGTTTCAGGAGTAGGATATTACGATAATCCACAACTGTATTTTAACTTGGATTACAAAAGAATGCGTTCAATTTCTAATGCGCAAGATCCTCTTGCAGATATTGATAAAATAGATTTAAAGCCCATTATAGAGTACTTAGAGTTTAAGCGCGCAGCTTCTTCATTTTCTGATGCGGCAGATGGACGTAAAAATATACCAGGTTGTGATCATACATTCTGGTTAGGAGATGATGGCGGTAATATAAGAATGGTCAAAGGCTATGCTTTTAAGCAATATAGTAACAATAATAAATGGGGGTATTTCTACTTCTTATCATTAGAATAATCTGAAAAATAACGCAGAATCATGAAAACATATATCACCACAGGAATCGTATCGTCGATACTCTTTATCGTATTCTTCGCTGCAACATCATCTCACACCATTCCTACAACATCCATTTTAAATATGGAGGTAGCCCCTCAAGTGGAAGGAAAGATTACCATTGACGGAAAAAGTACCCTAACTACAGAATTAGAGGAAGGCAATGTCGTTGAGTTCTTTAAAAAGTGTAAAACAGGTAATTTTCCTATTATCTTTTCTTTTGACGGTAGCGATTTACCCAAAGATGATCAAGGTAGAGGCATAGTCCTTTTTGAATTTGAAACAGAAATTTATAAGGATGGCAAGCTCCTAGGTGCTGTCAAAAGAAAACCTATGCCGTTCTTTCCAGGAGAGATGTTAGAACCCGTTGAAACCTTTGATATCATTCATCTATTGACGTATGCCCAAGGTAATCCGCTTAAAAATGAATATCCTGGAAAGTTAGAAAAAGGAAAATATACCATCGTTCTTAGTGCAAATCCAGTGGGTGCAACGGGTACCATTGAAAAAGCACAAGTTGTTGTTTGGATTTAAAAATAAAGGGGAGAGATTAGTAAATTCATGTGTTGTCCCTTTTTTAATCGTCAGTATTCATGTATGAGTACTGGCGATTTTTTGTAAGTCTACGAGTGTCTTATGTTTAAAAGCGAAGCGGTCTTACGTCTTAGTTGGATATGATTAATTCAGATATTGAGAAATATAGTAACTTGTCATTTTAAAACCCAATGACATTGATAACACCACCATTTCTTAAAAAAGGAGATCGTATAGCACTTGTCGCCACCGCACGTAAAATCTCACTTAACGAACTCGAAGACGGGATTCAACTGATTAAAAGTTGGGGGCTCGTTCCTGTAATTGGAAAAACCATTGATGCATCTGACAACCAATATGCTGGGACAGATGCTGAGCGTGCTCGTGATTTTCAAGAAATGCTAGATAACCCTAAGATTAAAGCCATTTGGTGTGCCCGAGGCGGCTATGGTTCGGTGCGAATTATTGACCAATTAGACTTTTACAAATTTGTAAAATACCCCAAGTGGATTGTAGGTTATTCGGATGTGACGGTGTTTCACAGTCATTTGCATAAGATCGGGTTCAAAACCATTCATGGAACCATGCCAGTGAGTGTGAAGGAGAATACCGCTTTCGCGAAAGCGTCCCTAAAACAAGCCCTTTTTGGAGAAAAACCAACGATTACGTACGAGACATCCCATCCGCTTAACAGACCTGGCGTTGCCAAAGGGCCCTTAGTTGGCGGAAATCTATCCATGCTGTATTCGATGTGCGGAAGCAATTCTGCAATCAATACCGAAGGGAAAGTTTTATTTATAGAAGATCTTGATGAATATCTCTACCACGTAGATCGTATGGTGATGAATTTGAAACGTAATAAAATGCTAGACAATCTTGCAGGATTAATTGTGGGGGGCATGACCAAAATGCATGATAATCGAATTCCGTTTGGGAAAACGGCACAAGAAATCGTACTAGATGCGGTTGGAGAATGTACCTATCCCGTAGCGTTTGATTTTCCAGCTGGACATGTAGATGATAACCGAGCACTGATGATGGGAGCCGATGTAACGGTTGAAGTAACCAACAAAAAAACCACACTTACCTATGTATAGACTCCTCGTAATCTGTTTATTATGCTGCGTTGCTTGTCAAGAAAAAGAACCTTGTGATTATATAGAGAATTACTATCAAGATGTCTACAAAGCAGAACTTGCGTATTGGGAAAAAGACTATCAAACTGCGTATGATTTATTAAAAAAAGTCGAATCTCGGTGTGGGCTTTTAAATCAGTATATCACCAGAGAGCCAGAAATGATGGCCAAATTAAGTATTAAAGTAGGGAAACCACAAGCAGCATTTCCGTACATAGAACGGATGCTCAAAGAAGGAATGTCTTTTGATTCCTTTGTCAATAATGATACTTACACCATACTTCATGAATATGAAGAGTGGCGCTATTTGGAGAGGAATGCTACTCAATTTGCTACTGAATTTGAAGAAGGGATTAATCAAGAACTTCGGGAAGAAATTATTGCAATGAACATGTTAGATCAAGCAGTCAGGCAAAAGCCTATAGATTATATTCAAATGGCAAAGGTGGATAGCATTCACCAACTGCGCGTTAAAGAAATTTTTAGAGAATACGGATATCCCACTGCTAAGATGGTAGGAAAAGACAATAGAGCCATCGGAGAACGAGTTGAACTAAGAACCCTTTTTTTTCATTTGGATGATACGACGTATTTTAAACCAATTCTTCTTAAAATGATTCGTGATGGAGAAGCACCTGCTTATATTTTAGGAACTATGCTAGACAGCAGGCAACGCTCTAGAAGGGTTTATGACTACGGAATTTACGATAATGCGGATAGTAGTCGTATTTTAGATTTAAAAAACCTAGATAAGCGGCGTATTTCTGTGGGATTACCTCCTTGGGGATTAAAAAAGAAAGTAGATTCTTTACGTCGTGCTTATTATTCTAATCAATACTAATGCAAGACCTGATATTTTTACGCTTGAAGTAAAAGATCAATCAGAAATGAAGAAGGAATCATAAAGAAAAGATTTCCGCCTTCACGGAAATGAAAATGAAGTTTAAATGACACACAACGAACTAGGCGAATGGGGTGAAGAATACGCCACCTTGTATTTAATCAAACAAGGGTACACCATATTAGAGCGCAATTGGTTTTACAATAAAGCAGAGATTGATATTGTCTGTCAGAAAGAAAAAGAAACACTTGTCGTGGTAGAGGTGAAAACCAGAAACTCCGAGTTTTTTGGAGATCCTCAAACATTTGTAACCCCTTCTAAAATTAAAAACATCGTAAAAGTAACCGATGAATATGTGGTCTCCAACGATCTTGACGTGGAGGTTCGTTTTGATATTATTGCCATTCTTAAAAATGAGAAACAAGAGGAACTCACTCATTTTGAAGATGCTTTTTATCATTTTTAGATTTTTCATACACACGCTTTCGCGAAAGCATATAAAGTACAAATAAGGATATATCGTATCATCGTACCCACATGGACTTATAATTTTGTGCTGAATAAAGATTCGCAAACTTTGATTTCTTATATTTCTAAATTTAAATACTAAAGTTCTTTACTATTAGTAATGTAAGCTAGATATTGTCAAAGGGATTACTTTCCAATTCCAAAAAATATATGAATTAAACCTATGTAAATATGTCATTTACACTACTAGATGTTATTTTGTTTTTAGGAGTGAGTCAGGGATTTTTTCTCGCCATCACCTTGCGTCTTATAGAAAATCGTAATAAAGTAGCAAATGATGTATTATCTATCGCGATAGGTATTGCAGTGATCATGCTTTTTGGGCGGGTAGTGGCTTTTAGAATACAAGCGCCTTGGGTGTATTATGTTGCGGGTCTAGTAGATGTAACTATTTTTCTTTTTGGTCCTTTGATCTATTGCTACATACGACGTCTTATTTTTAAGGAAAAACCAACATTCAAGCTTTCTTTTTGGCACTATTTACCAGCTATTATACACATCATTATTACGTTAGGGATATACGTAGCGTCAGAAGAAATAATGGCTTTTCTTAAGGAAATACGCTTCATAGCCTATTTTTGGTTCTTTGCAGAAATGGGAGGCCTTTTAAGTTTTCTCTGTTATACAATCGCTTCTTTTAAATTATTTAAAAAACACAAAAAAGTGATGGAGCATCAAGTGTCTTATGTGCTTGTGATACGACGTTATGTTGGATGGGTACTAGGAGCCGTAGCTTTGTTTACGGTATTGTGGTTAGCTAGTTTCCTAGGGATGGTTTTTAAACTATCAAGTATAAGCACAGTCCTCAATTATGCAGTGATGTGGGTCTCTATTCCGTTGTTTATTTATATTGTTGGTTATTATAGTTTACGTCAGCCAGAAATTTTTAGAATGCCGCTACAACCTAAAAACAAAGATGAAAAAGCACGTTTGAAACCAGACGAAATACAACAACTACAAAAACGATTAAAATTCTTTATTCAAGAGGAAGCGATTTATAAAACATCCGATCTTTCTCTTAAAACACTGGCCGAAAAATTAAACACGTCTCCCAATAATCTATCTTGGTTATTGAATCAGATTTATCAAAAATCCTTTTATGATTATATCAATACGCATCGTGTACAGGATGTATTAGAAAGTATTGATCGGGAATTACATCTCAAACAGACCTTATTAGCCATTGCTTTTGACGCTGGCTTTAACTCAAAGTCAACCTTTAATAAAGCCTTTAAACATGTGACTTCACAGACGCCTAGTGAATATATAAAAAGTCGAAAAGTAGCATAATGTAGGGTTAAACTTGTACTCGTGTACCCATACTGTCGTAGGATAAAACGATTGGTTTTTACTTTGACTTTTATCAATTTAAAAATCGAACAGTTTATGAAAACAATGACTACACTATGGATCCTCTTATGTACAATACTTATGCATGCCCAAACCGTCACAACAGTTCCTGAAGGGATATTTTATGACGGGTTTGGAATTACTTCAAATGGGGACGTTTATTGTTCCAATTTCCAAGGGAATGAAGTTTTCAAATACGAGTTTGCCACGGGAAATGTCACCACGTTTGCCACAGGTTTTACAAATCCTAACGGAATCGGAGTCACCGAAGATGACCATATTTATATCTGTGAAGCAGGCGGTGGCACCATTCATATCTATAACACCAACGGTGAGGTGCTAGATACCATCACAGGACTCAACAACCCTACAGGTGTTAAATATGATGCACAAGAAGACCGGTTGCTTTGGGTTTCCTACAATCAAAGTAGCTTGAATGTTTTAGATCCTGACACTAATGAAACAGAAATTCTTATTCAAGGTGCTCCTCTTAATGGACCTTCCGGGATTGCTTTTATAGGAGATCAAACCTATATTTCTAATTTTAACGATCGCAAAATTTTTCGCTTAGAAGAAAATAATACACTCACAGAAATTGCACAATTACCTGCAAGTGCAGCTCAGAGTAATCGGCTAGGGTTTCTTACCTCAAAAGGAGATTTTTTATATGGCACTCAAATAGGAGAGCATCGCATTTATCAAATTAATCCTGAAACAGGTGAGGTCAATCTTTTTGCGGGAAGTACAGCAGGGAACGCAGATGGCGATCTTGAAACAGCCACTTTTAATTTTCCGAATGGTATTTTAGGAGATGACATCAATGATCGTATCTATATTTCGGATGTAGGAACCTCCAATCTTCGTGTGATCGAAAATGTAAGTCTGAATGTGGACGCTTTCGCGAAAGCGGACCCCACCATCCACCTGTTTTCTAATCCACAAAGTGATACCATTAGTATTAAAGGCAAATTAGTAAACGCTGAAACCTATACCATAGATGTATATACATCTTCTGGACAACTGATAAAAAAAACCGAAGGAACTATTCAGGGAGGTTTGTTTGACACAACGCTAAATGTTAGTTCATGGAGTAAGGGAGTGTATCTTGTCAAAATTCAAGCAGGAGAAACAGTGATTACTAGAAAAGTGATTAAATAAGAAGGGATAAATCCATATATTTTGTTAATTTACGTAATAAGTATATTAATAAAATACTAATATTTATAGATACACGTTTGTTAACGTAAAATATATCTAGCAAAGGTTGTAAATTTGTAAAAATATAAATCCTACTACTTGGTATTCAGATACAAGTATGTTTATATAAAACCAAAAAAGAGGAAATGATATTAATTTGATTTCCAAATAATGTTACTCATATAACAAGCATTGTGAGTAACAAATAAATCATCTAGTAATATCATAATTTGTTTTAGTGAGATAAAATTAAGTGAGAGAAGACTGATGATTATCAAGCCGAGGAATTTTTTCCTCGGCTTACTTTTTTATATAGGTTTAGATGTTTTTTTACACAAATAGCTTACTCAGAAAGCTGTGCTTTAATGGTCTCAATTACTTTTAAAATAATAGCAACATTAAGCCCTTGAATAAGAATACTGGCAGGATTAGCGACGATAGAAAAAATAATGGTTAAGAACATGCCGCCGATGACGATTTGCATCAAACCTGTCGCTTTTGGAAGTTGCCCTAACCCTTTTAACTTAAGTAATGCGTATCCAAAGAAGAGATACATCAATCCATAAAACACACAAAAGATAACAGCGTATGCAGCTTCATGCAAATACTCAAAATACATATCAATAATTGAATAGAGGATCATCAATGTATTTACAGCAATAAAAAGAACAGAAGTAATTTTTAGAAAGTAACTTTTAAAAAGCTCTCCTATGAGAACAAAGGCTCTCATATGTAAAGCAAACATGATAATAGAAATGATTCCTAAAGTAATGTAAAAGACACCTCCAAAATAATAATCTCCTTCTGAAATATAATAAGTATCTTCAATAAGCTGAAAGACAAAACAGATCATACTTAAAATCCCAGCAATCCATCCTACATTCAATTGTTTAAATAAGAAAGAGACGTCTTTACTAGGATCTATCTCCAAAAGCATCGCCTCTTTTACTTTGGTTTCAAATACCGAGTCTTGTTGTAAATCATCCAAGTCTCTATCGAGCGCAGAGAGGATGGTTTTGATCGTATATATTCTAGGAGATACCTCCCCTGCCTCAATGCGTTGTATCGTTCGCACTGAGATGTTACATTGTTCTACAAGTTCTTCTTGTGTCAATCCTTTTTGTTGACGTAGCTCTAGTATTTTACGCCCTAGTTCTGGTTGTTTCATCATCATTAATTTTGCCTTGTACGATGCATGCCTCAATATACAAGAAGTTTTACATTGCAATAGTACACAGGCTTTGATAATTGTTTCACTTTTTATCTTGAATTTAACCCGACATTTACCCGTCATTGTAGTGATAATGGGCTTTTAGCATATTTGTTGTAACATTTTTATAGGTATAGACACTTATTAATGAAACCCTGTTTTGTAAAGTCTGCAAGACGCATTCAAAATAGTTAGTTGAACCTGCCTATGCCGGCAGGCAGGCTAATCCCGCTTTTAGCGAGATCTATGGTTTCATACTTCGACCCTTAGGTCGATGTTCAGAGTTCAGAGCTTGCTCTGTCTTTTAATACCCTTTTTTATACTTAACATTCATATACACTATAATCATAAAATAATACCTATGAAAAATATTTTTAAAACCTTTATAGCTTGTATTCTTAGTACATGCTCTTTAATCGCTCAAGAAGAATCCAGCTTATTATGGAAAATTGAAGGCAATGGGATACAGCCTTCTTATGTATTTGGCACATTTCATTTAATTCCTAAAACAGACTTTGAGTTTAAAGAAAAAGTAGAAAAAGCCATTAAAGATACCCAAGTGACCGTTTTGGAATTAGACATGGATGACCCTAAAATGATGGGAGGCATGCAGGCGCTTATGCAGCTAGAAGGGGATTCAAAATTGAGTAGTTACATGGACGAAAAAGAATATGAAATCATAGATACCTATTTAAAAGAAAAAATGGGCGTCGGTATGACTGCTTTTAATTCTTTTAAACCACTTGCAATCTCTTCTATGATCACCATCGCCATGATGGGAACGCAAACAGTAAGTTATGAAGAAGAAATTATTAGACGCACCAAAGCAGATCAAAAAGAAGTGTTAGGGTTAGAAACACCAGAGTTTCAAATGGGCGTTTTTGACGTGCAACCCTACGATGAGCAAATAGATCAAGTGATAGAATACTTAACAGACAAAGAAAAAGTTGCCAACATGTTTAGCGATATGATTGCAACCTACAAAAAAGAAGATATTCAAGGGCTGTACAATGCGATGAATGATACCTTTGAGATGGATCCTGCATTGCAAAAGGCACTTCTAGACGATCGTAATATCAATTGGATAGGAAAAATAGGCGAACTATCTAAAGATCAAAAAGTATTTTATGGAGTCGGTGCGGGTCACCTAGGAGGAGATCAAAGCCTTATTGCCTTATTACGTAAAGCGGGATACAGCGTAACGCCTATTTTAGAGTAGCGTCTTTATTCCCAAACAATTAAAAATGAAAAAGAGACTGTGTAAAAAGGGTAAAACAATGTAATTGTCACCCTGAGCCTGTCGAAGGGGTATTGGTGATCAAAAATTAAAACTTCGACAGGCTCAGTTTGACAAACTAAAAATACTTTTTACACAGTCTCTTTTTATGTTCTATACTAAATATGTTTATTTTTCCTCAGGCATCAAAATAGCCAAGAAGTAATTGTCATCAAGAAACTTTTGAGCTACGCTCTGAATATCTTTTGCAGTAAGATCATTGACTCTTTTTTCATAGTCTAAAATATACGAAGGATCACGCTCCTCTTGATCTAAAGACACTAAGCTATTCATCCAAAAACGATTGGTTTTTAGCTGTTCCTTACGCGCCACGAGATACGTCTCTTTTACCTTTGCAAGGTCTTCTGGAGTAACCCCTTCTTTTTTGATTTTTTCTACTTCAGCAAGCGCTGCTGCGACGAGCTTATCTACATTTTCTGGTCCACAAGGAAAAGAGATCGAAAAATCAAAATCAGTAAAGGTAATTTTACTTAAGCTTCCTCTCGCACCTACCCCATATACACCACCTTCTTCCTCACGAAGTTTCTCTACAAGTTTAATAGTAAGCACTTCCCCAAGGGCCATAGCAGCCATTTCGGTTTTTCTATCATAGGTCGTCTCTTCACGCCATGCAATACTCACCGTACTTTTAGGATCTGTTCCTTTGTTGACGACAAACTTTTCATAGATGTCTTTCTCTCTAAACTTGGTAGGGATGTATTTTTCATTGCTATTTAACCCAGGTAAAGAGGCGATATACGCTTTCGCGAAAGCGGCCACCTGTGCTTCATCCACATTTCCTACAAAGTAAAAATGAAAATCACCCGCATCTGCATACCGTTCTTTAAATTTTGCATACGCTAAATCATAATCGGAAGCATCGTATTTTTCTGGTGTTGGAAAGCCTGAATACCTTGGATTCCCTTCATTTCGGTTATTCCCCACTTTATCCTGAAAGTAGAAGTTAGGATTGGCCATTAAGTTTCCTAAAAAACTTTTTTGCTTTGAAACAAACGATTGGTACGCTTCCTCATCTTTATTGATGTCTGTAAAGTACAAATGCACCATTTGGAATAAAACCTCTAAGTCTTTTGGCGCCGCCGATCCTCTGAAATTCTCTGAAGAATTGGATAAAAATGGCGATACATTAGCAATCTTACCACTCATAAATTTCGACATATCTGTAAGGGATAAACCACCGATTCCTGCTTGTGTAATCCCTCCGTTAGCAAAAGTGGTAGCCAGTAACTCCTCATCAGAATACAAACTAGTTCCTCCAAAACTAAACGCTTGAAAAAGCACTTCATCATTTTTAAAATCTGTTTTTTTGATGGTCACTTTAGCCCCATTAGAAAGGGTCATTGTCGTTGTTCCTAACGCGTCGTTTTTTGTCGTAGAAACAATGGTGCCAGGCGCAGGTAGTTTTTCAATTAAGGATTCTCGAACTGCCTCATCTTGATAGACAGTAATGTCTGAATTCTCCACTTCGTTGATAAGGGCTAGTACTTGTGCTTCGGTAACCTTAGGAAGACCCTCTTTTTCAGGACCTGTAAGCGTGATCACTCTATTATCATTATGGATGAAAACATTGATAAGGTCACTTATTTCTTGGATGGTGATCGTGTTTAATAAGCGTTTTGTCGTTTCATATTCCCACTCAATACCAGGAATAGGCTCTTGCTCTAGATAATTATTTACATACTCACCTACAATACGACCGCTCTCTATTTTATCACGATCATTATATGCTTTTTCAAGACGTGCGATAATGCTTTTTTTAGCACGATCTAATTCTCCTTGTTGGAAACCATAACGCTTTACACGCTCATTTTCTGTAAGCAACGCTCTAAGTCCGTCAAGTTGTCCTTCGGCACTGGTTTGTGCAATAGATTGATACGCATTTTTTGTTCTTGCAAACGTACCTCCATAAAAAGAAAACCCAAAAATAAAAGGGGGTTTCGGACTATTACGAAGTTCTCCAAGTCTATTATTAATAAGTTGCGAAAAAAGACTGCGAACCAACCCTTCTCTATAGTCATCTATCGTCACCATAGGTTGTGCATTTTTACGATCCTTGTACATGATGTTCACTTGACTAAAAGCTGCTTCTGGATCAGAAGCGATGGCAATAAGCGTTTCTTCATGATTAGGAAGTTCATATTCTTCACGTTCTTGTCCATTTGTAGTTGCTGGGATTTTCCCGAAGTGGTCCTTGATTTTTTGCTCCATCACATCTACATCAAGGTCTCCAACAGCCACAACCGCCATTAATTCTGGGCGATACCATGTCTTATAGTAACTACGTACATCATCATAGGTGAAGTTTTCAAGATTTTCTTTAGTTCCTATAGGAAGACGATCTGCATATCTAGAGCCATACATTATTTTTGGTAAGGTCTCGCGTTGCATGCGTTCTTGTGCACCTAGACGTAATCGTAATTCTTCAAGAACTACCCCACGTTCTCCATCTATCGCTTCTTCAGACAAAGTGGTGTTATGTGCCCAATCCTCTATGATTTGGAATCCTTTTTCTAATTTTTCTGGATCATCACTTGGAATAGGCAGAATATAAACCGTCTCGTCAAAACTTGTGTAGGCATTGAGATCTGCTCCAAATTTGACACCGATACTTTGTAAGTAATCGACTAAGTCATTTTTTTGGAAATTCTTCGTCCCATTAAAGTTCATGTGCTCCATAAAATGCGCAAGTCCTAATTGTCGCTCTGTCTCCATAATAGACCCTGCATTTACGGCAAGTCTTAATTCTACTTTGTCCTCTGGCTTCCCATTATTACGAATGTAATAAGTAAGTCCGTTAGGAAGTGTACCTACTTTTACATTAGGATCTGTGGGAATTTCTGCTATAGGAATCGTAGCTGATGATTGTAAATCTCCTGTGTTTTGAGCAAAAGCAAAACCAATAGAGAGAAACAGACTTAAAATGAGTGTAGTGTGTTTTTTCATTTCTTTTATTTAGTGAATATTCGATGATTATTAATAATAAACTATAAAGTTAGTTCATAAGTCATCGTGATAACGTGAAAAAATGCATAAAATTTTAAAAATCATCTCTTTAAATTGTTAAGGTTCATTTATGAAATGCTGCTTTTTTAGAATGAATTTTTTATGGTTGTTTTCGCTTTCGCGAAAGCGTATACCTCTTTTCTTTAAACATATAAAACCTCCTGTCATACTTTGATAAATTCCCTTTTTTCAAAAAAGATGAATGTTAGAAAACCAACCTGCGATTTTACTCGTAGGTTTTTCTGAATAAATCAAAACATACCCATGAGAATTTTTATGATCTGCCTTTGTATATGCCTTACCGTATCTATGTACGGACAACGTTTACAAGGAACCGTATTGAACCAAGAAGGACAACAAACACCTATAGATTATGTAGGGATTTTTAATAAAAATACAGGCCAACATAGTCACAGTGATAGCGACGGGAGTTTTGTACTTCCTAAAACAACGGTAGGAGATTCTATTTATTTTTCTAGACTAGGGTACACCACAGTCGTTATTGTTCCTTCTCAAAAAGATTTCGCAACCCCTTTTGTGGTCTATATGGAGGCTTCTAGTATCTCCTTAGATCAGATAGAACTCACCTCAGAAATAGATATTTTAAGTCGTATTACAGACATTGATGTGCAGAATAACCCTGTAAAATCTTCTCAAGAAATCTTACGTAAAGTGCCAGGTCTTATTATTGGGCAACATGCGGGAGGCGGAAAAGCGGAACAACTGTTTTTACGAGGTTTTGATGTAGATCATGGAACGGATGTAGCGATTAGCGTAGACGGGATGCCCGTGAATATGCCTTCTCATGCGCACGGACAAGGCTATGCCGACTTACACTTTGTGATCCCAGAAACCATTAAAAATGTAGGATTTGGCAAAGGGCCGTATTATGCAGATAAAGGAAATTTTAATACTGCAGGCTTTGTAAATTTAAAACTCTTAGATGCAGTAGAAAACACCTACATTGCTGCCGAAGCAGGGCAATTTGACACCTCTCGATTTGTCGGACTTTTCCCCATAGTAAACAGTCAAAAAAGCACGGGTTATATCGGCTCAGAACTGTACTTGACAAATGGGCCTGTAGAGTCTCCACAAAATTTTAATCGTATGAACCTCATGGGGAAATATCGCTACATAGATCTTGGGATCCAAACATTGGAACTGACTGCTTCTCATTTTCAAAGCAAGTGGGATGCCTCGGGGCAAATTCCCGTAAGAGCTGTAGAGCAAGGATTGATCTCTCGTTTTGGAGCCATAGACGATACCGAAGGTGGAAACACAAGTCGGACGAATCTTGCACTCAATCACACCCGATTTTTACCAGAGAATAGCCGCTTAAAAACCAATGCGTACCTGAGTCAATATGACTTTGAATTGTATTCTAACTTCACTTTCTTTTTGGAAGATCCAGAAAATGGCGATCAGATTCGGCAAAAAGAAGATCGTCTTCTTTTTGGAGCCAATACGACGTACGAGCAAAAGAATATCTCACTTTCTGATGCTGTTGAATTTGAATACCAAGCAGGCGTAGGATTTCGATATGACGATGTCAATGATGTAGAGCTTTCCAAAACACGGAATAGACAAACTACTTTAGAAAGAATTTCATTTGGAGACGTAGACGAGTTCAATAGCTATGGGTTTTTAAATACCGAATTTGAGATAGGCAAATGGAAATTGAATCCCTCCCTTCGATTGGACTATTTTAAGTTTGATTATGAAAACAAACTGAGTGCGCAGTACGATAAACAAAGCCAAAGCAAGTTGGCATTGAGTCCAAAATTTAATGTAGTGTATTCGCCCCATCAAGATGTGCAATTCTTTTTTAAATCTGGCGTAGGGTTTCATTCCAATGATGCACGTGTGGTGATTGCCAATCAGGGAGAAGATATTTTACCTGCGGCCTATGGGATAGATCTAGGAACGATTATAAAACCTTTGGATCGATTTGTTGTCAATGCGGCGGTGTGGAGTTTGTTTTTGGATCAGGAGTTTGTATATGTAGGAGATGCCGGCATTGTAGAACCAAGCGGACGATCTCGCCGATTGGGTATCGAACTAGGTGCACGGTATCAAGTAACCGATTGGCTGTACGCCTATTCAGATATAAACTATACGTACGCAAGAAGTACAGACGAACCTAATGATGCCGATTTGATCCCACTAGCACCTGATTTAACAGCCGTAGGAGGAATGACCATTGATAATTTAGGCCCTTTTTCAGGATCGTTATCGTATCGTTTTATAGATGATCGCCCAGCCAATGAAGATAATTCTATTGTAGCCGACGGATATTTCGTTACCGATCTAAATCTCAATTATGTCCGTAATAATTGGACGTATAGCCTTATTGTAGAAAACCTATTTGATACGGAATGGAATGAAACTCAATTTGCCACAGAGAGCCGACTTTTTAATGAACCAGCGCCTGTAGAAGAAATTCATTTTACACCCGGAATCCCTTTTTATGTACGAGGAAAAATTGCTGTGAAGTTTTAGAGAGGATCATTATGCTTTTTGGTTGGATTTAGGCATCAGCGGTTGTAATATTTCAAATACTTCCAAAATAGACCTTGCATTACTAAACTTAAGTAATAATCGCGAACCTGTACGGGTTTTCTTTTCTTCTAGTTTGACACGATACGCATATTCTTGAACGAATTGTAATACCCTAGTAAAGGCATCGCTTTGATAAAATGGAGAGGTTTGATCTGAAATAAAGAACCCGATAAATTTATCGTTTTTCATGACCACTTTTTCCAGCCCTATTTTGGTCGCAATCCATTTGATACGCACCGAATTTAAAAGGTCTTTCGCTTCGTCGGGTAACGGTCCAAAACGATCGACAAGGGTGGTTTCAAAAACAGCCAACTCTTCCTCATTTTTAGTCTCATTCAGTTGTGTGTACAAATTCAGACGTTCGGAAATATTGTTGATATAGTCGTCTGGAAACAGCAAGCTAAAATCAGTGTCAATCACCGTATCTTTTACAAATTGCCGCTCCTGCCTGCCGGCAGGCAGGTTCGCGAAAGCGTTCTCATCGGCATACAATTCTGCAAACTCATTTTCTTTGAGCTCTTCGATGGCTTCATTTAAGATTTTCTGATAGGTATCAAATCCAATTTCGTTAATGAATCCGCTTTGTTCACCGCCCAATAAGTCTCCTGCACCGCGAATCTCAAGGTCTTTCATGGCAATATTAAAACCACTTCCAAGTACAGAAAATTGCTCTAATGCTGAGATGCGTTTACGCGCATCGGCAGTCATCACACTGTACGGTGGGGTGATGAAATAACAAAATGCTTTTTTATTACTTCGTCCCACGCGACCTCGCATCTGGTGAAGGTCTGAAAGCCCAAAATTATTGGCATTATTAATAAAAATCGTGTTGGCATTTGGCACATCTAATCCGCTCTCTACAATGGTGGTCGAAACCAGTACATCAAACTCCCCATCCATAAATGCGAGCATGAGTCCTTCGAGTTTTTTTCCTTCCATTTGCCCGTGACCGACCCCTACTTTGGCGTCGGGGACTAAACGCTGAATCAACCCCGCCACTTCTTTAATATTTTGAATCCGGTTATGAATAAAAAACACCTGTCCGCCACGTTGAATCTCATAGCTTATGGCATCTCGAATCGCTTCTTCCGAAAAACGAATCACACTACTTTCTATCGGATACCGGTTAGGCGGTGCAGTTGTAATCGTACTCAAATCTCGTGCTGCCATCAAGCTAAATTGTAAGGTTCTTGGAATAGGCGTCGCTGTTAAGGTGAGGGTATCTACGTTTTCACTAATGGTTTTGAGTTTGTCTTTGACGGCCACCCCAAATTTTTGCTCTTCGTCGATGACGAGCAGTCCTAGGTCTTTAAAGACCACGTTTTTACTTGTGAGTTGGTGGGTGCCTATCACAATATCAACGGCACCACTGGTGAGACCATCAAGGACCTCCCGTTTTTGTTTCGCCGATCGGAAACGATTCAGATATTCGATACGTACAGGAAAATCTTTCAGACGTTCTTTAAATGTTTTAGCATGCTGAAACGCAAGAATGGTTGTCGGTACCAACACGGCTACTTGTTTTCCGTTATCCACTGCCTTAAAAGCTGCACGAATGGCGACTTCTGTTTTTCCAAAACCTACATCCCCACACACCAATCGATCCATAGGACGATCGCTTTCCATGTCTCGTTTTACATCTTCTGTCGCGCTACTCTGATCCGGAGTATCTTCGTAAATAAAACTCGCTTCGAGTTCGTGCTGCATGTGCGTGTCAGGGCCAAAAGCATATCCTTTTTGTAATCTGCGTTTTGCGTAGAGTTTGATGAGGTTAAAAGCCACGTGCTTCACACGGGATTTGGTTTTGGCTTTTAGTTTTTTCCACGCCTGACTTCCTAGTTTATAAATCTGAGGAGCCTTACCGTCTTTGCCTGTAAACTTGGTAATTTTATGTAAGGAGTGGATGCTGAGATACAAAATATCTCGCTCTCCATATACGAGCTTAATTGCTTCTTGTTTTTTACCTTCAACATCTATTTTTTGAAGTCCGCCAAATTTCCCAATTCCATGATCAATATGCGTGACATAATCACCCACTTTGAGATTGGTTAGTTCTTTGAGCGTAATCGCTTGCTTCTTCGCATACCCATTTTTAATATTGAACTTATGATAGCGCTCAAAAATCTGATGATCGGTGTAAACGGCAATTTTTAAATCATCATCTATAAATCCTTGATACAAGGAAGTAATCACCGTTTCATATTGGGTCACATTACTTTGTGCATCCGCAAAAATATCCTTAAAACGCTTGGCTTGTTGCTCACTGACGCAAGAGATAAAATTTTTATAGCCTGCTTTATGATTGTCATTTAAGTTCTGAATTAGCAGATCAAATTGCTTATTAAATGACGGTTGCGGTTGCTGGTTAAATGCCACCAATGTATTAATTGTCACATCGGGTACCGTAGCGCTGATATCTATGGTTTGAAACCCTTCGAGCTGGGATTTTAAAAGCGACCCTTTACAGAACAATTCGCTAGGTTCACTCCGTTTGATCTCTGAAGAGAGTTTGGTAAAGGCTTCTTCCGCTTTCGCGAAATTTTTATCAATCTGATCATAAAATAGCGATCGGTTTTTGATAAAGACTAAGGTGTTACTCGCGATGTATTTAAGGAAGGTATCTCGTTTTTCTTCCAATGCCTTGTTTTCGACATTTGGCATGACCGAAATTTTCTTAACTTGGTTAGAAGAAAGTTGTGTCTCCACATCAAATGTACGGATGCTATCGACTTCGTCACCAAAAAATTCCATCCGATACGGCTCGTCATGACTAAAAGAAAACACATCTACAATTCCTCCACGCACTGAAAATTCGCCAGGTTCTGAAACAAAATCAACACGTTTAAAATGGTATTCAAACAGCATCTCATTGATAAAATCAATCGAGAGCTTGTCTCCTACATGTACTTTTAAGGTCTGTCGGTCTAGTTCTTTTCTTGTGACTACTTTTTCAAACAGCGCATCTGGATACGTCACAATCAATGCCGATTTCTTACGACTATTGATCCGATTTAATACCTCTGCACGTAAAAGAATGTTTGCATTGTCGATTTCTTCTATCTGGTACGGTCTTCTATAACTCCCTGGATAGAATAATACATTGACTTCTTTACGTAATTGCTCCAGATCATTTAGGTAATAGGCTGCCTCTTCCTTGTCGTTAAGTACCACGAGAATGGGGCGTTCAAGGTTTTCATACACAGCGCTTATGGTGTAAGATACTGCAGAGCCTATCAGCCCTTTAGCTTGTATGTTTCGATGATTTTGGGCAATAGCATTCTGCAATTTCAGCAGTTGCTGAGACTGTGCAAGGTGTTGCGAGAGTGTTGTTTTACTCAAGAGTAGTACAATTTATCACAAAGATACGGGGTAAAACCGCTTTCGCGAAAGCGGAAATGGAAAATTAATGGTTGTCCCTCTATTTTTTTCATAAGAGTATTCCCTCCTAGAAAGGAGGGTTAGGGGTGTGTTATCTCAAAATTGAAATTGAAGTCGAAATTGAAACTGAAAATTCACACCTCCCTAGCCCTTACTTAGGTAAGTGTCACATTGATTTTGTTGGAATCGTCAGCACAGTAATCCTCTGGGAGGATAGTAGTAAGTCTTTATTACTTATATAGAGGTGTGCTGTTTTGAACTAAAGTAGGTAGTAGCTCACTTTACAATGCCCTTAATTGAAAATAAGAATTCACTTACTATCCTTAGAATTCGTAGAAATATATTGGAATGCTGGTTTTTTATTTCCAGTATCATCTATAAACCCAAATCGTTTTTGATTGTTTTTACGCCAAGGTAGTTTTCCAACAACTTCGGTGGGTATTTCTGCAAAGTCATAGAGTGTCCAAGACATAAAGGGAATCTTATTTTTTGCAAAAATAGTTTGTGCTTTTTTGTGATAGGCTTCTTGTGCTGTTTCTGAATTCCCAAAGGGATTCCACAATCCTTTATAAGACGACATTCCAAATTCGCTGAGTACGATCGATTTTTGAGGAATCTCCTTTTGTAAGGACGCATACACCTCTTCTAGTGTATCTATATTTTCATAAAAATGGAAGGATACCACATCTACTTGGTCCTTAAGAATTATGGCACTTTCTGCATTTGACCATCCAATTGTGACAGGATGTTGGGGATCGATAGATTTTACAAAAGAAGTCATCATATCCAACCATGCTACTACATTTTGCTTGCCGCGAGATTCAAAATCTAGGTTGGGTTCGTTTTTAATATCCCAACCATACAAAGCGGGGTGGTTTTTTAATTGGGAAACGATGGTGTGTGCGTGACGCCTATTTAAGGTCCAATCCAGCACAGAATACGCTCCATAAAAATCAAAAAGCGTAATCATTACTTTTAGATCGTATTGCGCAGCCATATCAAGGGTTTGTTCTAACTTTTTCAATTTTTCTGCATGTATATTGGCTTTCCCAAAATCTTCATAGGGAACAAATATGCGAATGCTTTGCAAGCCTGCGTCTTGTAGGATGTTGAAATCTTTGTGTAGTATTTCTGTGTCAAAACCCTCTCCAAACGTATCCCAAGGAGTTGCTTGAGGGTAATAATTGATACCTTTTGTAGGGATGTCGTTTACTAGTTTAGTTGACTGTTTTTCAATATATGGTTTTGTGTTTTCTCTAATCATGTGCCTAATTCGCCAAAAACCGTCTTCCAGTAAAAACAGCACTTTGTAGGTGGATACTTCTTTGGTTTCGAGGACAAACACATTGTTTATATACATCCGTTTGTACTCTACAACATCCGTATCTGTAAGTACTATCAATTGACCATCTTCACTAAAAAAATCGATCTCAGGATGATGTTCTAGGGTTGTTGCTTCTATTGTAATTCCTGCTGCTTTATTGTAGGCAACGGTTTCATACAGGTTTTTTCGGGCATTTTCTGTGTAATAGTCCTCAATTCCCTCTGTTGAATTGGATTGATAGGCTCGTTGTTTGATATACCATGCATCCAGATAATTATTTTCAAGACGCGACAATGTTTGCGCATCCATGGGTCGGCCTTCATTTTGTAAAGACCCCCAAACCACCGTGGGTATATATTGATTTATTTTCTGGATCTCCGTGTGTAGGATAGAGGCTCTATCGGCGCCTGTATTTAGATAGCTAAACAGCGAACTAATTCCGCCTATAATAACAGCGATGATTACCATATACGATACGATCAGAGCGGTTCTGAGTAGATGTTTATTCATCTTTACCATAGCTTCATATTTGGATAGTTCTTTTCTAACCCTGCGGTTTTCACCTTCAATGTATAGATCCCATTTTCAAAAATAGCGGACATTAATTCAAAAGAGACATGTCCGTTTTTTGAGGTTTCGGTATAGGTGGTGAGCAAACGTTCATTTTTATATACTTCTAGCGAGACCTGGAAGCCGTCTGGGATCATTTGTCCCATAAAACTTTGTAGGGGACCGACGTTGATTTCTCTATTTGCTTTCGCGAAAGCGGTCTCCACCTCCTTAACCACTTGTTGATAAGCTACGGTGATAGTATTGCTTTCTGCCATTCCTTGCACATACGCCTTGATGCTCCACTGGTCTTCGTGATCTGGATGAATCATCTTGGACGTGGCAATTCCCTGTACGGTCGTCCCAGATGTTTTCAAGATATTTCCTTTTTTATTTCGGATGAAAAAAGTAACAAAAGTGCCGTCACTTACCGTGTTACCGTGGGCATCTTTTAAGATAGAAGTGTGGAAAGAAGTGATTTGATTTCCGTCTGCGTAGTTGTGAGACCGGGTTGCTGAGATGGTGAAATTTGTGGGAATGGCAGGGAGGACATCAATTGTATATTCTTTTGAATGGGTTTCTAAGCACTCAGAAGAGATAAATAACCGACCGCTTTTCTTTTGAGAATATATATTTTGATAGGCGATGATATTATTGGTAACAATATCTTCTTCTTTTTGGGTAGCCAAAAATTGATATGAGCTTGTCACAATCGTATTTTCTGGCAACGGATTATCCAAGGAATCTGTTGGGATCACGACAAGCATGGTGTAATCTGTACCTCCTGCTTCAATCGTTGGGGGACCAATATATGTCTCCATAGAGGTCACTTCTTTTTTGGAATACATCATCAACGAACCTGAAACTGAAGAATCATCGACCAACTTCCAGTTTATAACACCTGATTTGTTGGTGATAAAATCAGGTATTGTATAACTGAGTATTTTGTTTTCAATTGTTGGTGATATCAGTATTGTACCATAACTGTTTGAGCAATACATAAATGATTGTGTTTCCTGAGAAGATGAAAACTGCAATGCGACAGCACTCCCCACTTCAAAATCTGTTTGATTTGTCAGTAGTTGGATGGTATGATCTTGGTTGTTGTTTTGTCCCATAGCAAAAAGGGACATAAATAAGCAAAAGATCAGGGGTATGTTTTTACGATGCTTCATTTATTTAGGGTTTCCGATATAGGAATTGATTTCAATTTTAATATAGGAATAATTAGGATGTACAATTTTTTGTAGCTCTGAAGTCGTGTGACTTTCAATTCTATTAGGAACCACTTTATTGGAAATACCATCATTAGGTAAACCGTTGACAAAAATATTTTTCATCTCATCATTTATAACTTGTATTCCTCCTTCTTCTAAAAGAGGAAACTCAAATTCTTGTTTGCGTTGTTGTCGGATGCCTTCTTTGATAAATAAGTGATCTACCCAAAGTAAGGTTTTATTCGTATCATAATAGGTAATCAGAAGCTGTGGCACTGTAATTTCTTCGATCCCGCTATTAAATATATTTCCTGTAATCGTTTTGGAGCCAACAGAAATGGCACTTAGTGAGGCTTCCTTGTATACATCTGACGTTGCGACATTACCAGCGACTTGTACATTAAATTTTGTGGGTTGTTCTTCAAATTCGACAGGTGTAAACTCATCAGGATTAAATGATGTAGGAATCGAATCCTTGGTTCTAGACCAGGCGATCCCTTCAAAATCAATTCTAAAGGAACTGATCTCTTTTGGCATTAATTTATGCTTTATGTGGTCTTTTGCATTGTAGGTGGCGAGTTCTTTATTAGCATCATTATACAGCGTTCCTTTTAAGACGACATCGGCAGGGACATTTTCTAAATTTTGCACTTCTCCTACAATCGCATAATGGGTGTCATACTGAACTAATTTTGCAGAGAGCACTTCTAAAACGGGTTGTTTTAAAACATCTTCGTGATGTGTTTGCTCCGTTGTAACACGTCTTCTCCCTTGATTAAAGTATTGGGTTCTATTGGACGCATACAACTGATCGGGGGGGATATCTGTATCTAAAGGCTGATGCTGTATATACCATTTTCCGTCTTGCTTTATCAAGGTTTTATAGTCTTCTTGTTGTATTTTTTCAAGTGGTGTGATCCAGTGGGTGATGACTTTGGCAGTCGCCAATGTATCATTATTTTCAGTAATGATGGTTTCAATATGGTCTAATTTGGCATACGAACTCAATAAACCATCAGTTACAGAAATTTCTAACATATATTGTGCTATGGGTAGTGCTTCTTTTCCTTCCACGAGCGCATATGCCTTTTCAAACTCTTTAAAATCTAAGGCGTCATAATAGGCAACAATCGCATTTTTAGGAGTTCGTTGCGAGTCGTTTTTAAGGTAAAACAAATAAAGTCCGTAGCACACCAATCCCCCTAAAATAATAGACCAGATATGTGTCACCCTGAGAAGATTCTTGGAAAATCGCGTGTATACATTTTTAAAGTTTAAATAGGCAGGGATGGGTTTTTCTTTGGTTTTTAAAGTGCGTATCCATAGCATTTGGATGTTGAGCATAAATGCGATGATGACCGTTAAAAAAGGAATAATGCCCCAAAGTATTTTTTGCCACTGGGGGATGTTATCTTTAGGCAAAATCGCAGGAATGGGTTTCACATTGAGACGCTCCCATACCATGATTCCGTTTTCTAACTGTCGCAATCGTTGCCAGCCACAGAAATATAATACAGGATCATAAAACTTATCATTAGAAAAAATATACTTAAGATTGTATTTTTCTGGAGTTGTTAAAAATTGCTGTAAGGAGCCTATCCCTGCAACACCTTTATATTTTGAATTTTCCAAACGTTCGATAGGTCTTGTTGTTAATTCTGGCAAACGTCGTGCAGAGTGGTAATTACCATCTACTGAAAGAGCGTTGGTTTGTGCGGATAACCACGCCATTTGATCTCCAAACCCTAAGGTTAAAAATCGCCATTTATCGTGATCATCCTGATTAAGGAAGTTGACAATAGGCAGCATTTTTATTTTTTGAGGTTGGGAAGGTCTAAAGTACCCAAGACTCATCGTAAAAATGGTCATAAAAATAAAAAGTCCCGCCAAAACTCCTCCAATAATGCGGTGATAGATCGTTCCAAACTTCGATTGAATGCGTTGCTTTAAATCACCTTCAGAAAATCGGTAAACAAACTCTCCAAAAATAGGCAACGACATAATGCTTGCCCACAATGTAAATCTGTCTAAGGTTAAAATATTAAAGGCGGTTTCTCCTAACATCATTTTAGGAATAGGGGTGGTTCCTCCTGTACCTAATATAAACAGCAATGTGATAGAAAGTCCAAAAAATAAATAACGTTTACTAAAATATCTATAGAAGATATACGGTAAAACAATGAGCAACACACCCCAGGGGATTAAAAAGAAAACCAATCCTGATGAGGTGATCTCTAAAAAATGATCTCGAGATCCATGAGGAATAGGAACCTGTGTAATTGGGTTATTTTTAGAATTGATCCAATACGGAAGAATACAGCCCACAATAATCACAAGTGACAGTGCTCCAAAGCCTAGAATTCGCTTAAACAATTTTAAAAAACTATGGAAGAAGACTTGGAACGTAACTGCTTTCATAGAAGCCACTTGTTCTCTAGATACATCCATAATCACCATACCTATCAAAGGAAAAATAAAGAATATCATTCCAAAAATGGGGGTTACGTGATGTGAAGTTACTGTAACAGCTATTAAAGATAACGACGTAAACAAATAGCGGTACTTCCCTGTTTTTAACCAAAGATAAATCTCAGGCAAGGCATGCATAAGTACAGAAATACCGATAATGCTAGGCAACTGACCAAAAATGTGAAGCGTTTCTACAAACGAAGAAGAAAATACTGCCAGTATCGCTGCATACCCTGCAATAGTTCTGTTGGAAGTGATTAACAACGAAAACCGATACACCCCTGTTATAAATAAAATAACACTGACAATCGCAATAGTGAATAACCCAAATTTTAATCCTCCTAGTATTGATAGTATTGCGATAGATTGATGCACTAATGGAGGATAACTCGTTACGGTAAATCCTGTATACCATTTATAATTCCACGGTTCAAACCAACTAGTTGCATAATGATCTGCAAAAAACAAATGGATTAATGCATCATACGTAGTTTCTAGTGTAAAAAATATAGAAGTGCCATGAAATGCGAGCCCCACAAGTAGGGCTATTAACAGGTGTTTATTGGTGCTTTCTTTCATGTATAGATTCACTATTCTTTTGAAATTTAAAGATATAACAAACTTCCTTCTTCAAACGAAGTGATGGTCTATGCCTTTTTTTCATTCATCTATACAAAATTGCCATCCATCGAATTTGTTCAAAAACAGGGGTGGGTCCAATCTACTTTTGACTCAGAAATCAAAACTAATATACTATGAAAACTGGAATTATTATCCCTTGTTACAACGAAGCAAAACGTTTACCTGTAGACGCATTTATTCACTTTATTACGACGCATGAAAACTATCATTTATGTTTTGTAAATGATGGAAGTAAAGACAATACCGTTGAAGTTTTAGAAAAAATACAAAAAAGTGCTAGCACTAGAGTAAGTATTGTAGATATTAAGAAAAATGCAGGAAAAGCATCTGCTGTGCGTTATGGCTCTCGCTATTTATTTAACCGAAAAGATATTGATTACATTGGTTTTATAGATGCAGATCTCTCTACAGATTTTGATGATTTTAAAAGCCTCACCAATACCCTTCATAAAAACAAAGAGCTTATGCTGGTATATGGATCCCGAGGAAAAGGTGACGGGCAGATTGAGAGAAATGTCATGAGAAATCTATTTTCAAAAATCATAAAGATGATTGTTTTTATGATTCTTGGTCTCCCGATTGAAGACACACAATGTGGTGCCAAAGTATTCAGAAGAAGCGCGATTCCTTTGGCGTATAACAACGCATTTTTAACAAGATGGTTATTTGATGTAGAAATCTTTATGCGCCTTAAAAAACACTTTGGGACCAAAGAAATTATGACCAAAATGTATGAGCAGCCTTTACAACGTTGGATTCACGTAGATGATTCTAAATTAGGAATGAAAGATGCGATCCAGATTCCTGTTAAGTTAGTGCAGATTTGGTTATCGTACAGTGTGTATCCTATGTTTATGACACAAACAGCAACATTAGAAACCCCTCAGCAAGTTTTCATCTTACAACCAGATTCCTTACCTATGGCAGCATAATTACGTTTTCAAAGGGTTTTACATACTCACGGCTGAGTCATTTTGTAACCTCAAGTTGATCGTATATAGTTAGAGTAAGTTTAGTACGTTGCTGTCTGTCATCAGGTAGGTTCGCGAAATTGCATGAAAAATTCAATTTCAGTAGTTTATTAGCCTTCCTAATGTAATTTTTAAAATGCTTTTTCTAGAACGCTAGCTCCTGTACAAAAAACGATTAATTGGTCATCATCATCTGTGGGTCTATCTTTTTCTATTTGATTTGTAGGATTTACTATAATTTGTCGTTTTAAACCTTCCTCTTTTAATAATAGCTGTAATGCTTCGTCATCTATAATTTCTTGATCATTCGTATTGTGATATACTACACGTATTCCAATTAATAAAATACCTTTTAATCTTAGAAGTGGTAATAACTGATCGTATGTTTTGCCTACAAAGGATTTGAATTTATGTAATTTTAAATCTATAGTATAAAACTCATTAAACTCATTATAATTAAGCACCTCATCTAGCACTTTTGAAACACCATGATTTAGAAGACTCTGCGTAATAATATTTTTGCTATAAACACTACTATTTATGATTTCATTTACATCAGATTTTTTAAGGTCTTCTGTATATTTTTGATCATTTAATTCTGCAATTATGTATATAGAATCTATATATTTATCTACTTGATGTTTATCGTATTCTGATATTATACTTTCAAGATTATTTGTTTTTTCGAGCATTTTTTTTCGACAATAGCGTGATATTGCTAATGCCCTTAAAAGTGTTTTTTGATCTGCTTCTTTTGTTGTGTTTTCAGATAGAATGACAACTGTATTTGCTTTTTCAATACTCGCTTTTTTAAGAACTATTTCATCTGTTGCATCTCCTGCAACGAACTCAATATATCTTTTTTCCTGCAACTTTTTTATCTCTGGATAATTCTCTATTGTTTGTATAGGATTTTCTACAATAGTAATAATTTTACCTAGTTTCCTTTTGTAAGAGTTTTTAGCAATAATAAGCTCTTCAAGAAATTTGGAAGTATTACTTTTCCAGCCTATGACGACAATGTGATTTTTGTTGTTAAATTCCATAAGTCCTTGTTTTCTCTTTTTATTAAATCTGTATATGATATATTCAAAAAAACCTATAATAATAGATCCTACAATTAATATATAAGAACTAAAAGATAACATGAGCTGTCCTACATAGGACAAAGGGAAAATGTTATTATTATTTCCTGTAAGGTTTGTAATAATGATCCAGAAATGAAGGTCTGACTTCGTAAGATTAAGGACTTTACTTTTTATACCTAATTTCTTGTAAAAAGAAGATTCTGCGATAAGCAAACCCTCTACACTTATATAGTAAAATATACAAATAATAAGTATCCCAAAAATAATGTGCTTATATCTAATCCAGATAATATGCATATCTATTTGGAATAATCTTTTTCGTAGCATGTATATTAAAATTCCAGCAAATACAAAAAGGGATAGAAGAAATAATATTCTCGTAATATCCCAAGTAGTATAATTCATAAGTTCTCCTGTTGAGGCACTCATGGGAATACCATAAAGAAATGAATGGTTTTCTTTTTTTTGAAAATAAAGAACACTCTCTTTTATATTTTTTGCGATGGGAATTTCTTTCGCTTTTGTTGCTTCAAATAACTCCTGAGACATTGTTTTTTTGTTAGAGCTATGAATATCTTCGATACTCTTATCTAGTCCTACTAAAAATGTCCAGCTACCTATTGTCCTTTTTTGAGAATCGGTCATAAAAGTTATAGAAGAAACATTATTAATCTTACTTGTTATAAGTTCTATTTCTGAATTTGACAACCCTACTAACCCTATTTTTTCGTCGGAATGTATAGCTTCTATAGGAAGTGAAAATGTAATTAATGCATCTATTGTTCCGTCCTTCAAAGATTGAGATAATACAGGATATGTATTCTCTACAATCTCCATATCTTTAAGATTGACATTGAGTAATCGACAAATTTTTTCAAATATTTTGAATGAATACCCTCCTTTACTAGTGAACCCTATTTTTTTAAATTTTTTACAAGAACTCGTTAGCGATTTACTATTAGATAATGCTCCTTTTATGTACACTAAAAGTTTTTCTTCAAATAAGGGGAGAATTACTTCTACATTTTTGATCCCGTTAACCTCATTATATATATTTTCTAAAAGCACATCTCGTTGCACAATGGCAAAATCTGCAAAACGATCATCTAGCTGTTTAATATTTTCTAAAGATCCTGAACTCTCAATATTTATAAACTGAAACTGTGGATATACACTATCCAAAACACTTGTAATAAACGCCCCAGTCCTATTGTAATTACCTCCTGCACTTCCTGAGGAAAGAATAAATTGTTTTTTTGTACTCTGCCCACATACTGAATGAGACAGACATATAAAAAAAAGAAATACTGTGTTTTTGAGTTGAAACAAAATTTAAGTTTTATTAGAAAATTTTATTGAAGGCTTCTATATGAAGCTTCCAAAATAAAGCTAGCCACCATAGGCCCATACGTTTTAATCATGTCACTACTTTTTTTATCTACCAACAGTTCTATATTTTGTTTTTTATCACTTTAAAGACGTACATATTTTACTTTTTCTCTAGAAATTTTTTGAGAGTCATTATAAGGTTTACTAGAAATAAAAGAAATACTACCTGTCTCATCTTCTATAATACTTATAGAATAATTCATGAAGGAAGCGGTCTCTACAATAGAAAAATTTGAAATTATAAAGTACTCTTTGGTAGTGTATTTTTCAGGATTTTCCTGAATCATTTGTATAGTGGTTGCTTCAGGAGAGCAAGATGTGAGTATTAATAATAAAAGGAATGGGTTTAAATAATTTGAAGTTTTCATAATTTAATTATCTGCATTTTGAATTTTATAGCAACTATCATTAAAGTTCATTTCACTAGTAACCCTATCAATATAAATTCTATATGATATAATGTGTAAGAAAACAGTAAAGAGAATAACTGATACTATAATCACAACTGGGAAAGTTTCTAGTAAATCTTTATTATATGTTATTAGATCAGAAATAAGTATATATAAATGATAGCCAAGGAATATTGTAATCAGAACATATAATATTAAAGCTATGATAAGAAAAGGTTTGGTTTTATTTTTTTTTGATTTAAGCTTGAACATAACAACTAAATAATAAAAAAATAGGTATAAAGAAGAAAAGGCAAATACAAGGTATAAAGCAAATAGATATAAACAGGCTGTCGCTGGCAAAACTGGCTTAAATAGGATAGGATGTCTAACTGCGTAACTTGTATTTGGATAGCTAAATTCCAGGAAAAAATTCTTGCTTTCTATCTCATCGATCAAAAAAGAGATTTCATATATATCACTATTTGAGCCCTTAATTTTATCTTTCTGATATTCATATAATTTTATTTTATTAGAGGTATTCCTAGCGCTAATATTGTCTCTCTTTTTTATAATAGTTATATAATCATAAGGTTTTATATAATTTTGAGGTCTTATTCTATTAGCAAATCCTATAATTAAATCTCTATCCCCATCTTGACGTAGAATTTGAACCTCCCCTTTATAATCAAACTTATAATCTTGTTTATTCCAAGAATGGTAAGTTATCAATGGTTGAGGATTTTCTGCATCAATTACTGTTGAAAACATGGTATTTATTTCTTCATCTATAGCAAGCTGATTATCAAGATGTTCTTCATATTCAAAAAAATATAAATGATTGAAATTTTTTCGGAATGTTTCTTTAATTGCCTTAGAGATATATTTGGATGAATTACTAGTATTTGAATTATTGAATGAGATTAAATTTAATTGAGAAACTCTATTTCTAATATTATACCAAACATTTTCTACATCTTTTACATTTTTATTTAAAAAACCTTCTTCATGATAGAAATCACTAAGAAGTATTATGCTTGTATGATCATATTTTTTACCATAACCATTATTTTTTGAAGTTCCATTTCCTATGAATTTAGGAGCTTTAAGTTCGTTCCCAAGTTCATAAAAATCTGTAAATCGATTATTTATAATTTTTTTATACTCCTCAGTATTGTAGTTATTTATTTTTTTGAGGCATTTTATTATGGCCTGACTTCTAAGGCTATCATCATACTTATTATAATCAATTTTAAGTGCTTTTTCAATATAGTTTACCACTCCTTTATTATTTTCGCTTCCAGTGTAGATGAGAACCTCTATATGTGTTAAACCTCTCTTCTCATCTCGGGTAAGTTGTTCTAAAGCTGTAAGTAAAAATAAATCTTCAACTTTTATTGTAGTAGTATCTATATGTTTTTCAAATTCATATATCTCATTATTTAGTTTTTTAATTAATGTTTTTTTTATTTTACTTCCTTTATCATTTTTAATTGACCCTGTTTTATCTAAAAGGATGGTGATTTTTCTAGTGGGATATTCTTTAATAATATTATTTTTAAAATCAATAATATTGCTAGGATATAGATCTTTAATATTTATACCGTATTGTTCTACAGGAAAACGAAGAATATCCTCTATAGAAAACCAATTATATTGACGATTTAGGTCTGCTGTATATTTATCATAACTAGAAAAAACATCAGCATGTATACCAAAAATAAAGGTGATAAGGGCAAAGGAGATAAGAAGTATTTTACTAAAGACTTTAGGTAGAATGCTTTTTATAATCTGTAGTGTAGATTTATACTCACAATAAAATAGCGCCATAACACTACCTACAAAAAAAATCAAAAACCATAAAAAATAAGTTTCCATAAAAACATTACATTAACTATCCCACCATTTCTTTAAATCGTTTAATGGCGATTTATTTTTATTCTTTACACTTGATTCTAAAAGATTTTTGAATTTTATAATAAATGCTTCATCAAGACCCGATAGGTTTTCTTGTACTTTTTCAAGACCTACTTGTAATTCTTTCTCCATCACTCCCATCTTATCTGTAAGCAATTGTATCTGATTCTCTTTAAGCACTTTTCTAAGTCCACTATTGGTTTCTTGAGTGACTTTTTCAATAGTTATTTTACTGTTTTCTAAGGAGCTTGCTATTGTCTTCTCTCCGCTTATAGCAATTTGTTTTATTTTACTACTCATATTATCTTCTATAATTTGGAGTGCATCTTCTATCTCTTCTTTAATATCTTTTAAATTTTTCTCATAATTAGAGATGACCATTTTTATTTTCCCATATACCTTCTCAAGTTCATCATTACTATTAACCAGCAATGGTTTTAAATCATTATTCTTTGTAATATTTTCTTCTGTGCGCTCTAGAAGATTCGCGAGCAAATCATTATTTGTTTTGAGTAATTCTGTAAGGGATGTGTAATCTGACTTAATAAAAGTGGTTACCTCTTTAAATCTTGATTTATGATCACTCACCAACTGTGTATGTTCTTTTTGTAGGGTATCAAAAGATGCTGTAGATAATGCTACAAATGCCGTTACATTTTTCTCCAAAACTAAAAGACCTTGTGAAAAAAAACTTTTCAGCGTCTTAAGCTCCTTATTCAGGTAATTAAAGTTATTCTCTTTATATGTTTTTATATATTTCCATAAAAGAACTAACACGATGATGTGTGTTATAAGTAGTAATAAAACCAATATTTCCATAATATAATAGATTAACTATTTTGAAAGTATTCTATACGCTTTCGCGAAAGCGCATAAAACCTCATCAGATTTTTATATAATTTTAATAGGGAGTTTATCTTTCACTCTCCACTTACCGTCTTCTAAAACCATCTTGCCACCCTGTGTTCCTATTTCTTCTATCCTTGTGCCTGATGAATTAAAATTTTCTGGCTTCAACTCACAAATAGGTAATAATAAGGAGTCATAACTCATAATTCCCGCTTGCATCATTTGCTCTTGATCTAGTAATAAATGGAAGGCAGCTTTTGTAATATCATCAGGAGACAACAATAATTGCAAAGCACTGTCGCGTGCCTTTGTCTTAGATTTTTTTTCGTCTGAGAGCGCTCCTCTTACATCTGCAAATGGGAAATAAAAAACAAGATTTTCTTGTAACATCTTAGTAAGATGTGTTTCTATATTTATTTTATAATCTTGTATAATTCCAGAAAGCACTTCTTGCGTTGTTGTAAGAGGGAGTTCATCTATAAGGTTTTGTTTTAGGCTTTGCACTTTAGAACGAACATCTGACTCGGGAATGATGGCAGTATTTATTCTAGAGAGAAAACTTTCTGCTGTAACACTTGTATGTATTTGTTGTATTGCCAAATCTTGGGGTATACATTCTTTTATATCACTTTCTAATAGCATACGATGCTTATCAAGCGGATTAGAAATATAGGAGGCTAATTCTTGTTCGGAAGTAAATCTTTTTGATTGCGCTTCTGTCAACGTATCTGAAAGAAGTGTATTGTAGGTAACTTCTTGTACTCCCACACAGTCTCGATGATAGCGCTGTAACAATGTTTTGCGCATCGTTTGATATGCACTTTCTATTTTATTTCTGACAATGTGGGCACTTAACTGTGAGGGTTTAGGTTTAAAAGAATCATCAGAATTTTTGCCCTGTTTTGTTTCATTTGAAGTCAATTTATCCTTTGCTTGTGATAGCTCCCCGTTTCGTTGTTTTGACTTCTTTCTATATATAATATATTGTATGATGTTAAAAACAATACTAGCTAAAAATAGTATCAAAAAAAGTATACCTTGCGATTTGATAGATTCAATTAGTGGAATAGTATTATCTTCTACTGAATCCTGACTTAATGCAGTTTTTGCATTTCCTTCTTTTACTTGATTTTCGTGAGGTTTTTGATCATCTTTTAAATCTAATACTTCAATATTATTTTTAAGAGTATCAATACTTGCTTGAATTTCATCATGTAGCTTTACATATAAATCTATAGACCCCCTATCTTTCCCATCTTTATCTTCTCCAACAATCGTGTCAACATAAAAACGACTTATTAAAATAGTGTCTAATCTTTTATAGATAGTATCTTCAATTAGATTAGAAAGTAATATGTCTCTATGCTTAATTAAAGATTTTGCATATGATTTTACAGCTTCCTCTTTAAGTTTAGAGTTAAAATTATTTAAGCCTATATCTTTTACATTAGGTCTTTGGTCTGGGTTTGTTTCATATACTCGATTTTTCAGTATAAGATCTATCATTTTGTATCCTATACTATCATAAAATTTTATGATAAGCTCTTTTTTTCTTTCAACAAGACGAATACTATCTCTTTTAAATTTCTCTTCCTCTGATAATTCTTTCTCTTCTTTATTGCTATCAGGAGCACTTTCTTTAGTCCCTTCTGATTCTAACCCATCACCACAACCCAACAACATAAAAAACGTTATAAATAGTAAGAATAACTTATATTGATATCTCATTATTATGCCCCTTTAAATTCATTAATAGTATCAGAAACAATGATTTTTGAAAAGGCATAGAGATATGCTTTTATTGCTTCAAAGAAAAAAGTGTCATTTATGATAGATTCTTGTTCTACTTCTATCTTATGATTAATGACTTCACGTATCGTATTTTTTATTTTAGAAGCATCTGTAAAGAATACTTTAAGCTTATCTGTATTATAAGATTTATCTACCCCAAAATTCTTCACAAAATCTGCTTGATACCATAGTGTGTCAAAGAAGTATTCAAAAAAGGAAACTATATTCTCTGCAACCTCGTCAATCTTCATGTTACCTTCCTTAATGAAGTCTGCGTATTTTAGGTTTCGTTTGCTTTCTGCATCTGTGTCTTTAATAAGATCTTCTTTCGTTCCTATAGAGATGTGGTAATTCTCAGTATCTAGTGTAGGGTCTAGTTTAATTTTTTCAATTCCCTGTATACCTCCTATAGCGGTAGATTCTTTCGGATTGCTTAGAATCTGCAACTCTATTTTATGGAGTTCTTCCAATTCAAACACCTCTTTTGTTAACAATTGCACCACTTTTGACATTCCTTGAGATCTATTCAAGTTTTTGTCTCCATTTGTAATTTCTAGTAGTTTAGCTCCATTACCACTTACACCTATATAGGATGGAAGTTTATCAACCTCACTCATCTTTAAAATTTGCATAGAGTGATAAAAAATGGAACAATTATGAATTAAGAAGAGTAACTTAAACTCACTATCTAACTTCAAGTTTTTAGTAAATGAACTATAATTAAAGAAATAGCTTACTAAGTCTGTAGACTGTAACCCTTTTGACTCTTTAATATATTTCATTGTTTCTCTTTTCTTTACATCATTTCCAAAATGTTTTAACATTTGGTTTTCATATTTTGATACAAATCCATTATCAAAAGGGTTATGACTGCCGTAGGATTCAAAAAGACTATTACCCGCAAATCGATACGATGTTGTTAATGCAGGTTTGTTGTTTTTAAACACAATAAGATCTGTAGTACCACCTCCTATATCCAGATTCATATAGACCTCTCCAGTACCAAACGTTCTATCGTAGCTATAATAAGGAGCCCAGGATTCGGTAACAGATACTAATTTTGACAGATTATCTGATTTACTATAATAGTTTGCATATAATTCGTTCCAAATCGTATTAAAAACAGTCATCTGTTTGTTCCCCATACTTAATGGTTTAAACCAAATCACATTCGCTACTTTAGGATTGTATCCTTCACTCAACAGCTTATTTCTCCCCATCCAAACAAGCTGTTCTATAAAACCTCTTAGTTTATTAAAAGCGCCTTGATTTTTGCTGTCTGTAACACCCCATTTGATATTGGAATGCGAAAAATCGTATTCTCTTCTCAGTACATTATGTCCAAAAGCGAACGGAATGTTTGCATTAGAGAGAATATTAATACTATTTACCTCTTCTGCATTGGTATCATTATCTACATTAATCACTGAACGTATAGGAAATTTAAATAAGGAATCATCCCCTACCATACTTGGTAAGAACTCTGCATCTTGTACTACCCCGTAAATAGGGTTTACTTCATTAAGGTCATTCTTTTTATAGTCTTCTCCTTCAATGGCTCGCTCATTAAGTAGCACAAAATGCGGTTGCATAGAAGACCCTTTTCCTTCATAACTGGATAGATTTTCTACTATATTTGCTGTCTTTAAAGCAACAAAACTATTGCTCGTACCTATATCAAAAGCGATAGAGGTATCTCCATCTATAAGTTGTCTAGCCTCTCCCATTAAAGGAAGTAGGCAACCTTGCAAGCTACTGTTCTCATCAAGGTTTTCTATAGTAACAGATACTCCATCAAAAGTGATATCACGATCACCATCAAATGCTAACTCTCCTTGCGCATTATACGTAATATTTGTGATATCCAAATACGTAGAAATAGAAGGATAACCTTCATCTTTACGCGTTCTTGAATGTGCGCTAGCTTCTATTTTTGTAATCGCAGGAGTCGTATTTTCTTCTCTAAAAAACTGATATGCAATTTCTTCTCCTTTCAAATGAAAGGAAAGTACTTTGTAACGATCATTAAATACAGGATTAGAAACTTTAAAAAATGGATATATCCCAAAGGCAAGAGAAGACTTAATTACCGCTCCATAATCAGGATTATCTATCGTTTCTGGGGCTACAAAATCATACGTACGTTCAAACTTTATAGTTCCCCTACCATTATCACCTTGAACAGGAATATCTAGTGTTACTAGTATTGCACCTAGATTGAGTTTTTCTACTGTGATTTGTTTTTTAAGGTCTTCTATGGTAAAATAATGAAAATAAATTGGAGTCACTGGTAACATAATATTTTTTACGGGACCTTGAGGTAACCAATACTTATCTGTATTCACATTATATTCTAATTGGATAAGGTGCTTAGAAAGCACATCATCACGAGTAATCCAAGGGTATTCTATGACAGATTCTGGTAATTTTCTGTCTTCTACAGGAGCTGTAGATCTCACAATACAATTTTCAGGAAATGTATTATCTAGATATGTCCATCTTTTTTTAGTAACGCCTTCTAGTAATGCAAGTGGAGGACGTTCTAATCGTTTAGATGTTTTAATAACAAAATCACTATTCTTCGCAATTTCTTGTTCATTTACACTATTAAATTTTTCGCATAGAAAAGGAACTCGCCCACTTAGAAAACTAACTTCCTCATTATTAATCTCAAGGATTCTATACTCTCTTACTAACTCTGGAGTAGTACCTCTTTCTAATTCTCCTACAAGGTTTCTAACTTCTTCGCTAGCCGTTTTTGTATTGTTGTTTTTTATATACGTCTGTAATTCTTTAAACGATTGGGCTACTTCCGGTTCTGTAGCAAAGAGTACATTCATATACTTTTGAAAATCAACTTCTCTTTCATATAATGGTTTATTACTGGAAAAGAATTTTCTATTTTGTTTATCAGAGATATTCACTAATATGTCATCACCTATAGTAAAAAACCCTGTGTAAGGAGAAGTGCCAGCTACTATCGTGTTATCTATATAAATCAAAATAAATTCATCAAATGCGTTTGTGATTCCTTGATTTACAAATCGTCTGTCATTGTTGTAGTTTGTAATAAAAATCTTTAGCGTTTCGGCAAAAGTCTTCAGACCTATGTTTTGATCTTTTATCAAAGCATTTAATTCTTCCTTTTTCCATAGCTGAATTTCTATTCTATTTTGAAGTTTTAAAGTTTCATAACTAAATAAAATTTCAAAAACATCTAGACAGTGTGAAATATATTTATGATAACTCGTTTTTCCATTAAGTATAGAAGAATCATTGACAAACTCTTTGTTAATAAATGTAAAAGAGGTTTCAAAAAGATGCATCTGTGCAAATGGAGAAGGAATAGAAGTAACCGGAACTTCTATCTTGGTTATATTATCCTTGATCTCTTGTATTCTAGTTTCATCATAAGGATTATTAGGATAGGGATTCCAACCATTATTTGCAATATTCTGTTCAGGTATCAGGCTTAATTTATGTGACATGTCTGGTTGTATTAAAGTCTTTACATTAAATATTCAAAAACAATTAAAGAACATAGCGCTTTGCTATAATTTCGGCTATACCTCTATTCAAGAGGATATGTACGTCTCGATCCAGATTCCCATGTTGGAGATCTATAATGTCACTGGCTAATTTTGAAAACTCTTCATCGTAGTTTATACTGTCTTTATTGAAGAATGATTTCTTCTTGTTTGCAGGCATTTCAGTAACAAGTGTAAAAAGCTTTTCATCAGTGATATATGTCTTAACAGGTAGTAAGCCATCTACATCTTTTCCTAACTCATCTCTATTTGTTATGATTGATAGATCAAAAGGTAAAAATTTACGATCATGTCTATCTTGAGATGTTTCATACAACCATCTGTAGTAGTAAAGTTTTGAGAATTTTTCTAAATACTTAAAGAAGTTTTGAGAATCGTAATTACTAGGCAATTTTAACTCATTACGCCAAGCTAATTTTTCATCACGTAAGCCTTTTTCCATATAATTTGATACGTATACATTAAAATAATGGAAATGCAGAAGGCTACGCTTTAGTGTATCGTTTTTAAGGTGTTTTAAATCTATACTCCCCGTATCTGTATCAAGTCCATATTCAAAAAACTTGGACGGACTTCCTAAATCTTCTTTTGTGTTTGCTGTAGCATCATAATCCATAAAATCAATGATGGAAGATGCCGCTGTAACCTCTATGAAGTTGGATGGGTTTTTTTGCTCAATTCCTCCATCAAAGTTCTCATAATTACTTTGCTTTGTATCTCCCACATAATACATCGCATTAATGAGCGGGCTTAAATTTCTATTGTAATAAGAGAGTGCTGCTTTTGTTTTAGTGATAAATGTACTGGAGTTAATTGCACTTTCTCCTGTATTAAACTTCTCTACATCTACCTGAAAATAAGGCAATACAGAAACACCACCAATAATTGCGCTATTAATAAAAGCACCATTATTTAATGTTGTATTGGGATCTCTAAAAACGTTCATTAGTAAAGGAAACCCTGCTGCTCCTGTACCTCCAAAAATGGAACTAATCACAAAAATTCGATCATTCTGACTAAAGTCTTGTGTAAATTCTTTAAATTCTGGAGACTCTACTACATTCTTTAATACAACACTTCCCACATTAGGGTTTCCTAAAAATCCTTTTTCTAAAGGCATATCTTTATTCTTAGTACTGTATAATAAATCAAAGAGTCCTTTTGTATTTTTATAGCCCTTAGCATTAAGTGTATTATAACTTACCATATCGCGTAGTGTACCATAATCGGTGCCGCTAATATTGAGTTCTTTAGGAGGCATGATTTTAGTCCTAAAAAAACATCCTTGATCCTGATCATCAGAAATTCCTTTATACACTGTGTTATGGATGTTATTGTATCCTTTTATAATATTTCGACACTTCTCTACATCCCCATTATTGATATCTGTATCAATAATCATTGGAATGATTTTTTCTGTATTTGTTTTAATGCCTGAAGCTAACAACATGGTTAAAGAACTTAACACTCTCGAACCTGTCCCTCCAATAGCAAATAGATATAATTTTGGTTTTGACATTATATTAGAATTTTACAGGAATATATTTTGGAAAAATCGATAAACGCTTAAAAATGAGAGAGAATATAAAATAGAATACAAAAGCATAAAGGGTGTTTATCATGGTAAACAACCATATTTCAAAGAAAAAATCGCCAAATGCAAGATCAAATACGGCAATACCCTCTATAAATAGAGTACCTATAAAAACAACAATCATGTTGAGTAATCCAAATAGAAACCACTTTCCAACAGTAGCATACTTCATATTTTTCCTACCGAAATAGAGGTAATATATCAGCGTAAAAAATAAAGTGGTAATGAGTAGTATTAAAAAGCCTATGAGATATCCTTTTTCATCCCAAACGGACCAGTTATTTAAATCTTCAAAGAAAAAGTAAAATGCTTCCATATTGTTATTTCTGTTGTTTTGTTAGTGTAAATTCTAGTAGTGGTTTTTTTTCATCATACGCTTTCGCGAAAGCGTCTAAAATAAATTTAAAAGCAAAAGTCTTATGCTCTAACATCGTTGTTGAGATATCTAGGTCATCATCAAGGTTTGTCTCTTCTATCCAGATGGGTATTGTATTATGAATACTCATTTTAATTTCATTGGTATCAGGATCAAAATCTGATAATGTCGGTTGGATAAAATGAGTATACCCTTCTTGATCAATCTGTGATTTATTAGGAATATTTTCAGAAAGTAGTGTCGCTGCATCCTTAATCTGTATATCTATTGTATTTTGTATATAGGAGGGAGTTACCAAATAATTAGTAGATGTTGTTATGATTTTATTTAATGGATTTTCTTTTTTATTAAGATGGAGTCCTATCGTAAATTGTGCTGGACGCTTTTGATCTATCTCTTTAATAATAAGTGTGCCTTTTTCAGAATTGATAGCAATTTTACCTGTTTTAGGATGTTCTAACAAAGTAAAATCTATATTCTCTGGAGTTAAATTATAAGTATGGGCTTCTGTATATCCTTTTATAATCCCTTTCGACACCAAATCACTCACTCGGCTTTTATCACCAAACACCCAGATATAAAAAGGACGATTCTTTAGAATTTCTCCTTGATAGGGTCTCTTTGAAATAACATTCCCTCCTGTGTTCTCTCTATCATAATAATAACCTCCATTAAAATCACTTATATATTTAAAAACAGCGACTCCTAGATTTTCTTTATATACTAGCTGTTGATATATCTCGTTGGTTACCAAAGAGCCTTCTGCCATTGTATCTGTCTTTCCAAGATCTACAATACAATCTGATACAAGAATACTAATGTCTGTTTCTTTAGTAGATGATATTACATCACCAAAAACACGCTGTAACTTTGATGATTTCCCATTAAGTAATGAACCATTTCTAAGTTGATCAAAAAATACGGTTTTAGATTGTCTGTATTTACGAGATACATCTGAGATGGTATGAAGCGTTGTCTCTATTCCATAATTTCTTTCTAAATCTGTTATTAAAAAAGGGACAATATTTTTTAAGGTGTAATTACCCGAGACATTTGAATTAACATATCCTTTCATACTTACAGAAGTCTCTAAATAGAAATTAATATTTTCTGTTTGGAGAGTATCTATACTTTTATTGCTTTGTGATTTTGTAAGCACATACATTTGAGGGTCACTACACGCAGTAATCACAAAAAATAGTAAGAAATAAATAGGTATGTAATTATACTTATAATAATTCATGTTGTAATGGTTCATAGTTATTTAATAAACGTGGATGAATTTCTGCTTCCTGAAATACAATGTTGTTTGAAGAGATTAAGATTTTTTGAGAATGTACTTGTAGCACTGTATATCCTGATCTACAATTCTTGTAGCGATATTTCAAGGCTTTTACACCTGCAAAAAATCCTTTTATTTTTGTGATGTTATACACATAATGAGAACAGCTTTCTTTAAAAATGCATCGCTTCCTTTTTGAAGCGGGAATATATTTCCAGTACATCTTAATTATTATAAGAAATAGATAACGCATGGTTTATTTAGAGAAAACAATCATCTGATGTGATGTAGAAAACCCTGGCTTTCCTCCAAATCCAAAACAACCACTTTCAGGTTGTACAAAAGTTGAGACACTCTCTAAACGTATATATTTCCAGCCTTCATTAGATTGTGCTTTTATAATATCTTCTAGTTGTTGAGCAGACTGCTTAGAATTACCGTTATTCTGTATAGATGCTACAAAAGGGATTACTTTATATTCCATGGTTAATATATTGGTTTTACTATTTCACCAAATCTATAAACATTAACATTCAGTACATTACGGGTTTCCGTAAATACAAGAAGTATTTTAATTTAAACACACATAAAGAAGGACTCTCTTCTCAAGAAAGCCTTGTAAAGACTAGTCTTCCCATCCACATAATGTCCTTCCCATTTCTTTTGCTTTTGACAATGAAACTTCAAAAATCTTTGTAGAACAAGGTTTTAAACCGCGACACGATTTTTTATAATGATAACGCTTACTCTGTGGGCCTTTACAAATGTAAATTAGGCCTTCAGTTTTATTTGTAGTGGTAAAAGATGTTGGTGTAAAAGGTGTATTTAATTTTTTATTATCTACAGGGGATGACTCAAAAATAATAGTATCACGACCTCTAACCGAAGAAAAAAATAATCCTCCAACTAGAAAACCGAGTAAAAAGATCAATCCTATTTTATCTTTTGAGTTCATATACTACAAGCATTAATCACGATATAGTTTTATTAACTGCATTACCTCTGTCACACCTTCTAAATCTGGAAATTCATTTTTGACATTCTCAAGATCTTTGATGACTTCGTCAAAAACATATTCTGGGTATAATTGTTCTTTTATTAGCGGTATCGCATGAATATAGGTGTCTAATGATTTTGAAGTATCCCCTAATACGAGTTGAGTTAATCCCTTATTAGCCTCTACCCAGCCTAACTTATAATATCGAGAAGATGTATTGCAATATAGTAGCGCTTTATCATAATCTTTATTCTCAAAACAACTCCAAGCTAGAGTACCATAAAGAGAAGCCCTTTCCTCTTCCTTATATCTTTGTTTACTCAAATCTATTTCAGTTATTGCAACAACTTCAAGAATTATATTTACTCCTGTAAAACCATCTGGATTTTTTAACCCAAGGTATAGAGTGTTGGCAATAACTTCATCTATTTCTACAACAGCTTGCTTTGTGTTATTTATGGTCCCTTCGAGATAGTAAGAATAACCTCCATCAATTAGATCTTCTTTATCTAAAAATGGTGATACATTCTCTTGATCAAGTAAGTAAACGTCTATTCCACATACGCCTGTCGGAACCTCTAGATATGGTAAATTATTAGAAGACAATCCGCTTGGATCATAATATAAAGAAGCAAGTTGAGCAATTAAATTTAAGTTTTGACTTGCTGATTTATCTGTAGAAGTAGTAAAACTATAATACCACTTAATAGTATTAGGAGGTAGATCCACTTTTATATATGTTCTAGATACGCCTCCACCTAGGTTAGATGCAAATCCTGAATTTAAATAAACACTTCTCGTAGAAATAATTTCAATAGGTTCCTTAATAATATCTGCTTGCTGTCCAAAGAGAAAACTTGAACAAAAATACGCGAGAATTAATATCATATTATTTTGTAGATTCTTCATTTGTAATATGATCTTTAAGAGGTTTGATTTTATCTGCTAGTGCTTTAAGTACATTTTGTATCTCTACATGTAATTTAGTCTAGTATCTCAGAAAATATAGCATTAAAATGTCTCGTTACATTTGTCTCTTTACCTTTCGAGGATACATATTCCAATCCTAATAATTCAAGTTCTACAACAATAATTCCTTTACTTAATAATAATTTCGACTTTGAACTGTTCTTTAAATCTTGGACATTTTTTAACCATCTATTATATGGTTGATTTATAGCAAATCCATATTTTTTAAAATCTTGACTATCTTTAAAATATAATAATTGCTTATAAAGCAGTTCGAATTCTTCGAGTACTTGATTTGGATCTAGCACAACTAATTCTACTTCTTTTTCTTAATTCTTTTTTATAGAATCAGATTTGGTATTGGTTGATGAGTATTCATTATTTATAACCAAAGTATCCTGTGTTCCTTTAATCGATGAACGATTATTACAGGATATAAATATTATAACGAACCCAATTAAAATGAATGCTTTCATGCTAAAGAATTTAAGTAGTATGACAAGCATTAGAACAGGTATAGCATCCATTTGATTTTGAGTATGTCTTCTTTGCTTCTATTACTGCCGATTGACAACTCAAATAATCTCCTAAATATTTTTTGCTCTTTATGATAGGTAGATATATACACCCTTCTTTATGCACTTCATGATCTCCATTAGATTGTGCATTATTATTTACATAATACTTTGCCATTTGTTTATTTTTTAGGATGATTAGACGGTTTAGATGGAGATGGTCTAGATGGTTGTCTAGGAGGATTAACATCTCTTCTAGGACCTGAAGGTTTTCCTGGTTTTTTACTTGGCCAATTAGGTGTTTTTTGTGGTTGCTTTGCCATAATTTTGAGTTTTTAAGTTTATACTCAAAACTAAACTAGCTTAACAACAAACCCTTACGGGTTTCCGTAAGGGTTTGTTTAAAAATTTAAAAAAATATTCTAAAAAGACTATACACGCTTTCGCGAAAGCGTGTATAAAATATTTACCATGTTTTAATTTTATGATCTATTGTGGCTTTAAATTATTTTAAAAAAGGGAAGGTATTGTTTCAAAAAAACAAATACGAAATTTATTCTATTACTCCAAAAGCCCTAAATCTTTTACCATAGTCACCAAATGAATTGTATTTTTTGCTTTAAACTGAATTTTCAACTTATTAAGTCGTTTTTCAATAGAGCTTATACTACAAGGAGAAATATTGTTTTTTCTAAAATTAATAGCAATCTCATCTTTCACGTATCCATTAGACAAACGATCCAACAATAAAATATCATACTCTTCTATTTCAAAAACGGATGAAGTTCTTAATGCAATGGCTAATTCAGGGGATATGTATTTTTGATTATTATAAACTTGTTTTACTGAATCTAAAAGTTCTTTAAGGCCATTACGGCCTTTACAAACATAACCATCAATACCGTATGTTTTAAATAGATTGTTGATTTTTGAAGACCGATCTTCTGTAGAATACACAATGATTTTTATTTCAGAGTCTATTTCTCTAATGGAACTTATAAGTGTATTTCCAGAGCTAAGATTCTGAGATCTATGGTCCTCTTTAAATGATAGATCCGTAATTAATAATTCAAAAGGTTTTTTATCCTGATGTGCTTTTATGAATTTAATATGAGCATCATCACAATACTGAACTTGAACTATATTGGATATTCTATATTCTTCTCTTAAAATATGATTCACACTATAGTTAGTGTTTCCTAAATCATCGGCAATTAAAATTTTATCAAACATAATAAAGGTATATTATATTGAAAAACTGATCGTTATACGAGCACCTTTCCCTTTTGTCGAGTTAAAAGTACAAGTTCCTCCTATAGTTTTTATACGGTTTTCCGTATTTTGCAATCCTATGCCTTTTGATAGATGGTTTTTAGAGAAGCCTACCCCATTATCCATGTAATCAATTATTATTTTTCTATTTTCCTTTTTAAAAGTTACTATAATAATCGTTGCTTGACTATGTTTATCCATGTTAACCATTATCTCTCTAAGGACATGATAAAGTGTCCCTTTTTTATACTTTGCAACACCAACCCACAAAGCTGGAGTGAGACCTTTAATCATAATCACTCTATCCTCCTTCTGGTATACTCCTAACATATCTTTAATCTCAATATGGTATTTTTCTCTTCCAGAAACAGCACTTATATCATGGGAGATATTACGTGTTTTTTTGTATATGATGTCGAGTTCATCTATTATTTTTTCTTGTACCTCTTTTGGTAATTCACGTTGTAACCGTGTCATAATTGCATGAATACCATTTGCTAACTCATCGTGTACTTTTTTAGAAATACGGGTTTCTGTTTTAATTACCTGTTGAACCTTTTCTCTTTTGTGTTTGGATCTTAAAAAAGAATACAAAAGGATTGCTATTACTAATAGAATAATCCCTATACCAGAGAATATTAACATCTGAAGCTTGTTCTTTGCATCTCCTTCCAGTTTTTGCTTTAATGCTATTTCACGTTCTTTTTCTACGTCATATTTTAAATGGGAGAACTTAACATCTTGCTCTAATCTATTTTTTTTTAATTCATCATCAATCTTTAGATATTCTAGAAGCCATGGGTTTCCTTCCAGTTTTAATAGGTTTGATATAGCTTCCTTCTTATAGATTGGGCTATCAATTTTTTCGGATAGATCAAGGGCTTTATTTACATAAATCTTTGCTGAATCTTTATTGCCTTTTTCATTGTAATATGCTAGCAAACTCATATAGCTAGAGAATGTACCTTTGGTATCTTCCTCTGAAATTCTAATTTCTAACCCTTTAAGCATATTTTTAATTGCTTCAGCCTTATCTAATTTGAACTGTACATATCCCAAATTATTCAAAACTCTTGCATTTTGAGTCGCTTTTGGATTTCTAAAAATTAACCGATTCGCAGTAGATAATTCAGATAATGCTTGATCAAAATTTCCTTCTTCTCTATACACATTTGCTCTATTGATATATACTGCAATAGAATCACTTATGTTCTCACTTAATCTTAATACATTATCATAGGATTCAATTGCCCTCTCGTAATCTTTAAGCTCTTTATGAGCTTTTCCTAAACTATTATATATACTAGGAATAACTTTGAAAGTCCATTTATCAATTTTTGATTCATCAACTAATTTTAAAGCAGTGATAGCGCTATTTTTACTTTTATGATATGCACCTAATTCAAACTCAGCAATAGATAACATACCCGAACTATAGATTAAGTCTCTAGTATTATTTTGTTTTAAATTTAAATCTCTAGCCTTTGCAAAATGCAAATATCCTTTCGCTAAATCTCCTTCTTTCTTTGGTGATAGGATTAAACCACTCCAGTACGAAGTGCTATCTATGGTCTGTGAAAAACCGCTTCCAGTTCCTACACATAGAAGAAATAAAAAAAAGAGGGATAAATTTTTTATTATTTTCATCCCTCTAAAATACTAACTATTATCTAGTTAACAATTATATAGCAAAAAATTATCCTCCATTATTCCCACTTCCTGGAGGAGGCGGTGGTGGTGGTGGAATCGTTTCATCCTCCCCACAACACGCTTGGGGGGTTTGAAATTCGTCCAAAAGAGATTCCTCTGGATCACAAGATGTAAAAAACATACTACCAAAAACTACGGCTACTAAAAACAACTTTTTCATGATTTAAAAAATTTAAATTTGAATTAGGAGAGCCTGCCTGAGACGATCTCAGATCTACAGCACGGGCTTTAGAATCCCGTCACTCACTTAGGAGTTCTCCTTGGTTTTTGGAAAGTTTAAATCCGTATCACAGTTACTCTAGGTAACTTTCCGACCGTCCTTAAATAGACTGCTTTACGGGTTTACGTAAGAAGTAGTTTTGTACAATCGTTATGTTAGCAATTCATAACAGGAACTATTTCTTGAGGCAAATATATAATTGTTGTATCCCCTATAAACAAAGGGATTCCGAAGATTCCTGAGATTCCTCATTAATCCTTCAAATTCATGCTAATTCCTGAAAAAATAGATAAAATAATGGGGATACTATTGAAAAAATTGGTATTCAGGTCTTGAAATACTTTTTAGAAGTTATTGCTTTTTACGGTTTTCCGTAAAGAGTAATTAGGGACATTTCCTATGTTAGCTATAATACTAACCAATGTTTAGATTTTAGTAAAAATTAGCTCCCCCCTAAACACAAAAAGAGTTTCCCTAAAGGATGGAAGTAAGAACCAATCAAACGTATAAAAGAGATATTCTTAAAAAATATCAAGAAGAAAAAGGGGGTGATGTACAAAGTTACCTTTTAGAACCCACAAGAAAGCGTATTAGAGAAGCTTGTATTTGGCTATATAATAAAAGAAACGAAAAAAATGATGGTGAAATACTACGTCGTTTTTTTGATTTTAAAGAAGAAGAAGACCCATATAAAAAAATCAAAAAATTTGATCTTGATAAGTTTAGACCCATTGATAATTTCTTGAAAGGAAAAACTAAAGATCCTGATGATACTTGTGTTGAAATGGTCAGCTGGCTTATTGATTTTAACCCCAGACCCTATGCGGCTTATTATTCACATAAAGACGATAATCATATAGAGGAGGAAAAAGATACTGGAATGATCTCACCAGAAGTTTTTGTTACAGATACCAGCAATACTTCTACAAAAAAAAATAATACACCTACCACTACAAATAATAAAGCCTCAAAAGAAGACACAAATAATAAAAGTAAAAAAAAATACAAATGGTCGCTTACTCTTAAAATAGTCATTGCTTTTGGAGCAATCCTTATGACAACAGGTTATTTTCTGAGAGATAAAATACAGCTTGCGTCTCTTCCATCAGAAGATCAACGTTGTATGGTGTGGAATGAAAATCATTATGAAGAAGTTACGTGCTCCTGGAAATCACTAGCTAAGTTAGAACCTTATGATAAAAAACTAATAGATAATTTTCAAAAAATAGAAGTAAACGTAAATACGCAATTTTTTTTTGAAAATGGATTACCTCGTATATGGTACTATAAGAAACCCAATGGGAAAATAGATTACTTTACAGCCAATGGATTTCACCCTATTTATAAAAAAGATGTCAAACCTATCACACAGCACATCATTAATAAGTATGTATTAAAATCTCCTTTTAACACATCTTTTTTAAACACGCCCGAAGAAGAAGAACTGGCAGTATTTATATTTCGCAACGATACCCTCGATATCGAACTGGCAAAACAATTACAAAAAAATCTTTTTAAAAACTATAGAACAACACCATATTTAATCGCCGCCAAAAAACTAAACCCTCAACTAAAAGAACACCTTCAACAAGGAGATCTTTCTATCTATAAGAGTGACATGAAAAAACACATAGACTATTTATGTGTAGGTTCTGTAAGTTACACCTATAGAGAATCTGGAATGAAAGCCAAGCTATTTACCTGTGAAATGAAGTTGGTTTATGACATATTTGATACAAAAGGAAACCCTGATCTTGACAAATCATTCTCTAAAATCATAACAGGTACTGGATTCACAAAAGAAGAGGCAAAGCAAAACACAATTAAAAAAGTATCGCTATGATTAAAAAAGGAATATTATATACATTTTTATTATGTATCATAAACACACTAAGTGCACAAGATTTTGATACAGAAGTAGGAAAAGCAATCACAGATATTGCACAACAGCTCAACAAAAAGAAGAATATCCAAATAGCAATCTATCCATTTCAGTATTTGAAAAATAATGAAGAAGGGTTAGCAGAATATATTACCGATGAGTTCTGGGAGGGCCTCCCTAGAAAAGCAACTTCTTTTGAAGTCATAGATAGAGCCACTTTTGAAGAATATTTTCAAGAACATCAATTAAAGTCTGAAGGGCTTATTGACCCTTCTACAGAAAAAGAATTTGGAATGCTCATCGCTGCCGATGCATATATCACTGGAAAGGTCTATGTTTTTAATAGTATTATTCGACTTAAAATAAAGGTTACAGATACTCAAACTGGAAGAATAATAGCAACTGGTTCTCAAAAACTCCCTATAACATATGATATGGCGAAGTATTTAGGATTAGAAGGCTGGGAAGAAAAGAAAAAAGAAGTAGAAAAGAATAAAAGTGAAAACCCTAATTGTGCTGAAGAAAATGTGGGGGATGTATGTTTTCAAAATAACACAAAAAACTTCTATTATATACAAATCAATGACTACGGTACATTGTCAACTATTTACAGCACTATTTCTGTAAACCCAGGAGAATATGGATGCTTTAAAAACCTACCCTTAGAAGGGTTTTATTATCGTGTTTCAAAAGATAAGTTTGGTAATAGTAGTAATAATAAATTGGGAACTATTCATATTAAAGAGTGTGAATCTAAAGTTGTTACCATAAATTAAGCTTTTTTAATTATCTAATATTGTAGTCTAACATCCCAATCCTGAAACTGATTGACCCCCATCAGGACACGTAAGATCACAACTTAACTCTATGATTTCTAAAAAACCTCGATTATTTTGAACCACACACCCACAACAATCTCTATTGCCTGGAATAAAACCAAATCCCGCCGTTATTTTCTTTTGTTGTTTTGAAGTAAGCGCTTCAGCTCCTTTTAGATGTACTAGCTTTTTCATAATAAATTTTTGTTTTTAGACCTCCATACCTTTAAAGATATGTAAACTTTTTCGTGTAGTTACCTCATAAATATACTGACATAAATTGTTAAATACTAGTAATTAACAATTCTTCAACTATATTTTAAACAAAATGAGGGCATCCTTTTTGCCTTCAAAGCCTCAAATCTTTTTTTAAAGTTTCCGTACCTTGTGGTATCAACCATATACTTTCACTCATGCTACGATCTCGTTTTATTGCTTCTATACTAGCTATCGGGTTTTTATTTTTTTCCGCTTTCGCGAAAGCGCAACAACTCTCACCTCAAGAGCAACGTATTATTGCTACTGTCTCTGAAAACAATCCTGAAGCGATTCAGTTTTTGGAAAAAGTCGTTAATATCAATAGTGGAACTCTTAATGTAGAAGGTGTGAAAGAAGTAGGAGCTGTATTTACAAAAGCATTTCAAGACATCGAATTTGACACAGAATGGATCGCTATGCCATCAGAAATGAAGCGTGCAGGACACCTTTTTGCCTCTACAAAAGGAGATAAAGGAAAGCGCTTATTGTTGATTGGGCATCTCGATACTGTCTTCGAAAAAGATAGCGAGTTTCAACAATTTGAGATGATCAATGATTCTATTGCCAAAGGTCCAGGCGCCAATGATATGAAAGGCGGAAATGTAGTGGTTTTATATGCCTTAAAAGCGTTGTACGAAGCTGGTTTACTCAAAGATACGCAGATTACAGTCGCCTTTACAGGAGATGAAGAAAGCACGGGTAAGCCCATAAGTATTAGTAGAAAATCATTAATTGATGCTGCCAAACAAAGCGATATTGCCTTAGGATTTGAAACGTCCACAGGATTTGATAATGCCACCGTCGCTCGCCGAGGGTCTTCCAACTGGAAAGTAACCGTCACTGGGAAAAGAGCACACTCTTCTGGAATTTTCAATGAAAACACAGGAGCTGGCGCCAATTTTGAATTGGCGCGTATCCTACATCAATTTTATACCGATGTACGAGGAGAAGAATTACTCACGTTTAATCCAGGTATGATGCTTGGAGGCACCACCATGGATTTGCAAGCACAAGAAAGCAAAGGGGCTATTTTTGGGAAAGGAAATGTCGTTGCTCAAACGGCTTATGTGCAAGGAGGTCTTCGGTTTATATCTGAAGATCAAAAAGAACGTGCCCGTGCCAAAATGAGCGAAATTGTAGCAAATAATCTTCCTCAAACCAGTGCTGTGATTGAATTTCAAGATAGTTATCCTGCCATGAAACCTACCCCTGAAAACTATGAACTCCTTGAAATTTTAAGCCAAGTAAGCCAAGACCTAGAACAGCCCAAAGTAGAGGGTTACGACCCTGGAAAAAGAGGTGCTGCCGATGTCTCTTTTGTGGCTGAATATGTCGCATGTCTAGACGGATTAGGAACTATGGGAACAGGTGCCCACACGCCGTCGGAAACCGTAAATCTCAATACCATTGAAATGCTTACACAACGCACGGCTATTTTAATTTATAGATTAATCAATCAACCTAGATAATTAAATGCTTCAATAATACAGACTTCTGTCTTAAAATGATGTTATTTATAGATAACACATACGGTTTTTTTAGTATTTTGACCTTTCTATTAATTTTTATAAAATGGTCAGAAATTATATTTTTTTACTTCTCCTCTTAACTGGTTTTTTATCTGTAAATGCTCAAGAAAAAATAAAGCATGAGAGCGGGATCGAACTTCTAAAAAAAGCCGCCGAACTTATTGAACAAGAAAAAATAGACGATGTCATAAAGGAGCTCCAAAAAATAAGCCCTAATGACTCTTTATATAATGATTCCTTTGTGACCATATCCTATTATCAGATGGCGCAAGAAAAATATAAAGATGCCATTGCTACCATAGATAGAGGACTCCAATTAGAAGGATCTCACAATAGTAGATTAGGCTTTTATATCAATAAAGGGATTTCCCTTAGAAATTTAGAATCCTATGATCTTGCTAAAAAAACATACATACAAGGTCTTAAAGAATTTCCTAGAAATCACGAACTCTATTACAATCTAGGGATTATTCATCAGAAATTAGATGAACCTGAAGAGGCATTTACTTATTTAATGAAAACCTTAGAGGCAAGTCCATTATACGGAAATACGATGTTGCTCTTGGGAAATATGTACAGGAAACAAAATAAAAAAGCACAAGCACTACTATTATATAACCTATGTCTTCTATTCTCCCCCGATGAAGAGAATTCTCTTGCTATATTAAAAGTAGCAAATGATATGGCAAGTGGTCTTGATACAGAAGGAGAAGTATTTCCTATCACTCCTGACGATAACTTATTTGAGACACAAAATCTTATTATAGAGAGTAAACTTGCCCTTCAAAAAGAATATGATTTCTCTAATGATATTAACATTGGCTTTACGAGGCAGACGCATGCAATTTTAAACCTATTAAAAGAAGAACCTTTTGAGGGCACCTCTGTATTCTGGAGTCAGAAAGTAATCCCGTTTTTTAATTGGATTCGAGAAAATGGATATTTTGATGACCTAGCCTACACGACAACCTACTCCATTGAGAATGAAGATTACAAAAAAATAATAGCAAAAAAAACAGAAGACATCAAAACATTTCTTCCTATAGCTTATCAAAAATGGGTAGATATTATTGGAGCGAATAACGCAAAGGAAGTTAATGGTAAAAAAGAAATTGTCGCTTATGATTATGTAGACGCACTTATAAGTGGCGAAGGAGCTATTGTAAAAGAAGAACTTATGGGACCTTGGATATACTATGATTCTTTAGGAAGAATTATTGCAAAAGGAAACTTTGTCGATGGAGAACGAAGTGGAGATTGGGAATGGTATCATCCAAACGGGAAGTTAAAAGAAGAAGGGTCCTATGTAAAAGGACTTGAACAAGGCACCTATCAATTCTATCATGACAACGGCAACAAAAGTTTTACCGTCACATTTAAAGACGGGAAATTAGACGGAGATTACCTTTCGTACAACCTATACGGGAGTGCTCTAGAAAAGCGCACCTATGTAAATGGAAATTTAGATGGAATTAGAAAACATTTTTTTGAAGCAGATGAGAGCCTAGTAAAATACGAGTATACCATGAAAAACAATGAGTATGATGGCTCCTTTAAAGAATATTATGCCACAGGTGTTCTTGCGCAAGAAGTAACATTTTCTAATGGAAGCAAGCAAGGTCCAGAAAAAGTATATCACCCTAACGGGCAACTTGCCTCTGAAGCAACTTTTGTAGACGGAGCGTACGAAGGCCCTTATAAAACCTATCACCCTTCCGGGAAATTAAACGGAACTGGAACCTATGTAAAAGGACTTAATCAAGGTCCCTATAAAAGTTACTACTCTAATGAGATCCTGTCTGAAGAAGTGATCTATGAAAAGGGAGAATTAGATGGTCCTTACCTATCTTATAACATCGGCGGAAAACTCCTTAGCAAATTTTTATACCGCAATGGGATGATTAAAGAGTATACGTTTTATGCTAAAGATGGCACGGTCATTGAATCCCAGAAAAAGAAAAGTGGTGATTTAAATTACAAAGGGTTTATGGCTGACGGTACACTTGTTACAGAAGGATTATACGACGTAAAGGGCGGAAAAATGGGCCTTTGGTCTTATTATAATAAATATGGGACGCTTAGTGATCAAGGCACATACACAGAAAATCTATCACAAGGAGAATATAAAGTATACCACACAAATGGAAACCTCGCAGATATCAATACCTACGTAGATGATATTGTAACTGGATACGGAGCCTCATATTATCCTTTTGGACAACTAAAAACACAAGGATATTATAATGATAAAGGAACCAAAGATGGTGTATGGTATATCTATTATCCAGATGGAACCATAGACACTCAAAACTACTACCACAAAGGAGAACTCAACGGAACGCAAAAATACTATGACACTAGTGGACAACTATCCAGTGAAGTATTTTATAAATTTGGTGTCGCACTTTCTGAAACACATTATGATAAAGGAGGAAATATCACAGAAAAAATAGACCGTTTTAATACAGAAAATGATAAGATTACATATCACTATTCGAATGGAAAAGTAAACTCCATATTTACGTATAAAAATGGCGTGATCCATGGAGATTACGTTGCGTATGATTTTTATGGCAATCTAAGGGGGGAAGGGTCTTATGTGAATAATGATCAACATGGCACTTTCAAAAAATATTATTCAGATGGGACTCTGAAATCAGAAGAAAAGTATACTTCTGGCAATCTAGATGGAGATTATAAAATATATTATGAAAATGGACAACTAGAAGACAGTTATTCCTATCTCAACGGGAAGTTGGAAGGTACTGCATTGGAATACAGTGAAAAAGGAGTAAAAATAGGAGAAGCAACCTATATAAATAATCAAGCGCATGGACCTCGTAAATTTTTTGGAAGAGAAAAAGGCACTTTACAGCTTATTCGGTTTTATGATCAAAATAAACTCATAGGGTATAGCTATCTAGATAAAGAGGGAAAAGAACTCCCGATGATTCCATTACCCAACGGTACTGGAAAAATAATCTCCTACTATCCTAACGGAAAAATTGCTAGAGAGATGACGTATGAGAAAGGGGAAATCCAAGGAGAATATACTGCGTATTATGAGAATGGAAATCTAGAACGAAAACATAATAATGTAGATGATGATTATCACGGAATAGCTTACACCTATTACCCTGACGGAACAACAAAAACCGAAACATCATATACGTATGGTTACAAACAAGGTCTAGAAAAAAAATATTACCCTAATGGTACTATCAAACAGGAGATCAATTACAAAAATGACGAGCGCTCTGGAAAGGCTCAGTATTATGATGAACAAGGCAATAAAACAAAAACAGAACACTATTTTGACGAAGAAATCGTTACATCACAAACTTTTTAATATGAGATATACGAGCATCTTATTACTACTTTGCATGTTGGGGATAACCACTTTGAGTAGCGCTCAAGAGTCCCCAGAGTTTATTAAATATAAAAACGCCTATCCTGACGAATATCTCGCTAGACTCAAATCACAACGGCTTATTGACATATCTATAGAGGATAATCAAATAAAAATATCTCAAACCATAGCAGAAGAAGACCTCTTATTAAACGAGACCGCTCAATTTGCAACAGAAGAATCTGTAGAGTACTCATCTTTTTTTCTTTTAGACAAAATCGAAGCCTCTTCTATGGTGTTTGATGGAAAAAAATACCGCGAGTACGAAGTCACTGATTTTGTGCGTAAAGACGAATTAAGTGAATCCTTCTATGATGATACAAAATCGGTAAATTTTCTATATCCAAAACTGCAACAAGGCGCTATCAAAAAACTAAATTATACGACTTCCATTACCAATCCTCGCTTCTTATCTCCTGTATATTTTGGCAATGTATATCCGCTTATCAATCAGAAAGTAGAGATTATGGTAGATAAAGATATCAACTTACGGTTTGAAAAATTCAATATGGATGGAGTAGATGTCCGCTTTCGCGAAAGCGAAAAAAGAGGCAGAAAAATTTACACTTGGGAATTAGAAAATCAAGAGGCGTATGACATAGAAGACAATGGCCCTAGCCCAAAAAAGATACTACCTCATATCATGCCTATCATCTCTTCATACCAGAGTAAAAATGAAGAAATTGCTGTTTTGAAGGATGTAAAAGATCTTTACAGTTGGTATTATTCGCTAGTAAAAGACATTAATCAAGAAGAACTTGATGAGGAATTAGTCGCGATTACCAATGATCTTATTGGCTCAAAAACATCAGAAATAGATAAAGTAAAAGCCATCTATTATTGGGTACAAGAAAATATCAAATACATAGATTTTGAATATGCATTAGGAGGATTTATACCCCGAGATGCCAATGCTGTATTTCAGAAAAAATTTGGAGATTGCAAAGACAACTCTAGTATTCTTAAAGAGATGTTTAAAATTGCAAATATCAAAGGAAGCCTCACGTGGTTGGGGACAAGAAGCATTCCCTACAGATATACAGAAATGCCAACCCCTGCTGCAGATAATCATATGATTTTGACCTATGAAAATGAAGGAAAAACGTATTTTCTAGATGCTACGGGGAGATATTTACCATTAGAGATTCCATCTTCTTTTATACAAGGGAAAGAAGCCCTTATAGAAAATGGCGAAGGAGATTACAAAATTGTAGAAGTCCCTATTGTAGAAGCAGATCAAAATCTTTTTACAGATGAGGTGACGATCAAATTAGAAGATAACTCTATTAAAGGAAACGGGACACTATCGCTAACTGGATATCAAAAATCAACACTATTTAATTCTATCGAAAATAGAGATACTCAGGACAAACTACTGGAGTACTACAATAGTTTTTTACGAAAAGGAAGTAATCGTTTTTTAATAGAAAGCTTTGAAGAAAAAAACAAATACAGCTATGAAAGTCCTTTTCAGGTAGATTATGCTTTTACGATTAAAGATTATGCGCAATCCTTAAATGATGAGATTTTTATCAATCTTAATCTTTATAAAACAGCGATCAATGCTTATAAAGTAAAAGAAGATAGAAAAACCGCTTTGGAATTTAGATACAGATCTAAAGACAGCATCACTGTTATTTTTGAAATTCCAGAAGGAAAAGAAGTGACCTACCTCCCAGAGGATGTCACCGTAGATAATGACTTTATGAGTGCATCGATTACCTATAAAAAAGAAGGAAATACCATTGTTTATACGCATGCTTTTGAAACAAAAACATTAACCCTTGAAAAAGAAACCCACGATGCTTTTAGAAAATCATTAAAAAAGATAAACAAAGCTTTTAAAGAAGTAGTGGTGCTTAAATAAACATCTTTTAAAACCCTATAATGAAGATTTGGAAGACAACCACCAATATCCAGCCAATAGGACTAAATCATGAATACACAGGTTGTAACAAAACATTAAATAAATGAAAAAGTACATATTTGCATTTCTTACCTTCACCTTTTCTATAGTCTCTACGGGACAAGAACTTGTGCATACCTCCTATAGCTGGGAAGAAAACCCTTCATATACCATAGCAGAGGAAGATAAATCACTCGACATGGTAGGCGTTAAAAATTATACGATCACAGAATTTGGATTCGAAAATCAAAATGAATTCTATCAATTTGATATTATTCATAAAGTCTTATGGTTGAATTCTGATGACAGAATTGAGCAATTTAATCGAATTTACCTTCCGTATAGATCTGATTCAGAATTACTACGTAGTCAAGCGCGTGTTGTTACTGCAAACGGTACCGTACAAGAACTTGATGATTCAAAAATATTTACTGCAACCGACGAAACAACTAATAGAACCATAAAATACTATGCCTTAGAAGGCATTGAAAAAGGAGGCTTTGTAGAATATTTATATATCATAAAAAAAGCAGCCAAATATAAAGGAGAATATCTTAGACTTCAAGAGAATTATAAAATCAAAGACTCAAAATTCGAACTATATGCTCCAGAAAACCTAGTCTTTAAAATTTATCCTGTAAATAGCAAGAAAGAAGCTGCTGAAGACACGGGGGTCAAAGGGAAACAACATCTCATTGTACAAAACTATGATCTTCCAGAATTAGAATCAGAAGACCTCTCTGCTGTTGAAGCAATGAAAATGGCGATTATCTATAAATTAGATAGTAATAAAGCAACGGGTGCGCGTAATTTTAGCTCTTACAGTGATATTTCAAAAAATGTATACAACTTTGTCTCTTCCGAATTAAAAAAAGAGGAACTTTCAAAGGTCAAGGAATTTATTAAAGAAGCAAATATTGATCTTAACGGAGATGATGCTTCCAAAATAAGAACCCTCGAAAATCATATCAAAAACACGATTTACATCACAAATACAGGGGGAGACCAACTGTCTGATGTCGGCTTTGTATTAGAGAACAAAGCAGCAGACGAGACAGGTATCATTCGCTTATTTGCAAATGCATTAAAAGAACTTGAGATTCCATTTGAAATTGTGCTTACTTGCGACCGATCAGAAATGAAATTTGATCCAGAAATAGAAGCCTTAAGCTTTCTTCAAGATTATCTGTTATACTTCCCAAGCACAAAAAAATATTTGGCTCCTGGAAAACAAGAAAGTCGCTATGGGTTTCCTCCATTTGAATACACAGACACCTATGGACTTTTCGTAAAAGAAGTCTCCTTAGGAAAACTGAGCTCTGGTGTAGGAAAAGTAAAATACATCGAGTCTCCAGATGCTGCAGCCTCTGTTGATGAAATGAATTTCAAAGTCAGCTTTGACCCAGAAGACTTGACCGAAGTTCGTATTGATTTTGATCATGCTATTAGTGGATATAATGCTTCTTTTATTCATCCATTTATGAATCTTGTGAGTGATGAAAACAAAGAAGAGTTTTACGAGGAGTTTATCAAAAGGATGGGAGATGACATTACGATAGAGTCAAAAGAAATCGTAAATGAAGCTGCTGAAAATTTTGGCAAAAAACCTTTACAAATAAAAGCAGTGATCTCTAGTAGCACTTTTACAGACAAAGCAGGTCCAAAATATCTATTTAAATTGGGGGAACTTATTGGGCCTCAAGTAGAGATGTATCAAGAAAAAAAGCGCCAATTACCTGTAGAAAATTTATTTAGAAAGACCTATTTACGTACGATAGAATTAACGATTCCAGAGGGGTATACAATAGCCAATTTGGATGATATTAATATCTCAAATCGCTATGAAAAAGACGGGAAAGACGTGATGAACTTTATTTCTTCGTACACCAAAGAAGGAAACAAAGTCATTATTACAGCCAATGAAATTTATGATGAAAATATCCTTCCTGTATCCTTATACGAAGAGTATAGAACAATTATCAATAGTGCTGCAGATTTTAACAAAGTGACATTGATCTTAGAGCCAACAAAATAAGAAGCCTAGATAGTTAAATATATATTATAATCATAACGCAGATTCAATATAGAAGCCCCGTACGTAAACAGTATGGGGCTTTTGCATTTGAAGAGATTATATCTTATTTCAATAGAGAATCATACATAGCGCGTAATTTACGCACCTTAGGATCAATCACAGCAACACAATATCCTTGGGAGCGATTGCTATTATAATAATCTTGATGGTCGGTTTCTGCTTCATAAAACACAGGAAGCTCCGAAAGTTCTGTGACAATCGGGTCATCATAATACGCTTGTACTTCTTTTAATACCTCTGCAGCTTGTGATTTTTGCGTTTCGTTGTGGTAAAAAATAACAGATCTGTACTGTGTTCCTCTATCGGCTCCTTGGCGATTTAAAGTGGTAGGGTCATGTGTAGTCATGAATACAGTAAGCAAGGAAACATAGTCAATAATTGCACTGTCATAAGTCACTTGAATCACCTCTGCATGTCCTGTAAGTCCCGAACAAACCTCTCTATACGTTGGCTTTCCGGGTACCGTACCACCCGCATATCCAGAAACGACTTTTTCTACTCCTTTTAAGCGTTGTATTACTGCCTCGACACACCAAAAACAACCCCCACCAAAAGTAGCTACTTCGATTGTTGAATTACTCATATTCTTTTTCGTTTTTGTCTATTTTTAACCACACTTTATCAGTATTAAGTTGGAATGTTCCAACAAAATCCCAACTGCATTCCTCTGGCGAAATTAAGGATAAAAAAGGGTCTCCATCTTTAGAGCGGTATAAGTGATAAATTTCTCCCACAATAGGTTCAAAAGCAAACTTAGCTGAGTAAATCAGGTTATTGTACTCAAACTGCTCCATCATCGCCTCGTATTTAGCTTTTAGATCTTCATACTCCGTCTTGAACTGATGATTTACCTTATTAATATTCGTGTTTTTCCAAGTAGTTACATCACCCGTTACAATAGCTGGAGCGCCAAGATTGGTCGCATACGGTGTTAATGCCGCATCATAACGCCCTTTTTCTTCGTTATAAACAACTTGATCTGGTTTTTTCTTTGTCATGTGTATTGCCCGTAAAAACGGTTTCTTTTCATTCCCGTGTAGACGGGAATCTCATTAATTAGTATACTTTTTTGAATAATACTTGTTCTTTTAGGGTTTCGTAAGCTTTCGTACTTCGTCAAGCTCAGTGTGAACTTCGCTTTCGCGAAAGCGAATAAAAACTACCCCTTACATTACCTTCTTTTGGATATTTTATTGTGTGTAATCTGTTTTTGCCTGCTACACTTAAATCGTGCATCATCCATATCATAAGCGCGTTTTGCTTCATGTTTAGTTTTGCGGCCTTGCACACGTTTACGCCACATTCTAAAACTACTCTCTTTCATCTCTCGTCGCATCAACTCAATAACCTGTTGCTCCTTAATACCAAACTGCATTTGAATAGCATCAAATGTAGTGCGGTCTTCCCATGCCATTTCTATAATACGATCTATTTCTCGTTCTGTAAATTCGGGTACTATCTCTTTTTTCATCTTCTTTAAAATTTTCATTTCACTTCTGTGAAATATGCGCATGCTATACTCGTTAATCAAAGAGGTTTCTATCTGCTAGTGTATGTCTTCTTAAGATACGATAGCTTTCTTTTTTTACCAAGTTATTTTCTTTCAAATTCCATAAAACATCCCCTGCTTGTTTTCCTGTTTTCTTAATATCTACAATAGGTAGAGGATAGTCTACCCCTATAAAAGTGTTGCAAAACTGTTGTTCCAGAAGACTCATTGTATAGGGTTCATGTATATACTTTACAGGGACTTCACGAAGCTCTGGGATCCATTTTTTTATAAAATCGCCGTTTGGATCGTGTTCTAGGCTATTTTTTACAGGATTATAAATACGCAACATATTAATACCAGTTTCTCCAGCTTGCATTTGTATTTGGGGATAATGAATACCTGGTTCAAAATCTAAAAACTGTTGCGCGAGATGTGGGGAAGCATCTTGCCAAGGTTGCCATAAATTATGAGTAAAAAAGGAAAGTGTCATCGCACGCATCCTAAAATTCAAATAGCCTGTTTCTGTCAGGCACCGCATACAGGCATCTACAAGTGGATAGCCTGTTTTTCCTTCTCGCCATGCTTTTTGATAGGCTTTATTTCTCGTTTTTTTAAGCGTTTGGTAGCCTTTATTGATACTCACAAACTCCATGATGTCTTCCATCTCAAATTTCTGTATAAAATGAGCTTGCCAACGAAGTCGAGAGGTAAAGCCATCAATCGCTCTTTTGTTCGTAGCTATTTTTCGGAACGCTTTTGCTTGTTGCCACACCTGTCGAATCGAAAGATTCCCCCAAGCGATATAGGGAGAAATTCTAGAGCAACTTTTTCGCGCAAGCATAGGTTTTGAAATATGAGCATTATAGTTTCGATACCTTCCTTTTAAAAACGAATCCAAATAGCGTAAACCATTACGTGTACCTCCTGGTTGAAAAGAAGTTTGTGCTGGTGTTTCTAACGACGGAATTGTGAAGTATGTTTTTAACTCTGATATAAAAACTACATCAACCAATTGGTCTTTTTTAGGTTTAAAAGGGAGTTGAGGTTGTTGCATAAACCATTCCCAGTCTTCGCTCCACCCCTTGCGATTGCGCAACCCTCTTTGGACTCCATTAGTACAAAACTCTACCCATCTAAATTTTTTATCTGGCTGGTCTTTCTTTAAAGACTCCGCAAATTTTTCTAGTGCAATATCACGATCATAGGTAATACGTAAACCTGTCTCTTGATGCGAGAACAGTGTGTGAATCTTAACTTGATCGAGCAAGGTTTTAAAAACAGAAATCACCTCGTCTTTTACGATGAGAATTTCTGCGTTATAGGTGCTCAATTGTCCTTGTAAGTACTGTAAAGACTCCTTTACAAAATTCCAATGTCGGTCACTGTAATGTTTATCTTTTAGCAGAGAAGGTTCAAAAACATACAACAATAGTACAGGAAGCTCTTCTTTCAAAGCATTGTATAACGGGAGGTGGTCTAGCAGTCGCAAGTCCCGTTTTAACCATACTATGTTTACTTCCTTTTTAATAATTTGATGGGTTTTCAATAATGTCTTGAGCTCTTTCTTTATGTTTAATCAAGGTATTTTTGTCCATTTTATTGAGTAATGAGAGCATCATACGCATGCGTTGGTTATCCTTAAAAAACGATTGTTTTTCGTCCAGAAAATTCCAATACAAGCTGTTAAACGGACATGCATCTTCCCCTGTTTTTTTGCTTACTTTGTAATGGCATCCTTTACAGTAGTTACTCATTTTATTGATGTAACTCCCGCTAGACACATAGGGTTTTGTGGCAATTTTTCCGCCATCTGCCCATTGTGACATCCCTCTGGTATTGGTGATTTCTACCCACTCAATGGCGTCTATATAAATCCCCAAATACCACAAATCTACTTCTGACGGTTCTGTCATGGTGAGAAGGGCATAATTCCCAGTAATCATTAGACGCTGTATGTGGTGTGCATAGGCATTATCCAAACTATTTTGAATACTACATTTAAGGCAATTCATTTTGGTTTTACCAGTCCAATAAAAATCTGGAAGCGGATTATGATTTTCAAGGTAATTGACAGAGGCAAATTCGGGCATTTGCATCCAGTACATCCCTCGCATATATTCTCGCCATCCTATGATTTGACGAACAAACCCCTCAACTTGACTAATATCAATAGTGTCTTGGTGTGATCGCCAATAAGAGATCACCGTGGTCACCACCTCCTCTGGAGACAAAAGTTTGCTATTCATAGCAAAACTTAATCGGCTATGATATAAATAGGCTTGATCGGGATCCATGGCGTCTTGATAATCGCCGAAATGTACCAGTAAATGTTCACAAAAATAATCTAAGATCCCTAAGCTTTCTTCTCGCGTTGTGGGCCATCCAAAAGTTTTTGGGTTGATATTTCCCATGGTTTTGATCTCTTGATCTTCTAGAAGTTTTACTAGATCTGAAACATCTTTTTCAAATGTTTTCTCGGTAGGAATAAGGGTGTCTTGCTTCCATTTTTTTCTGTTGCTTTGATCAAAATTCCATTTACCACCTTCTGGGTCTTTATCATTTATCATCATTAAATCATACTTCTTTCGCATCATTCGATAGAAGTATTCCATGGTGTATTGTTTTTTCCCTTCAAAAAATGCTGACAGATCGTTGCGGGACGTCATAAAATGTTCTGAATCTACAGAGGTGGTGGGGATGTATCCGCTTTCGCGAAAGCGTACTAATTCTTCATCCAATCGGTATTCATCTGGCAACTGGTATTCGAAGGCGTCACAAGCATTTTCTTTGAGAAAATGCTTGATGTTTTCTGTTAGAGTTTCTTGATTTTGAGTATCATCCAAGGTGTAGTATACGACTGAATGCCCTTGATTTTTAAGATGATCGGCAAAAGAACGCATGGCACAAAAAAAAGCGACTACTTTCTGAATATGATGAGTGACATAAGTGGCTTCTTGTTTCATTTCTGCCATAAAATACACCACTTGATCATCTACCTTGGTGTACCAAGAATGATTGTGATTAAGCTGATCACCGAGTATAAGTCTACCTTTTTTCATTTAAAATAATTGATTTTGCAACCATAACTTCCTAAACTTCCCTTGGGCATCGTAGCGTTCTGCCTGGCCGTTGATGTTAAATATACGATCTCTTGGGTCATTGCCTACACCTGCATTATACATCCAATTTGACCAATTACTATGTACGTCATAATCGATGAGCAAACTTTCAAAATAAGCAGCTCCAATGCGCCAATCTTGTTTAAGTTCTTTTGCCCAATAGCTTGCCACATTTTGTCTCCCACGATTACTCATCCACCCCGTTTCTCGTAATTCAATCATATTTGCATTTACAAAGTCATACGGTGTTTTACCTTCTATCCACAGAGTTAATGCAGCTTTATTAGAGTGCCAGTCATAGTCTTTCTCAAGAATACCGCCAATTTTGAAAATAGCATTTCCGTATGTAAGCGAGACATATTTAAAGTAATCCCTCCAGATGAGCTCAAAAATGAGCCAGTAGGTGTCTTGATTTTTTTTGATTTTTTTTTCAAACTGTTTGACTTCCCAATACACTTGCCGTGCAGAAATACTCCCATTGGCAAGCCATGGAGACAATTTACTACTGTAATCTGTACCCACGAGTCCGTTTCTGGTCTTCTTGTAAAAAGCTAATTTTTCTGTTTCCCAAAAATAGTGTTGGATGCGTTTTTTTGCTTGGAGTTCCCCTCCTTTGTATGGAAATGCCGTTCGAGTATCTACTGTAAAAGTATCTAACCCTAATTCTTGGAGGGTAGGAATCTTTGTGTTGTTTTCTATCTTATTACTTACAGGAAGTGATTGTATAGAGGCTAAGACAGGCTGTACGGTAGCTTTTTTTTCACATTCTTTACGGAAAATAGTAAAAATATTGGGGATTTCTGAAAAAGCGTCATAGGGAATATCTTCTGGATGAAATAGAAACTGATCATAGCTTTCATGCCAAGTGACTCCTGAAGTTTTCTTTTGTATGGCTGATACCATACGTGCTTCTTCTTGTGTCCACTCTTTCTGTAGAAATATATCGGTAATGGTATATTTTTTTATAATCTCGCTTATGACAATGGACGTATTATCGTGATATAGCAATAAGTCAATATTTAATAAGGACAGCGATTCTCTAAGTTCGGTAATGGTTTCTATCAGAAATTTAGCTCGGTATTTTTCTGTTTTTTTAAAACCATATGCATCCTTTTCAAACAGGAGTGGATCAAAACAATAGACACCTATCACACGATTGCCAGAAGCAATTGCTTTAGAAAGCGACTGTTGATCTTCTACACGTAAGTCGTTTTTAAACCAAACCAATGAAGTGTTCATATTAATCTATAGTCTTTTTGTTGCGCTTACATCGCTCGCTACAGTACTTAACCTCGTCCCAGTCGCGTTCCCACTTTTTCCTCCAAGTAAAGGGTCTATTACAGACGAGACAAATTTTTTCAGGAAGGGATTGCTTGCGATGCATTTTTATTATTTGTTCAAAGATATTTAAAAAAGATTAAACAAATGTAAAAATTGATATAAAAGGCAAAAGAGGCCACTATAAGATAAGTGACCCCTTTTACACAACTCAACCAAACTAGTTTTTGTTATCTATAGGCAGGTATTACAATCTGCTTCTAGCGTAAATAATTGATTTATTTCAGTAGGATTTAAGGTTTTTTTATAGACTCTCAAATCATCAAGATGACCTGTGAAGCCTTGACCTAGGGTAAAAAAAGATAGAGGGTCTGAACCGATATCGAATTCAGAGTTTGGTAAGATGTCTCTTAATAAATTATCACGATATAATCGTACAGTATTGTTTTCGTCTACAGTCACAACTAAATGGTGCCAGTCAGTATTCTCCCAAGATACATCTACTTGATTAATCCAATCAAAATCAATAGCAGAAGTATCATAGATATCTATAAAATAAGGTGTATTTAAGCTAAATGCTTTTAATTCAAAACCATCTCCCAATTGTGTCCCTTTTTGGAACATCACTTCAATATCACTTGGATTATTATTTTGCATTTTAAACCATACACTTATAGAATAAGCATCCCCTTGCACTAATTGATTTGTAGGGGTTACAGGGATCATTAAAGAATCTGATTGTACAAAAGAATAGGCGCAGGTAGGGTTTCCGTCTCTATCTTCTACGAAATTCCCATCTACATTATCTATGGTATATCCACTTATGAGATCTTTAAACTCGCTTGAAAATGGCATATAGATCACTAAATCATCAAATAACACCTCAGGGTTATCACAGCAATCCTCAACAATTAATGTTAACGGGAATATTTGAAAAATGGTAGGATTCACAATAAGCTCAACTCTATAATATAGGGTTTGAGTGTTTATTATTGTGTTGGTATATGTAGTAGGATTTGGTATCGAATTTATTTGATTGATAGCGTCTGCTTCTGTCTCATAATAGGAAACTGAATACAATTCAAGATCACTACAATTTTGGACAGCTTGGGTTAAATCAAATGCTATAAAGCCATCATTCGTATCATCACAAAGAGATAAATCTGTCACATCAAAGCATATGTCTGGTGGAATAAAACTACAGTTCTGATCTGCATTGTTAATCGCAGCTTCTAGTGCTGTATTGCTATTTATTTCTATCGTATTTCCATTGTCATAGATGAGTATTACAGGATAATTTAAACTTGCAAAAATAGCAGCATCATTTCCTATACTAACCATAAATTCATACATAGCTTCGTCATGATTGATAGTAACAACATCTGCATTTTGAAAATCAGAGTTAAATACAGAAAAGGAAATAGGATATTGGAAATCTACACAAGGGATGTTATTTTCTCCTAAACAATTAATTGCATATTGTAATAGCTCTTCTTCGTTAGCAACAGATACTTCCGAATGATTACTAAGTGTTATTGTAATAGGAAATGAAATTTCTATGATATCATCATCCGTATCTGAAGCATCTATATTTTCTTCTACGAGCGTAATATCATTCTCGGTATTGATGATAATAAGTTCATTATTTATCGTAACAGTAACAGGAAGATTAATTTCAATACAGCTTGCATTGTCTAGTATATCATCTTGAGAACCATCATTTGAGGTGGTTTGTAATAAAAGTAAAGCTAAGTTAGAATTTGCATCTATAACCTCCTGACTATCTGGAGTTATAATATCTGACTCTTCTTGCTGACAAGACACCCCTACAAGAAAGAGGAGTAAAATCAGAAAATATGTAATTTTATTGTTAGATAGCATTTTCAAAATATTAGATCGCAAATATTAAAAAATGATTTCTTTTATTTGCAATTCATTGTAGTATTAAACCACATAACTAAAACAATTAGGTGATGAAAACTCCTACCTTTACATTTAAAAAAATAGTTTAAGTTTTCATTTTGACTCTTTGACACCTACACATGAGTAAAAATTTATATAAAAATATTTGTGAAGAAACGTTGTATGCAAACTTTTTTAAGAAGTATGCAAGTGACCTACACTCTTTTTTATATTATAAGTTTGGTGAGCACTTAAATCCCAAAGACAAAGTACAAGAAGCATTTATTAAAGTCTGGGAAAATTGTAAAAATATTACTCCAGAAAAAGCAAAGAGTTATTTATTTACGGTAGGAAATAATTTAATGCTTAATGAGGTAAAACATCAAAAAGTAGTATTAAAATATCAATTAGAAAAACCAAAATCCCACACGCACGAGAATCCAGAGTTTTTAATGGAAGAACAGGAGTATTCTCAAAAATTACAAAAAGCAATAGCTAGTTTGACAGAAGCACAACGAGTTGCATTTCTATTAAATAGAATAGAGGGAAAAAAACATAAAGAAATAGCACAGCTTTTAGATATTAGTACAAAGGCCGTAGAAAAACGAATATATGGTGCCCTAAAAAAGCTAAAAGAACAAATTGACGAATTATAAAAAGACTCGGGTAGGAGTTTTTATAAGTTGGTTGTTTTATTATTGAATGTACCGTTATGAAAAGAGAAGAATTAATAAGAAAATGGCTAGATAATGAGCTAGAACCTAAAGAGCTAGAGCTCTTTAAGGCACTAGATGATTATGAAGATCTACTTCGTATTTCTAACAGTATGCAGAGTTTTAAACCTGATGCGTTTGATACAGATGTTGAATTGAACAGACTAAAGAAATCGTTAGAGCTCAAAAACCAGCAAAAAAATTGGTTAAAACCTCTTATCGCTATAGCAGCAGCTGTTGTCATTCTTTTTGGGATATATCAATCCCTTTCTCTACAAGAAACACAAGTATCCACACTCGCTAGTCAAAAACAAGAGGTGAAACTTCCTGATAACTCTAATGTATTTCTCAATGCGCTATCCACAGTATCTTTCAATGAAAAAGAATGGGATACACAGCGTGAAGTACAATTACAAGGAGAAGCCTTTTTTAAAGTAGAAAAAGGATCAACGTTTAACGTCAAAACCGCAACTGGGCTTGTTACTGTTGTGGGGACTCAATTTACAGTAAAAGAAAGAGATGATCTTTTTGAAGTTGTATGCTACGAGGGCATTGTACGTGTAGACCATCAAGGTCAGTCACTTGTCCTTAAAAAAGGAGAGCGTTACCTCAATATCCACGGAGCACTTACTTTTAATACGCAAACAACAGAATTAAATCCATCTTGGATCGACAATATCAGTTCGTTCAAAAGTATGCCGTATAGTTTTGTTCTTGCTGAATTTGAAAGACAATATGATATAAAGTTCGTTGAAAATGACATAGATTCACAACAACTCTTCACTGGAAGTTTTCCTCATGATGATATGGATTTTGCCCTAAAATCTATTACCTTACCCCTAAATCTGAAGTACATTAGAAACAATCGAATGATAACTTTAAAGGGTGAACAAAAAAAATAAATTAATTCTCTTTTTCATTATTCTTTTTTTTAGCTTTTCTGAAATAAGATCCCAAACAAAAGAAGAAGCTGAAATAAAACCCCTCTCCTATATTTTGGAACTTATAGAGGATCAGTATGATATTCGATTTTCTTATGCAGATGACACGATCTTAAATAAAACAGCCACTATACCTAAAACTGACCTGCCTTTAAAGCAGGTTTTACTGATTTTAGAAAAAACGACAGGACTAACTTTTGAAATTATTAGCAACCGTTTTATAGCTATAAAAAAAACAAAAGAAGAAGTACTTAATAGTCAACAACTAGACGAAGTATACATAAAAAATTACCTCACCTCTGGTATTTCTACAAACAGAACAGGAGCGATTATAATAAAACCAGATGATTTTGGAATTTTACCAGGTCTCATTGAGCCTGATATATTACAGACCATTCAAGCACTTCCTGGTATTTTAAGTGTAGACGAAACAGTATCAAATATAAATATACGAGGAGGTACCCACGACCAAAATCTTATTTTGTGGGATGGGATTAAAATGTATCAATCTGGACACTTTTTTGGGTTAATTTCTGCTTTTAATCCGCACCTAGTAAAGAATGTTTTTATAGCAAAAAACGGAACGAGTGCTGTATATGGAGATGGTGTTTCAAGTATCATAGATATACAGTTAGACGCATCTATCAACAATCAATTTTCAGGAGGAGCTGGATTTAATTTTATAGATGCTAATGCGTTTTCAAAAATCCCTTTATCAGACAAAGTCGAGCTTCAAGTATCTGCAAGAAGGTCTATTACAGATGCTATAGAAACGCCTACATTTCAACAGTATTTTGATCGAGTTTTTCAAAATACCGAAATTACAAATACACTATCAGGTACCGATCAAACTGTAATTAGAGATGAATCTTTTTACTTTTATGACATTGGGACAAAACTGCTGTATGATATTTCAAAAAAAGATAAACTGCGTTTTAACTTCACCTCTATTTTTAACACGCTAGCGTATTTGGAAGAGACTAATGATCTGGAGAATAACAGAGAGGCTTCTAGCAGTGGTATCACGCAACAAAACCTCGCGACTGGGCTTACCTACAGTAGAGAATGGAGTTCTAGATTCTCAAGTGACATACAAGTGTATGGTTCACTGTATACGCTAGATGCTACAAATGCAGACCTCCTTAACAACCAACGCCTAAATCAAAAAAATGAAGTCTTAGATACAGGCATAAAACTTAACACCAACTACAAGATAAATAATGATATAAACTGGATGAATGGATATCAATTCTTTGAAGTAGGTGTTGTTAACTTAGAAGATATAGACAATCCTCCTTTTAGAAGTAATATCAAAGAAGTATTAAGAAGTCACGCACTTTATAGCGAAGTACGTTTAACGACAAAATCAAAGAAAACAGAATTAAAAACAGGCATGAGAGCCAACTATTTTAGGAAATTTGACAAAGTGCTCATGGAGCCCCGAATAAGTTTTAGTCAAGAATTTCTTTCTGATTTTAAAGTAGAGGTTTTAGGAGAATTAAAAAGCCAGACGACATCACAAATTATAGATAGGCAGAATGATTTTATTGGTGTTGAGAGCAGACGATGGGTGCTTGCGAATGACAGTACCATTCCTATTATAAGAAGCAAACAAGCATCTATAGGACTGCAATATAACAAAAAAAAACTATTCATAAGTGCAGAGGGATACCTTAAAAAAGTAGATGGAATTACCGCTAGAAGCCAAGGGTTTCAGAACCAGTTTCAGTTTGTAAACGCTACTGGAAACTATGAAGTAAAGGGCATTGACTTTCTTGTCAACAAACGATTTAGAAACTTGAGTACTTGGCTAAGCTACTCGTTTAGTGAAAATTACAACGAGTTTAACACATTAAATGACGGGAACCCTTTCCCTAACAATGCAGATATTACACACGCATTGACATTTGCAGGAGCTTATAATGTAGGGGATCATTTAAAATTTGCACTAGGTCTAAACTGGCGCTCGGGGAATGTTACGACATTACCTGATGGAGATAGCCCTTTTGCTAGAGAAATCATTTATGGTCCTCCTAATAGCGAGCGTGTAAATGACTATGTACGTACCGACTTTTCATCAACCTATTCTTTCAACCTAAAAGGGAAAGTAAAAGGAAAAATAGGGGTATCTCTTTGGAATATATTAAACAGAAAAAATATCCTAAATACCTACTTCATCTTAAATGAAGACAGCACTATTTCAAGAATAGATAATACGTCTCTTGGAATGACTCCTAATCTTAGTTTTAGAGTTACTTTTTAATATATTATAACGCGAATTTGATATAAGTTTTTCTTCTTTTTCTCCAGTATACGACAGAACGTGAGTTCTGGGCGAGATGAAGCGATGGAGAAACTTCTTTGTGGTTTTTCGCTTAAAGCGAAAAAATACCTAAGAAATCGAAGATTCATAAGTTCTAAAATTTAAAATAGAAATGACACGCATAAAAAGCGTCTTTTCCCTGCCTGCAGGCAGGTTTTGGTTCGGTTTTCTTTGGACGAGCAAAGAAAATGAACAAACATATGATTGTGAGTTGTTTATATTATACTTTAACATAATCAAACTAAAGAGTAACTAATTATTTACGTCGAACTCACGATATTATAGTGTATATCTATCCTTTAAATTATCCAGCATAGTCTTTGTGATTTCTTCCAAGCCAAAACTATGTGACCAGCCCCAATCGCGTCTCGCCTCACTATCATCTATACTTTCTGGCCAGGTATCTGCGATAGACTGTCTAAAATCTGGCTCATAGCTTATTTCAAAATTTGGAATATGCTTTTGAATACTCGCTGTCACATCTTCTGGAGCATAGCTTACTGCCGCCAAATTGTAGGAAGATCGAATTTTAATGTTTTTTGACGGAGCATCCATAATAGCAATGGTTGCTTTTATAGCATCATCCATATACATCATAGGAAGTATAGTCCCTTCTTTTAAAAAACAACGATATTGCCCATGTTTTAATGCTCTATGATAAATATCTACTGCATAATCTGTGGTTCCTCCACCAGGTTCTGTGGTATAACTTATCAATCCTGGATATCTGATACTACGTACGTCTACGCCATATTTTTTATGATAATACTCACACCAACGTTCTCCTGTTTGCTTCGAAATCCCATAAACGGTAGAAGGTTCCATCACCGTAGTTTGAGGTGTATTTTGAGCAGGTGTGGTTTCCCCAAAAACAGCAATACTAGAAGGCCAGAAGACTTTCTTTATCTTTTTATCTTTTGCCAAATTTAAGACATGAAAAAGCGAATTCATATTCAAATCCCATGCCTTTGCAGGAAAACGCTCCGCAATGGCACTTAGCATTGCTGCCATGAGATAAACAGTTTCTACTTTATACCTAAAAATAATATCCTCAACAGCTTGCAGGTCTGTTGCGTCTAAAATCTCAAAATGAGCACTTTGCATCATCGCTTCATCGCCTTCACGAATGTCACTAGCAACCACTTTATCTTTTCCAAATCGCTTACTTAAAGCCAATGTAAGTTCTGTCCCGATTTGCCCGCAAGCACCTATAATTAGTATTCTTGATTTCATCTTGATATTTTTAATAAAAGTACGCTTTCGCGAAAGCGTATACAAAAAGCAAACTTAATCATAAATTTTTCTTGTATATTCCTATTTAGGCTACTTTTGTCTATCAACTTTTTAACTATTTATGAAACTGCGTATACTCATATACCTATTGAGCACCCTTTTTTTTCTTACTGCCTGTGAAAAAAAAGAAACTCAAGTCCAAGAGTCAGAAGAAACACAACTACTGGCTATTGACACGCTCACAATTCCCAATAGCACACAGGGACTCAAACCTTCTTTACGCTTAACACCAAAAGCGCAAGAGGCGGTAAAAAACTGGTCATTATACCAAAACATTTCAAAACGATTAGACAGTTTGCAGGGTGTTTCGTTAGGAACCTTAAAAAATCAATTAGCTACGCTAATAGCTACATTTGATGGCCAAGGAGAAGCAGCAGAAGAAATCGTAGACCTTACACCAGACAATTTAGAAACGCCTGCGATAAATGCAAGATTACTTACGGTAGAAACCAAATTAAAAATAGTAAATAATTATGCTCAAAAAGGCGATCCTAATCCCGAAGAAATAGCGCTTACAATTGTAGATCTTAAAAATGCATTTCAAAATCTGAATCTTCAAATCAATGAAAAATTCTCATTAACCGTAGAAGAAATCCTCAAACAACTTGATCAAGAAATTACTGATCCAGCAGATTCTATTGAACAAGAAAAACCCATACCCAAAGGAAAGCCCCCTGTAAAAATTTTTAAAACAAACCAATGATACGTACTACTTTATTCGTTCTTGTAGCGTTTTTTGCTACAACAGGAATCGCTCAGAATTTAACAGAAAAAACAGAAAAACAAACCATTGATACCATGCTTGTATCTTGGCATAAAGCCGCTGCCGATGCAGATTTTGACGCCTATTTTGGTATGATGACTCAGGATGCAGTCTTTATCGGAACAGATGCCACTGAAAACTGGCAGAATGCCGAGTTTAAATCGTTTTCAAAACCTTATTTTGATAAGGGTAAAGCGTGGACCTTTACTACCTTAGAACGAAACATCTATCTAGATGAAAACGGAGATACCGCCTGGTTTGATGAACACCTCGACACCCAAATGGGGATTTGCAGGGGTTCTGGCGTTGTAAAAAAAGAAAACGGTGTATGGAAAGTAAAACATTATGTGTTGTCTATTGCCATTCCAAATGAAAATGTAAAAGACGTAACAGCCATGAAAAAAGAATGGGATCTTGAGCATATGGAGAAAATGAGAAAGCAATAATTTTATAAATTACTGCTTACGAATACACTAAATGGCACAAATTCTCCACTTCCTTTGATGTGTAACAAAATATATAAAAACACGTCTTATTCACCATAAATAAAAAATCTAAACACAAACATGAAACTTATAAAAACAGTGGCTATTCTTGCCTCTTGTTCTATTGCTTTTACAAGTTGTAAACAAGAAACGGTTCAAAAAGAGACTTCCACTACCATAGAAAAAACACCTGGAATTGTTTTAGAAAACATGGATACATCAGTAAATCCTAAAAACGATTTTTACAATTATGTAAATGGTAATTGGATGAAAAATACAGAAATTCCTTCAGATAGAACTAGCTGGGGAGGTTTCGCCGTGCTACGTAAGTCAACAGATACCGATGTGCTAGAAATACTAGCCAAAGCAAAAGCTAGCGGTACGTATGCGCCTGATTCTGATCAAGCAAAAGCATTGGCTATTTTTGATACAAAACTAGATACGATCGCTCGTAACAAAGCAGGAATTACCCCTCTTGTACCTGCCTTAGAAGAAATAGAAAGTATCAAGGATATGACTGACCTACAAACTGTACTAGCAAAAAATCCGTCTGTTTCTTCTCCTTTTTTAGGCATAGGAGTCCAAGGAGATTTAAACAATAGTGCTATGAATGCGGTATATCTTGTAGCAAATGGTCTTGGGTTACCTGATCGTGATTACTACTTGGAACAAGATCAGAAATCAAAAGAGATTCGTGAAGAGTATAAAAAACACATTGCGCGCATGCTACAAATGATTGGTGACAGCGAAGCTAACGCAAAAGAAGCTGCTACTAAAATTTTAGCAATGGAAACCCAACTAGCAGCACCTCGACTTGATAAAGTAGAGAGTCGTGATGCGCGTAACTATAACAATCCTAGGACGATAGCAGAAGTAGATGCCATACTCTCTTCTATTGATCTCACTAAAATGATTTCTGATATAGGGATTACTAAAAAGTTTGACACACTCATTGTTACGCAACTAAGATATACAGAAGCTTTAGACACCTTCCTCAAAGAAACTTCTGTTGAGGATCTTAAAACACTGATAAAATGGGATACCTTTAATAGTGCTGCTGGCTTACTTACAACAGACATAGAAACGGCAAACTGGGAATTTTACAGCAACTATTTAAATGGTGCAGAAAAGCAACGCCCTGCTGAAGAACGTGCACTAGCTACGGTAAATAATACCGTGGGAGAAGCATTAGGGCAATTGTATGTAGATGCTAAGTTCCCGCCAGAAGCTAAGGAAAGTGCAGAAACTATGATCAAAAATGTCATCGAAGCATACAAGGTACGAATCCAAAAGCTAGATTGGATGAGTGCTGATACAAAAATAAAAGCGATCGAAAAACTAGATAAGTTCACAGTTAAGATCGCATATCCAGACAAATGGGAGGATTATAGTACCATGGAAGTAGCTGCTGACAAGACATATTTCGAAAATATGATCGCTGTAGGAAAATGGGGGCAAGATAAAAACTATGCAGAAATAGGAGAGCCTGTTGATAAGTCAAAATGGGGAATGTCTCCTCAAACTGTAAATGCATATTTCAATCCGCTTAACAATGAGATTGTATTTCCAGCTGCTATTTTACAACCCCCTTTCTATAACTACACCGCAGACGAAGCTGTTAATTATGGAGGTATTGGGGCCGTGATAGGCCATGAGATTTCTCATGCGTTTGACGATAGCGGTGCTCGTTTTGATAGTGAGGGAAACCTAAAAAACTGGTGGACAGAAGAAGACCTTAAAGCCTTTACTGAAAGAGGAAATGCACTGGCAGAACAGTATAGCAACATAGAAGTATTAGACAGTGTATATGTGGATGGAAAGTTTACTTTAGGAGAAAATATTGGAGATTTAGGAGGTGTTTTAGGTGCGTATGACGGACTTCAAAAATTCTACGCAGAAAATGGACGCCCAGACAATATTGATGGCTTTACTCCAGAGCAACGTTTCTTTATGTCTTGGGCAACCGTATGGAGAACCAAAAGTCGTGATGAAGCATTACGCACACAAGTAAAAACAGATCCGCATTCTCCAGGAAAAGTACGTGCCACACAACCGCTTCTCAATATAGATGCGTTCTATGAAGCATTTGATATCAAAGAAGGAGATTCTATGTACTTAGCGCCAGAAAAACGTGTTCGCATCTGGTAAAAAACATAGTTATTAATGTTGACGTTCAACGTTTTTGCTAAAGCTTATACCATGTAACATTGAGCTTGCCGAAGTGTGAAATCGAAGTATGAAAACATAAAAAAACCACCTCAATAATGAGGTGGTTTTTGTTTGGAATAAATGTCTATTTACAAACCTACTTTAAACTCATATCCTAGCACATCAGGCACAGAGGTACTATCCACTTTTTTGAAAACAGTAGTGTCTTCTGCATCATATTGAGGGGCTTCTAGATCTAGTTTTTTTGCTTGTGCGGTGTAATATTCACGCTTTGTAGGGTGCTCTGGTGAGACAGCATTAAATATATGCCCAAAAGCATTTTTCTGAATAATGGATAAAAGAACCCCGATGCAATCATCCCGATGAATCATATTGACAGGCGCATTTCCATTACTCAATCCTGTTCTCCCTGCTAGGAATTTAACAGGGTTCCGGCTTCCTCCAAACAAACCTCCAAAACGAACAATCGTCGTCTCAAAAGCAGGCGTATTAAAAAACAATTGCTCTACATCGTATAGCTGTTTTCCAGCATTGCTTTGAGGTTTTGGAATATCCTTTTCTGTGACGTGACCTTGATTATCATCATATACAGACGTGCTACTAATCAGGATTACTTTTTGTATCGAAGTACGTTCTATCTGGTGTAAAAAATGAGCCATTTTTAACGCATAATTAGCTCCTGTATTCTTCCGAAGACCCGGAGGTATCATAATGACCAGTACATCGGTGTCAGATAATAAAGTGTCTATTTTTCCTGTCACACCTCCTTCTGTGATAAGCACAGGATATGCCGTGATGCCGCTTTCTGAAATGTTTTGCGCTTTACTAGCATCAGTGACGCTTCCTTTTACAGTGTAACCTAAATTGATAAGCGTCGCTGCAAATGCTTTTCCTAACCACCCTAATCCTGCAATTGTTATTTTTTTATTCAATAGCTTTTCTTTTCATTCCCGTACTTCGACTATGCTAAGCATAAACTTCGGGGGGAATCTCATTAATATTGTTTAGTTGTATGTTCTGCGAAGGGGCAGCAATCTCATTAGTAATCTTTTTAAGTGTCTATTTTGTCTTTACACGCTCCTGCCTACCGTCAGGCAGGTTCGCGAAAGCGTATACATCTTGCAATTAAAATATTATTTTAGGTTTCCAATACTATAAAACCCAATGTATAACTTTTATGAATCCAATAATGGCAAAAATAGGTATTGAAATTAAAAAGGTTGCAAAAGCAAAACCTAATAATTTATCCTTAAAAGTGCTTTTATACTGTGCTGTATTTTGCTTCGATTTATTTAATTTATTAGTATATGTTGGAATATACTTTGATTTATTTTTACTGTCTACTTCTAAATCAGTTAGCTTTTTTAAGGCAAATTCACTCAACGAATGCTTGTCGCCTCTAAAGGTAATGTCTTGTAGTATTTTTGTGCCAGAATAATTGACTGACTTTTCATAAATTTCTACACATCTTTTTATTCGATCTTCGGTTGGCTCTGTTAAGATCCAATATCTTCCCGCTGCATCTAAAAAACCACTCTCATAATACAATGCTGCAAGTCGATCCCATAGGCCTGTTTCATTGGGATATTGATTAATCAAATTCCGTAATCTATCAGCAGCTTTTAGCTTTAATCCATTATCTATTTCAGATTCTATTTTAGCTAATTTATCTTTTAAATTCACAATACTATTTCACCCAATTTATATGCTATTTCTAATTCTGCCCTACGACAATCGTATCATTTTTGACTACTATATTATTCTCAAGTAATTCAGATACATCAATCGTACGCTCTACAATTACTGCATCATTTGCCACAAATGGAGTCGGCTTGGTCGTATTGGGTCGCGCTGAAACTGTAAAACTTGGATTATCCAACAAATCATAAGAAAACTCCTTCAATGTAAAAGTAGGGGATACATTTTTAGGCACCGCATACGTGAACTCCAAAGAATCTCCTAATGTCATATAGTAACTCAAAATACCATTACTACGACGTTTTTTATACAGCGTCTCGGTACTATCTGGCTTAAATACTTTTCCGTTGTATGACAAATAACTGAACGGTGTGTCTTGTGCGGTATATAATCGTATTTGGTGTACCGTACGTTGTGGCACAATGGTCATGGTGCTATAAGCAATATTGTCTATAATCGTATCCTGAGATATCCGAATCTCACTTTCGGGTAAATTCATTACGGCTGTTTCTTTTGCAAACGAATACGGCGTATTGTATTTACTTCCGGCGGCATTCCCAATATAAGCTGTGGCGTTTTCAGGAGTATCGCCTAGATATCCCCGCGTCCAGTCGTCTATTTCTTTATTATAGGTTGCCCAATAGGCCTTATCAGTATCGGCATTTTGGTAATACACTAAGCTATTCGGTTGTTGCCGTTCTGGGGAAGGACTTGATTTTGAATGTGCAATGCCCAAGAAAACAATTCCTATCAATAAGCTCAAGATTCCCACCGCTTTTTTATTTCTAAAAACGCCAAAAACAGGGAGTAATAGCCCAAATAGTAGCACTACAAAAATAGTTGAAGCATAGAGCATATTAGGTCCTAAACCTACGGGAAAAAATTGGATTAAGGGAGCAAATAGAAAAATAGCTGGCGCCGATAGCAATACCATAAGTGTCATACTCGGATTGTTTTGTCGTATCAACAAGAACAAAGCTAATAATCCAAAATACACTGGAATAATAAAGAACGCAGCTCCTTGAAGTTTAAGGGCTAGTGCTATATTGATAACCAGCCAAATGGCAAGTGGCGCGATCAAAGAGCTAGCGGTATGTTCTGGTTTCACCATCTTGTGGTAGATCCCAAAACACAAGCTGATCCCTAAAAAAACAAAAACAGCCGTGTAATAATGGCCATTATAAATAAATACAGGCAAGATATCATTGTAAGAAGGATAGATGATTTTAATCAATTCCCAAAACAAATATAGCAACCCTCCACCTAGTACGAGACTCAACATAAAAGCACTAAATCCTTTTCCTATTTCGGTTGCATAAAGTCTTTTTCTTCTAAGCCCATAGACCAAGAGAATAACAAAAAGAACAATTGCCAGCATAAGCATCGGCCAGATCCAAGAAAAAGGATAGGCCACAAACGTAGCAACAGCCGTATCAAAATATACATAATCCTCATTTGATTTGACCGAAGACAAATCTGCCTCTGCATAGTATTGTAAAAGTGGCATCAAATAACTTCCTTGATGTTCTAAGCTACTTCTATCTAGATTTTCGGTCGTATCATTGATGGTATGATAATCATAATGGTCATCTATAAAAGCAAAGAAAAATCCATCGATATCTCCATCTTCTCTCAAAACGGTAGAATCCGTATCATTAGGAAGCATTTTATAAATACTATACATGAGAGAAGTAGCGACAGGATATTTCACATCTGCTTCCATAAATCCTTTGATCAGGTTTCCATTGCCACCGTTAGTTTCTACAATCATATTAGAGGGTCCGCCACTACCACGTGCTTCAAAGTTGAGTGCAAGGGCTACATCTTTTGCCCACGGGTGTTCATTTACAAATAAGGAAGCTCCATCTAGTCCTACTTCTTCTGCATCTGTAATGCAAATAATGATATCATTTTTTGGGGTAGCTCCCGTTGCGAGATACGCACGCACACTTTCAAGTATGGTCACTACGCCAGAACCAGCATCACTAGCTCCATGAGAAGAACTATGTGGCGCACTGTCATAATGAGACATCAGCATCAGTGCTTTTCCGTCTCCTGTTCCTTTGATACGCGCTACGATATTTTGAGGCTTTACCAAATTACCGTATCCTCCATTTTGACTAAACGTAAATCCTTCTTGTACCTGTGGTTCTAATCCTAATTTTGCAAGCTCTTGGGCAATATAATCTCTTACCTCTGTATGGGCTTTGGTTCCGACAAAATGAGGCTCTTTTGCGATGACCTCGAGGTGTTGTAAAGCACGTTCGGTAGAAAATTCGGTAGGAGGGGTGTTAAGATCACTTATTTCTTTTGGTAATAAAGAATTGAAGGCAACAGAAACTAACGCTATAATAAGAATGATAGAAAAAACATGTACAATTCGTTTCATGGTTGGTTGGTTTTATACTCCTAAAAATACGATTTTTGATGTTGTTTCCGCTTTCGCGAAAGCATAAACCACATAATCTCCTTTTAATTCATTAACTTTAAGAGTATTTACTCACACATAAAATAACTCACCATGGGAATCAAAAGTTTTACAGGACGTCGTGCCAAACCTACAAAAGGCAACGCCACAGATATTAAAGTAAGCGATTACATGACTAAAAAATTAATCACATTTAAGTCAGATCAATCGGTCTTAGAAGTTATGAACCTGTTGATTAAAAATAAAATTTCAGGAGGTCCTGTTGTGAACGAAAATAATGAACTTATGGGCATTATTTCAGAAGGTGATTGTATGAAGCAAATTTCAGAAAGTCGCTATTACAATATGCCCATGGAAGACATGATTGTAGAAAAATACATGGTCAAAGAAGTAGAAACCATAGACGGAAACATGAATGTTTTTGACGCTGCCAATAAGTTTGTTAACTCCAAGCGCCGTCGTTTTCCTATTGTAGAAAATGGAAAGCTCGTAGGGCAAATCAGTCAAAAAGATGTTCTCAAAGCGGCACTCACTTTAAATGGTCAAACCTGGAAATAATTAACCCATACACTTTTCAAACCAAGCCAACATCAAATTTTCGGGTTCATAGAAAAAATCTTCTTTGCGCTCTAGACCTATCTTTTCTAGTACACGACACGAAGCGCCATTTCCTAGCTCTGCGATACCGCAAAGTTTTTGATCTGGAAAATGCTCAAAAAAATAGTCTTTCGCCGCTATAGAAGATTCGGTGGCGTAGCCTTTACCCCAATATTGAGGCATAAATCGGTAGCCGATATCATAAAAGTTGGTGTGTCCATTGGGTGACCACTCGGTATTCATTTTGAGTCCTGTCCATCCAATCCAATCGCCACTTGATTTCTCAATGGCCGCCCAGCGACCTATCCCATACTTTTTATATTGCATCTGGATACTATCTATGTAGGCACGCGCTTTGCCGATACAAGAAATAGGTTTTTTACCTAAATATTCATGTACCAAAGGGTTACTATCTAGATCATACATATAACCAGTATCTTCTATTTCAACTTCTCTAAGAATGAGATTTTTGGTCTCTGTAATTATTTTCATGAATACTACATATTATGTGATTAAAATTAAGAATATTCATACAGATAGACACTCATAAATAAATTACTTTTAAAGCGCTTTTACTTTTTTACCTTAAAAACAACACATGCAACACCAAAAACACCTATTCTCACTCCCTGAAAATGTCACCTATATCAACGGCGCTTATATGTCGCCGCAACTCAAAAGCGTTGCTCAAGTTGGCTTAGAAAGTGTTTTAAAGAAAAATGATCCTACATCTATTTCGCAGTCAGATTTTTTTACTAATCGTGCCATCATAAAACAACGTTTTGCAACACTCATTGACGCACCAGACTATCAAAATTGTGCTATTATCCCTTCGGTGTCGTATGGCATTGCGACGGTATCAAAAAATATACATTTACAAAAAGGAGATGAAATCCTATTGATCGATGAGCAGTTTCCTAGTAATGTATACGCTTGGCGCGAAAAAGCAAACACAACGGGTGCTATCATTAATGTAGTGGCACCGCCAAAAACCTTTGAAAACCGAGGAAAACAGTGGAATGTAGCAATTCTTGAAGCGATCAACCCTAAGACAAAAGTAGTTGCTATGGGGCATATCCATTGGGCAGATGGTACGTTGTTTGATTTGATTTCTATTCGTAAAAAAGCCCATGAAGTCGGCGCCAAACTCGTCATAGACGGCACCCAAAGTGTAGGAGCACTTCCGTTTTCTGTCAAGGAAATTCAACCAGATGCGTTGATTGTAGGAGGATATAAATGGTTATTAGGTCCTTATTCTATTGGAATGGCGTATTACGCCAATACCTTTAACGACGGGCAACCCCTAGAATATAATTGGATGAATCGAAAAAATAGTGAGGATTTTAGTCAGTTGATTCATTATCAAGACGAATACCAAGCCAAAGCTGATCGGTTTTGCGTGGGAGAATCTAGTAATTTTATACTCCTCCCCATGCAAATCAGCGCTATTGAGCAATTACTAGCATGGGGTATTCAAAATATTCAGGACTATTGTGATTCGATTTCTGCAACAGCCATTCAACAATTACGCGAGAAAGGCTGTTTTATAGAGCAGGCAGAGTATCGTTCCAAACATCTCTTTGGGGTGTATCTCCCTGATCATATCAAGATGGATGCTGTCAAAGACCGCTTTCGCGAAAGCGGAATCTCCGTAGGCATTCGTGGCAAAGCCATTCGAGTCGCTCCCCACGTGTATAATACTGCCGAAGATTTTGAAAAATTTGTCGCTTGTTTTTATTAAAATGAGAAAAACACTAAATTTTAATGAGCTTGTAGAAAGAAGAATGTTCCTTCTGATGGGTTTTACCTATCTAATGGCGTTTTACACAACATCGTATGAGGAAAGATCTTTAATCAAACAATAGGACCTCTGTTTGATCCTACCTATTATTTAAAAGTAATCATGATTTATGATTGGGCTATCATTTTAACTCTCTATGCTCTTATAGGCTTATTAAGATTCAAAACCAGCGTCATACTCTCCAAAATTCATTTATTTACAACAATAACACTTATTATTATTTTTGAATTTCAATTTATTTTTGATGGTGCATATTTTCTTATTTTATTTCTTTCTTATCTAAGTTTTATTTTAAATATCATCAACAGTTTGTATCGCAGAGAAAAAGTGTAAGAAGTATCAACTAAGCATCGTTTTTTAAATAAATCATAGCAAGATCCCGCTGGAAAAGCGGGATTATTTCAACGTACAATTTTGAGTGCATCTTTCAGATTTCTCAAAATTGAGTTTCAATAAAGCATAGTGAGATCCCGCTGAGAAAGCGGGATTATTTCAACTTGCAATTTTGAGTGCATCTTTCAGATTTCTCAAAATTGAGTTTCAATAAAGCATAGTGAGATCCCGCTGGGAAAGCGGGATTATTTCAACTTGCAATTTTGAGTGCATCTTTCAGATTTCTCAAAATTGAGTTTCAATAATAATTTTAATGGTCTGAGCAATACCCTACCTTTGCGGTCTATTTAAATACATTCCCATGAACAAAGACACTTTAGAACTTTCTAAAGAAGAAATGAAAGCCTACGGATATAGCGTCGTAGATGCTGTGGTAGCGCATTATGATACGCTTAATGACAGAAGTCCAATCGCGACGGGCAATCGTAAAGAAATGGATCACTTATTTCTAGAAGAAGCGCCAGAAAAGTCTTCAGACCCTAAAGAAGTATTAGATTTTGTGATTGATAAGGTGATGAATAAAGGAGCGATTGCGGCACATCCTAAGTTCTTTTCATTTGTACCAGGTCCTAGTAATTACATCAGTGCCATGGCAGATACATTAGCAACAGGATATAATGTGTTCTCTGGAGGATGGTCACAATCACCCCCTGCTGCCGAGCTTGAGATTGTCACCATTAGTTGGTTACTCAAAATTTTTGGCCTTCCTGTAAAAAAAGGAGGCGGGATTTTTACCAGTGGAGGTTCTATGGCAAATCTTACCGCTATTGTCACCGCTAGAGGCGTCATGTGTGGGGATGATTTTTCAAAGGCGGTTATTTACCTATCTGATCAAGCTCATTCTAGTAATATCAAAGCGATTAGAACCATTGGCTTTCGGAAAGAACAAATACGCTTAATCCCAACCGATTCTGAATTTAAGTTTTCGACCATAAAACTAAAAAATGCCATTGCAAAAGATCGTCTGGAAGGATATCATCCTTTTTGTGTGATTGCAACTGCAGGAACCACCAATACAGGAACCGTCGATCCGCTGACAGAGATTTCTAAGATTTGTAAAGAAGAAAAATTGTGGTTTCATATAGACGGTGCCTATGGAGGGGCAGCGATTTTAGACAAAAAAGGCAAAGAACTCCTCAAAGGAATCTCTAAAGCAGACTCGATTACCGTAGACCCTCATAAATGGTTTTTTCAACCGTATGAAATGGGATGCCTATTAATACGGAATCACAAACACCTTAAAAGCACCTTTGTAGAAAAACCAGAATACCTGCGCGATATCGAAGGGAATGAGTCTGAGATTAATTTTTATGATCATGGCGTGCAGCTTACCCGTCGTTTTAGAGCGTTAAAATTCTACATGTCTCTTAAAACATTTGGATTAGAGGCATTTAGAAATGCCATCACATACAACATAACCCTCGCTGAAAAAACAGAAAAACTCCTTCGTAAGAGTTCGCAATGGGAAATTGTTTCTCCTGCAACTTTGGCAATTATTAATTTTAGGTATAATCCTATTGGCAACCAACTTTCTGAAAAAGAACTCGATGCCTTGAACCAAAAAATATCCGAAAGCGTGATGGCTTCCAAGGAAGCTTTTCTGGTCACTACGGTCTTAAATGGTCAAGTGGTATTGAGGATGTGCTTGATTAATCCGCGAACTAGTTTTCAGGATGTAAAAGACACCATTGCTCTTTGTGAAGGGTTTGCTTGATAAAGATGTAACATAAGTTAATCGCCTTCCTGATCCTTTTAGATTTACTGATAATCAATAAGTTAAAATATCATATAGGCTCAGGAAGACAATTAAAAATACTTTTTCAAAAAATCTATTAGTATATAAAACGTGTTATTCTGCTTCATAATTAGTTAGTACATCAAGATCTGCTTCATATTTTTTAAGCTTTGTGTCATAATCCTTATAAATAAATTTAGATAAAAGAATCATTACAACTAGTAATACCCCATAAACAACAACGGAATATCCTATTTTTTCTGGTGCTATAAAAATATCAAAATTATTTCTCCATTTTGCAAAAGCAAGTCCTATTGCTGCAAACCAAATAGCTACGATAGACATATCATATATCGCTGTACGCGCTGTATGCAATCTAAAATTAGTAATCTCTTTTTGTAATTGGATAAGACTCAGTTTCCCATAATCTATCTTTTTTAAGACACTATGCTGGAAATAAGAGAAAACCATCGTCCCAGAAGCGACCAAAAGTATTAATATATATGGAAATGAATTTCTTACAGTGTATATCATACACAAGGAGAGAAACGCATATACCAATGCCATATTTTTCCCTGCAAGCGATATTTTTAAAAGTTGATCAAACCCTGTTTTTGCTTTATTAAACTCTAGTTTATTTATTTTTTCTTCATTGACTTTAACACGTGCTTCTAATTGGCTCATGTCTTCTTTCCAAATGCTTTTTATATCATCTATATTCATAATTTCTACTTTTTAGTTGATGAAAGTTGTTGTTTCCATCGGTTTTTAATTCGGTTAATTTTTGTGGCAACATTCGTTTTTGAAATTCCTAAAATCCTTGCAATGACCTCGTAATCTTTGTCTTCTAGGTAAAGAAATATCAGGGCTTTATCAAATTCATTCAGTTCAGCTAACAACTTTTGTAAAAGATCTTGCTCATAGCTCCCTTCACTAGTATCGGGAGCAGGTGTAAATTCAAGCAAACCAGTATCTAATCTAATGGTATTGTCTTTCTTTTTAAATGTTTTACGATAATGAGAAATAGCGACATTCATTGAGATTCTATACAACCATGTGGTCATTGCATAAGTGTCATTATACGTGTCTAGAGATTTCCATATCTGTATAAGAATTTCTTGCTCTAAATCCTTTTTATCATCATCGTCGGTACAGTACATTGTGATCACTTTATATAAAATGCCTTTATACTTTTCGATAATTTCAATAAATGTTGCCTGCTTATTCAAACGATTCCGTTTTGTTGTTATACCCTATTATTCGCATCAATTTTAAACAAATCACACTTTGCCATAAAAAAAATTATTTTTGATCTCAATGTAAGCTAAAATTTAAAGTGCGCTTTCGCGAAAGCCTACGTATCTTTATAAAAAATGAACTTAGTCATATGAAAAAGACGCTTGCTATTATAAATCTACTTTCGGTGCTTCTTGTGCTTTTAGTAAATGGTTTATCTCAATCTCAGCGGTGGAATGACACTACTATTGGAGAAATAAGTGATCAATATGAGAATCTTTTTACACCTGCTGGATATGCTTTTGCCATTTGGGGGATTATTTTTTTGATGCTTGTTGGGTATGCGCTGTTTCAAATACGAAGAGCCTTTTTTAGTAAAAAAGAATCCCCATTTATCAAACAAACAGGTTGGTGGTTTGCTGTCGCCAATGTGTGTAATGCGAGTTGGGTTGTGGCTTTCACCTATGGATACGTAGGTCTTTCTGTGGTCATTATGCTCGGTATTCTAGTTAGTCTCATGCAGATTGTTCGAAAAACTAATATGGAGCGATGGGACGCTCCTATCGAGGTGATTGCCTTTGTATGGTGGCCTATTTGCATTTATAGTGGTTGGATTGCTGTGGCTACCATTGCCAATTTTAGTGCCTTTTTTGCAAGCATAGATGTTACAGGAGATGAATTTACACAGATTCTATGGACCATGATTATGATCACCATTGCCGTGCTTCTTAATATGTTTATGGTCTGGCTACGTAATATGCGTGAGTTTGCGCTTGTTGCCGTTTGGGCTCTTATTGCTATTTACATGAGACACAAGGATAGCATAGAAAGTATCGCCTATTATGCGCTATGTGGTGCGATTGTTTTAATAGCCATTACCACCTTGCATGCTTATAATAACCGAAAAACAGCTCCTCATATTAAGTTGAAGGAGCGTTTGAGTAGGTAGACTATCTCTAGTCAAGCCCAATGGGCATTTTAATCTTCTTTATAGTTTGATGAAGTGTTATTTCTGTGTTTCAAATTTTTGTTTATCAAAACGATAAGTGCGATTACATAGATTTTAAAATTATACCAGTTATTAATTGAATTTACTGGAAAAGAAAACGATGATTTTTTTCTTTATATGAGAAAGAAAACTAAAGCATAGCCTAAGCTACGGTTTCTTTTTTCTTGTGAAATAGAAAGGAAAAAGGGTGTTTTATTACAGTAAATTCAATTGGTAAATGGTATAAGCACTCTAAAAACACCTCAGTAGTTTTAGGGGAAACTTCTGAGGTGAAAAAATAATCAAAAAAATAATTTTTGGGAATTAAAAATACTTGGAGTGAAAGCGTGTATTCAGTTATATTTTGAGGGATCGCTTTTAGAGTCTAAAATCGAGACTTAACTAGGAAATTAAATTTCTGAAATGCCAGAGAAATCTTAGGGAAACTTCTCTGGCAATAAATCAGAAACAAGTTGGGGCATTAAAAAAAGGGGTGAAAGTAGGTGTTCAAGTAAACATGTTTAAATAATAGAAGGTTGTTTTTGTGTCACGGTATGGTGTTTTTTTGCTTCTATAATTTTGTGAAATGTATCTAAATACATATCTGTGATTCTTTCCATAGGGAATGCAATAGAGGCCTTGTAGTTAAGTTCTCCTAATTCGATTCTATAAACGTCATTTGTAATAATGGTTTCAATAGCTTTTGCTAAACTTTGGACACTTTCTGGGGCAAAAAACTCCCCTCGGTAGCCTTCATCTTTCACTAAGAGTGCTAAGTCTCCCAAGTCTGGAAGGACGACAGCTTTGCCATAACTCCCTGCCTGATGTAACACGCCAGAACTCCCTGTAGTAGCGGTATACGGGAAGACAACCACTGCACTGTTCTTAAACAACGTAGGCACTTCATGCTCTTCTACATATCCTGTGAAGCGAACTTGGCTCAAGTGTTTGTACTTGTTTTGTACGCTTGCCAAATAGCCAGGTACATTCGGATTATCGGTTCCAGCAATCACTACTTCTAAATCCAATCCAGAAGATTTTTTTACGACCTCAACAGCCTCAATGAGAGACTCCACTTTTTTATAGGTGCCAAATTTTCCAAAAGTCATAATCTGTAAAGGGCCTTCTGGAAGGATGTGATCTGGTTTTTGATGGGAAACTTCAAAGGTCCCGTGTGGAATGAGTTGTACATTAGAAACCTTATATTTTTTTTCAAGAATACCTACATATTTTTGCATGGTTACGGCGACAACGTCTGCCTGAAGGATTAATCGTGTGATCATTGATCCAATAAAACCGTATGCTTTCTGAAGCATTTTATTGGAAGTAAATCCAGCTGATGCCAAATCTACTTCTTCCATAATATTGTGTAGTAAAACTATGTTTGGAATCTTTTTCAACTTGCACACTAATGGCAATAACAGTCCTAAAGTAGCAGCCACTTTTTTGTCTCCAAACTTCATAAACTGTAAGTTGAATAAAACGGCATCTGGTTGTACGTCTTTTATTGCGTTACTCACACTAAAAAGAGTACGGTAGCTATTAAAAGACCAACATTCCTTTACTGTCACTTTACAACCGTATTCTATGAATGAAACAGGTTTTTTCTCTTCCGTTCTGTCTGTAAGCAATACAATCTCCGTAATCGCTTCTTTTTGTCTGAAATGCTTTACAAGATGAAATGCATATTCATTTAATGTGACTTTACTAGGAGGATATGCGGTGACAATGGCAAGTTTCATAATAGTGTTGTTTGATAATTACAGTACAAATATGTCAATTAATGAATTGAGAAAACAGTAGTATTAGATAGGATGCTATTTGCTGTAGATGAATGGAATATAGGTGTCGATATAACGGTTTTTTATTTGTGTGCGCTTTCGCGAAAGCGTATAATAAACTTTGATAATCAAGAGGATAGATAGCATTACTTTTAAATTTTATATTATTTTTTATGTGTGTCTAAAAAGAAAAAAGCAACTTGCGTGATAAGTAATAAAACCATCGCTGCTATTTGCATATGGACTACTTGGGCTAGGCTGTCGTGAAAGAAAATCACCAATCCCATCTGAAGCATTCCAAAAATACCAGAGATGATCACAGGGACGTAGGTATCTAATGATAAATAATAATAGGCAAAGATATTTGCGATGGCAAAGAGTCCTGTCGCTAGGGCATATTTCCATAATAAAGGAGCTATTTCTAGGTATTGCTCACCAAATAATAACTGAATAGCTATTTCTGGAAATACTGCACTTACTCCTATGATGACAAGTGCCACGCAGCCTATATATCCTATATATTTGAATAAGATAGGTGCGGTCGCTTTGCCTTCTTTTCGTAATTGCACCACTGTAGGAAGTAATAACATCACAAACATCCAAGCAATAAAATACACAATACGACCAATGAGGGCTAGCGAGGCATAAAGACCCGCATCCCATGCGTCAAAGTAATGCTTTACGAGTAAGATATCGCTGTTGTTAATAATGATTTGAGTCAGCTCATAAAAAGCCGTGATTATAAAAAAGGCACGTATTTGCTTGATCTCTGCTACATGCATAGCCCCGAGTCCTTGAAACGATATTTTTTTAAATTCAAAAGGAATCAGTCCAAAGCCAAAAGAAAGTAAGATTCCGATAGCAATGACTAACGAAGAGGTGATATCAAAAAGCACAATCAGTCCTAATGTGATTCCTAAACGGCTCAACATCTCTAATTGATAGGTGACAGAAAGCATCTTGAATTGTTTTTTTCCCTGAAAAACACCTCTGTTAACACTCATCATAAAATACAAAGGGATCCCGATGCCAAAAACCGTAAACATTCCTGAGGATGAGGTGTGAAAGAGTGCTTGTAATTGATTGGCAAAAACGATGGTGAGTATTCCTGTTAGGACTCCAATGAGAATACCGTACGCATGCATATTAGATATAAACCTTGGAAGTACTTCTTTTGTAAGTGTTACCGAAAATTTTGCGGTAGCCAGTTGAAAAGTCATTGCTACAAAGGATAAAACCAATAAAAAAGTGATGAGTACTGCGGCATCCGAAAACTGTTCAGGCCCTAGCAACCGACCCAATATAAGATTATAGAGATAGTTGCCTGCATTTACGACAAGCGCACTGACCATAAACAATTGTTCTTGTGTGAGCACATAAGGACGTTTTTTAGGGATACTAATCATGAGGGTAGTGGTGTTAATATGAGTATAATAAATTATGCTACAGGAGAATATCTAAACTCATCATAGAGATCCTTACATCCATTTCCTATCACAGAAAATTGTTTGTGTTCCTTTTCTGCATTGCAGTATATTGTTTTAAAAGCATCTACACCGCTTCTGTCAATTTCTTGCACCTGATCAATGTTTACAGTGACTTCTTTAGTGCTTTTAAGTACGTTTTCAAAGTGATGTATAAAAGGATATGAGGTTGTTAGGTTAAGCGCTCCTTTTAAGTAAAAAGTTCCGTTGCATTCTAAAATTTGTAAGGCCATAATGTGTGTTATTTTGGGGTTTATTTTCTTAAATCTGGTGTAAATATCGTTCGGGTTTCTTTGTACTCCGCATACATTTCGATGAGTGACCATTTGCTGTAGATGAATGAAGAAGAGCTTGTGCTTAACTTGCATATAACTTAAAACAACACCATGAAAGCCACTACTATTATAGTAATACTCATTATTTTACAATCCTTTTTAGGTCACGCTCAAGACATGCAAGAAGGGTTTACGTATTTGGAAACGGGCAAGTATCAAGAGGCTGTTACCTACTTTGAGTCTGTCTTAGAAACCTATCCAGAAAACAAAACCGCTCGATTATGTTATGGACGTGCGGTAGGTCTTCAAGGCGACGCGCCAAAAGCAGTGGCTATTTTTGAAAACTTACTAAAAGAGTATCCGCAGGATTTCGAAATTCAACTCAATTATGCCGAGTCTTTATTATGGAATAAAAAATATACTGAAGCAAAAACATATTACGAGACCTTATTAAAAAAGGATGACACCAGTTTTCCTACCTTATTAGGATATGCCAATACACTTTCCAATCTTAAGATGTATGAAAAGGCATTAGCCTATGTGAATAAAGCACTAACGGTTTTGCCCGGAAATGCGAATGCATTGGTGTCAAAAAAATACATCTATTTAGGATACGCCAATCAATATGTGCAATCTCAAGAGTATGACACCGCACTAATAGTATTACAGAAGAATATAGAGGTTGATCCATCAGATACCGAGACGCTTCTCAATATCGCCAATGTGTATTTGATTACGTCCGCTTTCGCGAAAGCAAAAACAACGTACCTCACTCTAGAAAAAAATGACAGCATTATTGCGTTAAACGGTCTCTCGCTCGTATCGCATTTGGAAGGAAAAGAAAAAAAAGCGTTGAAAATAAGTAAACGAGCCATGGCACTCCTTACAGACCAAACCGATGAAACAGTGCGCAATCAAACTGTAGAACGTTTCGCGCAAGCGTTAGTATGGAATAAAAAATACACGATATCCGGTCATGTAATTGATAGCCTAACCCAAGTATATCCTGATAAGAATTGGGTGCGCTCGTTACGCGCAACACAAGACGTGTACACAGGAGATTTTAAAAAGGCATTGATACAGTATGATTCCATTTTAGAAAAGGACAGCCTGTCCTTTGATGGAAATCTAGGGAAAGCAAATGCACAGAAAGCTTTGGGAGATTATGAAAAAGCCTATGATCAAGCAGCGAAAGCATACGCTATTTTTGGAAAACAAAAGGATGTCATGACTTTTACAAAAACACTGGATAAACAATTTACTCCTGTGGTAGAAACCCGAACGTCTTATAGTTTTGACAATGGTGATAATGAGGCAACAACCTTTCTAGCCAATGCATCGTTGCCGTTGTCTACGAAGTTAAAAGTCTTTGGCGCCTATCAATATCGAGATGCACAAAATACCGTGACCAATAGCGAAGCTAAAGCCTCTAGTGTGTATGTAGGATTGCGCTATGCCGTGAAACCTAGAGTGATGCTTAATGCACAAGCAGGGATTACAGATGTGACGACAAATGATGGGAATTATGCAGCGTTTCTTGCAGATGTATCTTTGAGTCTACAACCTGGGAAACGTCAAAACTTAGATCTAGGCTACCGAAGAGAATGGGAAGATTTTAATGCCGATTTATTACAGAGAGCGATCGCAAAAAATACGTTGTATGGTACGTACAACCTAAGCACCAATGCAAATATAGGATGGTATACACAGTATAATTTTACCTTTCAAAATGATGACAACCAGAAACATTTACTATTCACCTCTTTATATTACTCTATTTTTGATAAACCGTTATTGAAAACGGGGATTAATTATCAATATATCAGCTTTAAAGATCAAGTGCCAGCTATTTATTTTAGTCCGGAATCGTTTAATGTGGTGGAGGTGTTTGTCGATTTTTTAAAGAATCAAAAAGGGAAGTGGTTTTACAATCTAAATGCCGCCACAGGATTACAATTTATAGAAGATCAAGAGCAACAAGCTATCTATAGATTTCAAGGGAAGCTAGGGTATCATGTTTCAGAAAGATTGTCTGTGGATGTGTTTGGATTGCATAGTAATATTGCTTCTGCGACTGCTGCTGGTTTTCGTTTTACAGAGGTTGGATTTCATGTAAAATGGGATTTGACGAAGAAACCTATTTTTAGGAAAGTGGTTGGGGAGTTAAAAGAATGATTATAATTAGAGCAATTACAGATTTTCGAACGAGAAAATTTTATACTTTATTTATAATAGGTCTTTAATTTGGATAATACCTTTTCTTTATTTAATGCAGAACATAGCGCAAACCTTGTTTTGAAATCGGCGTCGTTAATATTTTTAAGGGAATACAGGCGTTCTGGGATTCCATTTTCAAATTGGATTATCAAAATTGTTTTGTATCCTAACTCAATAAATTTCAAAGGTAATATTCCATTCCAAATTGCTTGAGTAATGGTTGCAGCTATCTCAATTCCTCCACAATCATCACTTAAATCTATTAAAAAATCAAATTTCTTGGGAATTTCTGTTTCATAAATTACTCTACAGAAAGCAACTAATTCATCTGGTGACTTTTTCCAATTTTGGTAATGAGTAATTTCTTTTGTTTGTTCTTTTCCCTTTGTATATGTATTTATTAAATCTATTGTGGGTAATTCTTCTATTGAAACGACTGCAGATATAGGAATGTATTCATTTTTAATAACAGATTTCTTGTTTTGCATTATTTTTTCAAATCGTGTATAAAATAAATGGATATCACAACAAATTAAGTCGTTTCATCAGTTCGGGTCTGTTAGATCTACTTACAGGAACAACATCTTTTTTGATGAGGACGCTGTTGTCTTCAATATCAATGATCTTTTTGATATTAATCACGTAGGATCTATGCACTTTTAAAAAGAGATCTTTAGGAAGTTTGTCTTCTATTTTCTTTAACGTAGAGTGTACGGTATAGTTTTTTTCTTCAGTTTTTACATTGATGTAATCGCCTTTGGCTTCTATCAGATAAATACTAGGAATCTCTAATTTGATTAATCGTCTGTCAATATTGATGTATAAATGATTGTCTGAAGTTCCTTCTACACCATCACTAGGAGTGGATGCACTTTTTTGTACAGCAGGAATAGTATGTGCTTTTTGAATCGCTTTTTCAAACCTTGGAAAAAGAATCGGTTTAACGAGATAATCTACGATACAATCGTACTCAAAGGCTTCGATAGCAAAATTAGCATCAGAAGTCGTTAAAATAATTTTTGGTGGATTTTTTAATGTCTGGATAAAGTCAAATCCTGTGAAATCTGGCATGTGAATATCCAAAAAAATGAGGTCTACTTCATGTTGATTCAAGTATTTGATGGCTTGTATCGCATTAGGAAATTCATCGATAATGGTCAGATCATTTATCTGAGAGCATAATTGATTTATAATCACTCGGGCAGTAGTTTCATCATCTATAATAATACAATTCATACAAATAGCTTACAATGTTATCAGATACTCAGAAATAACATGAAGAATGTTTTTAAAATCCTCTTTTAAGTCGGTGTTTCCTTCTTTAAGATTGTTTTCAAATGTTCTTGCTATTTCATAACTTTTCTCAAGTCCTAAAATACTAATTTTATGTTTAATCTTATGTACGTTTTCTGCAGCTTCTTTATAGTTTTTTGTCTGTATGTTAGCAAGATATACTTCTTTTTCATCGGGAAACTCTTCTTTGATAACCGTGATTAGCTTTTCTTTAAAGGATATATTTCCAGCAGAGAGTTGATCTATATAGGATAAATTGGGTAGCTCCAAGGGATTATTTTTTTAAGGTAAAATAAAATGTAGTGCCTTTATTGAGTTCTGATGCGACCCAGATATTTCCTTTATATAGATCGATTACTTTTTTGACGATAGACAGTCCGATTCCAGAAGAATCTTTACTCTGTTTTAAGGAGTTAAATATTTTAAATATAGCCTCATGGTATTTTTTTTCAATTCCCATTCCGTTGTCACTTATCGAGAATTGATGGTAGGATTTTTTATCTACATAATCAATGGTAATGGTTCCCTTTTCTTTGTCATTAAATTTAATTGCATTTCCTATCAGATTTTGAAAAACTTGTTGAAATTTTATCTTATCTCCTTTTACAACAGGCAAGTTTTTTAGTGAAGTGACGGATATGTTATCTGGGATATATAATACCTGCTTTACATCTTGCACCACGGTATTGAGATCTACTTCTTGAGTATCTTCAGTATTTGATCCAATACTAGAATATTTTAGGATATCAGAAATTAACTGCTCCATTTTTTCTAGGGTCATTTCTATAAGGTCAAAGTTTTTTAAACTCGCCTCGTCAAGCTTTTCTTTATTATCTGCTTTAATCCAAGAGGTAAGTGCTTCAATACTTCGTAAGGGAGATTTTAGGTCATGAGATACAATGTGTGCATATTCTTGTAGCTCGTCATTACTTTTTTCTAGTTTTTGTAAAAGATTTTCTTTCTGAAGTTCTAATTGTTTTAATTCTGTAATATCTAGGTGAATTCCTATGGAGCCTACAACTTTACCATTGAGGTTATAATTAGGGGCTCCACTAATAAGCCAATATCTTAAGTCTCCATTCTTTGTTCTGGCTAGAACTTCATAGGAGTTAGATTGCCCTTTGATTCTTTTTTGGTTTTCATCTTGCATTTTTTCCTTGAATCCCTTTTCAAGTAAAATTTCTGCTCCTTTCTTGCCTAATAGCTCTGCCTCTGTATAGCCAGACATTTCTTCAAGGCTTTGATTGACCATTAAAATCTCATCATCATTATTAACTTCGATGAGTCCGAGTTTCATATTTGCAATGATATTACTGTACTTAACACGCTCTGCTTCTATGTTTTCGCGAAATCTTCTTCTTAGGGTAACATCTCTATACGTCCATAGGTGACCTTTGTAGTGTCCATCTTCATAGATAGGGATAAAATCTCTTTCTAAAATACGACCATCAGTAAGGGTAAGCTCATCAGCAAGGACCTGTTTTTTATTTCGCGTAAGCGTAAGAATACGCGCTACGAATCCTTCGGGGTCTTCAAATAGGTGCTTGCTTTGCTCTGCGGCATGTTCACAGTTTTGTCCTACAAGTTGTTCTGGGGTAGCAGGAATACTGAAAAAGTCGCAAAAACGTTTATTGGTGATGACAATATTACGATGTTCATTCTCCAAAAGAACAGCACTTTCTAGATTTAGGATTAATGTAGATAACCGATTTTCTGAATCTATAAGGCGTTGTTCAGCAGCTTTTTCTTCTGTAATATCTCGTACAATACCCTGCGCTGCGATAGGAGTTTTGTTTTTATCAAATACAATACTTGCATTAATATGTACCCACCTAACCTCTTTACTTTTTGTAGTAATACGAGCGGTATAATTTGTAAAAAAATGGTTAGTTTTTAGTTCGTGAAAGGATTGCATGGCATAGGCAAAATCTTCCTTGTAAATTAGGGAGACAACGTTTAGCGTTTCTTTCTCAATGTCATATCCAAAAAGATCAATAGCAGCGTCGTTCATTTTGAGGATATTCCCTTCCAGATTCATGACGACATAAGCATCATTAATATTTTCAAAAATCCCTTGAAGTTGTGATGTTTTTTCGTCTAGAAGTTGCTCTAATTGTTGATTTGCTACTTTTAATTCTTGAGCAGTGTTGTATAACTGTAGCGACTTCTCTTCTAGAATTTTTTCGGCTATTTTCCTTGCCGCTTTTTCTCTTTGTAGCGTACGTTGTAATATGTCAATTTGCTCTTGACTCATTAATCTTTAGTAATAATGAATTTTACCTCTGTGCCATCTTCTTTTATTTTTTCTAAAGAAATCGTGGCTTTCGTATTAAAATGTTCAAATGTTTTATTCATTAATCCTAGGCCAAAATGATGCATTGCTCTACTAGAGGTATAGATCATGACTAGCGTGTTTTCTGTTTTACTTTCTACAAAAAAAGTAGGAAGTTCGGCATCAGGATATATTTTTCGTACTTCAACATGGATATGATTTTCTATAGAAGAAATCATCTCTATAGGGTCTTTATACGTGTTTAAAAGCCCAGGATAACTATTCTCTATTACACTAAAAAAATGCTCTCCATAGGCTAATAGTAAATCATCTATGGCAATGCCTGTATTATTTTTTAGGTTTTGAAGTAGGGATAACATTTCAGAAAATCTATACGTACCCACCGAGGTATAGATCCCTTGGGATGCTAACTCAGATTGAGTGATGATTTTATCAACCATCTCTAGTCCAAATTTCTGCTCTACTAAATCTAAAAACTCTGTAAAAACAATTCCTTTCATTTATGCTTTTATTAATTCATTAATACTCCAATATGCTAAAAGTTTTTCAACTTTAGAGACGTAATCCTCATATTTTAAAGGCTTTAAAATATAACCAGCAATTCCTATTTTATAACATTCCAATAAATCTCTCTCATTGTTTGAGGTGGTTAATACAATGGTAGGGATATATTTTAAATGCGGATCACTTTTTACAATCTTCAAAAATTCGATTCCATTAATTTTTGGCATATTTAAGTCTAATAAAATAATATCTGGCAGTAAACTTTTACCTTTTAAAATGTCAAGTGCTTGTTCGCCATCACGAGCCTCAACAATGGTATGTTTTAAGTCTAGGGTAGTAATCGTTCTGTTTAATTTCATGACTTCTATAGTGTCATCTTCAATTAATAGAACATTCAGTAAATTACTCATAAGAGAATTTGTATCAAAATTAAATAGAAAAATAATTTAATTTTTTGTCAATCATCAATTGTTTCGTTTAATCTATAATTTAAGTACGGTGAATAACCATTAAGTGTCGACGAGTGGTAATAGCATTTTGATCATTTTTTACAGTGCGTACTATATTTTAAAACCTCTATTTGGGCTTCTTCCTTAATCGATTTAAAGGCTTTTAAGAAACGGCTAGAATGTGTGTTTTTTTCTTTTAAATCAAGCTCAAAGAATGAAATAAATTCCAAATGCTTAAGAGCAAAGCTTAATGCATCCCTATTGACTGTCTCCGATTCTTTATTTTCTATATCGTAAGGCTCCATTGCTTTATGAGTATAGATCAAAAGTAAAGCAGAAGATGATTTGATCTAGATATATTCTTTTAACGAAATAAGTGTGTAGACAAATAGACAATAAGTGTCGGTGAATGGATGTACCGTAATTGAATAAGAGCGTATTACCTATTCATCCATTCCTTAAAATCACTTGTTTTGGGTCTGCTTACTATAAATTCTTGGTCGCGAGGATTTGATATAGATAGTTTTACGCGATGATTAAAGTAAGATTCTATTTTTTGTATGGCGCTTTTAGCAATAATTTGACCTCGATTTATTCTATAAAATAAAGAATTATCGAGCGTATTGAATAATTGATCGATGGTTTCATCTACGATATAGCGTTTGCTAGCGGTAACCCCAAAAGTGATGCTTTCTTGAGAATACACATAGAGTAACTCTGACACTTTAATTTGCACAAAACCAGCTCCTTCTTTTACAAGAATACCTGTTCGTGATGGAGGTGCTTGGATGTTGGCTAGTAGTTGTTTTAAAATGATAGGATCTATAGCTGGTGTTTTATTTGATTTATCAAACTTATCCAATGCCTTCATCAGATCTTCTTTCTGTATTGGTTTTAATAAATAATCAACACTATTAACTTTAAATGCTTGAATCGCGTATTGGTCAAAGGCTGTTGTAAAAATAATAGGTGCTTCTACTTCTATGTTTTGAAAGATTTCAAAACTTAAACCATCTGCTAGTTGAATGTCCATAAACACCAAATTGGGTGCTGTGTTTTTTTGAAACCAAATCACTGCATCTTCTACAGTATCTATAATATCTAATAATTGATATTCAAAATCACATGCCTTAAGCATGTTTTGTAATTGACTGGCAGCTCTTGGCTCGTCTTCAATGATCAGTACTTGCATAGTTACTGTTTTTGATCAGATAAGGTTAATAATGGAAGGGTTACGCTAAATGTATGCTCATCGTTTTTTACCTCAATAGATTTATTAGAAATTAAGGCATAGCGTTTATCAATGTTTTTTAGTCCTAGTTTAGTGGAAGGGAGTTGTGTAGATTTTGCCTGAATCTTATTGGTTACCAAGACATGATTATCTTTAATGTATACCTCTATGAGAAGCGGTTTAGATCTTGATACTACGTTGTGTTTAATAGCGTTTTCTAGTAAAAGCTGTACGCTCATAGGTACCACCATTCGATCTAATGCAGTTTCAGGAACATCCCATTGTATGCGCAAGTTATCCCCAAACCGTTCTGACTGAATATGGATATATGCACGCGCAAATTTCAATTCGTCTCTTAGTGAAATCAAATTTGAATTTTCAGACTCTAGGATAAAACGATATACATTAGATAATTTATCAACAAACTCCTTTGCCTCTTCTTTTGAGTTTTGGTCAATAATATCACGCAAGGTATTCAAAGTATTAAAGAAAAAATGTGGCTGTGCTTGATTACGTAATGCATCAAGTTGTGCTTGTACCATCACTTGTTTTGCTTGCTCTTCTTCTCTGATAATTTTTTTGAGTATCGCATGGTAAAAAATGGCCTCGTAAATTGCTTGAATCATCATTGCTATAATAATAATAGGCAAAAGCACTTTAAATCTATCAAATAAATTATAATAATAGCTATCAAAAAATAGTGTTCCTATAACAGTACTTCCAACATAATCAATCAGTGGTACAGAAACTATGATAAAAATGAAGGCGATGATAATACGCTTACTAGTGTCTTGAAATGAGGGGTATTTTTTACGTAGATAAAAAATCACTAATCTCATGAAAAACCAGTTCAGGATTGTGAATAGTAAAGAAAAACTCCAATTAATAATAGCTTCGACAAGCGGATAACGTGTAAATGAATTATTAAAAAGATAATCAGTGACAAAACTCAGAATGACAATTCCAAAAAAGGTAAACCAAAAGTCATTAAACCCTAAATATTTGATCCGTTTCTTTTTGTTAAATAACATTTTAATTGTTTTAGCAAGGGTCAAACCCATGATTTCTGAGGGTTATTTTTCCGAGTACGCTTTCGCGAAAGCGTAACAGAGACAAATCCCTATAGTTTAATAAATGGCATTCCTTGTTTGGCTTGATAAAAAGTATACCCAATCCACGCGGCAAATACTAACCCAAAAATAAGCACTGCAACAGTTTGATTTCTTGTGGTTGTCTTCCATTTTTTAGACAGCGCCACTGCGAATAACGGTATTATTTGGATGCTATGCAATCCAAAAAAGTGTGCTACTCTTAAGTCGCCAGCAACTGTACTCCAATTAAGTATAGGCAATCCTGCACCTCCATCGGCTACACCTACATTATGAGCTACTTGGCTGATCATCTGACCGCCAACCCAGCTTCCTACTACGACAATAATCCATCCCATGAGTATCGCCCATTGTACAGGTCTCGGGGCTTTTAATCGTAATCGTATCGTCTCAAAAATAAAGAACACCATAATCACGACATTAATCCCTATTAAGATGCCCATCGCTGCAAAGAGCAATCCGTCAAAAGCAGAAGACATATTGTAATGTGATTGCACACCGCGTGCGGCTTGATATACAATAATGCCTATTTCCAATAGTAATGTCCACGAAGTGATATTATTAATGATGTTTTTCTTCCTTACGGAGAAAGGATATAACGTAATGAGATATCCAAATGTGAAAATATAGATGGCTCCAGAGAGGGTAAACTTTAAGGGTTTGATCCAGACATTGATCCCCATTAATGTTCTCTCATCTATTAGTAAACCAATAAAGCAAGCTACGGCCATTAAAAGATGTAGGATCACAATTCCATACAGAATGGGGCTTGAAGATCTTACGGTACTGATTAAATGTTTGACTGCATTCATGATTTTTTTAGTTTAAAAGTTCTGATGATCATAAAGGCAAGAAATCCTATAGGCCCGAACATAAACGTTCCAAAAAGACACGGAGCCATGAGTATTTGATGAATTTGTAGTTTTTTATTTTGATCTAGCATCCACATCCCCACCAGAAGGTCAAAGGCGAGATAATGAACCCAGCCGGCTAGTACGGCATTTTCTTCTGTAAACAATGCCATCACAGAGGCAAGGCTTCCAAAATCTGGTGCGCCTCCTATTTGCATCGCTTTAAAAATATAGACCGCATAGATAATTGATAAGGCTAACGGAATGACTTTAAAGTCTATTAAGAATCGGGTGGCTTTCCATTTGGGCAATAGAATCATCAAAATCCACATGGGCATGGTGATCATGCCGGCAATAGAGAAAACTTCGGTGGGTGTCATAGTTGTTCGTTTTTAATTGATGGTTCAAAGATGTGATTATTACATAGGAATACAAACGGGATTTTGTTCAATCGTCGTTAATATATTTTGAATTGTTGTTTACACATTTAATTATAGGGTAGCAGGTTGAGTACGCTTTCGCGAAAGCGTGTACAGAAGTGTTGTTTCGTGATCTTGGTTAAGTAAGTCGCAATTAGGATCAACGTAATTCAAAATAAAGACCAAGCAAAAGAGTTTAATTTATTAAAGATCAGGCTTTTGATTAAGTAGCCCGCCTTTTGGACATCGAACTATCCCATTATTGATTAGTTGTTTTCCTATTTTGACGACTTTTCTAAATCACTAAATCCTTTATTTAATGGACTATAGATGCTATTATTCTTTTGTATAAACGCATCATTTCTTAGGTCTTGATAAACAGCTTAAACTGAAAAAGACCTATGTTTTTTTCTCTTAACATGACATAGGAAGAATCATTTAAAAATGGCGCACTACCTAATTCAATAAGGTAGCGCGCCAGTTCTTTGTTTTGAAAAAGTGTTGTTTGGTAATTAAAACCTAAATCTTTACTAATTAAAAGCTGCAGATATGTAGTCCAAACGTGCAGCAGAATTTGGCTGATACCAAGTTGCTCCTGAATTGATTGTTTTCCAAACTGTACGGTCATTTCTTATTGCCCAAGCCTTCTGATTGTCATTAGAAGATATAATTGACAATTGCGTAAAATAATTTGGTATGGTAAAGTTTAAATAATTCAAACTCTTATATACTCTTTTTGTGAGAAGATCAATGGCCCAAACACCTCCACCAGACGTAGTGGTATGTACATTAGAAACAAAAGGTATGGTTATATAATTTAGTTGCTGAGTAAGCGCATTGTATTTATACAAATTTCCAATATTGTCTGAAACAGACAATATACCATTAGGATAACTACTACCAGTAGACAACCAGACTGCACCAGTAAAATCACGGTTTAAATACCCCCAGTTTTGCCCTCCATTGTAGGTTACGAAAAGCGTTCCATTTGATCCAATTCCAAATGCAATCGTAGAAGAGTAAACTGCAATATGGTATAGCCTAGCCGCCGGATTTGGTTGCCCCCAACTGGCACCATTCCATTTCCATACGGTAGCACCAGTACCAATTCCCCAAACACTTTCATCTCCATTTTTTGCAACTTCAACAATGTCTAGCCTAGCGGCTGGATTTGGCTGCCCCCAACTAGCCCCATTCCATTTCCAGACAGTGCGGCCAGTTCCAATACCCCAAACCTCTTCTGTTGATCTATTGCCAGAATTTTGTTGAGATTCTTTTTTCAACGCAAGTGCTAATTCTTCAGGATCATACGGTGGTAGGGAATTCATGTATGCAAAATCCTCTTCTGGTAATGCATCAAATTTTGAATCTAAAGCATCCATATATCTGTTACTTTCACTAGATTCTATTGGTTCTTCATTATACTCTAGAGGAATTTCTTCTTCTGTATTACACGCAAAGATGCTCACTAGTATAAAAACTATAATGAACGATTTTTCTATTTTAATCATTTTTCTTGTTGTTTAATTTGATGATGCTTACTTATTTTTAGTGTGCTTTCAGCTTTTTCACATGTACAGTTTCCTTTTCTTCCCTGTTTTGATTTTACAATGTTTTTAAGTGCTATTTTTCAAAATCTTTATTTAGTAATACCTATCCAATCTTAAGGATTCACATTTTAATTCTATAGTATAATTGATTGGAAATGAGAAATATTTAAGTTTATTGACGAATCTAAAAATCAATAACAAACTCAAATATATAGAGCAGAGTTAAATAAAAAGACAGCAAATTTATTTCTGTAACTTGACAACTTATAAGGGATCATTCCTAAAAGTTGTGTGTGAATTAAAATAGAAGTTGGATTTTTGTAAAAAAAATGGAACTGTCCTTAGACTTATTAAAGTTAATTCTACCTGAGTTATTAATTACTCATTTTACAATTGTC
>NZ_JBHSFV010000002.1:119065-520304 GCF_042653865.1 Dokdonia ponticola | reverse complement strand
ATGGATTTACGCTTTACAATAAACAAGGCGCTGTAGCGAGTATGATGCTCATTTTAGTGGGTGGTCGAAAGCGTACTCCTAGTGCCATCTTTCCAACCAAACAAACTCATCCCCAATTAGAAGCCATTATTGATAGCTATAGTGCTTTATGGCTTCGGATTAAATCGCACCTACATCCTTTAAAAAAATTAGTAGAACAATTAAAAATTGCAAACAGATGATATTTTACAATCCACAACTCATTACTGATACCGATAGCGCCACGTTATTTTCCGTTCAAAATGCTACGGCATTCAATCAATACGATGATCATTATTCAGGTATTTACCTTCATCTTTTTAATCTCATTGAAAAAGCAATTGAAGAAAAAGAAAACGTAGTAGGACTGATTGAGGACTACTTAGAGATTCCCTACTCGGGAGGTCAAAATACCGAAGAGCTCACTGCTTTCATTTTCTATAGTGATCGTATGAATGATGCACTAGCTACCCTTCGTGGTCGCTGGGGAAGTTACGATCCTACCATAGAAGAAAACACCCTTACTAGCGCTTCAGATATTACAAAGAAAGAGGCGATACAGCGCTATAGCTATACAACGCTACGCAGTTATTTGGAGGCTTTAACCACTATTGAACTTGACTGATATGCAAGAGATCGCTTTAAAAGAAGTAGAAGAAACTACGGTAGACACAGATGCGCTTGTTAATTCAAAAAGCGCACTGATGCCTTATGTAGTGAAGTCAAATGCGCCCTATGTGATGGATACCTTAGTCCCTCGGAACTTAGCTTTTGAAACCCAAGTAGCTCTTAATCGAATTGTTCGGGACTATGGTAATATCGATCACCTAGTACGAGATAGATTGCGCTATAACTCCTTAGAGGATCTTTGGAAAGCTTTTAGCGCCGAACAAGTAGACGCTATTGGACTGTATGTAAAACAGTTTGATATGGGCAAAAGTCTGATTATCGCAGATGCTACAGGGATTGGTAAAGGCAGAGAGGCAGGCGGGGTGATTCGTCATGCTTTAATGGAAGGATACTTGCCGATATTCTTTACTCAAAAGGTAAAGCTGTTTTCAGATATCTATAGAGATTTAAAAGCGATTGATCTTACGGATATTAATCCTTTTTTGCTGAACACCGATAGTCAAGCAAAGATTAAAGACGCCGATGGTAGTGTGGTTTTTACGTCTCTTTTATCGTCAGAACAAAAAGAACTACTCACTTCCTCAGAGACTGTAGCGACAGATAGTGATAAAGCGATTGCCTATTACAAATCTATTGGCAGGGACTTACCTGATCCAGATAAATATCCCGAACTGACCATCACTCATGTGATCGATCAAGTGCCAGAGCAGTATGACATGATCTTTTCTACCTACTCACAATTACAATCGGCAGCACCTTATAAATATTTGTGGTTAAAGGCTATTTGTGAGCAAATAAGATTAGGCACCTCAAGATTTAAAGGGGTGGTATTTGTGCTAGATGAATGTCATACCATTGGATCGCATGAGACAATCATCGGTAAGGCCATGTTATCTCTTTTATCCTTATCACACGCGTGCTGTTTTTTAAGTGCCACTTTTGCTAAATACCCAGAGGTGATGCCTATTTATGCAGGATATACTGCTATTGCTGAAGCCAAATTGAGTAATGATGCTTTTGTGCGTTCTATGAAATCAGGCGGACTCGCCTTACAGGAAATCATCTCGCCAAATCTAGCGGAAATGGGACAGCTTATTTCTCGTCAACGCTCTAGTGAGGGAATAGAAACCTTCTATGAAGTATTAGATCACGAACCAGAGCGAAGTTTGCATCGAAAGCAAGTGGATCGCATTATTAAGATCATGCGCCGAATTGCTTCTTTTGAGAGTGAGTATTTAAACGGTCGTTTTGCTATTATCCATTCTCAGGCGAAAGCTATGGGGGATAAGACCAAACAGAAACCTCGAAATTTGGGTGTCAAACAAAGCCCTTATTTCTCTAGAGTTTTTGGCATTGTCGATCAAATGCTCTTTGCATTAAAAGCCGAATCAGTAGCTAAAAAGACCCTTGCATTATTAGAGCAAGACAAAAAGGTAGTCATTGCTTTTAAAAGTACAATGGGCGCTTTTTTAAATGACTTGCAGTTAAGTTCAGGCGATACGATTCCTAGAAAAAATTTAGATTTTGTTCATATTTTACAAAAAGGATTAGATAGTATTTTTTACTACAGCTATACCACTATTGATAATGAAAAAACGCGTGAGCGTATTCCTTTAGAAGACTTATCCGAAGAGGCGCAAATTGCGTATCAAACATTAAAAGAAGATATCAAAAAAGAGCGTTCAGGTCTTACTATATCCCCTATAGATATTTTAATTGATGTTATCACAAAGACACAAAAAACCAATACGCTTGGAGGTCATAAGGGTACTCACTTTAGAGTTGGCGAAGTAACAGGGCGTAAGCAACGTCTTATTTTTGATGGGGATCAGGCTATTGTACAATCTTTCCGATCAGATTCTGAAAAAGCATTTCGCTTGTTTAATTCAGGGGAATATGATGTACTTCTGATTAATCAAAGTGGAAGTACAGGGGCTTCGGCTCACGCATCGAAGGATTTTAAGGATCAACGTAAACGTTCGCTACTGATGCACCAATTTGAATTAGACATTAACACGGTGGTGCAAATTTTAGGAAGAGTGAATCGTACAGGACAAGTGGTCTTACCCGAATATTACTATGTTACATCGGATATTCCTATGGAAGCTCGTCTGATGACGATGCTAAAAGCCAAATTAAAAACCCTAGATGCCAATACCACAGGATCACAAAAAACCCGAGATGATACGCTGAAAAGCCCTGATTTTTTAAATAAATACGGAGATACCGTAGCCCATGCATGGATTAAAGAACATCCAGAACTCATGCCTGATTTAGGCTATCCAAATCATAGTAGAGTGAAAAGTGATAACGGATATGTAAGCTATGTTTTAAATCCAGAAAAGCATGGTGCTATTCGTCAATTAACAGGACGAGCAGGGTTATTATTAGTTAAAGATCAGGAAAGCTTATATGATGAGTTACTCTCGCGATATAAAGATCAAATCCTTTTAGAAAAACAGCAAGGAACCTATGATTTAGAAGTGGAGTTTTTACAACTTGACGGCGAGGTGCAAAAGCGGTATTTGTTTCATAAAGGATCAGGAGGTCAAAGTGCTTTTGGACGAGATACTGTCAGAGAAGAAACGATTGTCAATAACCTGAATCGTCCCTTTACTTTGCAACAGGTAGAACTTCGGCTTTTAAAAGCATTAGCAGGGAAAACCGCAGAAACCGTACAAGCAGAACTTTTAGCAAAGATTGCAACAGAGTATCCCATAATGGTGGCTGAAAGAGAATCTTCAAAAAGAGAAAGTATCGATAAACTTGCAATTCAAATGAAAGCGTATGAGTCGCAAAAAGTAATTAGCGAAGAAGATGAAAAAGATGCTTGGCTGTTAAAGGATATTATCGATGATAAGCAAGAGCGTTTAGATACCTATATAAAACAATTAGCGGCAATTCGTAAACGTATCGAATCTCATATTGGATTTTGGCAAATTGGCGATGCAGTGAAAGTGCCCACCTATTATAACGGCTCAGAGGCTTCTTGGGGTGTTTTTTTAGGGGTTAGTATTGGCAAGAGCGCTAAAAATCCATACACCCTTGGAAACGTTCGATTAAACTTTGCGGTTACCGATAGTCGTAAAGCACTTAGTGTGTCCTTAAATGAAGGTGTTGATAATGGCTTTTTAAGTGATATTTTCAAAGAAAGTAAGGCTACTCCCATATCAGAAAGAGAACAACAAGAAGTACTTCCCTTATGGAATGAGCGAATTAAAGAGGCTTCGGCTAAACGTGAACAACGTCATATTTTAACGGAGAACATCCTAGCTTCAGCCAGTCAAATTGATGGAAAAAACAGGCTCATAAAATACAATACTAAGCAAGGGGCTATTCAGAGCGGTATTTTAATCGCGCGAGATGTAGATACCTCTTTTTACAATCAAAGTAGGTATCCTATTAGCGAAGCTTTAGATAAAATCACTACCCTGGCTATTGGCGGGTATTTTAAAGCGAATGATGATAAAGTTCGATTTGAGAAAAAAGGGAGTACCACTTTTGATGTATTTCTGGAAAAGAAAGCGTTTTATAAAGCCATCATCGATTCTGAATTACAAAAACTTCTAACCCCTAGAATGGGAGCTGACCCAAATGAATTGCCTGACTTTGTTCAAAACGGGAATGAAATGACAGGGAGCGTATTGCTATCGAATATGCGATTATTTTTAGATAAGCTAGACGGATATGGCGTTTTTTACTTAGATGCTACAAAAGAGGTCAAGGAGTTAAAACAAGAAAACGAAAAAGATTGGGAGTCGCGGACTCAGCGATCCAATAAACGCTTTGTGTATGAGCTTGGCACTGCCTACGGCAAATCAAGTCATCCAAGTGCAGGCTTTGAAAACTTCTTTGAAGGGGATAGTCGCTATCCATTAGGGCGTGTGGTCTACAGCAGACGCCTTAGTGATAAAGAGCGGTATAATTTTACCCTTATCCCTGTTTTTAAAGACGCTATGGAATCCTACCGATTATGGAAAAGTGCGAGTAGCGACACCAAGATCATGACTGACTATTTAGCCCTTATCGACACCCTTAGGGATACCCCTTTATTTAAAGCTATAGAAATCCTAGGGTATTTTATTGTCAACCATCCCCATGAGAGTGGTAATGCAGAATTTGTCTTTGGTAGGTATAGCGCCTTAGAACTAGGTAAAGCATCGTATAGTAATGAGATTAGTGAAATTACACCCCTTACCGAGTTTGTTGCAAAACTGAATGTATATAAAGAATTAGAAGAAATACTATGATAACAAGTAAGCGATATAAGCAGTTAAAACTAGATATTCCCGAAATCGATCAGATTCCCAATTTTATGAAGATTTTGGATGATCTGATTTGGGGTAATAATGTTTTTTTAGTGGGATCGGCAGGAACAGGAAAAACTACCCTCGCTGAGAAAGTGAGTTATTCCTTATTCGGAAGGCACGAACGTGATAAAAAAGAGCTTCCCTACATCACGATTAATTGTAGTCAGTGGACTTCCCCAACCGAAATTAAAGGGGGACAAACCATGACGGGCTATAAAGAAGGAGGACTTGTAGAGGCATGGCGAGATGGTAAAATTCTTATCCTAGATGAGATGCCCAAACTCGACGCCAATACCGCAAGTCTGCTTAATGATGCCTTAGCTAAGAGTGCAAGCGACGAGGCGATTATTTTCAATGGACTGAATGAGCCGATTGTAAAACACCCTGATTTTGGATGTATTGCTACAGGGAATACCACAGGTAAGGGCTTTAGTAAACATTATGTAGGCAATAGCAAACAGGATGCCTCCCTTATTGACCGCTTTAGCGGGTGTATTTACCATGTAGGTTTTAATGAGCGTTTAGAAAAAGCCCTTATATATCCCACTCTTGTTGCACATTGTCAAGCCATTCGTTCAGCTATTTTACGCTATGAAGCAAAAGACGCAGGAGATGATACCACAGAGGATATTATGACCCTTCGTACCATGCTGAACCTGCAACGTTCTTATGTACTGGAAATGTTTCGCGAAATGGGTATAAAAGATGCTAATGATAGTCGATTTATCCCTTATCAAAATGGGAAGACATTACAGGACGCACTAGATAGTTATTTCTGGGTAATGAACAGCGAGAAAGCAAAAAAGATCAAGGCTGAAATTAGCTATGATGGATTTATAAACACCTATAAATCCGCAGAGGCTAGAGAAGAATTTTCAAAAGAATATGCTCGCCGTGTCTAAAAATCCTATCCTACATACCCATTCTTTTGAGAGCAGACGCTTTCAATATGTCCAATTTGCAAGTCCCGGAGTCTATCACGCATTTGTGGAAAAGCAATGCAAACAACTATTTATGGACAATGCGCAAACCCTAGAAATGATTATTAAAAATGCGCAAACGCGTATTGTTAAGTCAAGTGATTGGTATGGAAATCCACCACCAAACGCTTTAAGGGATTTACAAGAGCATCGCTATTTTGGGAAAATGGAACTCTTAGAGGTCATCGCTCCAAAAATACAAAAGGAGCTTGATCGTTATACCGATCTTGTGGAAGATGACTTATTAAAACGCCCTCAATTAAGTGCCAACAGTAAAGGTTTGGGTGTGTTTTCTTTTGATCGCGTGATGATGGGCTTATATAAAATTCCCTTTACAAAAAGGAGTAGCGAGTTAGAGAGATTTCATCATCAACTAAAAATTGAACTAGGAAAAGACAAAGCAACCACCGTTAAGAACACCCACCTTTATTTTGAGAATAAATCGAGTTCAAAGCCCACACTTACCCTAACGGTACTAGCGGGTGCAAATGCTAATACAAAGGGGGACGCTTTATATTATGTTGGTATTGCTGTGGCACTACTTACAGAGTATCTGGAGAGTTGCCATATTGCTGTGGCTATTGACGTGTTATTAGGTACTTCTTTCGGGGTGCATACCATTGTATCTGCTATTAGAGTCAAACACTTTGAGGATTCTTTAGATATAAATCAACTTTTAGTCTTGGCAAGTGATCCGAGATATTTCCGATTTAATGGTTTTAAAGGGCTTATAGCGTTAGCGGATTATTGCGGAATTAATATTCCTAATGGACTTGGAAGAATTGATGATACGATTACAGATGCGTACTTAAAATATGTCCCCAATACCCTTTTGTTTAATCAAAGCTATTCCATAGATAGTGCCGTAAAAGAAGTATCACGCATCTTACTAGAATACACACAAAAAGTAAAAACAAGATGAACATACCACAAGACAGTATTCAAAAAATCATGGAAGGGGCAGTTTTAATACAAAAGCACTGCAAAGAGTCGTGTTTTGATTTTCAGGTGATGACTTCAAGATTTCATAAAGATACCCTGATCCTTCGTTGGGTAGAAGTGGATATTAGTGATGTTGAGCGCCCTATTCAATGTTATCGCTATCGCTGTTATCATTTAGATGGAAGCGCTCAAAACTGTTCCATTCATTACAACAATGTGCAAGAGGCAAACACTTTTTTTAAGAGCCTAGAGACCCACTTTAGACAAGATTTTGTCAAAAAATAGATAGTAATTTATTAAAGAAATATGTATGTATAAATTAAAAGATATTAAGGCCAATGCGCTAAGAGATATACCCATTAATGGGCAAAAAGAAATTATAGAGCAAACAGGAAGCCCATTGATATTGGAAGATGGTTATTCCCTTATTAAAAAGCAAACCCAGCATTTTACAATCGATGATCCTTTAGCCAAACAGGCTGATCGATTGCTTTTTGAACTACTAGAGAATCATCAAAAAAATAGCGATCAAAAGACGGTCAAACAGGTAAGTGAGAAAGCAGTTGTTCTACTTAGCAAAGACGCTATTCGTATTCGTGAGAATGAACGACTGCGAGTATTGACACTTTTGAAACTCAAATTAACCCTCAACCTTAAAAGCGCATAAAATGACAGATATAGAAAAAATACAAGCGTTGGATATGACTAAAATTCTTAATAAAGAGGTCAAGTCTGAAATTGAAAAATTAATTGATGATTATAACACGGCAGAAGATAAAGAAGATTTTATAGCAGTTACTAAAGAGAGTTCAAGTCTCATACTAGCACTTATAACAGATGTGTATCCCGATGCCATTGCTATGCAAGAAGAAAAGCCCTGTGTAGAAATTGTAGTGACACCAGAAAAGGGAACTAAACAAAAAATAGAGACTCCCAAAAAAAGAGTAGCTGCTAAAAATACATCTGAAAGTTCTAAAGTCAAGAAGGATTCCCCAATTAAGAAAAAAACCAAATCAACTTCTGTTCAGAGTAAACTTCAGGCATTACAAGAAGAAGTTGAAGAATGCAGGAAAAGAGGTGCAACCCGTAAAAGCACGAAAAAGAAAACGCCTTCTATTCCAAAGACGGTATATGAAAAATTGTATAGCCATATTAATGCTATTGCCAATTTATTGCCAGAACCTTTCAGGGATGATCCAGAGAAAATAAGTGATCTAAAAAAAATGAGTTTAGCCATCCATAAAAAAGTGGTGGTTGTATTTGAACTCAATGAAACCTTGGCTGAAAAAGGGAAGCTTGACCTAAAGCAGAAGTTTAAAGACATAACTAAAAGAATTCAGACAAATGACAGCAAATAAGAAACTATTAATTATTACTGGTGCAGGATTAGCCGTTGGACTCGCCGAAGCGCTTTTATACTATAATCTCGGAACAAATTCTGACACTGATAAAGATTTTAAATTCGGTATTCCTAAAGGTGCAGAACTTGGCAAAACACTAGGTATTGTTTTGGCTATGTCGGTAGCCACGGCACTACTGTCTAACGGTGTTGAGTACTTAGTAAACAAACAAGAATTACAAATCACATAATCTTTAAAAACTATGAAAAAGCTCACACATGAACTATATATAAATAAGCATGCATTAGACATTTTTTTATTGCCAAGTGATATTCAACAGAAGATAGGTGTTTTTAAAAAGATGCTTGAATTAGAAGAGGATGTAGAGGCGCAGGATAAGCAAGAACTCGAAAACCAATTACAAAAGTTGGACGGTGAAATTCTTGCCGATTTAAAAGAGATTAAAAAGCTACATAAAACGAATAAAGTGGACACATCTTTAGAAAAAAGCGCACCTGTAAAGCCTGATACGCAGAAAAAGCGTCACAGCGACGACATCTTAAAAGCGCTTATACAAGAGAAAAGCCATACAAACGTGCCTCGCTCCAAATTACGCGCTCTTGGGATTACAGTGCCTCTATCTAAAGTAACAATCATTGGAAAGTACTGTATTACAAGAACTTCCTTTTTTACCTATCGCTACCGTATCTCGTTAGTATCTAACTAGAGAAGTTTTGATATCGCAGTGGTGTGTTTTTGATGACGCTTTGAAGTGTAACTCACATCGCAGAATTAACTAGGTAGTAGTTACCTCTTATTTCAAATCGCTTACTAAAATGATGTAGTTTGATACTATGAACGAGCAAAAAGACATATTGGAGAAGAATCTCACCATTTATGGGTTGCTTGATGTGCGTGTACAGCAATTAGTTTCCAAGTTTGGAATTACCAGAGCCATTGCCATGTTAGATGGAATGACATCACCACAGATTGTTTTGGACGATGCCGAGAAAGAGGTACTGATCGTAAATTTTTTAAATAAGCGTGCTCAAAAGTATTTTGGTTTTACTGCAAAAGACTTTTATAACGCTCAAGATCAAAACGCGAGAGACGCCCGAATGTCTTGTTACTATTTGCTTGTAAAGCATGTAGGTATGAATTATCAAACGATTGCTTATTACTACAAGCAAAAACGGCGAAACATCCGCTATAACTATAAGAAAATTGAAGAGATCATAGAGATTAAAACTTTTTATAAAGACTTCTTTAAGCGATTTGATGCGCTAGAATCATCATTAATAACCTATTTATTAGAATTAAAAACAAAGTAATGAATGACGAAATAGAAAAAGAAATTCAAGATGTCCTTGCTGATACAGGCCAGCAAGGTGTTTTGGAAGTACCCATTTCAGAGGCGCAAAGCCCCCTTAATAAGACGGTTAAAACAGGGGATATTGCTGATGTATCTAAAAAAAGAGCATCAGATAAAGATAGCTTTTTAAAAACCGCTGAAGATGCCTACGCTAATGAGCAGAAACAAGATGTTATTGCTGACGCGCCACAGCAACATATCGGGGATCATCATGAGCAAATTTCACAAGAAAAAGAGACAGCTAAGGCTATTATATCTGATAAACAAGCTACCCAAACAGCCGAAGCGCTTTTAGGTATGGCAGATAATTTTTTAGCCGTTGGTGGTGGTTTTTTTGTGAAAATCACCAAGCATGAGGAGTTCTTTGAATTTGAAGAACTTGTTGAAGTGATTGATACCCAAAACGAGAAGAATATAAGACGTATCAGGCTTGATCAGGATGATAAAGCGCTTTTAACGCCACTATTAGCCCAAGTAATTAAGAATAAAACCAAACAGCTTACCCCTGAACAGCAACTCTTAGGAGCGATTATATCCGTGATTGTCAAAAAAGCACAAACGGTTATGGAGGTGCGCGCCGAGAATAAATCACTAGAAGGACGTATTCTACAAATTGTGAGAGAGGCGAAACAACCTGAGGCAAAAGACGAGCAGGAATTAGAAAGAAACCAAGCGACTAAAGGGGCTTCTGTTAAAGAAGAGCCTATCAAAGAAACCCCTGTTAAACAAGAGGCTTTTGAAGAAGAAGTTTTGCAGGAGCAAGAGCTTCAGCCTAGTTTTCAGACAGAAGTAGACTATCAAGAAAATGCACCTATCAGAAATCGTGATAGCGTTGTAACTAGCGAAATGCAATTAGTCTATGAAGAGGTAATTCCTGAGACTACTGTTCAAAAACAAAGGGTTACACCTTCAAATCATTCCGTTACCAAAACAAGACCTCTAGCCCCTTTTATAAATGAGGATCAAGAGGGCGATTCTCAAGACTCCGACGATACTTCCTAGCTATTGTTTTAAATAGTAACCGATCTACTTCTTTTTAAAAAGAAGTAGATCCGCGCCTCTTTTTTTAAAGAGAGGACATTCCATCTGCTTATAAAGCAAGTATGGCAGGGATGATACATCCCAATTTGTAAAAGAGATAGACTTAAAAATGACTTAAAATACAGGCTATGAAAGTAAGTGCAAAGCGCCAACCAATGATTATGCTTGTTTGTGGTGAGACAGGTGTAGGAAAGACCTATCGTAATAAACTGGAGATTTATCAGTATATGCAACAGCATTTAGCCCTTGGTAAAAAAGGGCGCAAAGTATTGGCCTTTGACACCAATGATGATGATTATCCAGAATTTACAACGGTTGATCCAAATCACATACAATCACTTTCTAAAATTCATGCAAGGCGTATCCGTCCCTTTAACCCAGACGGCACTCCCATGGACACTGCTCAAAAGCGAGAGGTGATTGAAAAGATCATGAAACACTATAAAAATGGGATGGTGGTTTTAGATGATATCGATCACTATATGGCAGGGGCTAAAGGACAGAATATGATCGGGGCTTTATGTACGGTTCGCCATAAAGGTATTGACGTACTGCTTACCCATCAGTCAGTGGCTAAGATTACCACATCAGAGTGGCAAAATTGTACGTGGCTACGCCTACATCATCAGGTAGATGATGTGACTCGATATCGGGATCGTATTCCTAAATACAATTTGGTACGTATTGCTCAATTAATTGTAGATGCTCATTATGAGCTTGCTTCTACAGCTTTTTCTTTAGGTAACATCACTGAAAAGCGATATCAAGTATTAAAGAGCTTTTTCGTGTATGTCAATATGCGAGAGCAACAAATTTTAGGATGTTCAAAGAAGAGTTATATCAAAGCGGTAAAACGCTTTATAGATCAAGAAGAATCCAAGCAAATCCGTAGGCTCTTACAAGAGCGTGATTTTAGTGGAAATCCGATTTATAAAGATCGCAATGCGGTCATTATTCATCTTATTTCAGGCTATTTAAGTGCATTCAAAGCCGTTTAAAAAAACCTTTTTCTGGACTTTGGTCATTTTAAGTGTTTTTCAAAAACACTTAAAACACTTGTAGTTAGAATTTTATGTTTTTTAAAAATTGCTCTTTTGTCACTTTACCAAAGTCGCGCCACAGAAATACGAGAGTTTGATCTCAACTTGCACTAGGGTAAAAAGAAAAAAATCACTCACAGTAAAACAAGAATTAACATTTAAAAAAAACAAATTGATGGCACACGAATCCAACATTGATATGAAAGCTATTGCCTTTATCGCAGGGGCTGGTATTGCAGGAGTATTACTAGGCACTTTTTTAGTTGCTCCCATGATTGCTAAAGCAAAAGCAAACAAATTAGAAAAAGAGAAAACAAAAGCGGTTACCGCTAAGAAGTAGCCAAAGGTTTTTAAAAAGCCATAAAGCTACAGCTACGAAACAATTTTAAACTTTTAAAAAGAAACACTTATGAGTCCATATAATGATGATTTAATGAGCTATGAAGAAGAAGCAGAAAATCGCTATGATGATTTCTATGAAGGGGAATATGAAGAATACGAAACAGGATTAGAAGGATATGAAGAAGAGGAGGAAGAAGAGTACGATGGTTATGATGATGAATATGACGATCCTTACGGGGAGGACAGCTATATTGGAGGTGTAGCAGATTATGATGACTTTACTAAGCAGAGTATCGGAAGGATCAATCCTAATGACCGTACCCTTACCATCGAGGTTATTAATAACTCAGCTGAATCTGCAACCGCTATCCTTTTTGGTGCGAATGCGGAAGAGGCACAACCCAATGGGGTCATTGTCAATGTTCAGGAATCCTCCCATAAAGAAGTCCGTGAAGAGAGTAAAGCGCATCCTTTTAAAATTGCAGGGATGAAATACTCGGTAAGCGCTCCTATACAGTTTGATAATGTGCTTCGTATTCAAAGAAGAACAGCTTCGGGTACGCAGACCAATCGGGTGTATCAACCTCGTAATGCGACTTCGCCTCAAAACTTCAATAACACCCTTATTGACGATGACAATTTTGAAATGGATGTGACCGGGCAAGATGCACTTCGTTTTACGATCAATGCCAATAGTAAAGTGGTATTTACCTTTACCGTGAAGGCGCGAGCCAATCTTGGCAATCTTCTTCGTGGTCATAATGTGGCGGAACTCTCTCATGCTCCAAGAACTACGGGTCTTCCACAAATAGATTTAGTAAGACGCAAACGTCCTACTGCTCTTGGACTACCAAGGAGAAGACGTGTTACACGTCGCCGTCGAAAGCCTACCGCTAGTAGAAGAGGTATTGCTAGAAGACGAAGAAAACCAACCTCTCAATTGGTTCGCAGAAGACGTTAATTCCCCCATCTTCTATCTGTAACCTTAGTCGGTATAGCGCTGATATGCGCTATATCGACTTTAATTAAATGCATACATTTTATGAATCAAATCCAATATACAGCATTGGGACAGAATCGCATCGATTATATTGTATTTCACAATATAAAGCAAGCTCAAAAGCTTCTATACGATGAGGGTTTTGAGTCCCCAGAAGACCCTTATGATTTAGTAGAGGCAATCAAAGAGCTTATTCGTGAAAAAGGGCGCGAGGTAATTAAGGCTCTTCTAAAAATTCATCCAGATAAAAATGCGATTCTCGCTATCGCTGATACTGTAAAAGTATGTGAGAATTGCAAAACAAAAATTAGCGATACTAAAAAGAAAGGTTGCTCCTCTTGTAAAAAGAAAGGTTGTGCTTCTTGTGAAAAAGCAACGGTTTCTTTGGAGGATAATTATACAACAGATTCTGAAGAACTAGAGGCTACTACGCCTTTAGATGATTTAGTCAATAAATACAAGGCAAGCCCAAGTAAAGAGCTTGAAAAAGAAATTGAGGCACGTTGGAATTCTATACGCCTCACACCCAAAAAGGAACTAAAAGAAAAACCCACTACACCAGACTATGGTTTTATTACTAAAAAAGAGTTAGCCATTTACACTAGCATTTTTGGTTTGGGTCTGCTATTGGGTATAGGATTTACCTATTCTAAAAACAGTTAGATATGACACAACAGCAATATAACGAGGCCATTAATTTAATAGGACATCTGATCCTAACCGCTAGTGACGCTCTCATAGAATTATTAACGATCTACGGAGTGGATTTTCAGGATACTCCCACTAAAAGACAACTCATTAATGCCACTGTAGAAATGCTTAAAAGTGACAGTGATGGTTTTACCGATTCGCTTGCCAAGTTAGTAGATCGTCATATAGATACCGAGGTGGAATCTATGGTTTGGCTTAAAAAGGTAGGGTTTGATCTGCCCGATGCAGAAGATGCTTTTTTTGGGGGACTCATTAAAGGCGCTATAGGAGCTATTGGTGGTCTTTTGAAGAAGAAAAAAAGAAAAAATGATAACGGCTCAAATAGTAATACTACTTCTGCTCAGGCTTTACAAGCAAAACGTGACTTGGAATTACAAATCCAACGGATGCAAGAGCAACAGCGCCGTAGAGAGGAAGAGCGCCGAAGAGAAGAGGCAGAGCGCGTACGGTTAGAGCGAGAAACTCAGGCTAAAAAACGTACACAAACGATGCTAATGGTGGGTGGTGTAGTGGTTTTAATAAGTCTTGTAGGGGTTGCCCTATTTATGTCTCGCTCTAAGCCTCCGATGTATAACCCTTCAAAAGCATAGATATGATCGTTATCGATAGAGAAGATTTTTTAGAAGAAGAGGAATTATATGATGATTTTAATGCTTATGGACTTCCCATCAGACCCATAAGTCATCGTGGAGTAGCGCCTGCTTATCATCCTAAGAGAAGAAAAGCAAGAATGGATAACGGTGGTACTCGACCGATATTAAGACCAAAGAGAAGAAGACCCATCAAAGGGTCATTTAACATTCTTTTACCTAGAAAGAAAGCGATAGCATTTGGAAAGCCAAGGCGTATTCCATTAAAAAAAATTCCCATACTAAAGGTGACACCTCCTCTCAAGGCAAAGGAACTTAAAAAAGAGATCACGTCCTCTCAGAGAAGGGCTGCAAGTGCTACAACCAAAGAAAGAGCAAAATCAAAAGCGAAAGCACTTAAAAAGCAGGTTACTCAAAAGCAGGTCGCCTCTAACGCAGGCAAGCCTAAAATGAGTGTAAAGAAAAAGCTAATCATCCTCGCTCTTACCATAACTACGGTTTCTATAACTGGCTATTTAATTAATAACGCACAAAAAAAAGACGGACTATGAACACACAAGCAAATTCAATAGAGATAGAAGTTCAAGCCCAAGAGCAAGGACAATTAGATGCAGGATTTCTATTTGCATCCTTTAAAAATACAGGAGATAGTCAGGCGCTAGTCAATGGGGTGACTCTTCCCCCTGGAGAAGCCAAAGGCTATCCTTTTGTAGGTAAGGCATATCAGGCGATCTCTTATAATAGCCAAGATAGCACTTTACGAATTTTATACATTTTATAAGTTATGATGGATGATGCCCTTTTTGCTTATATGGAGAGTGAAGAAGATGCTTTTTTCGGTAGTCGAAAGAAGCGAAAACGAAAACGAGCACGTCGAAAAAAACGGCGTACCCTTCGTCAGGCGCGACCTGAAGTAATTGCTCGAAAAGAGCGTCAAAAGGTTTTTGTGAAAAAGTTAGGTAATGTATATCGAGATATCGGAGGTGCGACAGGGATAGGACAAGCGGTTGACAGCCTCTTAAATCCAATTACACCACCTTCCTCTTTAGATAATTCTAATGATTTTGAAATACGGTTAACACCACAAGATGAGCAGACCCCCAGAGGCTCAGAAGCAGGAGTCCCTACCATTTTCTTTGTGATCGGTGGGCTGTTAGTCCTAGGTGTTGTCACACTAGTAATTTATAAAAAAAGACAAGCAAAGTAAAAAGTATGATTATCCCCATTCCAACAAACAAACAGCGATTTGTGATCCATGTAAGGATACGAGCGCACCGAGCGATGGAATTAGGTATTCAAGCCTACGATCCTAGATACAGACATACGTATTATTTACGTCGTAAAGCACGGTTTTTTAAAGGCGGGGAAGCACGCACATTTCAGCTTAAATTTCCAGTCTCCTCAAAGGAAATGGAGCTACTGATTTTTGATAAAAATGTGTTGCATGATCGAAACTTTTCAGTAGTCTCTTTTAATGTCAAGCCAATGGAACCGATATCACTTTGGGCTTCGGAGTCTGAGCATCGTTTTTTAAAGTTTGCGGTCGCCTTTGCTCAAAAAGCAGGATATACCCCTACGGGCTATTATGATAGTCCAAAGGGAGAATTTCTGTTTCAGTATGTGCCTTCCATTACCGATGGATCAGGAAAAGAACTTATTACCCCTGCAAGAACCCACCGATTAATGCCAAGAGTACAAATCTCTAAACGTATGTTTTTAGGCTATAGCATTCCTATTCGAGTAGCGATTCTAGCCCACGAGGGATGCCATTGGTTTTTAAACACCCGAAGTCAAACCACTGCCGATTTATGTGGAATCAAGAAGTATTTGGATTATGGATTTCCAAAGATTGAAGCTGTCTATGCCATGACTAAAATATTTGGAAGCTATCCAGAGCTTATTGGACAAGCGCAGTTAAAACGTACCCGTGATGTGATGGATTTTATAGAAGACTATATCCAAGAGAAAGAAACGATCAGTGATACTTAAGAAAAACAGCTATGATAAACCCTTTAGATACCCAAGCTCAGTTTAGAGCATTCTATAAACATCTTAGTAAGGAATTTCAATCCCTACAATTTGTAGTGACTAATTCCACAGACACATCCGAGCGTATTCGACTTTGGGGATCAAACAGTAATTTATCGATTACTACCTCCGAGCAGTCCATTAATCGATTTAATGATAGCGTTGTCATTGGGGTAGGGAACTATCCACAAGGCATGGTGTATAATCCTGCAAATGATCTTTTCTATGTCGTGAATCAACTCTCGGATGATGTCACTGTTTTTGATAGTAGAGCAAGAATTATTACAACGGTAGCACTTAGTCCGATTCCTGTGGCTTCAGGTACATATTCACCCACGGCTATTACCGTAAACACTAAAGAAGATAGCTTGTATTATGGAGAAATATATGTCCTTAGTTCTGTTCGAGATACGATAAGTGTGATGACTCTTAATTTTACTATTAGTGAGGAATTATCTGTTATCAAACGCCCTACAAGTTTTGTCTACAATCCGATAGATGATGCCTTGTATGTAGCAGGAATCACAGAGCCTAATATGTTTGTGATTGATATCCCTACAAGAAGTGTAGAACAACGATCCATTGAGGGGATTCCTTCTACTATGGGGCTTGATCCTGATACAGGAAATGTGTTTATTCATATTCCAGAATTAGAACAGGTCTATGTCTATGATACCATCCATACTCGTTTAGCCCTCATAGATCAAATTACAAGAAATATAACCGCTTGGGCATATCATCCTATTTCTAAACATATCTATGGTATTTTAGAAAGTGAAGCTTCTCTTTTAGCTATTGACACTCTAAATTTTACAGAGATACGTATTGCTTTAAGTGGTATTGGCGCAAGTATCGCCTATAGTACTTCGGAAGAACTTATTTATATAGGGGAGACTACTAATTTTCAGGTATTACGATTAAATGCAGATCATCAGTTTACTGATCCTTATCCCATTGCTGATTTTGAGACGGGTATTGCGATCCATCCTGAAAGTGGTGTAGTTGCCTTTTCAAAAGCGACCGCCAATAGCGTAACCCTTGGACGTGTTGCAAAACAAGAGGTTACTATTAAAGAAGATTACAATGAGTACCGTCAGGAGTTTCAATTTAGTCCAGCATGGGTAAAACACCTAAAAATTATTAGCAGCGATCAGCTTATAACCACCTTAGAACTTGAAGATGTTTCTGTAAGTGGCAAAAGCGAACGTCGCTCTATAAGTATTGGAAATTACAATAGCCCTCAAAACTTTTTAAATGTTGCAGAAGTTTTTGAAATCGAAGGGGTTGTTATCGATGGATTACACCGATGGTACTTTACCATCCCTTCCCAAACCACCATCACACTGCTTATCTATTACACCAAACTAGATTGGTTTGATGTTTTGGAAAATGAAATAGAAAAGCGCTAAGACTAGCGCTAAAAAGTACAAACACGTTAACTCCCTTAAACAAATGAATACACTTATAGATATTGCCCTTAGTCAGTATGGAATTACTGAAAAAGTAGGAAGGTTACATAATTCGATCATTGTTAATTATTTCAAAGAGATCGGATCAACATGGGTCAAGGATGATGAGACTGCTTGGTGCAGTGCCTTTGCAAATTGGGTGGCATTAAAAGCCCGTAAAAAAGCAAGTGGAAAACTCAATGCTCGCTCTTGGCTTAATGTAGGCAACAAAGTAACAAAACCTGTAGTAGGAGATGTGGTAGTTTTTTGGCGAGAGGCTAAAACCTCATGGAAAGGACACGTTGGTTTTTTTATCGGCTATTCCGAAGATCGAACAAAAATCTATTGTCTAGGCGGAAATCAAAATAATCAGGTCAATATCAAAGCCTATCCTGCTTATCGATTGCTTGGCTTTAGAAGACTTTAGCAAAGATGAATCCTATGTTATAATAGACAACAAACACTTTAAAAAAAATCATGGAAACACTTAATTATTTAGTAATACAATCTACCGATACCTCAGAGGCTACAAACCTTAGTAAACAAGATGTTATTGAGCATCACACGCGCTGCACTTCTAGTGGTGGACTTGGTTTTAATAGACCAGGGTTTGATTATCTGATTTTGCAAGACGGAACCTTGGAAGTATTGGTTAATGAGAACAGCCCTACGGATGTGGATTTATGGGGTATCTCAGGAGGAAAACATCCGATTCTAGGGCGCGTAAAACATATAGGATATGTTGGAGGACGTACTCTAAAAGAAGCTTTTTGGAAAGATACACGTACCGAAGAGCAAACCAAAACCTTGGAGGCTATTATACGATTTTACACCCTTCGGTTTCCTAAAATCATTGTCTTGGGCTTTGATGATCCTACAGCTACAGATGAATCTAAAAACCCTGCTTTTGATGTGCAAGGATGGTTGGAATCTATCGGTGTACCCACTCATAATCAATATAGAAAGCCTATCAATATATCAGCTATTTAATTCATTAAATACAAAGAAATGTCTAAAACCTTAACTGTAGATACCTACTCTTTTGTGATCCCTGAAAAGGATGATCCATGCGATCTATGGATCAGCTATTACAACACGCTCAAAAAATCAGTAGGAAGCGCTCATGCAAAAACCTTGTGGCTTATTACTTGGAAAAGTAACGGGGCTACAAGCTGTACCACCCGTCCTAGTTTTAATCAGTGGATGGACAAACAGGGGCTAGATGTTTCCAATATTGCAACACGTACCCTATCGGATCTTTCAGAAATTCAAGGTAATTTTTTTGGACTTGGTAAGAATCTAACTAAGGTAGTAGCCATAGGTGTTCCTGTGGTTTTAATTGCATTAATTCTTGGGGTTTTAGTCATAGGTAAAAAAGCGGTGGACAGCACAGATATTGAGGATATAAAAATGTTAACTCCTATAGGTAGAGCAAGCAAATTACTTGTCAAATGAGACTTACAAAAGCACATAAAATAGGCATTGGAAGTGCATTAGGAGTTTTAGTTATAACCATTGGATATGCTAGTGTAAGAGCAAGGCAAAGAGATAAACGATTTGCAGTAATCCTACAAGCGATTTCAGGAGTATTAGCCGATATAGAGGGCGGTCTTGATACCACCAAGGCTTTTGATTTACAATACAAAGAGAGGGTGTTACAAAGTGTATCCCAAACCGTAATTACCCTTAAAAAGCAAACCGCTATAGGGTATGCCTCTTTAATTAATAGCGCATTAACTCCTTGGTATCTCAACGATGATGAGGAAAAGATATACGGGGTTTTTAGAGGTCTTAAAGATAAAGTACAGGTATCACAGCTTGCTAATGCCTATCAAGAGGAATATGAAAACAATTTGATTGATGTGTTAAAGGATCGTTTAAGCACTTCTGAAATAAAAATCATTATGGGGATTGTAGCGAAACTGCCTCCCTATAGAACCTTATAAAAAAAATACAGATGAAATTATCAAAAACAACATGGTGGATGATCGGAGGTAGTGTTTTAGCAGTTTCTGGTATTGGACTATATCTATTGCTTTCTAAAAAGAAGAAAATAGCCCAAAAGGGATCAATCTCTATGGGCAATAGTGTATTTCCAAAACAGGATACCCCTGCATCGGTCACTCAAACAGCCACTGTAAAGGAAGAACCGAACTGGGGAAAACCGTTTAATTATGGATATATCGATGATGTAAAAGCATGGGTAGCCCCTAAGACACTTAAAGAATTACCAAGAGTAAAAGCCATTGCACTTGCTAAAAAGCTTAAAGAGGCTAAAGGCACTTTTAATGATGATGAAAAAGCGGTTGGAAATGTCTTTGGAAAACTCCTTAGAGATAAGACACAAGTATGTAGCGTCTCTCGCGCTTTCTATGATGTGTATAAAAAGGATTTATGGCAACACTTAGATAGCTTTCTAAGCGTAAAAGAAATGCAAACCCTTGTGACAAATCCAGTAAGAAAACTCCCTAATTATCAATCCTAAGCTATGAAAGAACAAATCAGTACAATAGATCAAGCTCCTAATAGTTCAAAGGAACTTTTAGTGGTAGGAGGTATTATTCTAGTAGTAGCCCTTGGGGGCTTTACGTGGTATTACCTTTCTAAAAAGAAGAAGGAGCAAAATGCCTCTGATAATGATGCTAATTTTGAAAGTGATGACCTTACAGATACAAGTATGTTCAATACACCACCTTTTAGACCTATTTCCACTAATACTTCAGTTTCAACTTCAACTTCGACTTCGAGTTCAAATTCAACTATTCATATCAAAAGAGGAAGTAGGCATCCTGATGTAAAGATTTTACAACGCTATCTAAAATACTATAAACAGCCCCTAGGTCGTAGTGGACCAAAACGAGACGGGGTGGATGGTATTTTCGGAAAGCTTACCGCGAAAGGCGCTCAGAAAAAATTAGGTAAAACAAGCTTCACAAGGTCTGATATTCAGTCCATGAAAAACACTTTAAAACTTTTAGGACAATGAAAATTACAAACAAAGAAATAGGACTTAGTGGTCTTTTGATCATGGGAAGCGGACTTTTAATTGGGTATCTATCGTTATTATGTGAAAACAAATCTGAAACCCCAAAACAAGCTCCTGAAAAATCAAGTCCTCAAAAAAAGACCACACCTGTGGTGCAATTAAGTGTAGTTGCTAAAGATACCCCTATTGAAAAATCGATACAGACGACAAAAACGGTTGACTCTCCCATAGAAACTACTGAAAAGAAACAAGAGATGATCTCTAAAGTAGCAGAAGCTGAGATAAAGGAAGTAGCACTAGAAGTAGAACCTCAAACGGAAATAGAAGTAGCAACAGCAATAGATGATGTAATTGTCTTAGATACTTCAGAGCAAATCACAACATCCCTAGAGATGATCCTTGATGATTTTCCACTACGTCTAGGTAGTAAAGGAGAAAGAGTATTTGAATTACAGAAATACCTTTTAAAAAATCATGGCTGGGGTGGTGCAGTAACTGATGCGTTTGATCAAAACCTAGCAGATAGAGTTCAAAAACTTCTGAAAGTAGAACAAGTAGATCAGAAACTATTTAATAAACTCATTTATAAAAGAAAAAGAAGAAGATAATGTCCGAGCCAAAAAAAAGAAAGGGTGGGCTTTTAAATGCCCTGATTGATAAAGATGGGATTAAAACAGAAGTGACCCTTACCATTACCAATCAAACAGCCACCAAAGTGGTTCTTACGTTACTTATTTCTGGAATCAGTCTTATTGTGATTGCAAAACTCTTAAAAGAAGTATTTCCTAGTAAAGAGCTTACCGCTATTAGATCAGAGGTAAGCAAGATAAAAAACATATTAATAAAGTAAAAGAAGATTATGATGACAAGTATTGAATATCTCATAGACTATTTAATAAGCCTTGATTGGGGCTACGTTATTACGTTTATATTAATCTCACATCTAGTAAATCAATCAAAAGTAACCACTTGGTTTTTTAAAAAGACCAACGTGAAAATACGTACCCGATATAGGGTGTTATTCATTGGCGTTGGATATGGCATTTTAGTCTATCTATTACGCGGGTATACAGTAGCAAATATTGAAGGTTTATTTCAGTCTTTTGTCTTTGCCATGGTCTTTCACAAGCTTGTGGTTGAAAGACTCTTTGCTGTACTGAAATTAAATCCAATACAAAACATAAATTATGAAGACCATAGTGAAGAATAATTGGAAACTAATTACAGGAATTGTCTTAGTGATCCTAGTAGTTAGTAGCTATTTGCTTTCAACAAACCAATTACAAACCACAAACACAATCCCTGATATATTAGAACAAGAAAATAAAGAGTTGTCTGCCTTAAATATCCAATTAGATACAAGGATAAAAGATTTAAAAATACAGGCTGGAAACTTGCAAGGAATCATTGATCAAAAAGATCAAGAGATCTATCACTTAAAAACAGTATTAGATGAAAACATTAATCGTATTAATAACTATTCTATCCCTCAGTTGGAGCAGTTTTTCGCAAGGCTTAAAACCGATAGTCTTCCCCATTGACGGAGAGACCTATTTTTGTTTTACCCCTTGGCAGTCTAAGTATATCGCTAAGGCTTTAGAAAAAGAAAGACTTCAACGAGGACTTATCAAAGCCTTAGAAAATCAAAAAGAGGAGTTTATCCTAGTACAAGAGGTCAAAGACAGTACCATTCTATTTTTAGAAAAGAAAAATGCCAATCAATCCTTAGTGATTGACAATAAGAATTTAGCATACAATGCCCTAGAAATAGATAACAAAGCACTCACAAAGAAAGTAAAAATGCGAGGGGTAAAAAACACCGTGCTAGGTGGCGCACTGCTTGTACTAGTGAGTGTATTAATCATTAAATAAAAAAACTATGTCAATTTCAGGATATCAAAGTGATAACACCCAAGGTGGAAACCTTCAAAATTCACGTAACAGCGTTACAACGCACGAAATTTTACCCGAGCATTTAAGTTCTATTCTAACCCACTCTCCTTCATTTAATACCTACAGCCTAGTTAATGAGAATTTACTCATAGCGAAGGATATTAGATTAAGCCCTAATACCCCTGAACTAGAAATTGGAGATTGGCTTGTAAGCTTACCTGCTCCATTAATAGACGAAGGCACTCATACAGGAACTTTATTTAGTATAGGATGGAGTCAGTTTTTCTATTCTATAGATATAGATGGAAGAGTCACGATAAGCGGAACATTTTTAAATGATCAAGATGAATTGATTTTAAACATAAACCCGTACATCATAGAGACGCCCATTCGATTTAAAACCTTTGGAAGTCCTTTTTAGATGAAACAAGTAATAAAATACACATCATGGATATTACAAAAATCATTATTGTCATATTTAGCGCTACAGGGTTTTGGAAGCTTATTGAACTCTTAGTACAATTTAAAGGTCAAAATCGCTTAAAAGATGCAGAGATACATAACTTACAGACCCAAGGCAATAGCCTAATCATTGAGAATTATAAGAAGTGGTCGGAGAATATGGAAAAGCGATTAGAAGAGCTAGAAAATAAAAATACAGAAATGACCAAAACGATCACAGAACAACGAAAAAAAATAGATAAACTTCAGAAGTATGTTGATCAATTAGAAGAAGAAATCAAACCCTATAGAAGCTCTATAAATGAATGAAAATAAAAGTAACACCCTGCTTAATGCCGTTTTTGGGATTTTTATGCTTCTAAGTATCATAAAGGTAGGGATGGATATACACGAGAAATGTAAAAAGAAAAAGAACGGTCTTGATAAGCAATAAATATGGTATCATCTTATAAACATATTTATATAGGTATTGGAACGGCAGCCCTTATTGTAGGTGGTGCTGTTTTAATACGTTATTTGGCAGAGTCAAAAACTAAAAAACAGAAAAGTTCTATTGACTTTTCTGTTTTTGATAGTAAAGATATTGTCGGCTCTGGGCGTTGTATTGATAGGTCACTTTTAAAACGATTGCAATTGCTTGAAAAAAGAACGGGCTATGCAGTACTTAAAAATATCAACTCGGCAGTACGGAGTCAATTTTGGAATAAAAAAGTGGGTGGAGTGAGTAATTCCGCACATTTGATTACCAAATGTAAAGCTGTTGATATTCACGCCCCCACGCGAGCCATCCGTAATCTACTAGTGGTTCAAGCATATAATCTTGGTTTTACCCGTATCGGGGTTGGAAAAACATTTGTGCATCTGGATGTAGATACATCCAAACCACAATACGTGGCTTGGGGCTACCCTTCAGGAACCCCGCCTGAGATTAATCCTTTTTCTTGACACTTTTAAGATAGATGAAGCTCTTTTCTGATAAGAAGCTTGATGGTAATGCCTAGTTGTCCTAAATGATACAACGTGTGATGAATTACCCCCTCTATGGCAAATTCAAAGGGGTTGACAATTTTATAATGCCCTTCTGTATATGTCTTTTCTAATAAAGAATCCTCTTTGTCTCCGATAAGAACAAGGATGGATAAAATACTTTTTTCATAATCTTCTTTTAATTGTTTCCATCCAATGGTTTTAAGTTCTTCATTAGAGCGCCAATGGTCAGGTTGATAGACCAATTGTAAATTAAAATGTACTTTTAATTTATTAATAACATCTATATGTAACGCTGTTAAATGCCCTATGATTTCTGCAATACTGTGAAGCTCGGGTATAGGGCGAATAAAAGCAGTGTGAGCAGATATACCATCTATCTTTTCCATCACGTTTTGACCCAGCCATAATGATTTATAGTTGATAGCTTCTAATTGTTGTGCGTAATACTGTATTGTCATTAATTTTTACTTTTAAGATGATAGAACTACACCCAAAACCCCAAATGAAAATGTGGTGCAATTACTTTGGATGAAATGGGTGGGTAGTCCTACTTCTCGGGGTGAAAAGCTCGATAAGAAACTATACCCAATAAGCGCTTTTTCTTCCCCTAAAAAGACAGACTTAAAGGATATAGTATCAATCACTGAATTGAGTGTCTAAATAAAATTATTCAAAATGTTAACTATATAGTTTCTTTAGAATTCATAGGACTATAACCCAAAATATTTGAGTGTGGTGCAATTTACATCAAACACTAAGGGCTTAACTATAGTCCTACTTTTATAAAGGGCGAAAAGCGTAATTGAGTGTTTGTCTTTTAAAATATTATAATGCTAAATTATTAATACACTGTTGTGAAGATGTAAACCAAAAGTGTAAAAATTTTACACTTTTGGTTTACAAATATTCAAGAAAATATATTAAAGGAATCCTAGCTCTTTAGCTTTTTGGATCAGCTTTCTATTGCTTTTATCTGTAATATTAAATATATCTCTGAGTTTAGATTTACGCTTTTGAATAGCACTTTTGGATAAAAACAATAATTCTATAAGTTCTGCCATATTAGATCCTTGTGACAGTTCATAAAGTAATTGTCTATCTGTAGCATCAAGAAAAATATTATTGGATATAATTTTTTGATTATGAGTAGTTACAGACTCAGAATAATAAGGTGAAAATTCAAAAATTTTCTTTAAAGCATTAAGTAGTGTCTCAGGAGTAATATCCTCTTTAACTAGGAATCCGTTCGGATTGATAGATTGAATAATATTTTGAATTCTAAAATTATCTTTAATGAATGTAATTACGATAATTTTAGAAGATAAATGCAGTGTTTGCTTTATCCAAAGACCAATATCTTCTCCTGAAAATAGTTTTTGATCTGGGTAAGCTGGAAGTTGTATGTCTAAAAGAATAAGTTCGTAGAAGTTTTTTGGCAAAGAAAGTTTATCATAAGCCTCTTTACAGTTAGAAGCGATTTCTATAATAAACCTGTACTTTTTTTGGTGAGCACTTAATTTTTCAAATACATTCTTAATAGCAGTTTGCATCAAAGGATGATCTTCTATAATTAGAACTTTTAATTCTTTTAGATTATCTTTTTTGTTTATATGCTTGTCACCCTTCTGGTTGTGCATATCATTTTTCTTTTTCATAAATCGTGTCGCACCACAAAATTATTATAAGGCAATCGTTTTTGCTTCTTCTAAATCTTTTAATTGTTTGTCTAATTGTCCATAGATCATCATAGCTCTTCTGTGTGCTAATCTTGTCCATGTCTCCATATCGTCCGTTTCTTTTATAAATAAAGGGAGGCATTCTAATGCCTCTATTTTTTCTGTAATAAAAATATTAGTGTCTTGAATAGTATCAACTTTTGATTGAATCTGAGATAGTTTTGAGTCTTTATCTTTTAAAGTCTCAACTCTTTGCTGAATTTCTTGTTTTAATTTTTGTATTTCTAATATAAATTTCTTGTTTCTTTCGTTTTTCTTTTTGACAAGGTATTGTTGTAATTTATAGAACGAGAAAAATATTGCAGCTATGATTAAAAGAAGGATTATAAATGTTATTGTAAACATACCGTCATCAAAACCATTTACATACCGATATAAAAGAACTAGACCTTGATATGTATTTAAAGTTATTATAATAATAATTGCTGATTTGATAATAAGTTTCGAGTGCTTGAAATGCTCTTTACTTAAAGGCATTAATAGAAGAAATGCAACACACAATAAGAATATGTTTAGTTTTTGAATCAGTGTCCAAATAATATCTTCAGAGGTTAACCCTTCCACAATTTTATAGGTATTTCCAAACACAGTTATCTCACTAAATTCAGGAATTAAGTAATCAAAGTGGTTTAAGGGGAATGTTATTAGAATACAACATACCCCTATGATAAATCTAATCATTTTACTTAGAAGTAGAAGTGTTGTTGTCTTTATCTTCTGTCTTTTCTGTAGACTTGTTTTCTTCAGAATTTTGATTTTCCTCAGAATTTTGATTTTCCTCAGAATTCAAACCATCGGGTGGTTTTTTAGCCATAACATATTCATTAAAAATTAATGATTTAAATATAAGGTAAAACTTTTTAAAAAAATATCACTAAGCCTCATAATTTTTACGGTAAAACCATAATTAATAGAGGGTTGCATACAAATATTAAATAAATAATTTGTAATCTAAAAGTATAAAAGTTTTACACTTTTGGACTATACACAACTCTTGCATAATTAATAATTTCATCCTCTGTAACAAATATATAATCAGTTAATTAAATGTAATTATTAATTTAAAATCTAAAAAATGAATAATGTAAAAAAGTTTTTGCAAATGCGATTGTTTTATTTTCTCTCTTTTCTTTTAGTGTTTATAGCGTGTCAAAAAGATGATGACGGGTCTCCTCTTTTATTTGAAGCCCATCAACATGAACAAATACAAACAACGACTACCACTGTTTCTTTAGATGAGATTCCCAAAGTAGCAGAATATCTCTCTACGTTAGGAGATCAGAGAGGACATTTTACTATTGAAAAATCTATTTATTCAAACTATAGATTAAATGAACCTGACTTGGTTATCGGGACACTTCAAACGAGAGAGATTATTGAAGTAACAGACCAATATGATCAGAAGAATCATACTTTTTTGTTATCCTCTATTGGGAGTGCTAATACTACTGTAAAGTCAACATTTAATCTTATAGTACAAGAATCTTTAAGTGGTTTATTTTCATATATCGTAGAATATCGACCTGATGAAAATTGGATTCCTAATTACAGAGATTTGCAAGATTTTTCAACTTATAGTGGAGAGATCATCCATTATAGTATCACAGGCAGATACATAGCAAAATTAAACTTGATAGATGGTGTAGCAATTAACGGAGAAACGAGAAGCCCTTGTTCTGACGATGGTGATCCAAATGGAGATACAGGAAATAATGGAGGTAACGATGGGAATCCTGGTCCGGGAGATAGTGGGCCTGGTGATGGTGATGGAGGTGGAAATGAAGACAATCCCCCACCAGATCCTGATGTATCAGCAGATCTTAAATGGCTTTGTGTTTGGAGGCAGTTTTTACATAATGAGCCAAGTGAGTGTAATAATCCTAGTCTTGGTGGTTCATGGGTCATTGTGATTACCTATGGAGATAAGAGTGTAGAAGATACGGTAAGATGTCCTAATGATTTACCTGAACTTCCTGAAGTATGCTATGATAACAATGGCGACCCCTGTCCTAATCAATGTGATCCAAATGGAAATGGATGTGCCGAAGCGCCTATTGATCCTAATCCCGTAGTAGCAGTTAACTATGACCTAGCCCTTATTTATAGTTTAAATCAATTTTTAGAACCCAATCTTACTACTGAACAAATTGATTGGATTTTTGAAAATGAAGAGAATGTAGCATTCGCAGTAGAATTAAATAATTTTTTGGAAGCCCTTGATGGTTCTGAATATGAAGATTATTACGAAGATTACTTAATAAGTGCTATTGATGATATAAAAGAAGATGGTGTTTTGGACGTAGAATTCTCTTATCCGAAACCACACTGTTCTAGTTTTGAATACGCAAGTGGTATGAATGGAGCTTTAAAGGGATCTGCTGTAGTTGGTATTCATAATTTTTTCATGTCTCTAAAAGCCGACAGCGACGGGATTAAGTTTCATTATATTGATTTGGATCTTCCTGTTATGTATTTTAATGTACCTGGAGTTATTTTAAATGGAGTTGCAGCTACAGAGAGTGCTATAGCACTCGATCAAGCTATCGATGCAACAGAAAATTGGTTTTCTATTAATTTTGAAGCTAATGGTTTTGTAGTTACTGAACAATGGATAAATAATATTAACTTTGAAATGAGTTTGTTGTTAGGTGGTAGTGTTTCAAGAATACCCTCATTTCCAATACCTAACCCTGCACCTTATGTCATCGATTTATTCACAACAGGTAATTGCATGTAGCCATATGAAAATATTAATATTAATATCATTATTTTTCAATCAAAACTTTTTCTATGATCATTTGCTAGGCAAAAATGTATCAGATGATATTAAATTAAAGCTTTTTCAAACTAGTGAAAATAATTATAGGGTTATTCCAGACACTCAAAATAAAAGTCAAGAAATAAAGAAAAAAAATATCCTTATTAGAACTAACGATGACGGAATAATTGAACACATAAGTTTGCATTTACGAGGATATACGCTTGATGAGATAATTGAAATATACATAGAAAAATATGGTATTCCCGATGAATGTTATTCGATGAAAGCAGAGGTAGAATCTCTTAATTTAGCAACTAAAAAGAGTAATATCAATGAAGACTACATTAATTTAGAGTCTTCTCACCTTAAAGATAATCCTATACTAATAAAGTGGTTTAAAGAAAAAATCGAAATAACTATCCTCAAAAATTTTATCACTGGCAAAATTACGGTCACTTTTTCATTTTTTGAATGATTAATCATGGGCTTTATTATTTTTTTCGTCTTAACATTTTTCTATTGGATATATATAATTTGAGAATCTAGATGAAAATTATATATCTCAAATTCATTAAAACTGGTTTAAAATCTTTAAGAAAAAATTTTCGTTAAAGTTTAATTCCCATTTACATGATAAAAAGTTAGTTCAAAACTAATCATATTAACCCTTCGACATCTTGTTGAAGGGTTGATTATAGTACCTTATGATTTATGCCTGTTGATTTTAGAGACAAAAAATAGGTGTATTTTATAAACCATTTTTAAATTCAAAAAAAGAACTATTTACGCATTTGAATTTGCACTAGAAGTTGTTAATAATCACATCTTATATCACTTATAGCAAATAGGTGTGATCCTTAAACTCCTCATCAAAAAAAGACTTCATGTGTAAATAATGTAGAACAAATAGTAGATCACAATAAATCAGACTACTTCCTTTAGTCTCAAAGGAAACGCTAGTATTTTTTAAGAGTTTTTTAATTATATCAGTCACTTCATTTATTTACATGAAGTTACAGTCATCTTGGGTCTGTATTTGAACTCTTATAAATTCTTAAACACCTTTATAATTTGAGTATTAATTTAAACAAAAAACAGAAATGATTAAAAATTTAGTATTGTGGAGAACTAGAATTTTTTTATTCCTCACAGCGATGGCGCTTTTTATATGTTGTCAAAAAGATGATGACGGGTCTTTCCCTTTATTAGAAGCCCACCAACATGAACAATTACAAACAACCACTACGATTGTTTCTCTAGATGAGATTCCAAAAGTCGCAGATTACCTCTCAACATTAGGAGACCATAGAGGACATTTTACTATTGAAAAATCTATTATTGCAAACAATAGATCAAATGAACCTAATTTAGTTATAGGAACGCTACAAACCAGCGAAATTATCCAAGTAACAGATCAGTATGACCGTAAGAATCATACATTTCTCTTAACTTCTATTGAGAATACTGATACAACTGTTACATCAACATTTAATCTTATAGTACAAGAATCTTCAAGTGGTTTATTCTCATATATCGTAGAATATCGTCCTGATGAAGGGTGGATTCCTAATTATAGAGATACACAAGATTTTTCAACCTTTAGTGGAGAGATCATACATTACAGTATCGCAGGTAGGTACATAGCGAAATTAAGCTTGATAGATGGTGTTACTATTAGCGGAGAAACGAGAAGCCCTTGTTCTGACGATGGTGATCCAGATGGAGATACAGGAAATAATGGAGGTAACGATGGGAATCCTGGTCCGGGAGATAGTGGGCCTGGTGATGGTGATGGAGGTGGAAATGAAGACAATCCCCCACCAGATCCTGATGTATCAGCAGATCTTAAATGGCTTTGTGTTTGGAGGCAGTTTTTACATAATGAGCCAAGTGAGTGTAATAATCCTAGTCTTGGTGGTTCATGGGTCATTGTGATTACCTATGGAGATAAGAGTGTAGAAGATACGGTACGATGTCCTGATGATTTACCTGAACTTCCTGAAGTATGCTATGATAACAATGGCGACCCCTGTCCTAATCAATGTGATCCAAATGGAAATGGATGTGCTGAAGAGCCTAATCCTAACGTTGGTATCTTTTTTGATATAGAATGTACTTTAGAAAACAATGAAATGAATGTAAATTCACCGTTTAATGTTGATTTTTCTTTTATAAACCCATGTACAGTGGGAACTATTACAACACCACAAGATGAAAAACTTCTATGTATCTATAGTAAAATAACAGATACACCTTTATTCAAACAGTTTTTTGTAAATACTTTTGGAGAGAGTGATGTATTGAATGTTACATTTAAAGTAGTAGATCAATTCCCAAATAGTACCCATCCTAATGCTAATGGAGTAACTGTAGCTAATAGTGTAGAGAGAAATATTCAAACAGGAGAAATAACTTCTATGAACGTTGAAATATTTATAAGAAAATCTTACATGGAATTAAATTCTAATATTGCTGTAGCGAAAACTATTATTCACGAATCTATACACGCTTATTTATTGGTACATTATCTTGGTTGCAATCAAGCTATTGATATCGAAGGTTTGAACAACCTTGATTTTGGTAATCTAATCAATGAATATTATGGAAGTGCTTGTCCGAATCAAGAACAGCATGAATTTATGTTTGAGTATATGATACCTGCTATGCAAGAAATATTATCAGATGTTAGAGATAATTTTGTTCCACAAACACATCAATCAGCAGCAGAAAGTCAAAACCATTTCATGGATGAAAATAATCCATCTGGTGATACTGTCCCTTGGGATTGGAATCAGTTTTATTTTTACCTTAGCTTGGCTGGATTACATGAAACTAACGGCTATATGAATAATATAGAAAACTCTCCCGCAAAACTGTTTAATTACCAACAATACGTTCAAATAGGGCAAAGTTCTTTTTCTAAAACATATTGTGAAGATTAATTAAAAAAATCATAAAATGAAAAAAATCACTTTATTCATATTATTAATATCAAGTTCTATTTTTTCTCAAACAATAAAAGAAGATAATACTCTTATTATTCTTTTTGAGGAAGAACAGGGAAGCCACACTAATTATAATAAAGATAAATCAGTCAATTCAATATTTTATAATATTCCTTTAGATGAAGGCAATAGTAAAGATACAAATGACCCATTTTATCAAACTAATAAGGTGTCTTTTGTATATAAAGTATTTAAAGACTTTGATACCGCTTTCAGAAAAGATTCTACTTTCGTAATTAAAGTAGATAAAAGTTTTATTAAAAATAATGAAGATATAATTCTCACTAAGGATGATTTTAATAAAATGGACAGGCTAAAACTGTTTTTAAAACTAGATCAAAATCGCAGTAAAAATATATTTTTAATTAATAAAAATGAGATAAAAGATAGTAAGCTACTAATGCGCCAAGTCGATTTCTTTTATGTACATTCTGAGTGATCAACTATTTAATTATACATTGATATTCCTAAATTTAAGAACTTACTCAATTGAGTAGGTTCTTATTTATTTAAAATCAGTTATTTCATTATATTACATGTAGTTATAATTTTGTTTTTATTTTTTTTTATGAAATTTGAAAAAAAAAACTAAAGTTAGTAAAAAACGAATATTATTCACGTAAATATATTACGGTTAAAGTGTAAATGCCTGATTATTAGAATTTTTTTTCTACTTTTACGGTTTCCCGTAAGGAAATTAACTAAAACTGTGTTTAATTTGAAAACTCCTAAATTTTTGTCACCCCTATGTTTTTTGTTTTGAGTATTAATTAAACCATAAATGCATAATGATTAAAAAAACAGGATTTTGGAAAACAAGAGTATCTCTTGTTCTTATTTTTGTAACACTTTTTATTTGTTGTCAAAAAGATGACGCATCTTTTACACTTCAAGAGGTACATCAACATGAACATTTACGAACGTCGACTAAAAATGTTTCTTTAGATGAGATTCCTAAGGTGGCAGCTTACCTTTCAGCATTAGGAGATCATAGAGGAAATTTTACAATTGAAAAATTTATTGACGCAAATAGTAGATCAAGCGAACCCGACTTAGTGATAGGAACGCTACAAACTAGAGAGGTTATTGAGATAACTGATCAATATGACCGTAAGAATCACACTTTTCTACTAACCTCAATTGAGAGTACTGATGCTACTATTAGATCAATATTTAATCTTATTGTCCAAGAATCTTCTAGCGGTTTATTCTCATATATAATAGAGTATCGACCCGATGAAGACTGGATTCCAAATTATAGAGATACGCAAGATTTTTCAACTTTTAGTGGTGAGATTATACATTACAGTATAACAGGGAGGTACATTGCAAAATTAAATATGATAGATGGTGTTGCCGTTAATGGCGAAACGAGGAGTCCGTGTCCTGATGATGGTAGTCCAAGCGGAGGTGGAGGTAATGATGATAGTCCAGATCCAGGGGATAGTGGACCAGGTAATGGTGATGGAGGTGGAAACGATGACAATCCTCCACCAGATCCTGATGTGTCAGCTGATCTTAAATGGTTATGTGTTTGGAGACAATTTTTACATAATGAACCTAGTGAATGTAATAATCCTAGCTTGGGAGGTTCATGGGTCATTGTAATTACTTATGGCGATAAAAGTGTAGAAGATATCGTGCGATGTCCTGATGATCTACCTGAGCTTCCTGAAGAATGCCATGATGACAATGGTGATCCTTGTAACTGTGATCCAAGTGGAAATGGTTGTGAAGATACGCCACCAGATGAAGAACCTGAAAATACAGATAGTGATAGCAATCCAACTATTGGCATTTTATTAGAAGATTACCCTAATGCTTCTGAATTAAATGAAGCATTAGCAAATGATCCATTTCTTCTTTTAGAAGTTGATTGTGATCAAATTCAAAATTGGCAAACCTTAGCCCAGCATACTGCATCACAATCAATTCAAGATAAAATAGATAATTTACCATCAGGGATTTTTAATGATTTTGAAATCCAATCTTTAGAAAGTGCCGAAGGAAACCTTGTTAATTTAGATTTGTTTCCTGTTAATATAACTACACTTCCTAATAATCCAAACACAGGACAACAATTTACTCCTGACGAATTTTTGGATTATTTCAGAAGGAATATAAATAATTTTGTCGATGACTCAACGTTTGACCCTTACTGTCAGATAACATCTATTTGCCAACAAGAAACAGATTTGTGGGACTCAAATGATCCAACTGGAGCATTAGTTTACATAGATATATCAGGTGATGATGGAACCGTAATTTGCTCTGAATACGAGCATGATTATTGGTACTTTATGACTCTCAATGCTCCATATTCAGGCAATCATCCAGTGAGTGGTGTTAGACAATTTGGATATGAGACAAATTCAGACGGATCATTTGATTTTTATGTTAGAGGAACTGATCGATTTGATAGTTACTGGATTTCTAATCTTGCTTATGTACGTGGTTTAGGAAATTCTTTTTTTGGAGCTGATGATTTATGGGAAAGCTTTCAAGAAAAAGTAAATCAATTTGTAAACGAAAACGGAGGTAATTCAACAATCATTCCTGCAATAAAAAACAGACCAGATTGGGATAAAGTAGAGGAAGTTCTTAGAGGAGAAAGACCTATAACTGACTTAGGCTGTAATTAAAAATGACTATATTATGCAAGTGATTAATAAAAATTTAAATAATATTTTTTATTGGAGTTTTTTCTTAGCTCTTATAATTTATCTTTTACCAAACGACTATATATTTGGTGTTTATACACCGAATGCGCTTGGTTGGTTTTTGGTTCTTGGGCTAATACCTATATCGTTAATAACTTATCTTTGGTTATTAATTGTTGACTTGAAAAAAAGAAACTCGAGACGATTAATAATCCGAACTATTGTATTCCTATCAATAATTTGTTTTTGTATAGCCTATTGGTTCTATCAAGCGACAAAACTTGGTAATATTTAGATCATATTTATAGTTAAAATATTTAATTTTATATTACATAATTAATAAACCCTTCGGTATTAAGATTGGAGGGTTATTGTAGGGCTATTTCTATGATAATTTTACAATAATGTGTCCCATGCAAGATACGCTTATGAAGGTGAGGTAATTATCAAATAAACTTTAAAAAATATAAATCATATTAAAAGGCAAAGCTGTATTATCAGCTTTGCTTTCTAGTTTTGATGACTTGATTTATTTTAGAAGCAGACTTATATTTTATAGATGTGTTGTAGGAAATTCTCTCATTCTTTTTATGGCAAGGCTATTAATAACAATAATTAAATAGCTGATATATAAATAATTCCTTTATAGGGGACAGATCATTTTAAAAGTGCCGTAGAGAATGTAGCACAGTTTTTTATGTAATTTGAAACGACATTTTAATATCGTTAAAGTTTTTATTTTCTAAATCAGTTTTTGATAGTCCAAAATAATAAGTTCCACTTCCTCCAAATTTAGATAAATTAGTATTTGAGTCATCACAATCTAATTGTAAGAGTAATTCATAAGTTTTTGACAACTCTAATATATCACTCCAACGTTTTTTATGTTCTGAACTTTTGGCTAAATAAAGACCTAATTCTTTTGAGGCGAATTCATAAATAACACTAGATTGAATTGATCTATCATGTCCTAGAATTTGATGCATATTATCTGTGTTTTCAAATAGTTCTCCTATGAATTCATCAGTTGGCTCGTGGAAATAAAAAGAAAAATCATCATATTTTTTCTCAAACTCAAAAAGTTTATAATTTTCGTCGTCTGGTATTGTGTAAAATTGAAAATACTCGATTTCCGCTGTTTTGAATGTCTGATTTTCCTCAATGTCATTTGGAAATTGAGTTCGGATGATATTTTCAGTTTCGCTAAATATAAATTTATATGGTTGATTTATACCATTAAATTCTTTCCAGTCTTGGTTAAGGCTTAAAAAGACATAAAAGAAACCTTTTTTTGGCAAGATGCTTTCTTTGTCAAATTTTGTTAATTCAGACAAATTATATTGAGCACAAAATAACATTGACTTATTGTCGGATTTAGGCCATTCAAAGTCTTTTGGTAAATCAGGTTTTCCACCAATTTTTGATTTTCCAACTTTTAAGTTTTCGTCATCACTTGATTTAGTGTGAATTCCAACAGTCTGTCTAATCATTTTGATTAGTTTTTCTTTGTCGGTTTTTTCGATTTGGATTTCTTCTGAATTCCGAATGAATGACTTGATTTTATTTAACTTATTTTTTCTGAAGCTGAACATTTATTTATAACTGGTGTTTATGAATATTACGAACAATGGTCTTTTTTACATGCTATTTTTTTATCTAAATACCGCAAATCTCACTAAAATGATCTGTTTTCAATTCACAAAACTCATACACTGCCCACCATTCTTCTCTTGTTATAGGTACTGCCATTTTTAGTTTGTTGATTACATCTAGTAAGTCAACATCATCGTATTCAAAATAAGTGTCATTACAAATAATATGTGGAAGGTCGCCATTTTTCATTTTCGAGTAACTTTCATTCTCTATTCGCTGTTGAGCAATACCAACCGAGTTCCTAGAAGCACTTCCTGTTGCAACCTTAGCTGTAAATAGATTGAAAAAGGTATTTTGTTCTAAGCTCAACTCTTTTGAAATATTGAGAATTTCATTATTTACATCTTTTTCCAACTGTTCACTATTAGGAAGTCCAGAAGCTTCTAGCACATGATCTATATTAAATTTTTTAAAATTATAAGCTCCGTATTTTTCTGCATAATTCATTAAAAGGCAGACAAATGCAAATCCACGATCTTTTAACTCTATTAACTTTACAGGTCTCTCTTCCCATTCTTTTACTTTAAAAGATTTGGGGATATTTAGTTTTTCAAAAGACTCAGTAGTTAGATTGAGGGATAAAGTAGCAAACTGTGAGGCTATTTCATATCCTTTAATGGCATCTTTAATGTTTAATATGTTTGTTGTGGTATGGACACCTACGGTGTATAATGATAAGTCAGAATTATATAGTTTTTTGAAGATTTCGTCCCCAAATAATTTTAACTCAATTTTGAAAGAAAACTCATCTAAAGAATGAATATCAGTTAAACGTGATGCTATTTCAGCAAAAGTAGCTGTTGTTTCTAATAATGAGGCAGTAGAAAGTGGTACTCTAGCGACAGGAAGATCATTATGCGAGTTGAATTTTGCAAAAAAAATCGGCTTACTATTATCTATGTGTCCTAAACTATCATAACGTAATCCCATAGAGAAGCTATATCTCCAAGGCTCTCTTGCGCTTCCCTGTATCTTATTATATATTTCAGAGTAATAAGTAGCAAATTTGTCTCCTTTAAAACTATCGTGTAATTCTTTAACCTTAAACATTTCTGATTCATTTCCGTGAAAAATACTATCAAATGCCCTGTAAGTCTTTGCTAGTTTCTGAACACCCCAAAGAGTTCCTATATGGTCTAACCAATGCTGTACTTCGTGAACAATAATACTCTGATGTTCTGGAAATTTTGTTGGATTTTTAAATACTTCAGCAAATTGATCTTTACTTATTTTATTAAATGAAATAAAATTTCCTAAAGGGTGATAATATGCTACAGTGTCTACACTTGGAAAAATCTTCCAAAAATTATTATTTCCTAAATACATACTGCTTAGTTTATTGTTTTGTAACAACTATAACAAGCTGGTTTAGAAAAATTCGCATTGTGGTTTTTACCACAAGAAACACAATAATTCTCGGGGTAGCTAGAGTCTCCAAACTTAGCCCATATTTTATAACAGTTATTACAAAGTGGTTTTTCTATAGATAATGGAATATTCGTTTTACAACGAATGCAATGTCCATTTTGCTTTTGAGAATTATCTTTTTCTTTACTTACATCACGCCCCGCTCGCTCAGATTTAATGGCAGCGTTTACATATTTTTCATGTTCAAAAGAGGAAAGTGGTATTTGTTGTATGTCTTTTCCTTTAGAGATATCTAAGATTAAATCTAGTTCTATTTCAGAACCTACATAATCTTTACCTAATAATAACTTCTTTTTGTACTTAGGGCGTTTGACATAGATCGTATACCCGTCTTTTTCTAATACTGAAAAACAGGTTTTTTGAGCAGTTTCAAAAAAAGTGTTAGAGGTTAACAATTTTTTTGTGGCCATAACACCGAATTCAATGTTATTTATAAAAGAATAATCAATTAAATTCATAGAAGTGACAATAGCTTTATTTTCATTCCCATAATACTTTGCGTGTAAATTAGGTATGTAGACTATAGTGATATTAGGGAACTGAGTAAAATACTCAATGTCTTGTTTTTTAAAGCTTCGACTTACATTGGATTCATTTTTCCCAAAACCAATGATAATCTGTACTTGTGCATTGTTTAAATGTGTTTTAAAAACTTCATTTTTAAAGTAGTCATCTAGTTGAATGAATGGGGATAGTATAAGAATGAACTTCTCCGCATAATAAATCGTGTCATAAATTTCTTCAGCAAGTGCTTCATCGGTTAAAAAACTCATATAAATAGTTTGATATGTTTAATTTAGCCCTAAATATAAAATAATGTAATATACTACAAAGTAAATAGTTGCAGTAAGTTGCGGTTTGTGAAAAACCTAAAATAGTTTTCTTCTGAAAAAACATTAATTCTAAATCAATGTTATTCTCTTGGTAGTGTATTTAGAATATAAATAAATAAATAAATCAAATGATGAATCTTAGAGAAATTCCTATAAGGTTCTAAAATCTAATCTATGATATTTCTAGGCTTTTGTTTCTTCTATCAGGTATGATAACTGAAATTGATTAATATCAAAATCATCCAAATGCATATCAAATTGTTGTTTTCTTGTTTTAGGGTTTTGTTAGTGTTTCTAGCCTTGAGCAGTAAAGCTATTAATCAGTAGCAGAATATCAATACTATTTTTATGCATAGTATTATTCAGTACTATCCTCAATTCTTATGTACAAATTATCAACTTTATTGTACCAAATTGAACAAGTTAAAGATGTTTTTTTGCTGATACTCACATCAAAATTCACATCAATATTACCCAAAAAATCGGGCTGATTTCCACTTTTAAAATTATTTCTCTCAACGGTAAATCCAAACTTCTTAGGGTTTTCAATCTTTTTTCGTTCGAAAACTAAATCAGGAAATTCTTTTAATAAAGTTTTATATAGTCTGCCGTGTTTATGAATATCAATTATTTTTCGATTTTCTTTTCTTTCTATCCAAATGAGATTCATTCGGTCGAGTCTGTTGAGAATTTGCCACCAACTTTTATTATAATCGCTTTTCCAATTCTCATCAGGAAATACTTTGCTAAAAATTTCTTTTGTTGTTGTTGATTCAGCTACCTTAATTAGCACTTCTAATTCTGGTTGGTTCAAATCTTGCCATTGCTCTGTCTTAAATGCAATATTCATTTTTTCAGCTATGTCTGGCTTAATTTCAATTTCCTTAATAATAATTTTTTCTCTTAATTCTTTATTTGATTCAACTTTTTGATTTGCGCAATCGTCACATTCAATCTTATCGCCAAGCTCAAAATCTTGCCAATTTATTTCACTTTTTAGTTTGTAATCGCCAATCAATGTTTTACACTTTGAGCAATAAAGTTTTAATCGACTATTTTCTTTTGCATAAGCTGATACATTTGGCATTGACATTCGATGTTTTTTTGCAACTACATTAATATTATATCTCCATTTTCGTGATGTTTCATCAATTGCCCAATAGTCTTTAATAATGCTTTTGTCAATGTCTTCATTTAGATAGACAATCTCGCAAATTGGCGGTTTCATAATTTTAGTATTATTTTTTGGGATTTGCCCAAATATTATGCTCAAGATTAAATATATGGCAAGTAGAGTAGAAAACAAGTGATTATTTTCGGTTTAGTTACATTGCAAATAGGTAAGAATCTTTTGATTAAATACTAATTGCCTATTTTTTATATATAGTATTGTGTTTTCGTTTTTATATTCACGTAATCTTAATGTAATTCAAAAGTCATTTTCTTTCCTTGAGTATAATTGTTCTTTAGAATGATTTTTTATAAATTCATTGTATTTAATCACATCATCCTTAGATATATAAATTTTCCCATCTAATTTTTCACTGATGTATATGGCATACTTAGGTGATATAGGATAATAAAGTTCCATTTTTTCAGGAGCTTTAGTATAAGAATGATTTCCCATTGTATTCAATACAGGTTGGTCACCAGTAATAAAATCTATATCTGAATTATTTATTAGTAACCTTGTTTTGGTTTTAGAAAAAATCCAATTACCTATTGTATCTGCAAGAATTAGATTAAAAACTTTAGAAAGTTTTTCAGGATTTAAGTTCGGAGTTTTAAGATTTGCTTTAATCATATTGTCACGCATTTTGTTTGTCCGAGTGTATTGAGAACCAATAAAGTAAGCAAAATCATTTTTTTCTTTTTCATTTTCAAAAAAAGATAAATCTTCCAGATACAATTTTCCTAAAATGGATATAAAGTTTTTCTCAATAATTGAATGAAAATCTTCTATTCCACATTTTTTTATATATCCATTTGAATCTGCTGTAAAATTGTAAAGTTTTAACAATTCATTCAATGATTTTTGTGCGGTAGGGTGCATACCACTTAGAAAATATTTTAAAAAGGCTAACTCATCAGAGTTTAATTGTTCTGATTCATAGAAATATCTTTTTTGAGCGATATTTTTTAAGGATGTATTAAAAGTTGAGCCATTCCTTTGACACCATATTTTATCATTAATAGTCCAAGGTTTTAAATAATATTTCCAGACATAGTGTTGTTGTTTTTTTAAATTATTCATTGAACACTATTTTAGTATTTATTTTTTAATGAAATATAGAGCAAGTGGTAGCATTTTTGTTTCGGAGTATTACTTAACAAAATATAAATATTTTGTCTTGACCTTTCCATCTATAAACGTCAATTTTTACATTTAGAGACTTCATAGATAAGTATAGATCTTTTGATTAAACTCAAAAGCCATATGTTTTCTTATTACAATGTTGTAAGTAGTTATTTATAATTTGATGTTAATATTACTATTGTTGAAATAAAACAGAAAACGCAAGCAAATAACATTACAATTTTAGTAGCATTCCAAAATTTCAGGAAGAAAGTATCATTTGAAGAGTAAACTGTTTTTTCCAATCTTTTTTCAGAAATACCAAATACTTTTCTAAAGGTAGTATTAATAAAATCCTCGGTAAACTCCTCTTCTTTTTTTGCTTGTTCAGTCAAACGTTTGTATTCTTTATTTAAGAGCAAAAGTGATTTTTCCTTTATTTCATTACTTTCATATTTGTTATAATTTTCAACGACGTCAGAATAATCAATGTCAAACCCTTTTTTAATTTTTTGATATACTTCATTTATGTTTTCAGGATCTATTATATCAGATTTAATAGGTGTCATTTCGTAATTTGAAAAAGATCCTTTTAAATAAAAAAGTATTTTTTGAAATATACTTAAATAAATTAGAGCTGCTAGTCTGTAAATTATACCAGATATTATGCTAATACACAATAGCAAAAGAATTGTTTTTAAAATATGTATTTCAAATTTAGAATTTAAGTCTGCAATGTTTGAAACTATTATAGAAATTCCAGTTATAGAAAATCCAACTATCCATACTAATATTTTATCAATTTGATTGAAGTTGAAAATAATATTGTTCTTGGATTCAGCTAGGTTCTCCAATTTTATTTTAGTTAAAACTTCTAGAGGTCTTTTCATAATTACTTACGATATTGTATATGAAACGTAGCGTATAAATAGATACTAACTTTTCGGATAGTATACGAGTCAAATTTAAAAATTTGGGGATTTTCACAAATACACACAACCTTTGTGTAAACTTCTTAATAGAGATGTTTTATGTGTGTTGTTAGCACCAGTTATTTGTTCGTTTCCATCTTCTTTTCAATCCGTGATTTTATTCTTGGTTTGTTATCATTTCCAATAATTTTCAAACATTCTTGATAAAGTTCTGTTGCTCGTTTTTTTAAATTCCACGCACCAAATTGGTCAGCAATTTTCTCTATTGGTCTAAAATCTTCTTTACTGTATAAATTTAAAAATAGTTCAAGTAATTTGATAGAGTTTTCTGATTTCTCTAATTCTGAACTTTTAGAGTCAAATATGTAAATTAGGTTTCTATTAAACTGCTTTTTTTTGTATTCATAATAGTCAGATGATTGTTTGCCATAAATTTTAGGTTCGATTTCTCCGCTTATTAATTTTTCTAAAGTTTTATTAGCTTGATTTATAAAATGAATAACCTTATCATATTTATTATTGTTGATTAAGACTTTTAACCAATCATTAAATTTTCCAGTATGAATTGCAGAGTCAATGTCAAATTTGTATTTATTAAATTCTTCATCTACTACTTGCTCGTTGTTTAGTTTAATTTCAATATCGATTTTTAGCTCTTTGTAATCTTCATTTCTTTTTATTTCTAAAGCTTTATCAATTTCTTTTTGTGCGTTCTCAAATTCTTGATTGTCGAAAAAGTCAACTGCTTTAATAAAATATTCTAAATCTTCTCCATAAGCGACAAAGTCAGTTAAGGGTATTCCTTGTTCATTTAGAGCTTTAATGAAGTAGGGTTTTTTCGTAATTCTTTTTCCTGTTTCAAGAGAAATTTTGTGTTCTTTTTTATTGAGCTTGGCATCATAAAAACCAAAGTAGCGTTCACTTCTTTTGATTGCTTTCCACTTTCCATATTTTCCCTTTTTTGGTTTTATTCCGATTTTATGCCATTCCGAGATTGGTTTTACAATGTCAACATATTTTAGAATTTGCTTTGGAAGTTCTATGTAGTTGCCGGTTTCTAAATAAACTGGAAATTCTTTAATTTTTTCAAACTCTTTTTCTTTTTTCTTTTTTTGCTCTTCTGGAGGTAAAAATTGTTCGGGATATTCAACTTGGAAATATTCTCTGAATTCCTTGTACTCTTGATTGATTACTTCCAAAATATCTTTGAATTCTCCGTTATCATTTACATTCTCTTGTCGGATACTTTCATATAATTTAGCGTATGATAAATTTGCCAAATCAATATCTCCAGTTTTTAAACCTTGCTGTATTTTTTGATTATGCCAATCAATTGCATTTATTCTATCGGGGAATTTTATTGTGGATAATTTTGATAGAAAGGGAGGATTTGATTTCAGCGATGGTTTATTGCTCAAAGAACTTTTCTTTTCAGATTCATTTTTCTGTTTGTTTTTTCCAATGTAGTAAAGTACTACAATTACAATTCCTATGATTATTGTTACTTTCATTCGGTCAGTTGTGAGCAATTGATGCTAACGTCTTTGTATTTGATTAATGGTGTGTTTAAGTACCTAATTTAGTAAATAAAAAACCGAATAGAAAATCTGAGAGAATTTTCGTAAGTAGTCTTTAACCAGTTCATTAATTATACTTTATGTTAGCGTATTTTTTAATCTTTTGGTTCAGAGAAATGACTTCCTTCTCCTAACCATTCTCTCTTTAAGCCTGTTTTTTCGTTAAATTCCTTTTGTTCACTTTCAGTAGCGTAATCAATAACGAATTGTTGACCTCCATCATCATAATAAGTATATTTTCCATTTGTATTCAATTCAGCAGGTAAATAAGAAAACCTTTGGAAAAAAGAATCGGAAATGTAACCAACTTTCTCCAACTTCCATTTTTTATTAATTCCGTTTGCCTTAAATATTATCCATTCATAATTATTTTCATCTATTTGAATAGATACTTCAGAGTATTTTATTTCCCCATTTGTAATAGTTCCCATTCTTTCCATAAACCAAATATATTGGTCACTTGGGTCAATAAATTCAAGGTCAAACCAAATGCATTTGTCACTAAAATTAAAATTTTTAATTTCAGGATTTCTCCAACCAAAATAAAAGTACAATCGTGAAAATGGGTTTTGTTCAATTTCTTGTAATCTTTCTCTCTTAATTTCTTCTCTAACAGATTTTGCATAGCCATCTGTAAGGATTATTTCTTTAGTAACTCCATTAGCAAATTCATAGCCTAAAGACTTGAACACTTTTATTTGCTCTTCAAAACTTATTAAATCAACTTTAGTAGAGTTCACTGCGGTTAATTCATTTTTTTTATTCTTTTTTCCAGAAAAACTATAAATAATTATTGCTATAATGATTCCAAATATTAATCCTAATTTTTTCATTTAATTTATTTTCAGTTTTTCGTTCAAATTACAGCTAACAATGTTATAATATCAATTGTAATTATTTGTGAAAGAGCAATCTACTAAATTAATAGAAGTTAAAAAAGCTTTATTTATATTTCCTGATCTTATATAACTCGAAATATGTTCTTGATAAAAATTGAATATAACATCAAAAATTTCTTTAAAATCTGAATCGGCGAATAGCTTAACAGGATATGATTTTGCACTATGTAGATAACTCTATTTAATTAATGTAAGTGCTGTACAAACGGGCTTTATTTGGTCAGATTTATAATCTAAGTAATTATAAGTTGCGTGTAAAATATCTAGTATATAATATCTACTTAGTCTATTTTTAATATGTTCAAAAGTTATTTGCATTTTCTATGTTATTGCTATAAATGTATATGTTTTTTTAGTAAATTATTTGATAAGTAATACCCCAATTAAGGTTTTAAAATCACTTTTAAGTAATAGTATTTTGGCAAATCTAATGATCTTAAAGTTAGAACTTTGTATATTTTAATGAATATGGTAGAATTATTAGAAATCACAGGAAATGATATATCTAAATTAAGTGATAGTGATTTGAGAGACTTAATAGGTCTCCTATGCGAAGCTGATTATAAACTATCCACACTTTCAACAAAAGGAATCCTTTGGGGAGGTCATCAAGATGCTCCTGATGGTGGTTTTGACGTTTATATAAATCATGTAGAACAACCTCCAAAAAATAGCTTTATTCTTAGAAAAATAACAGGCTTTCAAGTTAAAAAACCTAATATGACTCCTTCAGCTATAAAAAAGGAAATGTCTCCTAAAGGAATTCTACGAGATGAGATAAAAGATTTAATCAAAACAGGAGGGGCATATGTAATAGTTAGTTCTAATTCGACAACTACTAAGTCAGCTTTGGATGGTAGATTAAAAATGATGAAAGAATGTGTCAAATTAGATGATATAGAAAATAACTTAAAATTGGAGTTTTATGACCAAGGGCAAATAGCGACTTGGTTAAGAAATCACAAGTCACTGATAGTTTGGGTACGAAATAAGATAGGTAGACCCATAAAAGGATGGAAACCATTTTTAAATTGGTCTTATCCTAAAGGGAAAATTGAAGACAGGTTTATTATCGATGATGAGCTTAAATTGTTTAAAGGTAATAAGGATACAGATTCTAAAGAATCAATTTTAAACGGGATTGATAAACTAAGAAGAGAACTCGCAAAACCTAGATCCTCTGTACGTCTTGTAGGTTTATCTGGAGTAGGCAAAACTAGACTTGTCGAAGCATTATTTGATAGTAGAATTGGAGAAGGTGCTTTAGATCAGAATTTAGTAATTTATACAGATGTATCTGACAGTCCAATACCTGATCCTAAAACATTAAGCGAACAGTTAGTAGCAGAAAATACAAGGGAGATTTTGATAGTTGATAATTGTAGCCCAGAATTACATAGAAAATTAACTTCTGTAATTACAAGTTCAGGTAGTGTAAGTTTTCTTTCCATAGAGTATGATGTTAAAGATGATTTGCCTGATGAAACCTCTGTTTACAGATTAGAACCTGCTAGTGACAATGCAATTGAATCTTTTATCAAGTTAAGGTATAAACATATTAATTATATTAATTCACAGACTATTATAAAACTCTCTGGTGGTAACTTTCGTCTAGTAGTAGCTTTAGCTAACACAATTAAAAAAAATGAGTTTCTATTAGAGCTGAAAGATCAAGATTTATTTGAAAGATTATTTATACAAAGGAATGCACCAGATAATAAATTACTTTGTAGCGCAGAAGTACTCTCGTTAGTATACTCTTTTGAAGGAACTGATACTTCGGATCATTCTGAAATGGGAGTTTTGGCTTTGTTAGTTAGTATACCTGTTTTAGATTTATATAGAGATATACAAATACTTAAAAGACGTGATTTAATACAGTCAAGAGGTCGTTGGAGAGCATTATTACCACACGCACTTTCTAATAAGTTAGCAAAAAATGCTCTTGAATCTATACCTATTCACAGTGTGACTAAAGTCATTTTAGATGAGACTAATAATAGACGGTTGTTGTTATCATTTACCCATAGGTTAAGTTTCTTACAAGATCATCAAATTGCTCAAAGTATAGCTGGGACTCTATTGAAACTAGATGGTTTTTTAGGGAAGCTAAATGGAAAACTTAATTACGATCAAGTTAAAATGGTCAAATATTTAGCTCCTGTAAATCCTCATGCTACACTTGAGTTATTAGAATCTTGGTCTTCAGGAGAAAATGAAGATTATTTCACGTCCAGAGAAAATAAAAGTCATTATGAGTATACAAGGATACTGAAAAATATAGCTTACGACCCTAAACTTTTTTCAAGAAGCGTTGATCTCATTATAAAGTTTGCTTTAAGAGAATCACCTACAGAAAATAACAATCCCACAAGGCGTGTTTTAGCACCACTTTTCCAATTACAATTATCAGGTACTCATGCAAATATAGAGACTCGATTGAAAACAATTAAACGATTATTAGACTCACTCGAAGTAAAAGAGCGAGATTTAGGATCATTGCTGATTAAAAGTTTATTAACATCATCTTCCTTTGTAGGCTCGCCGTCTGATGAAATCAATTCTAAAAATCAAGACTATGGTAAAATAGCAAACACATATCAAGAGTACTTAGATTGGTATTTGAAAATAATAGAATTTCTCCGTGATTATCTATTTCAAAAGAATGATATAGCTCAAAAATTAAAAAAAGAGTTAGCTCTAAATCTTAGATTATTAATTTGTACTATAGGACTTCCAAAAGAGTTAAAGACTTTACTATTAGATTTACACAGAGATAATTATTGGGAGGGTGGCTGGTTGGCTTTGAAAAGTATACTAGTTTATAACAGCAAGAAATTAAAAAAAGAGTTTGTTGAAGAAGTTAGGTGTTTAGAAGAGAAAATACGTCCTAGATCATTAGAAGAAAAGATAAGAATGTATACACTTAATGACCAACATAGAGTTTTTGACATTGATAAAGAATATTCTTCAAGTGAATCATGGTCAGAGACAAATAAGCGTATTTCTAACTACACCATTAATCTAGGAGCTTTGCTATCTCTTAATCAAAATCTTTTTGAGAAATTATTACCTGATCTCGTTACGAATAGAAATAGAAGATTAAGATTTTTAGGTCAAGGTTTGTTTCTAACATCACGCAATAAATATAATACTTGGAAGACTATAAATACCACTTTGTCTAAAGTTTCAAAAGATAGAATAGATATAGAATTCATTATTGGTTATCTTGAAAAATGTGCTGAGTTATCCCCAAAGATACATGATGTTTTTATAGATAGATTTATAAAGACTAAATCTCCTTTGATGAAATGGTTTCCCATACTACAAGCTACTAAAAAGTTAGATAAGGATGCTAAAGTACGCATGATAAAATCTTTAAATTCAAACCTGGTCGATATTGATAATTATTATGTAATAAGCCAGAAAAGTTGTAGTAATGAAATGTCTAATAAGGATGTGATTTTTTTATTAAATGTCATATTAAAAAAGGATAAAGGGTATTTAACATCACTAGATATATTAGAATCGATTGGTTCTCAAAAGAAAAGGTTTTCTAAGTCGGTAATTGGTATTGTATTTAAAACACTTCATGCTTTTGATTTTAATAAATATCATTTTCCATACATTAACAGAACCCTAAATGAAGTTGCTTGTTTTGCTTTAAGTAGTAATACCGATGACTACGACTACGATGTCGCTTTGTTATGTAAAAATATAATTACTGCCTTAGAGCATAATTTTAATTATGATCATCCCTTCAAAGAGACTCTCATAAAACTAGCAGAAAAAAAACCTTTTATATTTTTAGATACTGCATTTGGAAATAACGATTTAGATATTAATTATTATATATCCTCCTTATTTAGGGATGAATTTTTAAGAGGAGAGAATCCTATTGATAGCATCAATATTAAAAGTTTAGTTAGATGGTCAAGAGTAAACCCTATGGAAAGATATTTAATCTTATCAAAAAATATTAATTTAATAGAATCTTCCCAAGGTCAAAACATCTTTAATTGGAAACGATTTGTTTTTTATATGCTTGATGATATCAAAAAGGAAGATAAATTAAAAGAGATACTAAATAACATGAGTTCTTTTACTAGACCACGATCTTGGAGTGGATCAAGGGCTGTAGCACTTCAAACTAGGGTAAGTCTATACACTACTTTAATAGATCACAATAAAGAAACTGTCAGAGATTGGGCAAATAAGGGAGTTTTAAAAATCAATAAAGAAATAGAGGATGACATGGAATCTAGTTATGATAGAACACGAAGTGTGATGGAGAGTTTTGAGTAATTAATTTATAGCTGTGATTATATATAAAGTTGATTTATTAAACGTAAGGTTTCAAATGCTATTAGATGCTGTTTAATGTATAAATTTGCAACTCTGAACATATTTAAAATTCTGATTATCATGGCTTTATTTTCTAAGCCAAAGGGTTTAATACCCCGAGGCTTGCCCCGAGATAGGTTACATTTTTTTGCTTTCGCGAAAGCGGTATTCTTTTGAAACTTCACCAGCATCGTTTAACTTTTCGCCTATGAGCGTATCATTTTGCAGGGTAAGTCTCACATTTTCTAGGATGGTGTATTTTGTTCTTTCTAGATCTCCTAAAACAAGGGTCCAATATTTTTCTTTTTTCCACTGCCAAGGAAAGCCATCAATCATTTCGGAGGTAATTTTTCCACAACTGTCAATAGTTACTTCAATAACATCTACATTCTCTTTTTCAAAATAAAACTCCATATAAACTTGTTTTCCAGCACACGAATCATCGCCAGTCACTTCTTCACAGATAGAAAAGATAGGGGCTCTAAAAGTTTTGCCAACCATCACAGGCTCGGTTACTAACGATGTAATCATGCATAGATAGATGATAGATATGGCACTTTTCATTCAATTTGATATATAGGTTTTACCATCAAAAAGTAAACGCCCTGAATTTGACGTGATTTTCTCTTTGGTATCGCAGTCACCTTCTTCATTTTCATAATTGATTGTTTCTGTTATTTTCTCTTTCACTATGATATCATAGTAGCCTTTAGTTACTTGTTTTGAAAGAATGAGTATCTTTTTTGTTCCGATAAACGCTCCTGCACAGTTAGTATCCCATTCTCCACCATACTCCATGACATCAAAATTATGGACCACTTTTTTTAATGTATTCCCTGATTTTACAAATAGGGATATCGTTTCTTTGCTGTACGGATTTGCTTTTGATAATCCATAAAAATTAACACGAACGCCAAAGGCTCTTGCATTTTTGGCTACGATATATGGGGCGGTGTCTATGGTTATTTCTGAAAGCCGAACTGCATCATACACCATACCATTGGTTTTAGAACTTTCAAAATAGTGATGGATAATATCGCCTGTTAAATTAGTTACCACTACAATATGGCTATTGAGTTCAAAATAAATTTCGTCCTCATCAATTTCTGCATATTCTGGAATCACCATGATGGTTTCTTGTGTATTTGCAGGATTTACTTTAGTCACCAATAAATGGGTGTTCACCTTATCATATCTTAACTCCAATTGCCGTATGACCTTGTCAATTAGTACTTCTTCCGAGCTTAGCTCTTTGAGGATCCCGTCTGTACCAATTCTATAAACAGATTCCTCTATTCGTTCTTGTTGATCTTCTATAAAGATATGGTTTCTTGTAAGCGTACTTTCTGAAATGTTAGTGATTGTCCTTGTAGAACTTTCTGTTAAGTCATCATGCGACACAAGAATACTATCCATAAATTTTCCATCAAGCGTGTAATTTATGAGGATTGATTCCATCTTAGTCTCCTTTTTTATAACGGTGACCACGATGGAATAAAAGTCTTCTGAAAATCCAATTTTATATGAAGCAATTGCCTTGTAATTATGAATATCCTTTTGGAAGTTATGATGTACAATATCATTTAGTTGCAAGGCTTCTATATCCACTTCATTATAGTCTGCCTCATCAATAAAACTGTCAAAATTTGTGTCTATTGTTATTGGTAAACTTCTTGTTTTGGTACGCTCAATCTCATATTTAAATCTAGCTTTTGTTTTCTTTATATCGTCTAGCGATATGCCTGTGGCATCTTGAGCAGGCAGTTCACTGCGATGTTGAGCTTTGCTAGTCGTTATAGAAATGAAGAGGGCTACACTAGTTATAATGGTCGTTAAAATTTTCATTAGTTTTAATTATACTGTAGTTATGCGTATTTAGCATTCTACTATCCCTGTTTTCAAGTTAATTGTCTTCTTCCTTCCATACCAAACGTATTCATTATCTATATACCATATCGCTTCAATACGATCCTCTGTAGATGCACTTTTTTATGGTTTTAAATGGCTACCTTATTTAATAACTAGTGACATCTAACTCATAAAAGTCTTTAATTTCAGAGAGTTTGATGAGGCTATCTATTTGAATGTTTGTCCATGTATCCTTAAAAACCGCATCTCTTCCCCCTATGTCTGGGGTTGTATTGATACTTATTAGCTTCTTTTTAGTTAAAAAATTGATACTTACTTCACTTTCTGTAATTGCTCCACCCTTTCTATGAACGTATTTTAGTAATTCGAAATCAGAATTTTGATATACAAAAGTGTATTCCCAATATCCATATCTACCGTGGGAATACTGAATATATAAACTCCCATTTTGGACGTCTATTTCTAATTGTGGTGGATAATACATGCCCCCATCTTCATTTTCAGATTCAAAACAACTTTCGTTTATGGTTGCCAATTCATACGAGCCATTTTTACTAAAGAGTACAATGATACCTCGCCTGTTGCGGTCTACTGCTTTTTCAAATCTATGGGTTACTATTTTTGTACTATCTCCCCCTTTAATTACCATTACAAGGTCTTCTACTCCATCATTATTTAGATCGCCTTTGTGTTTGCTATAAAGCGTATATTCCTTGGGTATAAAGCTATTCGGGTCTGTATTTTGACAAAAAGAAGCACTACTTAGTAGCGATAGGCATACTGTAATGCGCCAAAATTGATTCATAGGTTTTTGAAATTGATTTTTATCTAAACACTTGTATTTCAAAATTAATGATAGGTCTCTTCTGTATACGCTTTCGCGAAAGCGTATACTACATACTGCCAAATGACAAGAAATGTGATTTTAATAACATAAATACATAAAATACTCTCTACGTCAAATTTTGAAAAGAAATTTAGGAAGCCAATCTAATCAATTTTTTTTCAATTTCTTCAAAAGCTTTTTTCTGAGGTGCCGCTAAAACAGCATTTTTAATAGCACCTGCGGCGATCTCTATAATATTACGGTATGCTTTTACATTTTTGCCAAAATAAGCATGCATTACTTTATTGGGAATGATATGGTTTACCTTAACCGTATTTTCATTCACAAAAAACACTTTAGCAGCGTTCATATTGCTTTTTTTAATCACAATACATTGCGCCATTTGTCCGTTAGCGTCTGTCCTGTGTTCCCAAATGTCATAGGTTTTAGAGCATTGATACGTTGTGTTTTTTTCTAAGCGATCCAATAACTTATCTAAAGAGTTATAGTCGTTTTTGATTTCAATTAAATTTTCCATAAGTAATATGATTTGGTTTAATAATCCATTTTAATAAGTTCTCCATCTAGTTTATAGTAGAAATAGAAAGTTGTCCCTCCAGTTTCTGGTTGTAAGCTAATATTATATTGTGCATTTGCAATATCTCCGTTTTTGGGATATTGAATGAGTGCTGTGTAGAGTGTTGGGTTTTGGATGTCTTTTTCTGCTGTTAACTGTTCCTTTGCTTTTTCTACTAAGCCTCCCATTTTTTCGAGATTAATAGTGGCGTCCAATTGAAACATATAATCGGCAGCCTTAGTTCCTTCGGGGACTTCCAAGGTGATTTCTGATGTTTGTGTCCATGAATTTTGCGCGAGACTCCATTGTCCCATTTTCATAGATTCTGGTGACTCTGTAACCGTTAGTGTAATTATATTACCAATGCGATCATCGGAGTTTATTAATATATCTGTGAAGTAGGCAGTATCGCCAAATTTGGTTTTTATTTCTTGTGCTATCTGTCCAAAACCTTCGGCTGTATGCGGTTGATTACTCGTCACACCATTGCAAGAAAGAATGATTATAGCGAGTGATATATAGAACAATATAGGTAATCGTGTTTTCATTTATAAGTGGGTTATAATTAGTTTTGTAAAATGTTATTGATTCTATGCTTCATCGTCTTCTTCTCTCCCAAAGAATAAGAACAACGCCCCTCCTCCTAGTATTAATAAAATTCGAATTACCCATCCCATGGTATTCCCCCAGGCATCCACCCAAGCTAGTAGTCTGATGTTGTAATTAAAAATAGAGAGTATGATCGAAATAATGCCCATTGCTGCGAGGATGAGTCCTCCCTTACCTAATTTTAATTTGATGTCTTCCATAATGCGTTTTATTGGTTAGTTTCATATAAAAATATAGGGATGAAGTCATATAAGAAATAGAGAAGAAATTTATGGTGTATATGAATGTATAAATGGGAGGGTTGACGAGATATTCGTAAAAAGTAAAGCATTTTATAGTCGTATTCTTAAAAGTGACTAATCCCAGAAAAAAGTGCCAACGTAATTTGATTTTAAGATAGGATGTATGTATGCAGCGTAAGTGATTCTTATTCCGCTTTCGCGAACCTGCCTCGCCAGCAGGCAGGAGCGTACTTCTCCTCTATTCCCTTCGGATTTATTCGTATTTACACCTTTTTTAGAGTCAAAAACAGTCTAGCTTCTCAGGTTGTTTGAAAAGGATGTATCCTGAAAGGCTGATGTGATTTCATAAAAAAAGAGGTTATCTTTTTGATAACCTCTTGATTTTTAGATTTTTTTAAATCAAAATTGTATTGTACTATCGCCGGGTATAGCCTATATAATCATTAGTTTTGATCAGAAATAAAACGCATGATAGGTCCATCACTTTCCGGATCATCAGAAATAATTAATATTTCGTTTTCAATGGTATAATCATATTCGATACCAGCAATGGTGATCGTATTCGCTGTTATTAGTAGATTGCTATAATTCCCTGAAGCTAATATATAAGGGTATGCTGCTTCTATCGTATTTACAATAGATAATTGGTTAGCATCTATATCAAATGTCCATTTAATCTCATTAGAATTAATTTCAGGTAAATCTGGTAAAAACGCAACGTATGATGTCATTTCCCATGTCCCGTTTAAATCACTAGCTACCGCTGTATTTTTTTCGTCATCCGTTGAGCAGGATGTCAATAATCCTATAAACAATAAGAAGTATACTATTTTATTTTTCATGATCATTCATTTTAAGTTATTAATATATAGATGCAAAAAAGTGTATTTGGTTGTGTCTCATTTAATATTATTATTTAAATCCGCAGTATGCATTAGAAAACTTATTAGAACTTAAACAAGCTTCATTACGAAAATTTAATACATAATGCGGGTTAAACGATGATGTAGTACTTAGCTATCCAATTAACAAATTACTTTACGCTAGATAGTATATGTGTTAATTAATCAATAAAAATAACCCCTGTTTTTGTGATACCACTTGCCGATGTCCAACTAAAACTTCCAGAAGCTAACGCATTGCAGGAACTGTCAAAATAGAGTCCATTTCCAGTAGAAAGATCCCAAGTAGTTACTCCATTAAAATTAGACATTTGATTATGTGCGATAACAGCATTGGTGTTTCCCGGAGCATTTCCCATTTGAGGAGTAAACGAAGGATTACTAACACATGGGTAGTTAAAATTTTCTCCCATAGTATCTGTAAGCATACTACCATTAAAAGTAACGACAGCACTGCTGATGGTTTCATACCCAAAACCTTCTGGTGCCGGAATTCCAGATGATATTAAATTCCACGTTCCAGCTAAGGCAGCATTATCTGTAAAGGTTCCAGTAAGACTTATAGGCATTCTAGTATTTGTTCCTTTTAAGACATGTGCAAAAAAGGGTTCATTATCAATTACAATATCGTAAAAAACAGGGTGTTTGATATCTTCTAAATGTATTGTAAATGAACTTGTTTCACTTTGAAATGTATACAATTTTGAAGTGAGGTTGGTTACTTCTTTGTTTAGATGGTAAGCAATTTTATCTCCATCTACCATTTCAACATAGGCCTCATACAGAGAATTATTGTCTATGTTTACCCAAATTTTCCCTCTTTTTTGATTTGTTCCCGAAGCGATAATACCGTGGTACAACCCTTTTTCGGAAGTGTCAAAACTAGCGTTAGGTACTTGTTCTTTTATTGAATTTTGATAATCGACAATTACATTGGATTCTAAGTTATTTTCATCGGTAGAGTCTATAGAGCAGTTTGTAAAAGCAAACGTAGATACTACAAGAAGTAAAAGGTGTATTTTTTTCATCAATTGTGTTGTTAGTAATGAGTTTAAACTATGAAAGGTGTATTGATAAAAGTAAGTAAAAATACACTAGGAAAAAATAAAGAATCAATATGTGTTTATTACCAATAATTAAGCGTCGTACTTGAGGTAATATCCGTGGTAACAACAAAACGCACAAACTGATCAAAACAGAAGAGAAATCAGCTAGCTTTTATTCCACTGTAAAAATGTGGTCACAAATTGATCTTTTTTACGAGAGGACACAGGTATTTTCTTACCGTTTTTTAAATAAATCACTCCTGATTTTTCGTATTTATCAATAAACTTCAAATTGACCATAAACGATTGATGAGGACGCGTAAAATTGGCATTTAAAAGGCGTTCTTCAAATTCTTTTAAGGTTTTAGAAACTACATACTTTTTATTGTTAGTACAGAAAAAAGTGGTGTAGCCTTTATCGGATTCACAATACAGGAGTTCATTTAAATCTATGACCTGAAAACTATCATGAAGGGATAAGATTAAGGTTGCATCATCATTATTCCATACTGCTTTTACAGTTTTAATTTGTTGTTTTTGTTCGGCTACAGGTAGATTCTTAACTTTTTGTAATGCCGCCTGAAGTTCTTCTACATCCACAGGTTTAAGAAGATAATCTACAGCTCCTATCTTTAACGCTTTTAGTGCATATTCTTCATAAGCAGTAATAAATATAATTTTAAAGCTTAGATGTTCTGTTTGATCTAAAAAATCAAAGGCCGTACCGTCCAAAAGGTTAATATCTAAAAAGATTAAATCAGGTTTACATGCATTTGCAACAACTACAGCATCTTTTACAGACTCACACTCCCCTATAATTGTTACGTCAGTATCTATTAATTGTAACAAATTGAGTAATCCTTTTCGAATGTATTCTTTGTCTTCTACGATGATGGCTTTCATGATATCACATTTTTTTGTAAGGGATTACCAATGTGACTAGCGTCCCTTGTTCATTGTATTTTTGTCTATTTTCTATGGTTACAGAACCTTCCCTATTAAAATCTTTAGAAAGTATTTGTAAACGCTCGGAAGTAATCGTAGTGGCTAGTGAATTTTTATCTTTTCGCTTAGCTATTGGTTGCGAATGAATACCTACCCCATTGTCTGTAATTGTACATATGAGTTTCTGGTCTTCATACGTTATACGCACATGAATCTCTCTATTTTCTAGTTGATTGGTAAAGGCATGTTCAATGGCATTTTCAACAAAAGGTTGAATCAACATAGGCGGAATTTCAAATGCATTGGTATCGATGGTCTCGTCTATAGAAACGGTATAATTGTAGGACTCATTTTCTAAGTTTTGTAATGAAAGGTAATTTTCAATGGCTGCTAATTCTTGAGAAAGTAACACCATTTTTTCTCGTGAATTTTCTAGAATAATACGAAGGAGTTTTGAAAATTTAGAGAGGTACACCACCGATTTCTTTTCTTCTTTATTTAAAATCATTCCTTGCAATACCGAGAGTGAATTAAAGATAAAATGAGGAGTCATTTGTGAGCGTAGGAGTCGTTGCTCCACAATAATGTTGTGTGTTGTGGCTTTAATATTTCTGAATTTAAGATAGAATATGATCCCACCTAACAGCATAGAAATAAGTAAAAATATAATAATGGAAACTAGATAGTTACGTTGCGATTTTTTTAAATTCTGTGATGTATCATTGACCGTCTTTGTTAGTTTCAATTCTCGTATACTAGCTGAATCAAGGGCTTGTTTGTATTTGTATTCAGCTTCTAGTTGCGCAATTTTTTCTATATTTTTTTTATTGAAAAGACTATCATTTAAAAATTTAAATATTTTATGACTTTCAAATGCTTTTTTATATTGATTTGTATTTTTATAAATTTCTGCTAATAATTTTGAGGCATCACGTTGATAATCTATCAGTTCAAGTTGATTTGAAATTTCTTGGCTTTTTAAGGCAAAATTCAAGGCATTTTTATATTTTTTTTGTTTTGTATATACGGTTGCTATGCCCAAATAAGAATTGCACAACCCTAGTTGATTGTCCACTTCTATGTTGATTTCTTTAGCTTCCTCATAATATTGATACGCAATAGAATATTTTTTTAAAGCTACATGCACGTCTCCGATATTATTTAAAGATAAAGCTTGACTTCCTCTATTATTTATTTCCTTAAACTTTTCTAGTGCATCTTTAAGATATTGATTGGCGTACTCGTAATCCTTCATGGCTTTGTATACAAGTCCTATATTATTTAAGTTACTTGCCATCCCATTTTTATCGGTACCATTTAAAAATCGATTAGATTCTTTATAGCATTCGATTGCTTTTTCATAATTTTCTAAGTGATCGTAAACAGGTCCCATATTTCCTAGCGTATTTCCTATGGATATGCTGTCACCACTTTTTTTCCCAATGATTAGTGATTTTTTAAAATACTCCAACGCCAGTGGATAATTGCTTTGGTGGGTGTATATAACCCCTAAATCACTAAGACAATAAGAGAGGAGGCTTTGGTTACTTGTTTCTTCACTACTATTCAATGCCTTTTTATAAAAAATAATCGCTTGATCATAGTCGCCTGTTAGTAAGTAAGACCATCCTATGTTATTTAAAACAACAAAGACTTCATCAATATCGTTGAGTTGTTCATAAATATTCAATGATTTTTTATAATTTTCTATAGCTTGTTTTTGATTTCCATTCTTATAAAAAAAACGTCCTATACTATTATGACATTCAGCAATTCCTTTTTTAAAATTAATCGCTTTATAAACCTCAATAGCTTTATTATAATTCTCTAAGCCTAGCGTAAAATTTGAATGAAATGCTTGAGACATTCCCATTAGATATAAGCTTTTTCCTATCCCCTTTTTATAATTTATCTCCGCTGCAATGTGTTTGGCTTCATTTAAGTACAATACCATTTTGGTACTATCTTGGTTAGTAAAATAAGATTCTGCTATTTCATTTAGTAGGTTTACCCGAACGGAATCATTAGTCGTGTGGGTATTCAATTTTATTTCTAGACTATCAATACGTGTATTTTGTGAAAAAATAGCCGTTGAGAAAAGTAAAAATAATCCTAAAAAAATTACACGTTTCATATAGGCAGTGATTGGTTTTAAAAATGGGCTACTAGTCATCATGACGCTGCTTTAAACGTACCCTTTACATAAGGAATAATCAACGTAACCAAAGTCCCTTGTTCATTATATTTTTGTCTATTTTCTATGGTTACAGAACCTTCCCTATTAAAATCTTTAGAGAGTATTTGTAAACGCTCGGAAGTAATCGTAGTGGCTAGTGAATTTTTATCCTTTCGCTTAGCTATTGGTTGCGAATGAATACCTACCCCATTGTCTGTAATTGTACATATGAGTTTCTGGTCTTCATACGTTATACGTACATGAATCTCTCTATTTTCTAGTTGATTGGTAAAGGCATGTTCAATGGCATTTTCAACAAAAGGTTGAATCAACATAGGCGGAATTTCAAATGCGTTAGTATCGATGGTCTCTTCTATAGAAACGGTATAATTGTAAGACTCATTTTCTAAGTTTTGTAATGAAAGGTAATTTTCAATGGCTGCTAATTCTTGAGAAAGTAACACCATTTTTTCTCGTGAATTTTCTAGAATAATACGAAGGAGTTTTGAAAATTTAGAGAGGTACACCACCGATTTCTTTTCTTCTTTATTTAAAATCATTCCTTGCAATACCGAGAGTGAATTAAAGATAAAATGAGGAGTCATTTGTGAGCGTAGGAGTCGTTGCTCTACGATGATATTGTGTGTTGCAGCCTTGATATTTCTATATTTAAGGTAAAATATAATGCCTCCTAACAGCATTGAAATAAGGAGAAAACCAATAATTGATCTTAAATAATTACGTTGTGATTTTTCTAAATTTTGAGAAGTAGCTTTCACTGTTTTGGTTAAGCTTAATTCTCTCATACTGGCTGAGTCTAAAGCCTTTTTATACTTATACTCATATTCTATTTGAGTTAGTTTTTCAATGTTCTCCTTATTAAAAAGGCTGTCACTTAATTTTTTAAAAAATATATGATTCGTATACGCCTTTTTATAATTTTTAGTTTCAAAATAAATTTCAGAAAGCAACCTATGTGCATCCTTTTGATACTCCATGAGATCTAATTCATTGGAAATTTCTAAACTTTTAATAGCATTAGGAAGTGCTTCTTTATATTTTTTTTGCTCCGCGTAACATTCTGCTATTCCTAGATAAGAAAGACTTATACCATCTTGATTACCTATATCTATGTTTATATTTTTTGCTTCTTGAAAATACGCAATCGCATTTGAATAATTTTTAAGTGTAACATTGGCATCACCAAGACTATTTAAACACTCAGCTATCTGTGGTATTATACCAAATTCTCTGTTTATGTGTAATGCTTCTAGTATGTATTTAATTCCTATTTCATTTTCATTTTTTTTTAGATAAATTGAGCCTATGTTGTGTTTAGTTGCAGATATACCTTTTTTACTTCCTATTTTTTCATAAATAGTTAATGATCTTTCTAACATAACTAAAGCATTATCGTAGTCTTCACGAGCTTTATAAATCAAACTAGTATTATTCAAAGAATTTGAAAGACCAAAAGAATCTTGCATTTTTTCAGCAAGTGCTATTGCATTATTATTATATTCTAAAGCTAAAGGATAATTCCCTTGCCTTTTATAAATTAATGCAATGTTTTTTAAATTGGTTGCTATCCCTTGTTCATGATTAGCTTCAGTAAATAATTGTAAACTCTTTTTAAAACTTTCAAGAGCTTCGACATTTTTTCCTAGATTTAATTGGTTAATACCAATATTGGTAATATAGCTGGGTATATTTCTTTCTAAACCCACTATTTTATCAGCTTCTATTGCTTTTTGAAAATATGTAGAGGATTTGTCATAATCACCTTGATATAAATATATAACACCTATACCATTATAGCAACCTGCTATATTTTTTTTAACATCATTATCTCTATATATCTGAGCAGCAGTTTCATAATAATTGATAGCTAACTCAAATTCAGATTGTGTCGTAGCAATAATACCACGCATATAAGTCGCGTTACCTATTCCCTTGCCAAAGTCAAGCTCATTAGATAAGGCCTCAGCTTTTTCAATATAACTTTTAGCTTTATCAATATCAGTTCTGTAATATAAATACGATAAGCGATCCAAATTATTTACACGTATAGTATCTTTTGTTTTGTTAATGATTAATGCGTTTTCTAAACTGTCAATAACCTTTTTTTGCGAAAAAACAGTGGTTGAACAAAGTAAAAATGCTCCTAAAAAAAATAAAGAAAACACATGTCTCATATAGGCAGTTATTGGTTTTAAAAATGGGCTACTAGTCATCATGACGCTGCTTTAAACGTACCCTTTACATAAGGAATAATCAACGTAACCAAAGTCCCTTGTTCATTATATTTTTGTCTATTTTCTATGGTTACAGAACCTTCCCTATTAAAATCTTTAGAAAGTATTTGTAAACGCTCAGAAGTAATCGTAGTAGCTAGTGAATTTTTATCCTTTCGCTTAGCTATTGGTTGAGAATGAATACCTACCCCATTGTCTGTAATTGTACATATGAGTTTCTGGTCTTCATACGTTATACGCACATGAATCTCTCTATTTTCTAATTGATTGGTAAAGGCATGTTCAATGGCATTTTCAACAAAAGGTTGAATCAACATAGGCGGAATTTCAAATGCATTGGTATCGATAGTCTCTTCTATAGAAACGGTATAATTGTAGGACTCATTTTCTAAGTTTTGTAATGAAAGGTAATTTTCAATGGCTGCTAATTCTTGAGAAAGTAATACCATTTTTTCTCGTGAATTTTCTAGAATAATACGAAGGAGTTTTGAAAATTTAGAGAGGTACACCACCGATTTCTTTTCTTCTTTATTTAAAATCATTCCTTGCAATACCGAGAGTGAATTAAAGATAAAATGAGGAGTCATTTGCGAGCGTAGGAGTCGTTGCTCTACGATGATATTGTGTGTTGCAGCCTTGATATTTCTATATTTAAGATAAAATATAACGCCTCCTAACAGCATTGAAATAAGGAGAAAACCAATAATTGATCTTAAATAATTACGTTGTGATTTTTCTAAATTTTGAGAGGTATCTTTTACTGTTTTAGTAAGTTTCAACTCTCTGATACTAGCCGAATCCAATACCTTTTTGTATTTGTATTCGGCTTCTAATTGTGCAAACTTCTCAATATTTTCTTTATTAAAAAGACTGTCATTTACTATTTTGAATTGTTGATGACTTATCAATGCTTTTTTGTAGTTACCTGTATTTTCATATAACTTGGCTAGTAAATCATATGAGTCACGCTGAAAACCTAAAGCTCCAAGTTTATTAGCAATAATATTGCTTTTTTGTGCATTTATTAAAGCATCTTTATAGTTTTTTTGTAAGTAATAAGATTCTGCTAGTAATTTATAGGTATAACATAAGCCTAATTGATCACCTAACGCCATATTTATTTTCAAGGCTTCTTTATAATTATCAATAGCCTTATTGTGATCTTTGAGGCGCATATAGACTCCCCCTATATAGGTTAAATAACGTGCTTGACTGTCTCTATCATTTATTTCCTCACTAATATTAATCGCCTCATTATAGTGTAAAAGGGCATTTTGATAATCTTTTTTTCCAAAATATACGAGCCCTAAATTTCCTAATCCTTTTGCCACATTTCTTCGAGTCCCAATTTTTTTTTGAATCTCTAATGCCCTATCATAATATGTTAGTGCCTGATCATAATTATTAGTAATATCATAGATAATACCAATATTGTTAAGAGCTTTAGCAATACCTATTGTGTCTTTTATTTCTTCAGATATTTTTAAAGACTTGGTGTAATACTCTAAAGCAGTAGGGTATTTCCCTTTCTTTAAATAGACACTTCCTATATTCAGGTTGCAGCTTGAAATTTCCAACTTATTATCATACTTTATATTAATGGCTAGCGCTTTATCATAATAAGTATTGGCTTGATCATAATCACCCATATCTAAATAATTGTATCCTATAAACTTTACAGGCAAAGCAGTTTCAGCCTCAAATCCATAGTTACTACTGATGTCTATTGATCTTTTTAAGTTAATAATGGAGTTGTTAAATTCTCCAGAGTAATGTAATGAATAGCCTATAGCTGCATAACACTTAGCAATTCCTTCCCAATTATTCAATCTTTCGTAAACTAATAATGCATTATTATATTGAGCAATGGCTTCTAGATAATTAGATTGCGCCTGTTGCATTTTCCCTTTTAAATATAAACTTCTTGCTTTTCCTTTTTTATAATCTATTTCTTCTGCATTTATTTGAGCATTCTCTACATAATCAAAAGCCTTATCAAAATCTTTCTTGTAATGTAAAAAAGCCAACTCATTCAATAAATTCACTCTTACTGTATCCTTTTCCGTATGCTTCTGTAATTCAAGTTTCAGACTATCTAGAATCGCATTTTGAGTATACACGGTTGTAGAGAAAAACCATACGATTACAAATAAAAAAGAAGATGTACTACTTATTTTCATGAAGTGAAGTGGTGGTTAAGGAACGAAAAATAGTCATTTTTATACAATAATGTTGGGCTTTTTAGTTTGATTCGATGTATCACACATGCTGGGTTTTTGATCATGGGGATATCAACAATTTATCAATAACTCGTATTAGATTTTTATATGTTTGAAATCCTGATTTTTACGCTTTCGCGAAAGCGTATCATCCTATAATTTAGAATCGTTTTGGTTTTATGAAGTATCCTATACATATCGAAGCGTATATAAGTGCAATGGCCTAGACGTTGAATCATTAAATATAGAAAACCCTTTTCGCTGATGTGGTTGTAATACTTCCTTATAAGTCACCATAGAAAAGGGTCTATTTAGTTAAAATACGCTTATTTTAGAGTCGTTAGCTCAATTATCGCACAAACTTTTTAGTAAAAATACCATTACTTACGTCTAGTTTTAAGACATAAACACCGCTAGCCAATGTTTCTATAGAAATGGTACTTTCTGTACCTGACTTTATTTTTGCTCCAGCCATGTTATAAATCTCATAGCCTTTTAACTGAGTAGAATTACTTGTACTTATCTGTAATTCTACATTTGTATGATAGACAGCGATATCACTTTCTAATGTCACATCAGAGATGCTTAATGCTGGATCTTCGGTTACCGAGTTAAAACCTGTCCACAACGCACCAGTATCTGTTACATACACCCCTGTGGTACCTGGAGGGATGATTAAATCAATACCACTGCGGTCTCCAAAAGTGTCTTCTCCACCTGTGCTGATTATGGCAGGTGTAGCAGCTAAAGAAGTAACACTATTAAGAGGATTGTCCAAAAATACATTTCCTTCCATCAAGGTAACACTGCTTGGTATCGTTATACCAGTTAGTAGGTTATTTTCGAAAGCACCATCTTCAATACTGATAACAGAATTAGGAATTGTGAGACTACTTATTTGATTATTCTGAAAACAAAGTTCACCAATACTTGTAATGCCGTTACCCAAACTAACATTTGTAAGTAGATTGTTTTTAAATACATTATTCTCTAAACTAGTTACGCTATCTGGAATAGATATGCTAGTTAATTGATTATCATAAAACGCATCTTCGCCAATAGCAAGTAGTCCATTAGGTAGTATCAAATCTGCTAATTGGTTTTCTGCAAATGCAAAATCACCTATAGTGGTAATTCCAGCAGGGATGGTAGCTGTTGTTAATTGATTTTCATACAAAAAACCCTCAGGAATACTTGTAAAAGTATTTGGAATTGTCACATCGTTAAAATCTGTAATATTATTCTGCCAAAAAACAAAAATTCCAATATTTGTAACACTGTTGGGAATTATGATATTTGTTAATTCATTCGATCTAAAAGCGCTATCGCCAATAGTAGTTACACCATCAGGAATACTAATACTTGTTAAGTTGTTAATTCCAAAAGCTATAGCTCCAATAGTGATTACTGTGTTAGGAATTGTTACAGTTGTTAAACCTTTTTGCTCAAAGGCACTTGCCCCAATTTCAGTAACACTATAGGTAACACCCCCATTGGTAACCGTAGCTGGTATATCAACTACAGTTCCTCCAGCAACATCATAATCTATAATACTTACGGTATTATTTGCACTCGAAGTAATTTCATAAGCAATAAAGTTCTGGACAAAATTTACATTTTCTGCTACCGAATTAAACCCGGTCCATAAAGCGCCTGTATCTGTGACATAAGGCCCTGTAGTTCCTAGAGGTATGGTTAAATCAATATTTGCACGGTTGTCAAAAGTATCATTAGCCCCTGTCGTTATGGTTGGCGGAACAGTAGCTTCAGAAATAACACTTGTTAAAGCATTACCAGCAAAAGCACTATCCCCTATACTAGTAACACTATCTGGAAAAATAACTGTGGTTAATAGATTATTTCTAAATGCATTAGTGCCTATTGTTTGAACGCTATTCCCTATTGTAAGACTAGTCAACTGATTGATGAAAAAGGCATTATTACCAATGCTCGTCACATTATCAGGAATAATTAGACTTGTTATTTGATTTTGAAGAAAGGCATCATCACCAATAGTCAAAAGACTATCAGGTAATAATAGTGTTGTTAACTGATTAGAATTAAATGCATTACTCCCTATACTCTCTAGACTATTTCCTAAGGTAAGACTATTTATAGGGTTGTTTAAGAAAGCACCGTTACCTATGCTTATAACAGAATCTGAAATAACAACACTGGTTAATTGATTTTGAACAAAAGCTGAATCACCTATATCAGTGACACCATTAGGTATTGTGAGTGTTGTTAATTGGTTAGTACTAAAAGCACTATTTCCAATACTTGTCACACTCGCTGGTATGGTCAGATTGGTAAGTTGGTTTAAAGCAAATGTGCCCAACCCAATACTTGTAATGTTATTGGAGATCGTAAGACTAGCTATCTGGTTATTACTAAAAGCGCTATTGCCCAAACTTGTTACCGTGTCAGGAATTATGATACTTGTTAATTGATTATTCGCAAAAACTTCCCCATCTATGAAAGTTACACTATTGGGGATGATAAAACTGGTTAATTGATTTCCTAAAAAAGCGGCATTCCCTATACTCGTCACCGTAGTAGGAATCACTGCACTTGTTAATTGTTTATTTGCAAAAGAGCCTGCGCCAATTTCTGTAACACTGTAGGTGACGCCTCCATTTGAAACAGTTGCTGGAACTGTGACAGTAACACCTCCAGCGGTATTGTAATTGGTTGTTGTAACAGTATTAGGATTTGTTGAAGTGATGGAATACGTGATAAAATTATCTATAAATGTTTGAGAATACCCTATACTGACTGCACATAGAGCGATTAAAAAAAGTAGTGTTTTTTTCATTTGATTACTATTTTGGGTTTAATAAAAAACCAAAATAGATGTATAAGACGTATCAGGAAATAGACAATCTTTTTTTGAGAGACTTCAAACCATAAGCGTTAGAATTCATTTTATAATCGTTATTCTATAAAAGTTAACTGTTGATTTTCTTCAAGTATTTGTAAGGCAAAGTTTGCTTTCAAGGATTGTAATGACGCAGAAGTTTATGCTGAGCGTAGCCGAAGTGCGAAAGCGTATAAAGTTGTATTTTGAAGATAGTTTAAGTAATTACTTTTTATTAGGAGTTACAATATAAACTAACTTGTATTCCAGAATATTCTAACCTTTTTAATTGCAAAATGAAAATAATATATTTGGTCATGAATCCTTATTTTTCTTTAAGAGATTTCCGTATCTTACCTTTAAATAAAAAGATTGGATTTACTTACAACACTAACCTGGTTTTCTAGTTTGGCATTTATGTATTTTGGTGTTAACTGCTTTTATTCAAAGTTTATCATCGCAGAGTTTGAACGTTATGGATTACCAAAATACAGGAAACTAACAGGTTTTCTTCAAATTATAGGGGCAGTAGGATTATTGGCAGGACTTTACTATAGTCCATTACTACTCCTATTGGCATCTGTGGGATTATGTTTATTGATGCTCTTAGGGTTTATTGTTAGACTAAAAATTAAAGATAATTTTATTAAATCCTCTCCTTCTTTTACGTTTGCGGTAGTGAATTTATTAATTGCATTAAAAACGTTTACTACTTATTTTTTATAACGTTAAATAGGCAATTGTAAGATTCATTACTATAAATAAGAAGGCAGGAAATGATTTATATAACTTGTCATTCACTAAAAGGTGCATGATTATGGATCCCATTAATAACGTAGCTAATCCCAAAGTACTGATTAAAGTTAAAGTTTCAAATTTTATCGAAGCTAGTAGTAGTATGGCTAAACTTACTTTTAAAAAACCTATAACATAACAAAAGGTTTTTGATAAGCCATACACCTTAAATTCCTCTACAATGGTTGTAGCATCACCACCTCTCCAAATAGTGTTTTTCTTGGGCTGTATCAACCATACATTTAAAATGCTTATTCCTACAATTACTTTTAAAATAATGAGAACATAATCGATCAACTCCATTGATTCTTGATTTTAGTGGTTTTAATATTGTATCTAATTTATAAAAAATAATCCAACTAAACCCATATAAGGGCACATACTCAGTAACTGTGTTCAATAGATATTTATGAAACTGCTTTTTCTATTGTAACTAAACCACTTTGCACTTTAGTAAAGAGTGGTTTAGGTTAAAAAATAAATGAATAAACATTCAGTTTATTATTTGCCTGACTCCAAACAAATTAAAAATAAACCACTTGTTAAAGTATAGTATCATCGTACTCTTTTCAAAATTATGAAGATACCTTCTGAGCTAATAATTTATCAATCAATTCCTCTTTAGTAAGATGATGAAAAATGGTATGTATTTTCTGTACTAATGCTGGATTCAGATCCCTGTTAGGCTTGGTTTTAAAGATTTTCTTAGCCCATAACAAGGTATTGTTATCTTCTAGTTGTTGTGGGTTTGCTTTCGCGAAAGCGGAAAAAGAAATACCCAACTCTTCTTCAAACTCTGGAATTTCCTTTACTTCTTCTTGCTGTAAAATCGTAAGCGCATATCCCGTCGCCCCTGCCCTAGCCGTACGTCCACTTCTGTGTACATACATATCGTAAAATTCGGGTAAGTGATAATTGACCACATACGTAATCTCTTTGACATCAATTCCACGGGCTGCAAGGTCTGTCGCCACCAAAATATCAATATGCCCTTCTCTAAACTGCCCCATAATTCGATCACGAATCGGCTGACTTAGGCTTCCGTGGAGGGCTCCTGATGAGAATTTATGGATGGCTAAGTTTTTGGCTAATTTGTTAACCGCTGCTTTGGTTTTACAAAATATGATCCCACGCTCCCCCATGCGGGAGTTTAAGAAATGCATTAATACATCTAATTTCTCGATAGGCTCCACCACCACATATTCATGCGTAATCCCCTGATGTCCGATCGTTTCCATATCTGCTTCGATATGAATTGGATTTTTAGACATATACTTTTGAATAAGCTGCTTAATGGCTCCAGGCATCGTCGCTGAAAAAAGAAACGTCCGCCGATTATTGGGCATGGCTGCGACAATCTCATCGAGTCCGTCTTTAAGCGAAGTCACCATCTCATCGGCTTCATCTAGTACGAGATAATTGGCATTCTTGATGTTGATCGCTCCTCGTTTCATCAAGTCAATAAGGCGTCCAGGTGTAGCAACGACGATCTGAGTTGATTTGGTGAGGCGTTCTATTTGAGGTTTTATTGGTACTCCTCCACAAATCACAGCTGCGGTGACTTCGGGTAATTCTGAAGCAAAGGCCGTGATATTAGCGTGTATTTGTTGTCCTAACTCACGTGTAGGTACCAAAATAACCGCTTGTATAGTGGGATTGGTGCGATCTATCAATTGTAAAAGAGGAACGCCAAAAGCCACTGTTTTACCAGAACCTGTTTTTGCAAGCGCAACCACATCCTTTTTTGATGTAAACAACTCAGGGATTGCCTTTTGCTGAATATCTGTTGGTGTTGTAATTGCAAGGTTGTTTAATGCTGTTTGTAAAGGAGCAATAACGCCTAAATCTAAAAAAGAAGTTGCCATACTATATGGATTTGTATATAATTGGTATTCATTTCGCTCCTACCTATCGAACAGGTAGATTTGTGAAGAGTATAAAAAGCACCTAATTATGCTTCTTGCAAGGTACGTTTTGACTTACGATATAAATACTTAGGATAAATGCTGCGTTTTGCAAAACGATTTAGGTTACTAGCATTGATCATTTTGATGTATACAGGCTTTGTCACTCCAAAATACTCATACGTAGTGCCATCTGTAAAAGTAATTTCTAATAAGAGCCCTTTGTGCTGATAGTCTGCAATGGCAGCGTTTGTGATCGTTTCTGTGTAAGCGGGCAATTCTTTTTCTTTGGTTTCTGGTGCCATACTTACTAGAAAATGGTATCCATCTATAATCCGACGACTCTGTATTTCTGCTTCGTCCTTCAAGATATCTTCGTCTTGAAATTTATCTGGATGCCATTCTTTGACAAGATTTCGGTAGCTTTTTTTTAGTTCTTTAAGGTCAATTTCTTTTTCTACCCCAAAGAGTTTTTTGTATTCATTGATGCGCTTCATAGACGTACTTTAATTAGGGCGCGAAACTACTCCTTTTAAATGTATTTAGGGGTATGTATGACCTAATAAAAATACTCCCCACAAAGTAATACCAGTTATTAATTGAATTTACTGGAAAAGAAAACGATGATTTTTTTCTTTATATGAGAAAGAAAATTAAAGCATAGTCTAAGCTACGGTTTCTTTTTTCTTATGAAATAGAAAGGAAAAAAGGGTGTTTTATTACTGTAAATTCAATTGGTAAATGGTATAACAATCATTTTGTATGAAATTTGCACAAAAATAGCCTATAATACATTGGATTATTTTGCTTGTAATTCTCCAGATTGTAATGCTCCATTAATGTTGGCAGTAATAATTTTATGAGTTCTAAAAAAACGTGTGCCATCTTGACGCTTTAATTTAACAATGGTGGTTCCATCTTTTTTACTTTTAATTCCAGTCACAACAACAATACTTCCTTCAAGATTCAAATCAAGGGTAATACCACCACGCTTTTTGATAATGTTCAGTTTGGGGAGTTGAATGTTTTTGTAGGTGTTGGTTTGTAGTTTTCCGATTTCAAAAACATCACCTACCTTCACATCTGCTATTTTTTCAGATTGCGCAAAGAGTCCTAGAGTGCTTAGCATAAGAGCAACTAATAGTATATACTTTTTCATTATGATAATTTTTAAAACGTTTTTTTATTGATTTCTTATTTCATATTCAAATACATAGCAATTTATGAAAAATGATAGATTTTAAAGAATCGTTTGATTTATTTTTTTTGGAAGAATTATGCACAACAAAAAAGCCCCATCTTGAGATGGAGCATCACATTTAACTTAAATGTAACTAATTTATTTATAAAAGATAGACTTAGGAGCACCTGTATTGAATGAGATCTGTGGGATCACAATCACACTGCTTACTATCTGTACATAATTTTTCAGGCCATTGTGATGAATCGGTGATTTCTTGAAATTTAGCATCACTACGTGAAGGGTCATAATCAACTACTTTCAAAAGTAAAGAACCATCATCATTACACTCAAAGATATAGATGATTTGTCCTTTGTATGGGGAGTGATCTGAAAGTAAGTTATAATTAGAAACTTTTTTTCCTCCTGGTCCACAGTGACCAAGAGTTGCTAAAATAGAATCTGATTCAAAACCAGTATCACTTCCATGACGCCACATTCCTTTAGCTTCCCAACAAATTACAGTAGAAAACTGACCTTTTCCATCTTTTAATAAGGCATCAACGCTAAATACGCTTGGGTCTTTATAGGCATTATTATCATAGAGGTCGATGCTTAATTTTCTATTTGTGAATGTACTAGCCGTTTTTTTAGCATAACAACTTATGGTAGAGATAGGATTGGGAGTTCCTTTCTCTCCATTTCCAGGCCCCTCACTTAGAATACGACTTACCGGAGCATAAGGTTTTAAAAGCGTTGTCAAATCATCTTGTAAGCCATGCATTTGCTTAAGACCAAGACACCCTAACCAATTTTTAACAACAGTAACCTTATTATTTGTTACAGTTCCTCCACCTCCATGAAAAGTGACAGTACTATTGGAATTAAAATCTATGATTTGATTAGTAGGCTGGGAGCCGCCATCACAACCGTGTCGTAATACAACAATGGCAGATTTGGCAGTCGTTGGTGTAGTTTCACTCATAATAGAATAGGTTTATAGTTTTAGTAGTTATTATTAGATATTCTGAATGTATGCATTCTAAATGATATAATTTATACGTGAATAAGATATGATACAAAACCCGCTGAATATTAAACCCGAATTATGCATTAGAAAATCTATTACGACTTAAACAAGCTTCAAAATATACCGTTACACTACCTTTTTAAGTTTAACCATAACGATGCTATACTAAAGCTCAGAAAATGTCATATTTTATTACTTCTTTAAGCCTCATTACGAAGTTCTAATGCATAATTCGGGTTTCATTCTCACAAATCAATTTAGAACAACAAAAAAGCCCCATCTTGCGATGGAGCTTTTTATTAAACTTGAAGTATATGTATTAGATAACTTTTACGTTTACTGCGTTTAAACCTTTGTTTCCTTCTTGTAGATCGAATTCAACTTCATCGCCTTCACGAATTTCGTCTACTAATCCAGAGATGTGCACAAAATGATCTTTGTTTGCACCTTCTTCAGTGATAAATCCAAAACCTTTAGTCTCATTGAAGAATTTTACTGTTCCTTTGTTCATTGTAATGTAATTAAAATTTATAATACTTATTAAAGTACAAAGGTGATGCCATTAATTTGATATACAACTAATTAAATGGATTATTTTACAAAATAAGCGAAAATAAATTTATTGCAATCGCCAATCACCCGACTACCAAACACTTAGCTAAGTAGAGGATGTATTTAATTATGAAAGAATAGTTCTGATTTCCCCGACAATTACCCGTCATTAGCCCGTATTCTGTTTTTATAAGCATCAAAAATAGGTAGTTTTGGTCTGTTAATTCAACACTATGCAAAAAACACAAAGACGTTATGACTTAGATTGGTGGCGCGTGATCTCCATCTTTTTAGTTTTTTTACATCATGTAGGGATGCCTTTTAATGGTGATAATTTTCATATTATGAACGAAAGTTCTAGTAAACTACTAGATGATGTCATGGTCTTTTTTGAACAATTCAGACTTCCCTTATTATTTATAATATCAGGTACAGGAACTGTTTTTGCTTTTTCCAAACGCACTTGGAAACAATTTATAAAAGAACGTGCATCCCGGTTATTAATTCCCTTGATTTTTGGGGTATTTATTATTGTACCCCCTCAGACGTATATAGAAAACATCAACTCTTATGCTTCTTTTATCGATTTCTATAAAAATATTCTGAACCATATAGAAGTCAATCATCTTTGGTTTATTGAAAACTTATTCTACTTATCTGTACTTCATATTCCTTTTATTTTATTCATAAGATCGAAGGCTGCTATCACTTTTAAGAAAGCGATTGGTCATTTTTGTGCTAAACCCTTAGGAATGGTAACATTTGTTATTCCGCTTATTCTACTAAAAATCATCTCTAAAAAATACTATCCCGAAGATAATACTGATATCACCAATCTATCCACTACCCTCTTTTATGGGTATTTCTTTATCGCAGGAATCACATTGGCTGCAACGACTTCATTATGGAGTTCTCTTAGAAAATATCGAAAGTACAACCTCTTTCTTACAGGTGTCGCCATCCTCTTATTTTATACCTACTATTTCTTACCCAATGATATCGCAAGTGCGTATTGGGATATCCCGACGCGATGGACTATTTGGTATGGTGTCAGTGCCCTAGTGAGTTGGACAGTCATTATTACGTTACTAGGGTATGGACAAGAATGGTTTGCAAAATCAAGTGTTGTATTGACCAAGCTTAATGAAGCCATCTACCCTTTTTACATATTACATCAGACAGTACTTATTGTTATTGGGTATTACGTGCTACAACAGTCTTGGAATATCCCTGTAAAACTTTCTGTTTTGGCGATTACATCTTTTATTGTGATTATCTTCATCTATCGATTGATGGTGTATCCATTAAAAATCACTCGTTTTCTCTTTGGAATGAAAAAACGAGCAAATTAATTAATGCATATCTTATAAATAATAGGTACATTGACACCAAAAGGAACTCTTTTTGAATTCAATTTTCGACACTATGAGATTTACAATTACCCTATTATTTATATTTTTTGTTTTTATTAATGTATCAGCTCAGAAATCTTCTGCTACGCTATTTTTTAAAGATGGTACTTCCCAGCAAGGATATGTCATAGGTGATGCATCATGGGATATTCGATTTAGCAAAGAATTGAAAGGTAAAAAAACCACCTATGATTTTAAAGAATTAGATAGTCTTCATATTACAGAAAATGAGCAATTAATCTCCTATCACATACAAAAATACAGGTTTGGTAAAAGCTCAAAAAAATCAAAGAAATTAAAGTATACCATGGCTCAATTGATTATTGATGGTCCTGTTCGATTTTATATACAGAAATTAAAATATACGACGCCAGAATCTGTAGAAACAATTAGATATTCAAACGGTCATGTAGAAGAAAAAACAGCGCTCGCAACCGACTATTCACAGCATAGTTTATTTGTTATAAAACCAGATGAAGATCGGTTATTTTGGCTTTATACTCCCGGAGGTGGCTTATTTTCTAGAAACTTTAAAAATGCAGCTACAGAATATTTTCAAGACTGTCCTGCAGTTATCGCAAAAATTGAATCTGGCGAGTTTAACTCGAAAACCGTAGCAAAAATGGTTCAGTTTTATAATAATCAATGCCAATAGATAGTCAATAGAAATTCTATGTTATAATTTTTAATCTGCCCCTTAAGTGGTAGTGAGGTTTTATACGCTTTCAAGGAGTGATAACGACGTAGAAGTTTATACTGAGTTTATCGAAGTACGAAAGCGTAAACCAATATAAATATAGTGTCAACCAAAAATTTTACATTCGTTGACACTTCTTTTGCATCTGTTTGACACTTATCGGCGTCTATCGATTTAGTTTTATCAAAAATAAAATCACGATGCAAAAATTAGTAATTACCCTTATGATTATGACTGGCGCTATAATGACGAGTCAAGTGCAAAACAGTAAAGAATCCTATACGCTAAATCTCGAAAAAAGTCTGTTGTACTGGAAAGGCTCCTATACCTTTAACATTAGTGAACACAATGGGATAGTTCTTTTTAAAACTGGTGAACTCGCTACAACAGATGATTTCATTACTGGAGGATCGTTTGTGATAGATATGCAATCTATAAACAATATGCCTGATAGTGATCACAAAGGCCCTATTGAGCATTTAAAAGACACTGATTTTTTTGATGTAGAAAAATTTCCAGAAGCCAAACTTGTATTTACGGCTGTTGAATATTTACCTAACTCCAATACACACAAAATTTATGCAGACCTTACCATCAAAGGAATTACAAAGTCTATTAAATTTTATGCAGATGTCGATGGGGTAAAAAAGACCTTTAAAGCCCATTTTAAGATAGACCGTACACGCTGGGGGATTACCTACAACAACAAGGCGAAAGATAAAGCGATTTCTGATGCCATAGAATTTAAAGCTTTTTTAAAGTTTTAAAGGATCAGTCAATCAAATTTTAACAAAAAAACCATCAGTGACGATGGTTTTTTTGTTTTGTAATCCTTTTGGATATTAAGCTAATCTTACTTTTACAGCGCTTAAGCCTTTATCACCTTGCTCTATATCAAATGTTACTTGATCGTCTTCTTTAATATCATCTATTAGATTTGTAGCGTGTACAAAGATATCTTCATCAGTATCTTTTACTTTTATGAATCCAAATCCTTTTGCGTTATTAAAAAACTTTACGGTACCTTCTTTCATTTTAGTTATTTTATGAGTCGTTATTAATTTATGTATGAATTTTCTTAACATGATTTTTGTTTTATTAAATTAGAATTATGTAACAGATTTTCTATTGCATAATTCTGGTTAAAATTTACATTGTTTCTAGAACAATGTTTACTGTTTGTTTTTTGCCTAACATTTTAAGCATTTTGGTGTGATCATAAATCGCCTGCACCATCGATTTTTTTACATGATAGGGCATGCCGTATTCTTGAGCTGTTTCCGATACAATTTTAGTAAGATCTTTGTAGTGTATATGACACACGTCTGGCAATACGTGATGTTCTACTTGGTAATTCAATCCGCCTATAAGCCAGTATAAAAGTTTGCTGTTAGGAGAAAAATTAGTCGTCGTTTCAAATTGATGTCTGTACCAGTTATTTTGAACTATTCCTTGCGTATCAGGAAGGGGGAACTCATTAGCTGGCATAATATGGGCAATTTGAAAAACAATACTCACTAACATTCCTGTTACAAAATGCATGGCCAAAAAGGCTAATAAAATCAGCCACCAAGGATGAGGAAGTAAGATCATAGGAAGCACAATAGCATAGGAGTAATAAAGCAATTTCCATGCAATCATACGTATTAGAGTCTTATTATATTCATTTTTTTTATCCAAAAATCCCATCTCTTTATAACGTTTTAAACGGACAAAATCTTTGGTGGTAATCCACGAAAGTGTTGAGATTCCATAAAAAAACCAAATATACAAGTGCTGGTATTGATGCACCCAATAATGCTTAGCATGAGGTGAAAATCGAAGGAAAAAAGGCGCGTTTAGGTCATCATCTGCTGCATCAATATTGGTGTAGGTATGATGCAATATGTTGTGTTGTATTTTCCAAATAGTGGCATTGGCACCTATCATATTAAACGTATATCCTAAAAGTGTATTAATCTTCTTATTTTTAGAATATGAGCCATGTATGGCATCGTGCATCACGCCCATTCCGATACCTGCCATTCCCAATCCGCTTAGGATGTAAAGGGTAAATAACAACCATACTGGGGTTACAATACCAGAGGCAAGCGTGAGGAGCGGTACAAAGAATAAGCTCAGCATACATACAGTTTTAAAAACCATATTTGCATTGGCATTCCGGCTTTTTTTATGCGTTTTAAAATAGGTGTTTACTCTGTTACGTAAGGTTTTAGAAAAGTCATGATCTATGACTCTAGAAAATTTTAAGGGATCGATACTATTACTCTTTATTGGATTGATACTCCTTCAAAAAACAATGAATTCTGTGTGTTAGGAAGCATAATGGGCACTCCAAAAACCTACATGCAATTGTTATGAAGATCTATGACGAAACAGCTTTATATTGACTGATAATCGTCTATTAAAAAATTGAAGAGAGCGAAGTATTGATAAAAGTTGTAAGAAATTAAAAATGAAAGCTGTCTAAATAATTAACTTTGTAAATATAGACTAAATAAAAGTAGGAATAACAAAAACCGAACAAGAGCCTTATTAAAACCTTTATAATAAGCAAAGTAACTAGTTATTTATTTCTAGTTTATACCCCACGCCATGTACATTGGTGATTTTAATGGAGGTATCGTCTTTTAATTTTTTACGAAGTTTGGAGATATACGTATCAAGACTTCTGCCCACAATCACGCCATTATCTTCCCAAACTCGTTTGGTAAGTTCATCTCGCTTAATGATCTGATTGGGTTGTGCTACAAAAATGGCTAACAATTCACATTCCTTTTTAGAAAGGCCAATCTCTACAGCCTCTTTTACTAATTTATTCTGTTCTGGATAAAAAGCAAAGATTCCGATAAAACTATGTGCAGTATGGGTTTCAGAGGTTGTGTGACTTTTTTTGCTTTCGCGAAAGCGTACCCATAACCGATCCCAAAAAGCCAGATATATGAGTACTAAAAAGAGAATAAATAGGAGTATTAAAAAGAATTGTTTACTTAAAAATGAAGTAGATTTCCCTGTAAATTGCGTTTTGATGGTAAAGCAATTTTCTGGCAAAACCCGGTTTGCACAAGGAATAATGTCTCTTTCTACATCATTTAAAATTCCAAAGCTATAGGCTACTTCTTGCCCCTCACATTCAATCACCTCGATAAGATATTGATCTGGAAGCGCTGCTTTTTTAAAATTTGTTTTTACAATACCTACAATATCATTGGGTGTAATAGAAAGAGGGCGCTCAAAAGAAAGTTCAAACAACCATGGGCTAATCTCAATCACAGGAAGCACAATAGACGTGCTGTCCTCATTAGCAAGAAGCAATTGATTTCCCACTTCTCGTAAAGCAATTTTCACTCTTTTAGGTATATTTTCGTCTTCCTGATTTGGGGTGAAAAAGAGCCACAGTAGGATCATGAAAACCACAAGTGCCAACCATGCGTAGCTATTTTTTCTGTTAAACATCATAGTTGCAAATAACACCTAATTTCTCGACTTATTACAGAGGTTGACATTTCTTTTACACTTTTTTGACACTTTCTGAAGGTGTAGTACTGGTTGTAAACCCCCATTACCATTGGATGATAGAGATACCCACACCCACCGTAGTTTGTTGATGATTATAATCTATTAAGTTTTCGCCATAGCCATGAAATACTTGTGCTAGAATTTGAAGATTATCCAATACCTTAAACGCATAATCTAATCGGACACTGCCTCTACTTTTAGAGCCTCCTCTGAGGGAATGTTTAGCTATAATACTGACATCATGCCTTCCTTTGGAAAAATTAGAAAGTAACTCTGCACGACCAACATAGTCTTGTATGTCTGGATTATTATCTTCGGTTTCATTTTCTGGTAACCGCCACCAAGGGCGTAACACGACACTCCAAGCTGGACGCTCCCAACCAAATTGTAACACAATCCGATTCCAACTTCTTGAAAAAGGATCTGATCGCCCGTTACTTTGATGATTTACACCTATACCACTTAAAACACCTTCAAAACCAAAAATTTTGTAAGGCGTATGAAAAACAAGCATCAATTCGGGTTCATAATTGGTTTCTCTAAAAGGTCTTGAAATACTGGCACTATACAACTGCCATCTAGAAGATTGTGTGTATCCAATCCACAGGTCCCCTCCTAGCTCATCTCCAAATATTTTTTTTATCGCTCTCGATTTAAAACTAAGTTGAAATTTGAGTTCTGTATCAGAAAAAAGTGTAGGAGTCGTTACCGTATTTAACGGATTTGGACTCGTAGGGAGATTGTTAATTGCAGAAGTATAATTGGCAAATAACACATACACTGGTTTATAGGGTGTTACTTTAAATAGCTTGGTGCTATCATCTTTTAGTAACCACCGCTTAGATAAAGTTTCTTTCCTGTTTTGAAAAAAGGTTTGTCCTATGCTATTGCTCGTTATAAAAATAAATACGAATAGGAAACGATAGGTATTCATGGGTAATATTGCTTTTGTTTTGATATAGTGCCTTGATGTAAAAGTACTAAGATCGTAAGATATCTCTTTTGTACAAAAATAGCAGGATATCTATAGCATACGCTTTTGTAATTCAATAAACGTATTAAAAATTATAAACATCTGTTTGATAATACGCTGCATTTTATATCTTTAGATGGCTTATTCTTCACTTTATAACATACAGTATGTCACAATCCAACCAAAATTTTATAGACCAATTTCCAAAACACATTAGAATTATTAGTATGGGAGATTCGTTGTACCATTACGCCCGTGTGATTTCAAATACCCGTTTTGGCCATTTACCCGCTATGATTGCCTATTGCAAAGCAGCCAGTGATGTACAGGATTGTCTTGCGTTCTGTAAAGCGCATACGTTTCCTTTCAGAATAAGGTCTGGGGGACATCAACATGAAGGAATGTCTTCTGGAAATGGGGTGCTCATTATTGATCTGTCAGAGATGGATACTATTGAATACTTAGACCATGACCATGCATGGATTTCTTCAGGAAAACAACTAGGAAAAGTATATTCAGCATTAGAAGCACGTGGTCAGATCATTCCTGGTGGTGGTTGTCAGTCTGTCAATGTAGGCGGATTAACCCAGGGAGGTGGCTGGGGACCTTCTATTCGGAAATATGGGATGACCTGTGACTCGGTTCTTGAATTTGAAATCGTCCTTGCCGATGGTACTATTGCGTATCCCTCTGCTACACACTTGCCAGACTTGTTTTGGGCGCTCAAAGGTGGCGGTGGTGGAAATTTTGGTGTGGTGACAAAGTTTAAATTTAAATTATCATCGCTTGGAGAAGTCACTACCTCTTTTTCATTACTTTGGACAGAAAGAAATGAGGCCATAAAAGCACTAAAAATATGGACTGTCCTTCATGCAGATCTCACAGCATTAGATCCTGCCTTATCTACTGCGTGTGGAATGATGATCGCTGATCCTAAGGGAGCAAATCTTCCAGAGGGACATCTAAGTGCGGTGCATAGTCGTATGGGAGGACTTTTTTACGGTTCTAAAGACGCATTACTCGCACTATTAAAAAAACATTTTGGAGATTTGATTCCAGAAGAAAGTGGTTTTGTTTCCCTTTTAGAGAAAAAGCACCATCCATCCAATAAAAAAAATCTAGCTAGCCAAAAAGAAACGTTTTCGCTTTCAAGACATCAAAGTGTTGTTTCTGAATTTGTGAATCCCACTACGCCCATGTACAATCCTACTGTACTTCATGATCGTTGTGGAGATCGTAACCTCCGAGTACTTCCTGATGCCCCCGCTTCTACCTGTGATCGTCCGCATCCTCATAAAGTGACTTCGGGCTTTCCGAAAGCAAGTACAGTCCAAGAACATCATGCGTTAGTAGAGGCTATCTATGAGTATTTAGGACGTACCTGTTTTTATTCAGATGTAAGTAGATATATGAGCTTTCATTGTTTGGGAGGTGCGGTCACACATCATCCAGAACAACGCGCTTTTGCATTCCCTACAAAACCATATTTATTACAAATACAATGTTGGTGGGATGATGCAGGAAATGCGTTTACCAATGAAGAACGAAATAAAACCTATGTACACTGGGTAGTAGATTTCAGAAAAAATCTATTGCCTCATATAGAAAACGCCTTTATCAATTTTGTAGATAAATCGTTAGTACCACATCCAGAAACCCCTGCAGGGCGTCTTGACCTTTTAGAAATGTATTACGGGGCTAACTTTAAAAAACTACGTGAGATAAAAAAGAATTATGACACTGACAATCTATTTGATTTTGAGATGAGTATTCCTCAAGATAAAAAGTAAGTACACATACTCATTGGAATTTTTTTGAGGTATGAATTGATGATGTTTACGCTTTCGCGAAAGCGCATACAGAAAGAATTATATAGGTATTTATGCCCTTATCTTTCTATTCAGAAATCTCTAACACCTTTTTAGTAACTATAAACAAGGTATTTAGAATTTTTATGACTATAAATATAGTCAAATAACTATATTTATAGTCATTGTTTGGAAAAAGTTATATATTTGTCCTATGAAAGAACTTACAAAGGCAGAAGAACAAGTCATGCAATACGTATGGAGATTGGAAAAAGCTTTTCTCAAAGACATTGTAGATGCATTTCCAGAACCAAGACCTGCGTATACCACCATTTCTACAGTAGTGCGCGTACTGGTCAAAAAAGAGTTTTTACAATACGATACCTTCGGAAAAATAAGACAGTACTCTCCTACCATTTCTAAAGAAGCCTATTTTAAAGGGCATATCAAAGATGTGATTGGGAATTTTTTTAGTGGTTCTGTAAGCACATTTGCTTTATCCTTTACCGAAGGAGAAGATATGAATCTTACCGAATTGGAAAAGATGAAACGTATGATCGAAGAAAAAATAGAACGTTTAAGAGAAAATGGAAATTAATATGTTATCGTATCTTTTTCAAGTCATGATTGCTTTTTCAGTGCTATATGTTCTATATCGTTTCGTATTTAGTACACTTACATTTCATTCGCTCAATAGAGTTGTTCTACTAGCGATACTTCCTTTATCTATTGGATTACCGTTACTAACACACATCCTGCCTCCTATAGTACACCCTATCCAAGAAATACCGCAATTAGTTGAGCAAATGACCATAGTACTCACGACATCTGCATTACCTGCCGGAGATGAGCATGTAATTATGAATTCTTTTAACTATTGGATTCTTGTCTATACTAGTTACTTTTTGGGTCTTGGGATTTACTTACTTCGATTTTGTGTGAGTATACATCGTTTGTTTCGTATTAAAAAAAAGGCTACCGGTATTCGTCAGGATGATCATGTTCTTTATCAAGCTCCTGTTTCAAATATCTTTTCCTACTTCCATTGGATATTTGTGCCTCAGTCAATCACATATGACCCCCTAATTATAGCACACGAGAAAGCGCATAGCCAATTTAAACATACAATAGATATCTTACTTGTTGAAATCTACATTGCTTTCTTTTGGTGGAATCCGCTGGTATATCTATACAGGAAATCTTTGAAATCTGTTCATGAATACCAAGCAGATCAATGTGTACTTAGAGAAGATGTAAAAACATCTGACTATTTACAATTAATTGCACAAAGCCTAGAAATTAAGAGACCTAATCAGCTTTACAGTTATTTTAACACCCCCATTCTCAAAAAACGTATAGATATGATGACCAAAAAAACCTCTCATAATCGTTCAAAGCTTATGTATTTTCTACTACTTCCCGTAGCTGCACTATGCTTCATCGCTTTTACAAAACCAATGACAGCACCTTCTATTGTGCAAGACACTTTACAAATTATAAAACATACGGACATCACGCCTACGTTGGCTTTTCCTATTGAAGGTGGTTCAACGCAACAGATTACGGCTTTTTTTGATGCAGATATAAAAGACCCAACAACTAAAAAAGAAAAAGTACATACAGGAATAGATATTAGAGCAGCAATAGGTACACCCATCATCGCTACTGCTGATGGTACTGTTTTTCTATCTAGAGAAGTTGGTGCATGGGGCAATCTTATTAAAATCCAACATCAAGATGGTTATGAAACTTGGTATGCACATCTAAAAGATTTTAATACACATTATGGGAAATCTGTAAAAAAAGGAGATGTGATAGGCTATGTAGGTATAACAGGTAATTCTTCAGGCCCTCATTTACATTTTGAATTAAAACATGATAAACAAAGCTTGAATCCTCTTAACTATTTCGAAAAATAAAAAAATATCATAATCCAAACATATCTACGTTACGTATCTAAGTTTTATTAATGCACATATATCCCTACATTAATTATTTTATGAAACGCATTTTTTTATTTTTTCTTTATATGAGTGCCTACCAAGGGTACAGTCAAATGGTTGATCAAAGTTTAATAAAGCTAGATTCTATTTCCCTAAGCACACAGGTTGAAGCCATCACAGCTATAATGCAACAGCAAACTCAGGATAGCTTACGTCACGTTTTTATGACAGAACATTGGGACACGATTACATTTAACCCATATAAAGAATATCAACTCACCTACCCTTTTGGGATCACCTTTAGCGATAGTACCTATGCCTCTCCTGTGGCTCATAAAAAGGTAATAACCTCTCGGTATGGATGGCGTAATCGAAGAGCGCATAAGGGTATTGATATCGATTTGGTTACTGGTGATGATGTGATGGTGATGTTAGATGGTAAAGTACGCGCAGTGAGAACCTTTCCTGGATTGGGGAAAACTGTTGTAGTAAGACATGAAAACGGCTTAGAAACGGTATATGCACATCTTTCTAAGCAATTGGTAAAAGTTAATGATCTCGTTACCAAAGGTACCGCTATTGGAAAAGGCGGTAACACAGGAAATTCTAGAGGGAGCCATTTGCATCTAATTGTGAGTTATAAAGGAATGTATATCAATCCTGAGTATTTATTTGAATTTGATGAAGAAAATAGTATCCGAAATCAAGAGCTTTGGGTCAATCGAAAATGGGTCACTCCGTATTTACATAGTTCTAAACGACAAACGTCTATTGTCACTTCAACGACCTACGACGAGGCGCTTGAAAACAAAGCGCAGCAAAAGAAAATCTATGTGGTTAGAAAAGGAGATACACTTTCTAAAATTGCTAGTAAATACAACACGTCGATCACAGCGATTTGTAAAGAAAATTCGATTACCAAAACAAGTACGTTGAGAATTGGACAGCAATTGGTGGTGAATAAGTAATGCTTTGCGGGTTTTAAGGTGATGTGTACGCTTTCGCGAAAGCATACACTGTAGCTAAAAGTAATATAGCAACCATAGAAGGAAATAGTATTGTGATTCAAGGTACCGTCATCCCAATAGGTCAAACGTATAAATCGAATATTCATAGGTTATTAGAGTAGAAAATTCTTGCTTTTTTCTATATTGCTATTACCAAAATTCAAACCAACACACATTATGGCTACAAAAGATATGATTTTAGGAAAATTACAAACGTTGATCACTCAAGATTTTAACGACCCTAAAGCAGCGTTTGCATTTTTTGATGAAGATGGCAATGGCACTTTATCAAAAACAGAAATTGTAAGACTCCTTAAAAAAGCAGAGATTTCTGGACTTATCCGTGGCTTTGTGGCTAACAAACTTATAGAGGGCTACAGCAAAGATGGGGATGAAGAAGTGAGCTGGAATGAATTTAAAGCTGCATTGGACGAAATAAAGGAATAGTTCGTTTTTACATATATAAGTGTGTGCAAGATGATGCAAACATCACTTTGTTAATTGATTTATGGGTATGCTCCTACCTGCCGGCAAGCAGGTTCGCGAAAGCAAAACAAACGAGATTATCTAGAATCTATAAAATTAAATTTGTTTGTGATATAACACGTGATCTCGAGCGACTTCGAGTAGTTTCTACATTAGATCTAATATCAATTTCATCTAAAATGAGTTCTTCTGGAGTGTCTTCAATAAACAGTTCTTTTGCTTCTTGGAATTTTAAATTCCCTAAATTTTCAATAAAAGAAACACGTACTTGATAGGTTTCTGCGTCCTTAAATCCTTGAAATAAATCATGCGACTCTAAGGTTTCTCCTCTAAAAAGTGGTTTTACAATGCTGCGATGTTGTAACAGCCCCTTTTGACTGGTTAAAAATCCAGTTCTGTATAATTCCCCTTCGCGGATATAGTATACTATTTTGTAAAACAATGTCGGTATTTGGATGGTCTCCTCCCCTACATCGGTTACAAAGTCTGGATCTGTACCCAATAATAATGGACCTGTCATCAAGGATATTTTAAGAGATTGTTTCACCACTTCATGGTGTAAGATATAATCTTCGATACGTCTCCACACACCCCTATTTAAGCGATCTACCTGGGGTACGGCATTAGTGTAATAAAAGGTTGAAACGGCGGCTTTTTTAGCGATTGCTGTCGTTTGTCCCCATTGCACATCTTCTCTTTTGGTTAAATGTCCTCTGTCAAAATCACTACCTGCGGCTCCATACAGTTCTTGTCCTAATTGATGTACTTCTGGAATCCGACTGTCTTTCCTCCAAACGTCACTCCCTGAAAAAAGAGCTTCCCTGCTTATAGATTTAAAAAAAGCACCATCTATATTGGTCGCCGTATAATAAGGAAATTTCCGAAACGGACTATGCAATACACTAAAATGTACATAGTCCAAATAATAATCTTCCCAGTGTAAAGTCTCTTGCCGAAACTTTTCTATTTCTTGCCTATCGATAAGCGGTACTGCTACGGTATGACCTTTAAGAAAGGAAGGGGAATATGCCATTAGATGCTATTATATTCTTTAAAAACTCATTTGGCAAATAGTACTTAAAGTGCCATCAAATGGTGTTTTAAGTACTATTTCCTAAAAATTTACTGTTTGAGTTTATTAATTTCTTCTTTCATGTGTTTTAACTGCATTGATATGGTCTCATCGGTGTTGTAATGTTCTAGAAATCCTATTTGTAATAATTCTATTTGTATATATCTAGGGCTATATAGCTGTAGAAATACATTTTTAAACTTCGTTGTGATATCTAATGTTGGATCTGCGATAAAATTATTTTTAAAGAGGAATAGCGCATACTCTGCTTCTGCTATACTAATTCTGACGTCTAAGTCTACATTGAGTCTTTCTTTTGTCTCAATATCTTTATAGAGCATTAACACATGGGTTTTAACGTCTTTAATACCTTCAAAAGCTTCACAAGTTTTTAAGTGATCAACGAGTGTTTTACTCCCTAATCCTTCTAAAATATGTCCTATTAAAATCATATTGGTAATCGCATCTAAGCAATCAGCATCATAGAGATCTTTAGAAACGCTAAAACTTTTCTGATAATTAGCAAATGCTTTAGAGAGGTAGCTTATAGCACTTGTTTTTTCAATTTTTGACCTTACACTGAATTTTGTAGAAGCAAACTTATACGCATTGGCAATGATGTTTAATCGGCTTGGGTTTTCGCCGATAAGGCATAAAAATTCTATCTCTCGTAAATCCTCTTCAAGAGTTTTCTTTGTAAACTTCCTTGTTTTTATAATACAATATTGCTCTAAGGCGCCTATAGAAAAGGTTCCTTTTCCATATTTAAAGAGTTCTTTAAATTTTTGAAATGCAATTTCATATTCATCTAGCTCATTGTAAATTAGCGCTTCTTTTTCTAATACAATCGCGTCTAGGAGATTGGATTGTTCTGCTTTTTCTAGATAAATATTTAACTTTTCGAGGGTTCTGTCTTTATTATTTTTTCGATCTCTGATCTCGTTTAATAAGTTATCCAAATCAGTGTGAACCTGCGAGTCTATCACATAATCTAATGCATCCTTTTTACTGTGTTTTCTGTTAGTGAACGTATAAAATTGGTTTCCATAGCACTGATAAGCACCCCAAGTATTGGTACGGCGATGATTTTGGAAACAAGCCATACGGGCTTTCTGAACGGAGTTTCCAAAATTGTAGCCTTGGAACATATTAGCATAAAAAGTTTCTGAGAATTCTTTCGCGGCAGCGTCATCAACCGCCCAACCAGAAATAATGATAGCTTTAACACCCATTTCAATAAGTTGGGTTCCTACATTGGCAGCTAGTTTATACCGATTTCTACTGAATGAATCATCTGATGCATTCATTGCCCCTGAGTAGCAACAGTTGATAAATACAAACTCTGGCACGTATCCTATCTGTCGTAGTTTTTGAGGATCAATGAAAATTCCATCACCGATCGCGATACCTACTTTTCCATTTTCTATATCATAAAGACCATGCCCTGCAAAGTGCATAATCTTATATTGCTCATTGTAAAGCTCATTGGTAATGTCTAACGATGATGCCCCAATAAGCGGATATGTTTTGTATGCGTATGCATCAAAGGCTTTGGTTACTCTCTCGGCTTCTGCTTTGGCGGCTGGAAGTTCTGGTAATGTGTTGTCATTATAGATCGGATCTCCAATCACAAGAACATTTTTATTATATAATGCGACTTGATTAAATCGCTCACTATTAGAAGTTACTAATTGTCGAATGAATGTCGAACTCACGGCAATAGGCATGTCCCCCGCTTTGGAATCATGTAATAATTCCCAAGGAATCTCTGCCGACTTTTTATCAACTTTAATAATTAAGTTTCCTTGGTTTCTAAAAACATTTTTAAAATCATTTGGAATTAACATCGCAAATAGCGTGTTGGATAAACGCTGATCCCATTTTGACACATGGGCTTGTGCTTGTAATATATGCTGGATATCCTTAAAATCTATGGCAATAAACTCTTCTTCTACTCTAGCTAATCCATTGGAAGCGTAATACTTAAATCCATTTTTATGATCCTCTCTATCTACATGGGTAATGTGTAAGTTATACCAATTACCATAACTATCAGAGGTGTAAGATTGTTTTTTCTTAGCGCCTGTTCTTCGTATAATTCCCTTGTTGAGTGTAAATGGAATACGTACATCATCGTGTCTAATATTACTTAATATAAAATACGCTTGGCTTGCTATGGATTCATAATAATTGATAATTTCAATGTTTTTAATAGGTTTTAAGCCTTGTGTAGCGCCTTCATTTTTCAAATATTCATTGGCTTTTGCGACACCTAATAAAATCCCTTTTATAGATTCTTCAATAGGAAGTTTTCCAAAACCTATTCCCATTAATATGAAAGAGATTCCAGAGGCATATTTTTTTGCTTCTGGTAGCGTATAGTTATCCCGCATAAACATCGCATATTTTAATGCAGCGAGTTTTACCGTTTTAGAGAGTAAGAATTGTGTTAGGGATTCTGAAGATCCTAAACCGCATATAATGGCTCCTTTAGGTTGTGTGCCGAGGTTGAAAAAGACTTCACTCTCTCCTATTTTACCCGGATAATGACCAATCCCCATACGCTGTGACAAACGATCATTAAGATATCCATCTAGTGCTTTTTCTGCACTTAAAATAAGATCCATAAAAAAGTGTCCTACCATCACGGGATACGATGATTCCTTTAAATCCCCATTAATAACTGTGACTTGAAATTCTTCTGATGGTACGCTTTTTTGTTTTTGTGTACCAAAAATAGCATCAACAACGGCTTCTGAGTCCACTAAAGGCGCTACATATTCATGAACATCTGTAATAACTTCTGCCCCTCCTCTGCTTAAAGTAGGCTGTGTACTCAGCTTATTGGTTTTACCTCTTTCTAAAAGTTCCATGACACCCTCAAAAATTGAAGGCTCATTAGCAAGTTCCCCGTGACCTATATCTGTATAATACAAATTATTGCTTTGTAATAGCTGTTTTGGGATCCCTGTTTTCCAGGTTACACTACCATCTCCAAACGAAGTGGCTTTGTAAACGAGTTTTTTGTGTGATGATAAAAATCGGTTTTTAAAGGAATAATCACAGACGGTTTTGTCTGCTTTTCCACATATATAATAAATCTTATCAAAAAAATCACTCTTTTCTTCGGTTTCCAAGTCTTTCAAAAAGGAAATGACATTGGATCTATAGTCATTAAATTTTGACAAGGAATCCTTATTATCTGAGACATCTGGAATGATATCTAAGTGTGCCTTACTTTTTATGGAATTCCAAAAAGTCGCCGTCCAAAACTTACGTTGTGTGACTTCTTCTACGGGCAGGAGCTCAAACACGCCAGGAAATTTCCAAAAGATTTTCAGTAAATCTTCTTTATCATTCCTAAAATCAATCATAGCGAGTTGTTTTACTCGTCGGCTATGTCCTGTGAGGACTTCCATAATCAGATAAGACCCTAGCCAAGGGGTACCTAGCATTACAAATTTATTATTCTTTGGCTGTATAAAGGCGTTCCATGTTTCGGGGAAATCCATCATAAACTGTCTTGCTAAGAGTCCTCCCATCGAGTGCGCTACAATATGTACGTTTACATTGGCTTTAAGCATTCTTTTAATAAGTGCTTCTAATCCAACAGCGGCTTCAGAAACTGACTTCCGCCAGTCAAACTCATAAGATACTACATCATACTTTGATGAAAAGTGATCTCCAAATTGTTTGTAAAACTTCTCAACAACCCCAGACGCTTTGACATTTTTTGCATCCACAGCAAGTTTATCGACGATAGCCCCTTTATTGAGGGCTCTCATTTGAATCCACTGATCTTTACCTGCAGCACTCAACGTAGATCCCATAATCCCTGGGATTAAAATCAATACATCTCTAGTAATGGTTTCTGGTTCTTCAAAACGAACCCCAGCCATGGACAGTTTATCTAATAAAATACCACGTTGACCATGAGCATATACTTCTTTGGTATATAAGTTTTTAACCCCACTGCTTGATGGGACTAAGGCTTCTAAAATAGCCTCACATGAATTTTCATTTTTAAAATAGTTAAAGTGATTGGTCTGAGCATCTTGAGAGGTAAAAAGATAATATCCATCCAAACGCTTTACCCCATATACCATACTACTCGTATCCACAACTAAGTCATTGGCTTGTCTGTAAAAAAGATTCGCAAGAATGACCTTTAAGGACTCAAAAGACACCCCTCCTACTTCGGAATCTCCAATAATATTATACAAATCACTTTCGACACTGGTATCTGCAGCGTTTAGCATTTTTTGAAATAACGACCCTGGAATCATACTATTTAATCCAGGCAGCACGTCTGCGTCATCTTTCTGACTAATCAGCTCTAATAAAAACGATTTTACAATTCCATATATGGGATTTTTGATGCCAAACGCTAAGGAAATGGTATTTAATAGAAGATTAAAGAAATGATCGACACGCTCAGATAAAATAGTTGTTCCATTGGCAGGTGCTGCCACGCGAACGATCTTGTTCACCGTAATTTTCTTTTTAAGAGCGAGTTTGTTGATCTCTTGTATTACATCATATTCTTGAAGTTCTTCTTTCCCTTCAGCGATGGCTTTTTCTTTTTTTCTTAGAAAAATATCTTGCTCATTTTTACTAAAGCCAACTTCCTGATTTTCGTTATTGTTATAATCACATTTTGCCAAAATATCAGCAACAAGTCCTCCTCTAGAATGGCTCATAATATCTAGGCTACAGTTTTCTGGACACACTTTTAAAAAGTCTAAAGCATTTTTTAAAGGGCTTTCAGATAACGTATAGTGATCAAAAGCGATCACATTATTCTTGTATTGCGTCCGTAATGTATCCCAAGTATCACTCTCTTGTAACTGTCCAAAAGCATCTACAGAAGAAGAAAGCGTTCCGTGTATGAGTAGCAAATAATGCGTGAGCTCTTTATTTTTTTTGAAGGGAACTCTTTTAAAGCTTTTGTCTATTGTGTATAGTCCTGGATTCGGTTGCACTTTGTTGTCATACTTCTCGCCTAAAGCAGCCATGGTGGTTGCTGCCACACTTTTTTTAGGCTTAAAAATGCTAAAGAACTTAACAACTGTCTGTTTTACAGAACCTCTCGTATCTGCTTGTGTAGAAATTTGAGTTTCAAAAACGTAGTCACCTTCAGTGACAGATCGTTTTTTGAGTACCCGTTCATCATATATTTCTTGAATATCTTCTGGATGACCTATCCATTCTGTTTGATCAGAAAACTGTAAAGCGACAAGATCATTCTCTTCAAACTCAACATTGATTTCTTTGCTGTGTGATCGGGTCGTTGAGAGTTCTATGTACTCCTTTAATTCAAACATAGAAGCAACATCAGGAGGTAACGAAACATTCATCTGTTTCGCATTTGCACTGGTACCGTATAATTTTGCTTTTTTAGTCATCATCTGCTAGTATTTAATTAAAAAAAAACATAAAATCACAAAATAAAAGAGCCATCACTTAATTGATAGCCAAAATTATTTTGGATATTTTAAATAGTAAAAGGGGAATTGTCTAAAAAAGGGAACCTAAATATACAAAAAAAGATAACTGCTTATTACTTTGCGTTATTCTATAAGCTCCTAAATTTTTCGAGTAATTGACCCTTTACCAACTTTTGAGTATTCAATACTATGTTTTTAAAGAATACAGGACCATACAAGATAAGAGGTATTTTTCTGAGTACGCTTTCGCGAACCTGCCTGCCGGCAGGAGCATACCCAATAAATTATTAATTATATTTATACGATGTCTATCCCTTCAAAAACACTATTTGACTTTATTTCCTCTACAGTGGAACTTTCCCATACAGATCAGGCAGCTATTGAAAATATCCTTTCTCTAGAGACCTATCACAAATATGACATACTTATAAAACAAGGACAAGTCTGCAACACCTTACGTTTTGTAGTTTCAGGAGTTTATAGAGTCTACCGCATTGAAGATGGCAAAGAGATCACGAGTTATTTTAATTATGAATCCAGAAATCCTTTTGTAGCTTCCTTTGTGAGTCTTCTTACTCAAAAACCTAGTGTAGAGATTGTTGAATGTATCCTTCCAGGCACAGTACTATCGGTATCGTACAAAGATTGGACATCCCTTTACGACAAAAGTCCATCGTTACATACCTTTGGAAGGCGCATGGCTGAGTATAATTATGTCCTAGCCATGGAGCGAATCGAATCTCTACAATATCAAACCGCAACAGATCGCTATAGGGCTTTTATACAACTATATCCATCGTTACTGAATAGGATTCCACATCACTATATTGCCTCCTATTTAGGTATTACGCCAGAATCTTTGAGCCGGATACGGAAACAGCTTTAAAATCTTACCATACATCAATGCCCATCATTGTTATAATGCTCAACTTTGAACTATGGAAAACAAAAATACATACCTTGACTGGCTCAAACTTTCTCAACTCACTGAGAGCGAAACTACCATCGCATGTTTTGAAGAAGTAGAAAAACAGTATACCCATGCTAGTAGGTATTATCACACCTTAGGGCATGTGAATGATTTATTTACGCACATTAAAAAAGCAGGGCTATCTGATGTAGAAACAATAATACTCGCGCACGTGGCCTTATTTCATGATGTTATTTACAATAGTGTTTCTAAAGAAAATGAAATCAAGAGTGCTCAATTTGCCCAACTATGGTTAGAAAAACTTAATGTAAAAAGGTCGCTTCGTGAGCAGATAGAAATCATAATTCTTGCGACAGCTACGCATATCGCTGATGATTCATTGGCGCAGTTATTCCTTGATATGGATCTATCAATTCTAGGCGCCTCTCCAGAAAAATACACTGATTATTACAAAGCAGTTAGAAAAGAATATAAGAACATACCATTGTTCCTTTATAAACGTGGTCGCAAACGGTTTTTACTAGAAACGCTTGCCAAATCATTCATTTTTTACACCCAAAAATATCGAAAATTGTATGAAAAACAGGCGCGGGTGAATATGCAAGAGGAATTAGATCGTTTGTAAGTTATTATTTTTCAGATATAGATAATGGCGTATACGCTCCTGCCTGCCGGCAAGGCAGGTTCGCGAAAGCGTGTGAAAAATCAACTAAAAGAATCATAAATCATTCTAAAGTATTCATACATTTTCGAGTGGTTATGTATCTTGCATACTCATGAAGAACACCCCTGAAATAGCCTTAGAAGCTGTACGAAACTATTTGAATCAGATTTCAGAACTCACCGATACGGATTGGAATTTCTTTTCTTCTAAACTCATCAGACGTGAGCTTCCGAAAAAAACTATTTTTTTACCCGTAGGTACTGTAGAAAATCACATCTCTTTTATCGTATCGGGCATTGTGCGGCTCTATATTCCAAAATCAGAACCTAGTAAGGAAATCACTTTTGGGTTTAGTTTTAAAGAGCAATTTATCAGTGCGTACGATTCGTTTTTAACCCGTAGACCATCGCTGTACGAACTTCAAACCCTCAACAATACGACGCTTCTAAGTATCACGTATGATGATTTACAAGAGGTGTACAGCACTACTCAAATTGGCAATCTCATCGGAAGACTCACCGCCGAACGCTTATTTCTTATCAAATCCAAAAGAGAACAAACCTTATTGAATTATACTGCTGAAGAACGGTATCTAGACCTTTTTAAAAACCGCCCCGAAGTCATTAAGGAAATCCCTTTAAAGTATATTAGTTCCTACATTGGCGTCACACCACAAGCATTGAGTCGTATTCGGAAACGGATTATACCAAGCAAATTATAAATCTACGTGATGTATTAGTTAACCTAGGTTCATTGTGGGATGCTTGTATCGACTGTAACTTTGTAAAAAAAAGTTATGGCAATCCTTATTCTAGTGGGGTTCTTGTGGTATGCAAGTTTGTTTTTTCAATCCTTTTTTCTACATAGATATGCGGCACATCAGACGTATACGATGTCTAAAACAGCTGAGAAAATTACGTTTATCCTTACATGGATTTGCCAAGGTCCTAGCTATCTAAGTGCGTATGGCTATGGGATTATGCATCGCATGCATCATGCGTATACAGACACGGAGAAAGATCCGCATTCTCCGACCTATGACAACACGCTATTTGCGATGATGTGGAAAACCAAAAACATCTATCAGGACATTAATAATAAACGGATTACGGTACATCAAAAATTTACCAAAAATATCCCGCAGTGGAAACGTTTTGATCAATTTGCAGGATCTCGTGGTTCTCGTATTTTTTGGATCATTACCTACACACTGCTTTTTGCATTTTTAACCACGACTTGGTGGCAATGGCTATTATTACCTGTTTTATTCTTGATGGCGCCTATTCATGGTGTGATCATCAATTGGTTTGGACATATTTATGGGTATGTGAATTTTAAAACGACAGATACCTCTAAAAACTTATTCCGATTTGATTTCTTAATGATGGGCGAAGCCTATCATAACAATCATCATAAACACAGCACAAGAGCTAATTTTGGTGGCGTACATTGGTATGAAATCGATGTCACTTATCTCATTATGCGTTTGCTACACAATATTGGTGTTATCCAACTTAAAATGAGTGCTATTAAGGCGTAATAGGTTGATAGTTTTCAAAGCATCACCCATTACCCAAATAGTGTTGCTTTTAGATTTCTTGCATTCATTTCGGCTATATTGGTAATAGAAATTCCTTCCGGACATTCTACTTCACAAGCCCCAGTAAACGTACAGCTTCCAAAACCTTCTTCTTTCATCTGATAAGTCATCTCTTTGACACGCCTGTGTTGTTCTGGTTTTCCTTGGGGTAGTTTGTTTAAGTGATTAATCTTTGCTGCTGTAAATAAGGCTGCCGATGCATTTTTACACGTTGCTACACAAGCGCCACAACCGATACATGCTGCCGCATCCATCGCCTGATCTGAAATTTCTTTAGGGATTAAAATAGCATTCGCTTCTGGCGCTGTACCCGTTTTTGCACTGATATACGCCCCTTTTTCTATAATACGATCAAAGGCAGAACGGTCTACGATTAAGTCTTTAATGATAGGAAAAGAAGCTGCCCGCCAAGGTTCAACAACAATCGTATCCCCATCTTGAAAACTACGCATGTGGAGTTGGCAAGTCGTCACATTAGGGTGAGGTCCGTGGGCGCGCCCATTTATAAAGACCCCACACTGACCGCAAATACCTTCTCGACAATCATATTCATAGGCAATCACTTCTTCATCTTGTAATACAAGTTGCTCGTTGAGATGATCAAGGGCTTCTAAAAAAGACATATCCTCCGTTAAGCCATCTACAGGATAGCTTTTCAGTGATCCTTTGTCTTTAGGGCCGTCTTGTCGCCATATTTTAAACGTTACTTTCATATTTTTTATTAGTGAAACGCTGTTTTGAAAAGTCCAAAGGACGAATTCAAAATAGCTAGTTGAACCTGCCTATGCCGGCAGGCAGGCTAATCCTGCTGTTTACTGAACTTGTTTCAGTATCTAGCGGGATCTATGGTTTAATATCCTTTATTTCTGTAGGGTTGTTTGTGTGTACGCTTTCGCGAAAGCGTACTCAACGAGACCCTATTTATAGCTACGTACACTAGGGGTTACATTTTCAAACGCTAGCATCTCTTTATGTAATGTAAAATCACCCTTCTTATACTCCCAAGCGGAAACATACATATACGCGTCATCTACGCGAACTGCTTCACCCTCTTCAGTTTGGTACTCTTCTCTAAAGTGAGCACCGCAGGACTCTTCGCGCTCCAACGCATCTTTGCACATCAAAATTCCGAGTTCTATAAAATCTGCTAGACGATAGGCTTTTTCAAGCTCTGTATTCATTCCGTCGCTTTTGCCTGTCACCTTCACCTCTTTCCAAAAATCTTCTTGAAGTACCGTTATTTTTTTGATAGCATCTTCCAACCCTATTTTGTTGCGACTCATGGCACATTCTCGCCACATTATTTTACCTAATTCCCTGTGAAAATGATCGACTGTTTTGGTGCCGTTAATCTTTAAAATATGCTCAATATGCTGTTTAACCTCCTGTTCTACCTTATCAAATTCTGGATGGTTTGTACTAGGATGCTCTTCTTTGAGAACGCCTGCTAGGTAATTGTTAATCGTATTGGGTAATACGAAATAGCCATCAATACTTGCCTGTAACAGGGAGTTAGCGCCGAGTCGATTCGCTCCGTGATCTGAAAAATTACACTCTCCAATAGCATACAGCCCAGGAATGGTGGTCATCAATTCATAATCTACCCATAACCCTCCCATCGAAAAATGTGCTGCTGGGGAAATCTGCATAGGTTCTTTGTAGGCATCAATTCCAGTAATCTTTTTATACATGGTAAAGAGATTCCCATACCGATCTTTGATCGTGTCTAATCCGAATTTCTCAATGGCATCTTTAAAATCTAGATAGACTGCATTTTTAAGTCTTCCAACGCCATAGCCCGCATCAATCCGCTCTTTTGCTGCGCGAGAGGCAATATCTCTCGGCGCTAAGTTTCCGAAGCTAGGATACCGACGTTCTAAATAATAATCTCGTTCTTCTTCGGGAATATCATTGGCTTTACGCGTATCTGCCTTTTGTGTAGGTACCCAGATACGTCCATCATTTCGCAAAGACTCAGACATTAAGGTCAGTTTGGATTGTGCCTCGCTCGATTGAGGTAAGGCAGTAGGATGAATTTGTGTAAAACTAGGGGCTGCAAAATAAGCGCCGCGTTTATGGGCTTTCCATAGCGCACTTCCATTACATCCAATCGCGAGGGTAGATAACCTGAAAACTCGTGAATAGCCTCCTGTAGCCAATACCACAGCATCTGCTGCATATCGTTTTAATTCACCCGTAACAAGATCACGGACAATAATTCCTTTTGCTTTTCCGTCAATGACCACCAAATCCATCATTTCACTACGAGGAAACATCTGTACTTTTTTAGCACGAATCATTTTGTAAAGTTGAGAGTAAGCGGCCAGCAATAATTGCTGTCCTGTCTGTCCTCTAGCATAAAAGGTACGCTGTACTTGCACACCGCCAAAACTTCTATTGACAAGTACGCCACCGTATTCTCTTGCAAATGGGACGCCTTGCTGTACAAAATGGTCAATAAGGGGTGCCGATAGTTCAGCCAATCGATATACGTTGGCCTCTCTAGATCTAAAATCACCGCCTTTTAATGTATCGTAAAACATTCTCCAAACACTATCGCCATCATGCTGATAATTTTTTGCTGCATTAATGCCTCCTTGAGCTGCTACAGAATGTGCTCTTCGTGCTGAATCTTGATAGCAAAAACACTGCACATCATATCCTAACTCAGCAAGTGTCGCTGCAGCTCCAGCTCCTGAAAGTCCAGAGCCTACGACAATCACATTGAGTTTCTTTTTATTCGTAGGATTGATCAGTTGCGCTTTTACTTGATAGTTACGCCACTTATCTTCTAATCTTCCTTCAGGTATTTTTGAATCTAATTTCATTATGAGTAGCTATTTGAGGTACACAACACATGGGATAATCCCAAAACCTATAGCCATGATAGCGGCATAGACAAGGGATATTTTTGCTAGTATTTTTAATCCTTTCTTATGATAAAACCCCAGTGTTTTAAAGGCACTCTTAAGACCATGATGCAAGTGTAACCCTAATGGAATCATTAGTAACGTATAGAAAATCACATAATATATATTCTGGAAAAGACTATACGTTACTTCATAGACATCAATATTCCCAGTGGCATCAAATCCTGGGCTTTCACCAATACCTAGTTTGATACGGGCCCAAAAATTAGCCAGATGAATGATGATAAAAAGTAAAATGAGTGTCCCTATAATTCCCATATTTTGCGAAGTCCATGTGCTGTTATCTTTGGTATGATTTACCACATATTTTTGTGGCTTTGCTTTTCTATTCCTAAGGGTGATAAGCAATGCATATACAACATGTAGAATGATGGATAGGTACAATAGATAGGCTACTATTTTAATTAATAGACTCTCCCTTAAGGTTGTAGAATAGGAATTATAGAGTTCTCTAGCCATATCTTCCGGTAGCAATAAGATACAATTGGCAGAAAGATGAACGATAAGAAAAATACACAAGAAAAGCCCTGTTCCTGCAACGAGTGTTTTTCTGAAGAAAAGTGGATTTAATGCCATGTTCAAATGATATTTAGTAAATATAGAACAAGTCTTGCATATCTTCTAATCTCTTGCGGTTGTCTTTTATCTCTAAAAAGAAACCTTTATGACCTTATCTAGGTAGATGTATTCAGACACTTGTTAATTGCAAACGCTTTGACACTTCTGGGTCTTTAGGAATATACGGACATTCTACAGGAAGTACTAATTGATCAAGCTTGTGCGCACGCACATGCGTGTATTGTTCGCTGACATACGCAGAGATATCTTCTATTTCTAGGAGGTCGTCTTTGGCATAAGCTTCAATTTCTTTATTTCTAATCCCTATTTGGATCGCTCTTCGTGCAAGTTTTGCTCCATACGGATCGTGATCAGGATCCCATTGTAAGCGGATATTAGAGCTTTTAACAGCCTTTTGCCACATTTCTTTGGTTTCGTATATGCTTTTTTGATAATTAGAATATACGGCAAGCGAAAGATAGCGCTCAAAGGCTTCTCTTTTTAGATGAACGGCTAATACCACTTCTTGCCCTTCTTTGGTTCCCCAGCCGTTGCGATACATCATCCACAGAAAATTGGGTTTAATCCATGTCATTCTAGAAAGACTAAAGGGTCCACCAAAATATTGATGTTGCGTCGCAAAATGTCCAATTTCGGGTCGATAGGATTGATACACAATTACTTTTTCTTCATCGTATTGCGCCATGATATGTTGACCTGTTTGCGGCCAATCTTCGAGTTGTTCTTTATAGGGTTTTAGCTGTAGTTTCATAATTTTTAATGAATGCTTTTAACGCTTCATTTTCTGGATATTGATAACGAGTTCCAAAATACATTTTTGTAATTCTAATTTTTCCTATAATTTTTGAATTAAAAGTTTCTAATTCTTCGGCAGGCACCCATAATTCATTGTGAATAGGACCTCCAACATTTTCTATTTTAAATGTCGATAGAAATTCAGGATCAACTTCAAAAGCAGTGACAAAGCCTGCATATCCAGATCCCTCATCATCTAGATTCCATTTGGTAGCAATTTCTATAGCATACACTTCATTAAGTACTGGATAAAAGATAGGTTGCCACTCCAATCTCGGTGGAAATGCAGAAAAATCGGTTTCAAGAATTAATTCCAATTCTTTTAATCCTATTGGGCGATATAATGTGTTAGTTTTCATTGTTTACTATACGGTCATAAATGGCATAATCTTCATGTGTAAAACAAACAAAAATCACTTCCTCTATGATCGTTTGATTTTTATAGTTTTTTATAGTTTCTATCGCGATTGTAGCTGCTAGTTCTTTTGGGAATTTATAAATGCCTGTACTAATACAAGGAAAAGCGATTGTTTTCACCTTGTTTTCTATAGCGAGATGCATACTATTTTTATAACAGTTTTTAAGGAGTTCTTCTTTTTCTTTCCCTCCTTGATTCCAAACGGGACCTACCGTATGAATTACATACTGTGCAGGTAAATCCCCTGCTGTAGTGATCACCGCTTCCCCTACGTTGCACTTACCTTGGGTTGCTCGTATTTCCTGACACGCTTCTAAAATAGCAGGGCCTCCCTTTCTATGAATTGCACCGTCAACCCCAGAGCCTCCTAACAATGATGAGTTGGCGGCATTTACAATCGCATCCACTCGTAAGGTTGTAATATCTGATTGTATGAGTTTAATTTTCATGGGTTTGAATAGTATACATGACATCACTTCTTAAAACATATTTTACTCCATCAGTTATGGGGCGGCTTTCATGTTTTTGTTCATGAATAAAAAATAATGCCCTGCCTTTACGTGGCTGTATGGTCACATCGTTAAATCTAGTTTCTCCACCTATATAATTATCATTTAGATATATCATAAAGGTAATTCTACTTTCTTCTGTATCATTACGTTTAAAACGACCATCTATATGCCTTTTGAAACGCTGTCCCGCTTCATAGCGATAAAAACGAAACCGTTCATTTAAACCTAAAGGTGATATTCCGTCAACAATAAATGGGTGTGTTCCTATTGCAATTTTCCATAAATCAGCACTGAGCTTTATGTCTTCATGAATCAAACGATAGTTGTCTCTCACGTTCTTCATCATTTTTGCGCCCGTTTTTAAACCTACATCTGCTTCTGAATAGCCTTTTTGCTCACTAAACAGTATCAAATCATCACATTCCCTATCTGATAGAAATTGATCTATGGTCCATATTGTATCTGTTAATGTTTGTATTGTTTTCATAGAGACTATTGTATTTTAAACAAACTCATTTTGAAATGCTTCGATAAACTTCTTATTTTTTGAATAAATCGAGAAAACTACTTTTTCAAATACCCTTTTGTATGTAGTCTTCAATAATTCAGAAAATAAATGAGCAATCATCTGTGGATCATTTTGAAAGACCCCACATCCCCAGGCACCAAGAATTAATACTGTATGATTATTTATGGCTGACAAACCTAAAACCTTGTCTATCCTTTTTCTCATAATTCCTTCAATTTCTGACATCCGTTCTATTTCAAATCTCTTGACTACCCCCGTATTTACAGCTGTAGAAGTGATTATAGAACTGAATACAGGGCTATCTAATAATTCTCCGTTATCTTTTCTTACAATGGGTACTTCAGGACTGTAAATCATGCCGTCGGTATACATACAAGACTTCATGGCTCTATGCGTTTCATAAAATTCAAATGCTGACATCTGACAAGGATACAAGCCTGATGATCGTGCGATACTTTCTTCCTGAGCTTGCGCTCCATTGAAAAAACCACCTCCGGGGTTTTTCGCGGAAGCAAAATTTAGACACATAGGATTGGTATATCCTTCTGAGACATTTCTTAAAATCCCTTGAATCGTAGTTTCTTCTACGACTTCAAAAATAGTTTCATAGGCAGCTGTTATTGTTTTAGCAGCTAACATTTCATCGAGAGCTTCTGATGTATGAAATACCGTATTAAATACAGCATTTTGTTGTATTGCTTTTATGTCGACTTTTTCTTTATGCTTATTTATATAAAATCCTTGCTCTATGATTGCTAAGGTTTCTTTTGCTGTTATTTTTCGTGATGATTTTTGCATTTTTCTTCTCTTTTAATGCTCACAGAGGTTATAAAACAAACCTATATGATTCTTTAATTCCTCCCCTTCTCATCCGGATACAGCGATGTTAAGGTATCGCTTTGCCAAAATTCTTTGGTATCTATATCCATAATCGTTAACCTGCCTTTAAAAGCGGCACCTGTGTCTACATTATACACGTTATGTGCTTTCATAGGCGTTGTTTCCTGATAATTGGTGGTAGGCGTATGACCGATGTATATTTCATTATAATGTACAAAACGTTGAGGTGGATTCTTTTTTAGAATGTCTGAAGCAATGTTTTCTGCTAATAATGCCGCTTCCCATAACGTTCTGTCAAAATAATAGTTAGAGGCATACTCTTCTTTTAATACACCATGCATAGACGTGAATCCTGCATGAAGAAAGAGTCGATTTTCTGAGTCGATGTAATAATCCTGCAATTGGTTAAAAAACGCTTTGTGCCGATGGTTTGTTAGCAATCCTGTTTTCACATAGCTTTCTATGGTTTCTTTACCTCCATGTGCCAACCAAATGGGATTCGTTGCCCCTTTATTTAGCCATAAACTACACCATAGATCATGATTCCCGCGTATGAATATACAGGTATTGGTACTCGTTAAGCCTAACAGTTTTTCTACCGTTTGCGCCGACTCACTCCAACCGTCTACATAATCTCCCAGAAAAATAAGGGTGTCTTCTGGAGTCACTTTTGCCTTTTCCAGTACTTGAAGTAATGCTTTATATCCGCCGTGTATATCACCTATTGCTAGTGTTCGTTTCATTTTTATAGTTTTCTAATGATGCCAAATTAATCCATTTTCATTAAGCTCGTATTGGAAACGTTGCGCATCTCCAAATTCTTTATAAACCCGTTTTTTTTCTAAAATGATTTCCTCATAAGCTAAAAACATTTGCTTTGCAGCAATATGATGTGGCATTCTGCCGCATCCTGTACATAGCCCTGGAATACTTACAGAGTCAATCTGAGGGTGTTTTTTGCAGGCAATCAATATTGCTTTCATCGCTAAATAAGGATTTACAGAGGTAGCAATATTAAAATTCATCGGTACTCGCATTGTAGGCGCCGAAATTAAATAAGGAACTTCGGCATCTCCTGTTTCTAAAGTAATTGTTTGTCCTACTAAAAGTTCTCCTTCATCAGAGTTATAAATTTGCTCTTGTAGGTTTTCTTGAATATTCCAACCAAATCGTTCAGATAATACATAATCTAAACTACCATCCATAAATCCAAATGAATTTGCAGGACTCACAATGGCATCACTTTTTAGTAACGTAATATCACCTTTGATGATTTCAACATCTTTACAATCAGAAAAATAGGCTTTCCATTCTTTTCCTAAATTGTCTTCTATATATACAAGTTTAATATTCATTTTATTTTAGATTTATATAGTCAGCAGGAACAGTATCTGTTAACCAAACATTGTTTTCTGATTTGTAAAATTCATATCCATCTTGATGCATAGCACCTGACCGTATTGTCAAAATGGTAGGGACGCCTCGCCTAGCACCTACGCGCAAAGCGGTCTCTCTATCCTCACTCAAATGTACATGAAGCCGACTCATCTTTTGTAATCCTTGTTGTTGGATATCTTTTAGAAATTTTGGTACCGTACCATGGTATAAAAACGCTGGTGGCATGATGGCTTCATACTTCAAATCAACAGCCACAGAATGTCCTTGACTTGCTCTTATTTTGGTTTCATCTTCGTTAAAAGCAAAACGTTTTTTATCATTGGTTGCCACGACCTCTTTCAATCGATCCATGGTTACTTTTTTGCCTTGTGAAGTCATTTTTTGAAGCAAGGTATCGACCTCTGTCCATCCTTGCTCATCGAGTGTAATCCCAAGCGTATCGGGATTGTGCCTAAGTACGAGACTTAGAAATTTAGGTATATGTTTTGTATTCATTATTTTAATTTTTAATAGCACTTGTATGCTATTTTTGTTGATATCACGTTGTTTTATTCAGTATCAACTGTTTCTTTATCCGCTTTCGCGAAAGCGTACTCAGCATAAACTTCTGTGTAGTTACACGCCTTGAAAGCGTACTCATACTATGTATAATTATCATTTTTCATTTACTAAATTACATCATACTGCGTCACATACGCATCGTCTATATCTCTATAACTATTGGTGCAATACACATGATCTATGTGTTCTTTTAATTCCTCAAAACCATAATTAAATTGCGCATGAGTTACATATAAAAATACCTTGGAGGCGCCTTGATTTTTAAGCGCTTCTGCCAAGTGTTTAAAAGTTCGGCCTCCATCGGCGATATCATCTACGATCAGGCATTCTTTTACTTTTACATCGCCTTGGATACTAATGACGGGCTTTCCATTTATACGGACCTTATTTGACGGAATTAAGTCTGCATGAAGCCGTTCTGCAATCTGATGCGTGGTTTTATACGCCCCTGCATCTGGACTGACTAACACTGGATCGGTTCCAATAGCCTGATATGCCTGTTGTACATATTCAAAATGATCGATAGCTACCGAATTTTCTATGAGTGCCAACGATACAGCGCTGTGTGGATGGAGTACCGATACGCGATCAAATTTCATCGCATTGATAAAACGGGCAATCACTTTTAAATCAAAAGATTTTTTTTCGTGAAATCGTCTGTCAGAGCGTTGTCCGATGAGACAGTAAAGCGTTAATGTCGCTGTTGCTGTCTTGTCTAAGCAATGGTGTGCGTCCCAAGCTTCCTTGATCGTTGCGGCTGTAAATAAATCTTCATATGAGTTGCCTCGTAAAGAAACGGCTAGATTTCCTTCTTTTAAAATCGTAGCAGTAACTTGTCCGTCTCTAAACTTTTTTACGTGATAATCCATTGCTTTATCATTTACACTGATTCATTAATTCTTTTTCTAATAGCGTCTAGCGTGACGGTATTTTTAAACATTCCATTTTCATAAATGATTTGTAAAGCGCCCACCTGCTCCTCTTTTTCTGATACTTGGTCTTTTAAAAGGTAGGTTCCATCTTCTTTAACAACTTGCAACAACCCTTTTGCTGATTTTTTCACTCCGTTATCAGTAATAGGGTCTTTAAATATCTCTCTACGTTTCCCATTAACAACAACGGAGGTTGCTTTCATCGCAAACCCGAAGGTATCTCTAGTTTTAAATTGATAGGTAAAAGACCCTATACCTAGCACCACACTTGTACTTGCAAATCCTTTATCATGTAATCGTTTACAAATTTCTTCGGCTCTTTCTATGGTGATACTATCACCATAAATAGCTCCTATATGAGGGTTTAACACCTTAAATCCTTGCTTGTTTATCGTTCCTCCAAAAACATCCCAAAGAAGCTCTACAACGCCTTTTTCTTTCGGAGTCTTCCCGCTTAACTCATTATGTTCTCCACAAATAATCGCAACAGGATCTCCACTATCAGGACGAATCACCAATTTACCATTTCTTGATAGAATTTCTTCTTTAAGTACTGGAAGATATTCAGTTAATACTTTCCATAAATCCCAGGTATCACTTACCACCGATAGAATTCCTGTTGGATAGGTATTCATTAATCTTCTAAAGGTGCTTATTTCATCCTCTTTTGTTCCTGCACACATTACAGAATGCTCCGTCGCATTTACAGAACCCACCACGAAGTCTTTTGCATGATAATACCTACGTAAGCCACTAATCACAGGAAGTGTATCTGACCCTAAAAAAACAGATGCATGTCCCATCCCTGAAGATACGGCACTTTGCAATCCACCCATTCCTCTCATCGAGAAATCATGCCCTTGAAAATCAATGAAATCCACATTTTCTTTATCTGTAAGTAATGCCCAATGTTTAAAAATACGTTTGTATTGCAACGCTATAGACGCCGATGTCATGGGCAACCAGAGCATCGTAGATAAAATGGTTTCCAAAAAATTGGTGACCCAGTAAAAATCTTTATGGGTATTTACCACCGTCACCATCGGGATGCGAATTGGGACTTCTACGCCTTCAGGTAAGGACTTTACACGAATGGGCAGGTACTGTAAATCATGTAATTGCTCAAAGTGAGTCACATCATAGGTTGCTCCTAAATATAAAGACAATTCCTCTTTAATCTCTTGACACACCTTTGATTTTGATTTTGAAAAAAAATGATCTTGAAAATAATCATGTAACCATTGAATCACATATTGCTGTCCAAACGAAACTACGTTTTTACAACCTTCAGGAGCGTATGTATTGCTTCTTGGTGTCCAGTTAGAATACACTTCTTCTGTACCCTCAGGGTACTGTTGATGATGTCCTGTTTTATATCCGTCTGTTAATAATAATCCGTTCATAATGATGTATTGATTATAATTTAGTAGTGCTTTTTTGTTTTGATAAGGCTTGAGTGAGATTTTCAAATATGGGTGTCTTATATTTCTCACATAATGTGTACACATACCCACTTTTATAAAACCCTTTTGGACAAATAACTATCAATTTACCAGAAGCTACATACAAGCCTAATTCAACTAAAGATATTGGAGACAAAGCGTCAGGAAGAAAATTAAGAAGTATCTTGTCTGATATGGATAATGCGTCTAATTCCCATTCGACATGACGCTTCATTTCTTTTTTACTCAATGAATTATGCTTTTTATTTGTTGGATCAAAAAAGTGAGTATCCTTTGCTAGAATGTGCATTACCTCTTCTCTCCAGGGTGTTGTAAGCTTATCATCCATACTTCCTGCTAAAAATGTGTACGTATGTTCACTTTTCTTTTTAGGTACTTGTTGTTGTGATGTAAAAATCATGCTGTTAATTTGCGTAATAATGACACAAATATAAATTGAATCAGAATATCCTACAAATTTATTTTGTGTTATTTAAACACAAATACTATAAATTGCTACATATCAATGATTAAATTTCGAAAATAATTCCCTCTTTTTTAAGTTGGAAGTATCGTTTTGGGTTAAATTGGAATAAATTGGCAGGTCTTCCTGATCCTTTAGAAATCTTTTCATCTAATTCATCCAACACATTTAGTCCTATGATTTTCTTTCTAAAATTACGTCGGTCGATGGGTCTTCCTAAGAGGGTTGCATATAATTTTTCTAAATCAGAAAAGGGGAATTTTTTATCGAGCAGTTCAAAGCCTATGGGTTCATAGGTGATCTTGGCTTGCAGTCTCGAGATGGCTACGTCTAGAATTTTTTGATGATCAAAGGAAAGTGCTGGCAGGTCATTGATGGTAAACCATTGTACTTGTGAAGCATCTGTAGCCGCTACTATTTTAAAGGTATTGGGTCGTACCAATCCAACATAAGCAACGGTCACTACCCTACCTCTAGGGTCTCTATCTACATCTCCAAAGGTGTATAACTGCTCTAAGTAATTAATGGTAACACCTGTCTCCTCTTGTAGTTCTCTTTCGACAGCTTGCTCTAAAGATTCATCATTTAATACAAAGCCTCCTGGTATGGCCCATTTTCCTTTAAAGGGGTTGTATTTACGCTTGATCAACAAGACAGATATGACGCCTTCTTCATATCCAAAAACAACGGCATCTACCGAAAGTTTGATTTTTTGCATTTTTTATGTGTATATAAAACACAAATATACAGTATTCTTTAATAGTACAGTAAAACCATAATTAATAAACACAAAAACCTCAATAACCTGACAATTAGATTATTACAAATGTTAAAATTTAAAATTAACAAATAAAAAGCTTGTCGTACATTTATAAAATTAGTAATTTTAAGGAAATATTAAGGATAATTTATTACGTATTTAATTTTAAATTATTGAGTGTTTATGAAGAAAATTATAAATATAATAGAAGTGAAAAAATGAGTATTGTCAAACAAAAAATGATCTCTGGAGGTTTTTGGTGAGGTTGTCAACCAGAACTTCGAATCTGTAATTCAGATGATGAATGCCTATGTGGATTCTATAGCTTTGTTGTAGATCAACCTACAGGACCTATCAACATTTCTGATATTTGTACAGTTTAGAAAATGAATTCTTTGTAACACTAAAACCTAGGTGTGTCGTATCGATTTTGGTTGTTAATAAAAAATCAATATTTACACCAAAGAATTTTTATCGGATGATGACAAATAGGTGTTTTTTCGCTTTAAGCGAAAAAATATAAAACCCTCCTCCTCTAGCTTCTTCTTAAACAAAGTTGAAATAAGTCTTACACTAAGTTCTAAAATAACTAGCGTTGCCATTATAGGATCTTCTTAGAACCCAAGTTGTATTATATTCTGGAAAATAAGAATAAAAATTTGATAGCTGCATCGAACTATGTTATATCTAGAACTACTGGATGTATCAATATCAAATAAATAGATTTTTATTATTTAAAGTACTACCCTTACTCAAACAACGTCTTATGTACAGTAGCATAAGACATTTTTTTTGTTTCTTATTATGATGCAATCTGAATAGGAATATCTGATTTGATTTTTTCTTTGATTGCATTTTTATTGAATAATTTCTTTTTTTTACAATGGTACTTCATAACACATTTAAAATACCAATTAAAACAATATCGCTTTTTCAATAGCATGTAATGCCCGAGGCAATAGTAGATGCAAACCTAACAGATCACAAGTTGCTTTGAAAAATTTAAATTTGTATTTCGTTGAAATTCTCAACACTTGTACTGATGGCTATTTACAAAAAACATATCAATTTACACCTTAGATTTTATCTGAATGAACAGAAAGTACAGTCTAGTAGTAATTTTGAATGTCCACTAAAATCTGAATAATAGCTAATATCCTCAAAAAAATAGGAATATTATAAGCAAAGTTCTAGATCAAGATGAATATCCCTATTCATCAGCGCTTGATTCTATAAAAAACATTTGTAATACATACAATGTATTCAAAATCAACTTCTCAAATAACGGATACAATTAAAAAAAGGTTATAAAATATGCGTCAGAGAAAATAGCCATATAATTCTTGTTACATTTTTGAATTATAGTACATCTGTTTCCTGAAAATTTCTCTAATTAAGACAAAAAAACATTCGTACGCACTTCATAATTGAGGTGAATTGCAAAAATTAGAGCTTTCAAACATTTCATGTATCCCTAAATACATATTTAGTAAGTAGATAATTGACATTCTCTCTCAAATATGTAAGAAAGTAAACACCAAACTCCTCTTTAAAAAAAGAAAAGCTTTAGATTTTTACCAAAAACCATATAAATACCTCTATTACAAATACTTAAATTCAATTATTTGAATGTGATTTTGAGTGTTATTTCCAAAAACACTACCGTATTAGACACAATTGCCGAAAATGACACGACACTGCTGTTATTGACATGGGTTTGCCTTTTATGACTTTTTTAACATAATGACTCCCTGTAAGTTTACATCAGTTGTACAACATAAACCATTATTAACCATCCTTTTAAATCCCCCACAAAATGAAAGATTTTAAAAAGAATAACCCTTATTATGATCCATGACTATGCTATTTATAAATAGTTAACATGGCTATTAGAAAAAGTGATAGAACGTAATTGTTTTCTGAATTTTCACAGGAGCTTACACTACACATATCACACCTGTTAGTAGTCGAAAAAATAATTAAAAACTTTAAAACTTTAAAAATGAAAAAATCACTAATACTTGGATTAACACTAGGCATATTATTTAGCTGTAGTAACGATCTAGACGAAACAGAAACAGTAGCAAATGAAGCACTTGTTACAGAAACTGAAACTATAAATTCTGGAATCCTTGATGATCCAGCATTCAAATCTTTTGAATTAGACGGTGAGGTGATCACTGATCCTAGGTTGATAGAAGAAAGTTATGCTAATTCCCATTATGTAGAGCAAAACTATGCCTACAATAAAGTGGTCATGTATTCAACACAAGAGGAATTTAATGAATATCTTAAAGTAAATCCAGAGATAGCAAGACGTATTCAAGAAGCAAAAACAAGTACTGATGCTGGGATTTCCTCGTATAGTGGAAGTGCAATTGCAAATGGTGAAGTTCCAAGTTTGGCAAAAGAGCAAAATTTCCCTGTTGACGCTAATAGCAGAACACTTAGTAATTCTCAAATTGATGCCATCACTAACTTGGATACGTTTCATACTGATCTACACTATGCGTATGCGATAGCAAATTCCAGCACTTCTGGTCGTACCTATACATTTGATTTATATAGTAATCCAGATTTGACTACTGGAGGTATCGGTGCAAATAAAATTACCGCTTCAAATACGAGTACTACTGTTGGGACTACAACTATGAATATGAACATTGGATTTGGTTATATATTCAATAATAGTTTTGCTACCATCCATTTATCAAATGATTCGAATAGCCTGTATTATGTATATGCCGTTGAAAATGCGAATTATACAGGATCATATAAAGTGGTGGTAGTAGGGTCACGTCAGCATGTAGAATTAACACGAAGTAATTTTGGACCAAATAATGCTTCGCCAAAATCAATTTTTGCTTGGCAGTTGTAATATAAAAAAAGCTTATTAAACATAAAATATTAAAATAATGAAAAATTCAAAAATTTTTAAACTTATGTTGGTAGGAATGATCCTATTGACATCGATACAAACCTATGCGTTTAATAATTGTAGCGAGACAGATCTTGTTACAGCAATGTCAGTTGATGAAGATGTAAAATCACTTTTTGACATTTCAGCACGAGTATCTATTGCTTTAACGATGTCAGCTGGAGAGGTCCCAGATGAAGTAAAAGGCGCCATTAAAGATGCAAATGAAAAAATAGCAACGTTGAATAATAAAATCGATAAAAAATTTCCTGAGTATGCTAAAAAGAGTGAATTAGAACGAAGAGAAACTTTAAGGGAAATATCAGAAACACCTCAAATGAGGCTTACCCTAAAAAATTTCTTAAACTGTATAAAGGATGATCTATATGTCTTTGCGACGTGTGCATCTATAGGAACTAGATGGAAAACTGTTGGTTTTATAGGGTGCGTTAGTTTTTCTGTTATTGGTGATTTAATCATCTTTGTTGGAACTGGAGGAGCAGACGGCCCTTTTTTAACTGAAGAACTAATAGCTGAATTACGAGTATGTGTAGCCATTTTTTCTGATGCTGACCTTGTAACAATTAGTCAATGTGCACAAGTCGGTTTAGCAGCTCTATTTCTTGAAATAGTTACTGGTGTGGCATGTGTATAATAATATGGGATAAGATGTAAATATCTTATCAATTACAATTTATATTTTTATTAGTAGGAAATCCCATTTTTGAGTATGTACTCTGAATGGGATTTTTCCTAATTTATTTTTACCTAATAAAAATTACACAATAGACAAAGAAAGAATAGAGCATCACTGCTTTTTCATAACATTATTAAAAAATAGTTTAACAATTACTCAATAGCTCTAAAAATCTATTTTACTATAAATTAGAACTTTATATTAATTTTCGTTTAATTTTTAGTATATTTGATTAAACAAAGTTAGCAGTAATTAAGTCCAAAATACAATACACATTTACCAATACTATCTGTAGAAAACCCCCATTAATATGCCCCCAATATTAAAAATACTATCGATATATATAATATTATTTAGCTTGAACACGTATGGCCAAAAAAAGGCGTATCAAGATACCGTCAGTTTTCAACTAAAAACGGAACTATCAAAAAATCATCAAATTGACATCAAGAACTATTTACAAAGTATAGATACAACAAGTGCCCCTGTAGATCGAGCTAGAATATATAACGAAATCGCGATTACATATATTAAAGCTAGTTATTATCTAGGAACATCAATATCAGATAGTATTTATCATTATTCTAACAAAGCACTCTTATTAACCGAGAAGAAGAAAAGTGATCGGGATTTATTTAAACAATATTTGATCGCATTAAATAATATTGCTTGGTCATATAAAGAAGCTGGAAACCATATAAAGGCATTAGAGTTTTTTAATAGAACCTTAAAAGAAACAAAACAAATAAAGAGACCTATAGATTTCTATACTTATAGGCAAAATGCAACCACAGGAGCCGCGCTTATTTATGAAGCACAAAGTAACTTTAAATTAGCCATTGAGCAGTACAGGTCTTTACTTACCTATGTTGATGAAAATAATATTGATAAAAAAAATATTTCGTCTATCATATATATATACTTGGCAAGATTTTTTGGAGAACTAGATGAGGTAGATAAGGCCATCATTTATGCCAACAAAGGACTTAAAGTGTCTATAACCAACAAGATGCCTGAAAGAGAGGCGTTAGCTTATTTAGAACTAGCCTCCTTGAAATTAAAACAAAAAGAATATCAAAAAGTAGCTTTCTTTTTGTCTGAAGCATATACGATTTTAAAAGATTCTGAACTAGTAATTCTACTCTCCAAATACTATCTCATTAAAGCTTATTTAGCAGATGCTTCCGGAGCTATTTATCAAAAGATAGATTATGCAGAAAAAGCATTTGAATTAGAGGGTAAGAAAAGCGTTACTAGAAGACAAGTTGTTATTGGACAACTTTTATCTGATGCTTACAAAGAAGTAAAAGATTACAAAAAAGCATTAGCGTATCAAGAAAAAACAGTAAACATAGAAAAAGCATTAACCAACAATGAAGAGGTAAGAAAAAGCATGTTGCTTGCATTAGAGAAAAAAGATGTTAGTCTAAAACTAGAACAAGCAAAAAATCAAATGAAAAGTAGAATTATCATTATCATTTTACTATTGTTCATTATAGGTTTTATTACCGCATTATCTATCTATAATGATAGAAAAAAGAAAGTAATTCTTACAAAAATAATTAAACAAAAAAATGAGGAACTAAACGAATTAAACCAGACAAAATCACGCTTATTTACTAATATCTCTCATGAACTGCGTACCCCTCTCACACTGATTTCTGGTCCCATAGACCAACTATTGAATTCTAATAGAGAGACCCTTGAAATTACTGCAACCTCTAAACTAGAGATGATCAAAGAAAATGTAACTTCTTTGAAAAACTTAGTTAATGACATACTTGATTTATCCAAGCTTGATGCAAGCAAACTAGAACTGACACAACAATCCATTCACTTGGAAAATACGTTAACAAAAATTACAGGTAAATTCATTTCTCTTGCAGAGAAAAATGATATTAATTTCACCATTAACCTCGAAGGAATCAAAGGTCATATAATAGTAACAGATACACTTAAACTAGAAAAAATAATTAATAATCTCCTCTCTAATGCATTTAAACATACCCCTTCCAAAGAATCTATACATATCGTTGCGACTAGAGAAAATAGTCTCCTGAATATTATTGTACGAGATACCGGTTTGGGTATCCCTGAAAAAGATGTGCCTAAAATTTTTGATCGTTATTTTCAAAGTAGTGATCCAACCAAACCTCTAGAAGGAGGTTCTGGTATTGGACTCTCATTAGTAAAAGAATTAGTAGCCTTAATGAAGGGAGAAATCACAGTAGAGAGCCAGGTAGGAAAAGGAAGCTCTTTTACACTTACCATACCTGTAACAGAGGCTATAGTAAACGATACTGAATCATTTGACGAAGAAGAAAATGATAGCTCATTAGAAATCATATCTCTTGAACATCTTACTTTGCCTAAAAATTATGCCCCAAAAGAATTTACCATCTTAATTGTTGAGGATCATGCTGGCATGCAAAAGTTTATCACCTCTGTTTTAGATAAAAAATATAACCTTATCATCGCTACTAATGGAGAAGAGGCATTGGAAAGATTAAAGAATACAACCCCAGTAGATCTTATCATATCTGATGTGATGATGCCTATCATGGACGGTTTTACATTATTAGAAAATATCAAACAGTCTGATGATTATTACGATATTCCTGTGATTATGCTAACGGCTTTAGTAGAAACTGACCATAAATTAAAAGCATTGACCCTAGGAGTAGATGATTATCTAAGTAAACCATTTGACACTAAGGAACTCTTAGCAAGAACGTATAATCTAATCTCAAGATATCAACAACGTAAACAAGAAAAAGGAGAACGTTATCCGATGACCGATCAAGGTATTGCGACAACTCCAGAAAATATCAACCCATCAGAGAGCTTAATCGAAAATGATTACCTTCAAAATAAAGGAGATATAAAATTAATTGAACAGGTAGCACAGATTATTGAAGCAAATCTTGAAAACCCAACATTTAAGTTAAGTGATCTTACAAAACACGTTTATTTAGAGGAAAGACAGTTACGAACTAAAATAAAAATGACAACTGGGTTGACTCCTAAAAAGTTTCAGCAAGAAATTATATTACTAAAAGCCAGAAAACTATTAGAAAACGAAACTTATGGAAGCGTAAAAGCAGTGGCCATTTCTGTAGGTATGACACACGTAACTCGATTTAGTAGACTCTATGAAGCGCGGTTTGGAAAACATCCCAATCGCTATTTTAAAGATGTTGGATTTTCAATTAAAAAAACTGGGTAAAACTTCCCTGATTCTTTATAATACCTCTAAAAAGAATGAAAATACGCACGCTTTAAACGATGTGTTTTACGCTCCTGCTTGCCGGCGAGGCAGGTCGCGAAAGCGTACTTAGATACACTATCATTTTTTCTTATAAAATGGATCTACGCCTCTGTAGATAGCCTTTATTTGATCATCCGTTAGGAGATACAGTTGCGCTATTGGGATTTTATTTTTATCGTATCCTTTGATTTGAGGTGTATTTGCTTTAATCCATGTTTCTGCCACTTCAACAATCATCTTATTTGCCAGTCCGCTACCCGTACTTCCTGTACCATTCACCATATTGGCTAATTCTAATTTTGGAGATTCACTAAATACGATTTGTGATAAACGTGCTCTATATTCTATGGTTGGAATCCCTAATGTTCTGTATGCTTCCTGTAAAATAATTCTGTCTAGTGAATGTCTGCCTTCATGCGCAAACATGGTTGCATTGTCTCTATATGAATCATAGCGTTCTATAAACTTTAATTGTAATGTAACTCCTTTGTACCCTTCTTTAACTAATTGGTTATAAAGCTGATCTAAAGCATCTAATTCTAATTTAGTCGCAAGTCCTGCTAATACCGCATTCTTATCTGATGATAAAGATGACTCATATACTGTTTTGTGTATTTTATTTTCAGCTTTTTTCCTTTTTACAGAATCAGTGACATTTTCCCAAGCACTAATTCCTAAAAATTTAAACATCTTTTTTACCCTTAAAAACCCTCCTTCTATAGCAAAGCCTCCTGCTCCCCTATCTTCCCAATACCAACTAGGATATCCATTAGAAATCATCATATCTAATTCAGTAAAGTTAAAATCGGCGCTATGCCCATATTGCTCTACTTCACGGACGCGTTCATTTACAACATGTCCCATAACTAACCCAAAAATAGGAGAACTACTAGTTCTTCCTAGCATAGTGAACGCACCAAATCTAGATCGGATAAGATTTCTTAGCGCCCGTAAGTTAAATGTATCTTTTTCCTTCTCGGGTATAGTTATAGCGTTGTATAACAATTCACTTTCTGAAGTTAAAAATGACATAAAATCCTCAGTACTCCCTTCTTCAAGTGTCATTTTTCTATAATATTCATCCGTATACTTTTCAATTGTTCCTAGGTATTTTGAATACGCTACAATATCCTGTATTTCTTTATTATTTTTTATTGTGTTGTTTTCATTATACATCCATACTGTTGCCATCATGGCTGCGTAGGTATAGAATCGGGTGTGTCCTAAAGTTGTTATCAGTGTTATTTTTTCTTCAGTATTTAATGGGGTTGTATTCCATTTTGAAAGTACTTTTTGAAGCTGTCTTGCAGGTTCTTTAAAATACGCATACACGCTCTCCATATCAGAAAACCTATAATATGAAAGCCATCCTTTTAATGCCATATCACCATCGTTACGCAGTAAGGAAATCCCCAATAAGGTTTCAGCAGCATTTACATGGGTTGGATTGATCGCCAGAATTTCTTGTAGCATACCAGAAGCTTCTTTTAAAAGCCTTGTGTCAAATGCTATGCGGTTATTTATTTGAAACAAAGCTTGTTCAAAAACGGCATTAGCATATTTATGTTTGGCATATATTTTATCTGCATCGGAGGTGGCTATCTGCATTGATTTTTTTGCCGCTTCCATTGATTTTGTATAGTTTTTTGCCTCTAGCTCTATTCTGTGTGCGACAATCCATGTTTCAGATCTATAATCTCCAATACTATCAGCTTGTAACAATCTTTTTATAGCAGCATCATAGTCTTTATAAAATTTCCAATCTTGTATCGCTAATGAGCGCAATGCTTTGCATTGCTCCTCTTTGGTAGCGGTATCATTGACTAATACTGCCAAAAAAAGATTTCTGGAATTTTCTAATTGCAACGAACCTTCAGCTTTATATGCCCCTTGTAATTCTACTTCTGCTTTTACAACTTGTGCAGATACACCTATAGAAAACATACATAATACCGCTATTACACTTACTCGTTTTAAAAACATACATTAGTGCATTTAATAATTCTTATGAAGCAAATATAACTAAATAATTAGTTTGAACTAACTATTTAGTTATATTTGGTATTATTTATTCTATATGGACTTGCATCCTATGGAGATCGATCAGCGTACATCATACCTTTATGTGCTTTCGCGAAAGCGTACACAGCAATAATAGTATTCAATGCATATAATTCTATTATAATATAAACGTAATGAAGCCTTACACATCACATCCAATTACAAAACTGGATATAACAGCAAGGCTTCTCTCACTAATTATTTTTTAGTATTTTAGATCGCTACATCTGGTGCTGTGAGTCTCCCCCACATCTTTTCCATCGTTTTGATTTTTTCGGTTTCTCCCATTTGCGTTAAAATATTGTTCACCGCATTGTAGGCAGAATCTAACGCTCCTACAATCCAACCATGATGCACAGAGCAGCATTCTCCAGCTATGTTTAAATGTCCGTCAAATTCTGGTGTTAATAAGGTTTGATACAAATTTGTAAACTGACCAGGCCCAAATAAAGCAAAAGCCCCTCCACCTGCATGATTATCCCAGAACCACGTTTTGGTTGTTTCTTCTGGGTGATACCCTGCAAATGATCCGTATACATCTGCATCTGGATATAAGTACGCGATTCCTTTGAGGCATTCGTTCACACGCTCCTCATCTGTCAATGCACCCATACGTTCGGCATCTTGTGCCCAGCAGTATACTTGTAAAACACCCCCTTCGGCATCATATCCGTAGGATGGGTATACAATTTGTCGATTAGAGCGATCTGAAGTTCCTACACCTAACCCTACATCTTGGCGTTCACCTAGGGTTGCCCAAAATTTAGTTTTAAACGTAATAAAGGCTTTAAAAGAGGGCATATAACTACATTCTCTAATCGCTCGAGCTTTTGAAAGTGAAAGGTGATCAAAGAAGTTTGTTTTTAACTCCCCACTCAAATAGGCACCGTTGGGCAACGTACTAATCACATACGGATATTCTTTTGTCACTATTTCTTCTCCTGTACCTTTAGCTACTTTTACTTTGATTCGCATGCCGCCTTCAGTATCATACAACAGTGGATCGTGTTCAACTTGAATGACTTTATGATTCATAAAAACTCGTTGTTTTTTGTGAGAGGGTTGTCCTTCAACTGGTTTAGGAGGATGCGCAGGAGGTACACTTGACGGCGGTTGCGCATCTTTCGTTAAGTTATCTGGCGAATAGCCTTTTTGCCCTTTTGCATTTTCAATCATCCCAATTTCTACTTGAGCCCTATAGCCATCTTCTGGTAAGACACCTTCTTGTAAATCTAACACCGATCGACAGGCATCTGGAAAATGCTGCATCCCTTTATTCATCGTAATCATATAGATATTAGGATCCTCTAGATCGTAGGGATTCATACTGCCTTCCCAATCATATAAAGCGAGAACCATCTCTACAAATGACACGGCATACATTCCTGTGCCCACATTTAATGTTTCTAGATAACTTGCTACACTGTAGGGTAAATGATGATGTTTTTTACCCATTTTTGGATCATAATATTCACCAAGATCTTCTAATTTGAATACGTTTGTCAAATATCCCCACATAGAATAGTTATCAAACTTCATTAATTTATCAAACGCTTTATCAAAATCTTCATCTCTAAACGCATCCATAAAAGGACCATTTACTTTTTCAAGTACCATATTGATAGGTAGATATGGATCACCACCTGGTAATGACGTTTCTGTGACCCAAACCATAGGAAGGTCACCGCCTGTATCTTTCCCAAAATTGAGCGGATTTAAACCCGCATTTTTAGCAATGATAGGTGCCTTCATGTTATTATAGCGTAAACGTTGTACGTCTGAGTTATAGTAAAACTTACGCCATGCTACCATCTTATCGATCATTTTATTACGTTTAAGAACGGCATTCAGGGATAAGCCTAAATGTTGTACGGGCAACATATCTGGTGAGAATTGAGGAATACGCATTCCTCCTACCTCTCCATATAAACAAGCAGTATTGGGGTCTTTTGAATCATACTTTGTGGAATACCAAGTGTCAATTCGACCTCCCACGCGATCAGAACTTTCAAATACTTCAAATTCAATTCCTAAGGATTGAAGAATGAGCCCTGAATAGAGTCCTGCAAAACCACCACCCACAATTCCAACAAGTGGGGTATCTGATGATTTTTGAAGCGAACGTAATCTGGCGATGTTACTTTTAGATTGCGCTCGTTGATTTTTTAATTTGGAAGCATAATTTTCTCCATGATTTTTAATCAAATAATCAGAAAATGCTTTACGCATAGATCCTTTAGAGGATTCGGTTCTTTTACCTGAAATAGTACGTTTTAGATTGGGGTTGTTAAATGAAAGATAACTCATTGATTTATTTAATTATAAGGTTAATGCTACTATATGTAGAATGGTGAATACTAGACAATTTAACAAATCTAATAGAGATTACTAACTTTTTTACACGGGAAACTACGTGGTTTTAAGAATGGAAAGCGTAGCTATGACATTTAAAAATAAAGGGGACGCCCCTTCCTACCGGCGAGACAGGTTCGAGACAGAGAGTAAATCTGAAATTTATATTTGGACTCTAGAGAAGTACGAAAGTCTATAAAAATATCTTTACAAGAGGTGGTATACGCTTTCGCGAAAGCGTACTAAGAAACAATAGACTAAGACATATATTGGGGTGAAAGCGTATATTTTACTTTTTAAACCGCAGGGCTTTCTCAACAGTAAGCGTTTTGTCCCAAACAATGGATACGCCTATACTTTCTTTGGTTTCTTTAATGTATTCGTACATACTCGAAAGTCCAACCGAAGCCCGTAAACTCCTTAGGTTTTCAAGATCTTGGATAGGCCATACTGCGCTTTGGTTATTGGTATTTTGAAAGGTCTGAGTACCGAAACGCTGAGGTAATAACGCATTCATCTGCAACCGATCATACATCGTAGCAGCATCATCAGGATCTAAATAGCCTAAGGTAACCATTTCTTCGACTTTGGGATAATACGTTCGCATTAAGTCATCATCACTATTTTGTAAAATAAGATATACAGAAGTATGCGCTTCTTTACTTAACGATTTTGGCCAATCACAGTTATTAAAAAACGCTTTTAGATACGCTTGATTATATGCATCTTGTTGCTGCATTTTTGTAATTAACGCATATTGTTTCAGTTTTGTACTGACATCCTCCTCCAGAATTGTTTCTGCGAGTAATGGCATTAATTCCATTCTAATTTCTTGCCCTTTATTTTTAAGAGCAATCAACTCTTTGTTTAACTTCTTGACGGAGCAGTCTATCACTTTTGGAGCATATAGCGAGGTGAGGGAGCTAAATAATACAATCATACAATGGTCTGGTATTAAATCTTTTTGCAAAAAAATAGGTTATACAATGCTTCTATTAAAAGTTACAACACAATGGCATAGCGTGGTGCGACTATGCCATGTGCTGAACTGGTTTTGAGAATAGACATATTGAGTGATTCTCAAAAAGTTGCGTATCTATAGTTTTTAGGGAACTACAACAGATACGCTGCATAGGGGTTACTTATACTTTAAAATAACGTATTTGGTTATTTTGTCTTTGCTAATTTTTTAAGTCTATCAGAGACTATTTGCATTTTAAGAGCAATCAGGCCTTCTACAGCAAGAGCGATGTCAGGATTATCGGTTTCTCCTCTAAACCATCTATGAACTGTTGTTCTTTCGGTATCGGATAAGACTGCAATCTTGGCGATATCACCATAGCCGAGCTTAGATTTAAGCTCTTTACGTTCCATTATTTTATTTTCTATGTTATTATTCATTACTTTGTGCAACAGTTTGCTCTAATGAGTGACAAAGATAGAGCATTACTCTAATATTACAAAATAAAATAGAGTATTATTCTATTTTAAATGAGGTGTTTACGTATGAGCATAAGCAATAGAACCAAGTTATTTGTGAAATCTCAAGGGATCACGATGAAGGCTTTTGAGGAATCAATTGGTGCTTCTAATGGCTATATAAATAACATTTCACGAAGTATTAGTCTTGAAAAAATAGACTTGATTGTCGAAAAATATCCCATCTTAAATATCGAATGGTTGCTGACGGGTAAAGGGGATATGCTTAAACCATTGTCTGCTTTTACCGAGCCTGAATCTCAATATGTGAATGAAGATGAAAAGACTAGGGCATCCATTACGGCAAAAGCTTTAATCAAAATTGATGCTTCTATGACGCATCTTCTTCAAGAAGTTTCTGAAATAAAAGAACAACTGATCAATAAAAAATAATCCATTTCTTATTTTAACTAATTTCTCTTTTTAAACAATATTTCTTTCCTATCCACTATCCATTAGAGATTTAATCGATAATCAATATTAAAATACGCTGACTCTTAGCTGAAAATTAAACGGTTTTATCCATAAAATATCCTGTCAGCCTAACCCAGAGAAGGTTATTATAAGGTATTCACTTTTTTATCTGAATTTAAAACTCTTTTTTAATCTATTTTACTGTGCTATAGAGTGCCATTATTTCTCTTTCTATGTTATTATTCATTACTTTGTGCAACGGTTTGCTCTAATAAACTATTGATAGAGCATCACTCTATAATTTATGGTAAAAGTAGCGTATTACGCTATTTTTTAAGAAGTAATTGGATTTATGAGTCTCAACAAAAGGACAAAAACATTTGTAAAATCTCAACAGATTACCATGAAGGCTTTTGAGGAGTCCATTCATGCGTCAAATGGCTATATCAATAATATTACCCGAAGCATCAGTCTTGAAAAAATAGATCTGATTGTCGAAAAATATCCCATCTTAAATATTGAATGGTTACTCACGGGTAAAGGAGATATGCTTAAACCTTTATCTGCTTTGAACGAACCTGAATTACAATATGTGAAGGAAGACGAAAAAACGAGAGCCTCTATCACCGCAAAAGCATTAGTCAAGATTGATGCCTCAGTTACCCAGTTACTTCAAGAGGTTTCTGAAATTAAAGAACAACTGACCAAGAAAAAGAAATAGTCTTTATCAAGGGTGTCTAATTAAAATGTACATATAGCTATTAGTGTTATGTACAGCAGGGATTTCACACGTTTTTTAAACCCTGTTCGTCTGATTAACAATCAGTCTTACGTCTTACGTCTTATGTCTAAAAGCGAAGCGGTCTTACGTCTTAGTCGGACACGACTATATCTTTATAATTTCTTTGCTTCTTCCCAAAACACATCCATTTCTGCCAAGGTCATATCGCTTAAGCTTTTCCCTAACGTACTGGCTTTACTTTCTAGGTATTGAAATCGTTTGATGAACTTCTTATTGGTCCGTTCTAAGGCACTTTCTGGATCTACCTTTAAGAAACGTGCATAATTAATCATTGAGAAGAGTACATCGCCAAACTCCGCTTCTATTTTCTCCTGATTGTTAGCGTTTACTTCGTCTTGCAACTCCCCTAGTTCTTCTTGTAGTTTCTCAAAAACTTGTTGCGGTTCTTCCCAATCAAAGCCTACACCTGCCACTTTATCTTGGATACGACTGGCTTTGACCATGGCAGGTAAACTGCGTGGTACGCCTTCCAACACGGACTTCTTCCCTTCTTTAAGTTTGAGTTTTTCCCAGTTACGCTCTACTTCTTTGGCATCGGCGACGTCAATGTCACCATAAATATGGGGATGACGGTCTACCAATTTATCTGAAATACTGTGTGCGACATCAGCAATATCAAAGTCCTTGGTTTCGCTTCCGATCTTCGCATAAAAAACAATATGCAATAGCAAGTCTCCTAGCTCTTTCTTGATTTCGTCTAAGTCATTGTCCAAAATAGCATCTCCAAGCTCATAGGTCTCCTCTATGGTAAGATGACGTAAACTCTGCATCGTTTGTTTCTTGTCCCACGGGCAACCGACACGGAGTTCGTCCATAATCGTTAAGAGTCTATCAATGGCGTCTAGTTGTTGTTGTCTTGTGTTCATACTTCTTTCATTTCCGCGTACCTGCCTGCCGGTAGGCAGGGGCGGAAATCTCATTTTTATTTGTCACTTACTTTCATATAATCCTCATACCCCAGTTTTAGAATATATACTCCCTTCAAGGGCGGAAATCTCTTGATTAAATTCTTAACTCTATTAAAGATCTAAATCCTCTCGTATTATTTTATGCGTGTCTTTGCGTTGCTTCTTGATTTTTAATGCCTTTTCCTTGGCAGCATATTCATTCTTATCAGATGTAAAACACATTTGACTTTCCGTAAAATAAGATCCTTTTTTGATCATCAATCCGTTATACCGACACTCTTCATACCCACAATCATGCTTTGAATACACGCCAAAATTGCGATGTTTTATTTTCTTATCCGAGAGTATTTTTTGTTGATTAGTTCTTATGTTTGTCCAAAGCTGCTGTTCGTCAGCCACCGTTAATTCCATGTCTAAGGTAGTGAGATCAAAATAAGTTTTCGGATCTTTCAACTGGTAAAAATTAAAGGTCTTTTCAAAAATGGTATTCGCATAATCCCTGATTTCTATACGATCATCAAGCGTTAACCTTTCATTTTCACAAATCGATCGGTACATTCCTAGCGTATTAAAGTCCGTATACTTTTTATGATTATCGATATAGTGAATGTATTCACTTTTAGATAATTGATTAAATTTCTTATCGATTTTCATTTATTACGATTATTATTAATCATCCCAAATTTTCAGCTCCTCGCTCCTTGTTTTTTAGCTTAATTACAATCATTCAGAACTTTAATGATTATCAATTCCCTTTTAGCTTTTCGGCTACCTCATTGTAATAGGCTTGTGTTAGTACTTCAGTCCAAGTTGTTGGTTGTCCGCCACCATACATGGCCAAATAGGTTACATCACTATACTTTGTAGAGGAATGCCAATGTTCTGTATTTTTCTCACATTTAATCACATCCCCTTGTTTTAAAATTACAGGGGCATTTCCTCTCTCTTGATAATATGCCTCTCCTGCTACAATTATTAAGACTTGTGCAGAACTATGTTTATGCCAATCTAATGTAGAGTTGGCTTTAAAAGTTGCCTTTGTAATGTTGTACCCTAATTCATTGTCATCGTGAATAATAGCATTCAACCAAGCTTCTCCGATATAATGGGTATTTGGTGCTTTTGTACCTTCTGTCAAATAAGAGGAAACTTGGTATTCTGAAGTTTGGGAAGATACAGATACTGAGAATAGAGCAAAAAGAAAGAAAATTGAATGTTTCATTTTATGTTTTTTAAAAGTTTTTATTTTATTGTTTGGGTTTCATAGTTTGTAAATAACTAATTGTTATGCTAACTAACTATTTCGAAATCCACTATGTAGTGGGGATCCTAGCATCTATTAAACGCTGCGATGTACCATCTTGCTTGTTTTAACCTTCATCTAATCGTTCTTAATATACTTACGAACTTCTAAGGTTAAGATCCCGCTATGCAGCGGGATTATTACCCTCTATTAAACGCTACGATGTACCATCTTGCTTATTCACCAGTACAATTTATTGAGGTGTCGTTCTCAATAAGCATTCTAACTCAATATTTTCAGATCCCGCCATACGGCGGGATTAGTACTTTCTATCAAACACTGCGATCTACGATCTTGTTAATTGATGAAAGTACTAAACTAAAAAAGCCTTTGCAATTAGATCGCAAAGGCTGTCTTCTTTTATAAAAAGTTATGCACTATTCTTCTTCCTCAGATGCTTCAGCAGCTACTGCTGCAGGTTCTGAAAAGTCCATCAGATCATTTTTCTGTAGGATATTATACCATTGCACCACTTTCTTAATATCACTAGGGTACACACGGTCTTCGTCATAGTCTGGCACCACATTAAAGAAAAACTCTTCTAGCTCGTCTTTAGAGACCTTATGATTGATGGTAGGACCTCCATCTTCTTTTTCTTTGATTTTCTCAAAAACCTCACGTAATGGAATCTCCTCAGTAAGGGTGTAAATCGCTATTTCTGAAAGAATACTTACATTATGACGCAATCCTACAGAAATACGCTTCCCGTCTAAGAGTGATTGTGCAACAAACCCACTACGTGTTTGTGTTTTTAACTCGTAAATACCTGGTTTTCCAGAAATCGCTAATATTTTATCTAAACCCATATAATGTATGTTATCAAATTTGGTCGGCAAATATGCGTTGCCCGAATGTAAAATCAAAATTTATTCCTCACGAAAATGAGGTCATTGTCATATTTTTAACACTTAATACCCATTTAATTTTAAAATGTCATATCCAAAGCGTAGTAATTTTTTAATCTAAAGACGCTACGATTATAGTGCATAGCCATAGTTATGTACTAAATGAGTAAGGAGTTTAGAATGAAAAGAACAAGCTGACATATGATATTTTATGGTTAAACCCGCATTATGCATTAGAACTTCGTAATGAAGCTTAAAGAAGCAATAAAATATGGCATTTTCTGAGTTTTAGTATAGCATCGCTATGGTTAAACTTAAAAATGTAGTGTAACGGTATATTTTGAAGCTTATTTAAGTTGTAATAGATTTTCTAATACATAATTCGGGTTAAAGGGATATCAACTATCTCTTTTTAGAAACCGCTGGAAAACGCATACGATAATCGGCGTCACATTTTCCTTTAGAGATATTGGTAAGACGTCCTTTTAAAATCCGCTTTTTAAGACTTGAGAGTTTATCTACAAATAAAATCCCTTCTATATGATCGTATTCATGCTGTATCACACGCGCAATGATACCATCAAAGGTTTCGGTGTATTCTTTAAAATTTTCGTCTTGATAGCGCATGGTAATCGTAGACTCTCTAAACACATCTTCAGTAATTCCAGGAATACTTAAACACCCTTCATTAAATGGCCACTCATCCCCTTCTCTCTTAATAATTTCTGCATTGATAAACACTTTTTTAAAGTCTTTATACATTGCTCTCTCCTCATCTGTAAACTCTTTGTCATTTGCAAAAGGTGACGTATCTACGAGAAACATTCTGATAGAAAGCCCTACTTGGGGAGCCGCCAATCCCAATCCGTTGGCACCATACATGGTTTCAAACATATTCTCGATCAGCTCAGGAAGCTTCGGATAATCTTCTGTTATAGGAGCTGCTTTTTTCTTTAAAACTGGGTCTCCGTAGGCTACTATTGGTAAAATCATGCTACTTATTATAAAGGTAATCTTGTAATATTATCGTGGCGCTTATTTGATCGACAAGTGCCTTATTTTTTCGTTTCTTTTTTCCAATTCCGCTGTCAATCATGGTTTGAAAAGCCATTTTTGAGGTAAATCGTTCGTCTTGACGAATAATTTTTAAGTCGGGAAAGGTTTTGAGTACGCTTTCGCGAAAGCGTAAAATGTCCGCCTCTACATCGGAAGCTTCATTATTCATCCGTTTGGGTTCTCCTATGACCATCGCCTCTACCTTCTCCTTCTGAATATATTCTTTTAAAAAAGGGATCAATGTTTTGGTATCTACGGTCGTTAAACCGGAAGCAATAATTTGGAGTTCATCTGTAACGGCAATCCCCGTACGCTTCGTTCCGTAATCTATCGCAATAATGCGTCCCATTCTTAAAATTTGGTGCAAAAATAAGGAAAACCAACCTATATCTTACTAGACAGCTACAGAATATACAGGAGTTATTAATTTTGTAGAAAATCTACGGCTAGAAATGTTTGTGAAGTTTTATCTTTGAAACTATAACTGATAAGACCACCATAATGTCTCCATCTCGCTCTCTTTTTCTACTCGTACTCTTTTGCGTGGCATGCCAAACAAAAAAAACTGTATCAAAAGATAGCTTAAAACTGTCTGATATAAACTTGGTAATTACTTCAGAGACATCCATAGATTCGGTTTGGGTCGCAGATATTGGACAAAAAGAAAGTCTGTTCCTGCCATTTAAAGATACCGTCAAAGTCGATTTAAAAAGAACCGTGAGTGATTTGTACAATGTCTACGTGCATGCGGGAGGACAACGTAAAGGAACACAACTATGGCTAGATGGCGATCGACTTCTCATCGATATGAGTTTTGATAATGAAAAACTTATCGTAGATAAGGTCGATACGTCAACACTATATGATGCTTCTATTAAGTATACAAAGACCTACAAAGAATTACTCACCACTGAAGCTGATAGTGCCACCATTGACAAATTTTTAATTTCGGAAATACGAAATCATATAGATACGCCTTTATCGCATGCGATTGTGGGTGATTTTTTATTCCGAAATCAAAATGATCGTGATAAAGTAGATCAAGTATATCGGATGATTCGGATGCAAACCGATACACTGAAAAGACATCTTATTAGTAACATCGATAAAATGAAGCACATCCTAGATCAAGAAGCGGTGCAGTTTGACCAATATGCTCTAGGTGATATTAATGATCAAACAACAACCATCACACTAGACCCCTCAAAAAAATATTTACTCGATTTTTGGTTTGTACAGTGTCAACCTTGTTTACTAGATCACAGGCGTATTGCTAAGAATCTAACTATTTTTGAAGATAATGACATTGAGCTTATAGGAATCTCTAGAGATACTAAATATAGGTCTTGGGAAAGGTATCTCAAAAAACACGACTACCCGTGGGTCAATGTGAGGGAACAAAATCCTGAAAAACGGTTAACGTATGATCTGTCCGTTTGGGAATTTCCTACCTATGCACTGATAGATCATACCGGGACTATAGAAGCTCGGTTCCATAGTTTTGCACAATTTGAAAAGTATATACATAAAAACAATAAACTAAGTTCCCGCTAGATACTGAAACGAGTTCAGTAAACAGTGGGATTAGCCTGCCTTCCGGCATAAGCAGGTTCAACTAGCTATTTTGAATTCGTCCTTTGGACTTTTCAAAACAGCGTTTCATTAAAATAAAAAGAGATCCCGCTGAAAAAGCGGGATTAATTCAACTAGCTATTTTGAATTCGTCCTTTGGACTTTTCAAAACAGCGTTTCATTAAAAAATAATAAAATTTACATTTGTTATGAATCAATTACAGAATCTAATAGAAAAAGCGTGGGACGATCGTTCTGAATTAAAAAACCGTGTTACTATTAATGCCATTCGGGAAGTAGTCGATATGCTCGATCGTGGTACATTACGCGTAGCAGAACCTACCGAAGACGGGTGGAAAGTGAATGAGTGGATCAAAAAAGCCGTGGTTTTATATTTTCCTATTCAGAAAATGGAAACCTTAGAAGCAGGTATTTTTGAATACCACGATAAGATTCCGCTCAAAAGAGATTACGAAAACCGAGGGATTCGCGTGGTACCCAATGCAGTCGCGCGCCACGGAGCCTATATTTCTAGCGGCGTGATCCTCATGCCTAGTTATGTAAACATTGGCGCCTACGTAGATGAAGGTACGATGGTCGATACCTGGGCCACTGTAGGAAGTTGTGCGCAAATTGGTAAAAACGTACATTTAAGTGGTGGTGTTGGTATTGGTGGTGTTCTAGAACCATTACAAGCAGCACCCGTCATTATTGAAGATGGTGCTTTTATCGGAAGCCGTTGTATCGTTGTAGAAGGGGTACATATAGAAAAAGAAGCGGTATTGGGTGCAAATGTCGTACTAACCATGAGTACGAAGATCATTGACGTAACAGGAGATGAACCCGTTGAAATGAAAGGGAGAGTTCCTGCACGTTCTGTGGTGATTCCAGGTAGTTATACCAAAAAATTTGCTGCGGGTGAATACAATGTACCTTGTGCACTGATTATAGGAAAACGTAAAGAAAGTACCAATAAGAAAACATCCCTTAATGATGCATTAAGAGAATATGATGTAGCCGTTTAGTAGCTATTCTATGGATAAAAAAATATTGATTATACAACACAAAATGATAGGCGATGTACTCACATCGTCTATTCTTTGTGAAGCAATCAAAACGAAGTATCCAAATGCCACGGTGCATTATCTTGTTAACGAACATACCCTACCCGTGCTAGAAAACAATCCGTTTATTGATGAAACAGTGGTATTTACACCAGAAATGGTCAAAAGCAGAAGAGCCGCAAGACAATTTCGTTCACAACTCCCCTTCTATGGCTATGATATTGTGATTGATGTCTACTCAAAAATTGGCAGTTCGCGCATTACAAAAGCAACAAAAGCTAAGCAGCGCATTGGGTATAAAAAATGGTATACCAAAGCATTCTACACGGATTTGTTCACCTACCATTACACCGCCGAAACCGAGGCTGGACTTGCGATTGAGAATCGGATGAAGTTGTTGCAGGCTATTGATACGAGTTTTCCTAAGGCATTAAAGCCAAAACTTTACGTAACGGATGCTGAGACCGCTTCCGCGAAAGCGAAACTAGCAGAGATTAAAACCCATCCAGATCAAAAACTATATATGATCGCTATTCTAGGGAGTGCACCCAATAAAACCTATCCCCTCCTGTATCTCGCCGTGGTATTAGATCATATCGTCGCTACCACGGATGCTAAATTGCTTTTTAATTATATCCCGAAACAATTAGACCAAGTAGAGGAACTACTAGCGCTGTGTTCCGAAAAAACACGTCAGCATGTGTTGAAAGACATCTACGGAAAAAGTCTACGGGAATTTATTGCGCTTACCAGCCAATGTGATGCCTTAATTGGTAATGAAGGAGGTGCGATTAACATGGCAAAAGCGATTGATATTCCGACATTCGCCATTTTCTCCCCATGGATTCGCAGAGCCGCGTGGTCACTGTACGAAAATGATCAGAATCATGTCGTGCATCTACAAGATTATGATGCAGCCCTTTACAACACAAAAAGCTTGAAGGATATCAAAAAGAGAGCTGATTTTTATTATTCCCAATTAAAACCTGAGATGATTCTGGAGAAGTTGGATGGGTTTTTGGGAGATCATTAATAAAACTATTTTTGAAGATAAATTCTATAACTAGTATAGAACAACACTAATGCTTTATATAAGGCAGGTCATAGTAAAACCTTTAATAGTATTCTATTTCCTGGGTAGTTTCTGAAGTTTTGACTCCGTTTTCTAATGTAATTCTTTGAGTCCAATTATTAAATGAGTCATATTTAAATATGAATACTTTTTCAATAACTGAATTATTTTTTTTGGTAATGAATTTAGATCGATTACCTAGATAGTCGTATTGATAAAAATAGAATTGCTGTGTAGCTTGAGTACTATCTAATACGGATAAAGATTTGATTTTTCGATTTCCATAATACGTGGAAATATCTATTGATTTGATTTCTCCTCGACTATCATAAAATATAGTTTTTGTTATATCTGAATTCGAATCATATTCATAAACTTCTTTTTCATAAATACTATCATTCCATCTATAATCCCATTTCTCTTTTAGCAATCTATTATCGTTATAAAAATATAGCATCTTTCCATCAAAATTTCCATTTAGTTTTTTGGTTTTTTGACTTAACAAAAGGCCATCTTTATATTGATATAGCGTTTTAGAGGTGTCGTCCTCTAAATTAGGATAATTTCTGATAGAGGTTATGATTCTCTCATGTTCATTATATTCATAAATAGTTTGAGAATCGAATGTAGAATCTACATGATACTTCTTTCTCTCTTTTACAAAACCCTTTTTATTAAAATGAATTATATGTCTTACCCCACTTCTGAATTTGAGCGTATCAATATTGTTATTAATTTTTACGGAATAAATATTTATTCTTTTTACGGATCCAAATAAATTCATTTTTTCTAAATCTGTTTGCTCAGATTCATGTTACAAATGAAAATTACAGAATAGTATACTGCTCAAGATTAGATATAGAAAAAAATATTTCAAATTAAATAAGTGATTTTCTTAAAATGTAATACAGCCAAGAGCAGTATTACAAAAACTTCTCCCGATACCAAGCCACCTGAGCTTTCAACCCTTCTTCAAAGTCAGTTGTTGGGGTGTAGTCCAGCAGTTTTCTTGCTTTGTCAATCGTCGCAGACGTTTTTAGCTGATCGCCAGGGCGTTTTCCGACATGTTCAATAACTGCTTTCTTCCCTATGATTTTTTCAATGAGTGCAATCCCTTGTCCAGTCGTATACACATCGGTACTTCCTAAATTAATGATCTCACCGTTACACGCCGCTTGATGGTCCAATAACTTTTCTAATCCATCGATGATGTCACCCACATACGTAAAGCTACGTTCGTGATGTTCACTTCCTTCATACAATGGAAAAGAGGTTTCTTCATAAATGGCTTTGATGAGTTTTGTGTATAGTTTTTCGGGACGTTCTCTAGGGCCGTACACAGAAAACAAGCGAATCGAACAGGCAGGAAGCTTCCCCGAGCGTTGTGAAGCCAATACAAGCTGCTCTGCGGCAAGTTTAGTCACGCCATAGTCAGATACAGGCATTGGGGCTTCTTCTTCGGTAGACGTTGCATGTAAGCCGTAAATAGAAGAGGTGGCAATATTGACAAATAACTGGGTATTTGCATTCTGATGAATCGCCCACTGTAACAAATTTTGAGTCGCTTGAATGTTATTGCGCTCATAATCTACAAAAGGTGTGGATGCCGAAATCCCAGGCTGTGCTGCAAAATGATAGATCACATCAATATCTGTCGGCAAGATCGTTGTTAAATCATCCAATAAATCAGCGACCAGCAAGGTAACACCAACGTTCTTGATATCATCAGCATTAATAGCTTTTAATTTCGGATCATAATACGTAGAGAAATTATCGATTCCTACGACCTCATGACCTTTAGAGATTAAACCTTCACAAAGATGTGAGCCTATAAAACCAGCGGCTCCAGTGACTAAAATTTTCATAAATCTATATCATCGCCCTTTACAATACCGTAATATGTATAAGCGTATCCTTTTTTACGTGTATTCTTTCGTATCGCCAAATTACGATCTAAAGACTCTTTTGTTTTATAGCCTCTTGGATGGTCCAAATGCAAACACAAGGCTCTATGCCGAATTTGTTTTCCTTTGATCCCAGCATTTTCTAAACGCTCCCCTAATTCTCTATCGGGTCCTCCGTATTGCATACGCTCATCATATCCATTGATACGAATCAAGTCTTCTAACCATGCAGAGGAGTTGCAATTATTAAAAGACGCATTAGAAGGGGTTACGGTGTCTAGTAATTTAGCGACCGTTTCACCACTTGCTAATTTACGGTACTGAGAAGCCCCCAAAGATCCATTTTCTTTTAACCAATCCACATTAAAACAATTACCCGATAAGATATCTTCTTTGGTAATCCCTTCGCTCAATTCCATGTCTAATTTGCAATAGCCTCCAGATAAAAACTTTCCTTTCTCCGCATAATTAGCATGTCGTTCTAGAAAATCTTCCTTTGGAATACAATCGCCGTCGGTAAAAACAACATACTCATGGGCCGCTTTTGTGAGGGAAATATTAAGTATGGTTTGCCTTCTATACCCCTTGTCTTCATGCCAGATATGACGCAAAGGTACTGGATAGTCCTCTTGAAATGATTTAATAAGGTCCTCGGTCTCTTTCCCTGAGCCATCATCAGCGACAATGACTTCAAAGTCGGTATACGTCTGTTTACTATAGCCATACAACACTTTCTCTAGCCATTTCACATTGTTATATGTGGCGATGATAAGTGTTATTTTAGGAAGTTTTTGCATTCGTTTGGTTTACTACAAAAATAAACTTTTATATTATAAAAAAGTTAGTAGTTTTGCTATCCTACTAAATTTATGGAAAAATTAACCGCAATCATCCCTACGGGAAACGAAGAACATAACATTCGAGAGGTGCTCGAATCTGTGTCCTTTGCTGATGAAGTGATGGTGGTAGACTCCATGAGTACTGACAATACCGTCGAAATTGCCAAGGAATATACAGATAGAATACTACAACGTAAATACCATTATTCAGCTTCTCAAAAAAACTGGGCAATCCCACAAGCAACCCATGAATGGATTCTCCTTGTGGATGCCGATGAGCGGGTCACTCCTGCATTAAAAGAGGAAATTTTGGCTATTCTTAAAAATCCACCTACCGATGGTACTGTGGCTTTTTGGATTTACCGAACTAACCATTTTATGGGAAAACGAGTTCGTTATAGTGGATGGCAAAATGATAAGGTGATCCGATTGTTTCGTAAAAGCAAATGTGCCTACGAAGATAAAATGGTACATGCTGAGATCATCGCTGATGGAAAAGTAGGATTTTTAAAAAACCGCTTTCATCATAATACCTATATCAGTTTAGATAGTCATATCATGAAACTGAATCGGTATGCTACTTGGCAGGCAAGAGATTATGATAAAAAAACAGGACGTCTTCATATCTATCATTTTGTCATCAAACCTTTTTGGGGCTTTTTTAAACATTACATTGTTCAAATGGGCTTCAGAGACGGCGTTATAGGTCTTGTAATAAGCTACATGCACTCGTATGCTATTTGGATGCGTTATGCAAAACTTTGGCTTTATAGACGGGGTTTAAAGTGATTTTCAAACGTTTTTTTAATGTTAGTACGCTTTCGCGAAAGCGTATAAAGAAAGCGTATGCTATAAACAACAAAAGCCCCTATCAAATAGAGGCTTTTTGTAAACGTATTTTTTTAATTCTTAATTATTCCCAAGAATAATAGGCAAGCCACTATCTCCAGAACCAATTACAATTACTTTAGAATTAGGAGATTCAGAAAGCTTTAAAGTAGCATCAATTCCTTTGTCTTGAAGGATTTTATCTGTAAGAGACGCACTTAAAATTCTGTTGGCATCTGCTTTACCCTGAGCTTCAATAGTTACTTTTTCTGCTTCTTTTTTAGCTGTAACTAATCTAAATTCATACTCTAAGGACTCTTGTTCTTGTTTTAGTTTACGCTCAATTGCTTGCTTAATTGTAGGAGGTAATGTAACATCACGGATCAGTATATTATTCAATTGAATATATTGATCTGCTACAATTTTTTCAGTTTCTTGAAAGATTTCTTCTTGTATCGCATCACGCTTACTGCTATATAGTTGCTCTGGGGTATAACGTCCTACCACACTACGCGCAGCACTTCGGATGGCTGGTTGAATAATCCTTTCTAGATAATCTTTTCCTTTTTGGTTGTGAAGTTTCCCCAAATCTGCGGTGACAGGATTATACCACGCCGTCGCATCAATTTGAATCTCCAAACCGTTAGAAGAAAGTACTCGCATTTCTTCAAATAATTGTTGCTGACGTGTTTCATAGTCAATCACTCGGTTCCAAGGAGCGATTAAGTGGAAACCTGGTCCTAAAGGGGCTTTGTCAGGATCTACACCATCTCCTAAGGTTTCGTACAAGACACCCGCGTGCCCAGCATCTATAGTAACCGCCGACTTAGCGAGTACAATAATAACAAGAATAAGGATCACAATAATAGGCAATCCAATTTTAGGTAATTTATCCATAATCTATTTTTTAAGTTAATTTTAAGTTTAAGTAAGACCGTTATATTTTCGCATAAACCACTCTATAGCAAGCAATAACGAAAGAACAGCCAGCAGCCATTTCCAATCGATTAAAGGTACAACATTTTCAGTGCTTTTTTGCACGGGTTTGTATCTAGTATCTACCACTAAAGAGGCTATTAGTTGATCTATGTTTGAAATATCATACAGTGCTCCGTCAGTATTAGTGGCTACTTGTGACAAGGCAGTCACATCTGCATTTAAAAATTGCTGTTCTACTTCAAAAGGAACAATGGTAAATGATCCCGAACGAGCAAGGCCTTGATCTTGCACTGTCACTGTAAATGCATAATCACCAGGTACTAGATTGCTCAAATCAATCTCATAGGCATTCCGTTGTAATAAAAAAGGAGCTTCATATACTTTTTCAGTAGCTTTATTAACCACTCGCATGGTTAGAGCCGCTCTGTTATCAAACACATAATTTTTATCAAAATACTGCGCGTATAATTTTACAGATCCATTGCCGTAATAAAAGGAGTCGTAGTCCAGATTGAGCCTGCTTTTCCGTTTATTGGAAGCTGCGTACTGGATGAGATTATCTATAAAATTATCAAAGGCTTCAAAACTGCGTGTATCTACAAAACTTTGAGCCCTCCATCTCCAAAGACCTTCCCCAAAAAAATATACTCCTCTTCTACCATTTTGATCTGTGGTGACTAATAAAGGAGCCTCTGTTGTAATGGTTCCTATTTTTTTATACAAAGCCACATCTGCTTCGGTTTTTAAGGTAATATCTCCAAAACTTGTTTGTAAGGGAGGAAAATCAGAAAAGTCAAGATCGTTTAAAACAAATGTTGAAAAATTAGGATTAGCGACACCCTGCACCTCTTCATCTTGCGTAGTAATCTCATGAAAAACGGCTGTTTGAAGTCGATTCAATATATTCCAATCGGTTTTAGGTCCCGTAATGGTCATACTATTTTTTCCTAGCGATTCAAGTTCGTTATACATTGGTTGAAAACTACCCGTAGGTTGATACAAAATAACGAGTTGATAGTCATTCAATTTCCCAACAGCTTCATTGGGTGTTGCAAAAGTAACGGTGCGTAACCGATTGCTTTCGATACTTTTTTTAAGCATCCCTAGATCAGGATGTACCATGTCAGAAACCAAAAGGACATTGGTTTTTTGGTCAATGACTTCTACCGCAAAGTTTTTAGTGTTATTTTTTTTATTGATCTCGTTTTCTATCGGCTGTAAGTTAATAGTATACTGCCTCACTCCTACACTATTTGCAGGAATCAATGCTGTTATGACTTGTGATTTATTTTGATCAGAAAAAGCAATATTTTCCTGATGTACCACGGTATTTCCAGAACGTATGGTAAGCCTAGAGGATACCTCCCGCGTGCCATTATAACTTGTGAAAACTTCTACGGGAAATGTATTGTTGATATAGGCATATCGATTGACATTCACTTGGCCTACAATAAGATCATCATACACAATCGTATCACCCGTAATCACTGGATATACATTTTGTTTGAAGTTTTTACTGCTGTATTCAAACGCTTCTCCAAAGGTTTGATTTCCATCCGAAAAGAGTATCACAGGCGCTACTTCATTTCTGTACAAGGTCGTAAATGAAGAGAATACTGACGAGATATTGGTTTGCCTTTCGGCGAAATCTAAGGAGTCTAGCGTCGTTACTTGTGTACCGAATTTAAAATACTGAATATCAAAGGCGTCATTTAAGGGTTTGCTTTCGCGAAAGCGTACCCATGCCTCTTTAACCTTTTCTTCATATCCTAGATACTGAATACTCGCTGAATTATCTACAGCTATTGCTAAAGAAGGCTTTTCTGTATAGTAGGTTTCTTGTTTGTACTTGGGATTAATGAGTAAGACTAAGAGCCCAAAAACAGTAAAAAAACGCAATAAAGCATAGACTTTATTGCGTTTTGTTTTATAAGCAGCCTTATAGAAATATTGAAATATGGCAACTGCTAAAGCGATGATGCATGCTCCAATAAGTAATAATAAGGTGGTACTTGTCATATATATAATTGGTCTAAGGCTTAGTTACTTTAGGTTAGCATCCCGCCGTCTACATTAAGCACTTGTCCTGTGACATACGCACTTAAATCACTTGCTAAAAACACACATGCATTAGCAATATCTTCTGGAGTTCCTCCTCTTTTTAAAGGAATGGCATTCCGCCAGCTATTGACGGTGTCTTCATCTAATTTGGCTGTCATTTCTGTTTCAATAAACCCAGGTGCAATCACATTGGTGCGAATATTACGTGATCCTAATTCTAAGGCCATTGATTTTGAAAATCCAATCATTCCAGCTTTTGACGCGGCATAATTGGCTTGTCCTGCATTTCCTTTGACACCTACCACAGAACTCATGTTAATGATACTTCCGTGGCGTTGTTTAAGCATGGTACGTTGTACCGCTTTGGTCATATTAAAAATGGACTTTAAGTTGATTTCGATAACCGTATCAAAATCTTCTTCAGACATACGCATCAAGAGATTATCTTTTGTAATCCCAGCATTATTGATTAAAATATCAATCCCACCAAAATCTTCGACAACGTCTTTTACCAATTGCTGCGCTTCTTCAAAATCGGCTGCATTGCTTTTATATCCTTTTGCTTTAACGCCAGTAGCTTTAAGAGCTTCTTCTAGCGCATTTGCAGCATCTACAGAAGAACTATAGGTAAATGCAACATTGGCTCCATGCTGTGCAAAAACCTCGGCAATGCCTTTCCCAATACCACGACTAGCTCCTGTGATGATAGCCGTTTTTCCTTCGAGTAATTTCATATAGGTTGGTTATTTAGTATATACTATTTGTTTCTTATCAAATATAAGGAAATGCATAGGGGTGTGCATAAAAAAACCTCTTGAAAATTCAAGAGGTTTTTAAAGTTTAAGATAATTTTATCATCCTTATTTTAGGTCTTAGCCTAAAACTTCAGCTACTTTTTTTCCAATTTCTGCTGGGCTGTCTACCACGTGAATCCCACACGCTCTCATAATGGCTTTTTTAGCCTGAGCAGTATCATCACTTCCGCCTACAATCGCACCTGCATGTCCCATGGTACGACCTGCTGGAGCTGTTTCTCCAGCGATAAATCCTACGACAGGTTTTTTACTTCCACTATTTTTATACCAGTTAGCAGCATCTGCTTCTAGCTGTCCTCCTATCTCACCTATCATCACGACAGCTTCTGTTTCTGGATCATTGATTAATAACTCAACAGCTTCTTTTGTTGTAGTCCCTATAATTGGATCTCCTCCTATTCCGATAGCGGTAGTGATACCAAGACCTTGTTTTACTACTTGGTCAGCCGCTTCATACGTAAGTGTTCCTGATTTTGAAACAATTCCTACATTACCTTTCTTAAATACAAAACCAGGCATAATACCTACCTTTGCCTCTCCCGGAGTAATCACACCTGGACAGTTAGGGCCAATTAGACGACAATCGATGTCTTTTATATAATTAGATGCCTTAATCATATCTGCAACAGGAATTCCTTCTGTGATGGTGATAATCACTTTAATCCCTGCATCTGCAGCTTCCATAATCGCATCGGCAGCAAAAGCTGGTGGAACAAAAATAATAGTAGTGTCTGCCTCTAATTCTTTAACGGCTTGCTCTACTGTATTAAAAACAGGACGATCTAAATGGGTTTGACCTCCTTTTCCTGGAGTCACACCACCTACTACATTGGTACCGTATTCAATCATTTGGCCAGCGTGAAAAGTTCCTTCACTACCTGTAAATCCTTGAACAATAATTTTCGAATCTTTGTTTACTAAAACGCTCATTGTTTGTTTTTAAGTTTTGCTGTTGCAAAAATAGTTTTTTGTATGGGTTTGCCGAAGGTATTTTTACAAATTTACACCTTGATATGAAATCATCGCTTCTTTATCTTCTTCTGCAGGCTGGCTCATTTGATAACCACGATACATTAAGCCATCTTTGATCTTCCAGATAGCCATAAAATGGGCTACGGGAACTTCTTCATTTGGATCTTCAATCATTCGCACAAAGTAGGTATATCGTATGGTGACATCATCTCCATCCTCTAATAAGTGAGTGATTTCACAACGTACACTCTCAAAAGACTTAGATGCTTCTGAAGCCATGGTAAGTACTTCATCTCTATTCATGTGAGAATACCCCGTTCTTGCATTCCAAAAAAGCTCCATCTCTGGATGAAGGTATTTTTTTATATTTTCAGTTTCGTTAAAGAAATCTGAGGTATAAAAACCACTTACGACGCTTTTACCGCTTGTATTCATTTTTTATTCTTTAATTGTTCTATCAGTTCTGGAACCATTCTCAGGTTGGCAATTTCTTTATATTTTTCTCTAAAATCTCCTGCGGGTGTTCCAAAGTAACTCTTTTTACCTTCTAAAGATTTGCTTACACCACTTTGCGCAGAGACCACTGCTTTTTCTCCTATGGTAATTCCGCTTGTAATACCGACTTGTCCCCAAAGAGTGACTTCATCTTCTATAATCACACAGCCTGCGATGCCTGTTTGTGAGGCAATTAATACTTTTTTACCAATTACTGTATCGTGACCAATATGCACCTGGTTGTCAATTTTTGTCCCTTCTCCTATGGTAGTATCTCCCGTAACGCCTTTGTCTATGGTACATGCAGCACCAATATCTACATGATCTTTGATCACCACGCGTCCTCCTGATTTTAATTTATCAAATCCTTCAGGTCGTTTTTTGTAATAAAAAGCATCAGCACCTAATACGGTTCCTGCATGAATGGTCACATTATCCCCAATCACCGTATGATCGTAAATACTCACATTAGAGTGAATGACACAGTTTTTACCTATCACCACATGATTTCCAACAAAAGTATTGGGTTGAATGGTGGTTCCTTCTCCAATTTTTGCTGTTTCTGAGATCGCTTTCGCGGAAGCGGAAAAAGGTTTAAAATAATCCGTCAGTACATTAAAATCTCTAAACGGATCGTCAGAAATAAGAAGTGCTTTGCCTTCTGGACATGGTACTTCTTTGTTAATAAGAACAATAGTTGCGGCGCTTTCTAATGCTTTTGTGTAGTATTTGGGATGATCTACAAATACGATATCGCCTAGAGTCACCACATGAATTTCATTCATTCCTAACACAGGAAAATCAGCATCGCCAATAGGTTGTGCATTGATGATGGTCGCAATTTGCTGTAAGGTATGAGTTTGAGGAAATTTCACAGTTAATGTATTAAGAATCTATTCGCATTAAAGAATGGTGGAACACTAAAAAATGAATTATTCTTTAACTCTTTCTTTATACGTCCCTTTGGCGGTTTCGATTTTAATTTTATCACCTTCGTTTATAAATAAAGGAACGTTCACCGAAGCTCCCGTTTCAACCGTAGCTGGTTTTGTGGCATTGGTGGCAGTATTCCCTTTAACACCTGGCTCTGTATGCGTTACTTCAAGAATGACACTAGCGGGCATATCTACAGATAAAGGTGCTTGATCTTCTGTGTTAATCAATACTGTTACTACTTCTCCCTCTTTTAATAAATCGGCTGCATCTATGGTGTCTTTTTGTAGCGTAATTTGCGTATAATCCTCTACATTCATAAAATGGTAGGTATCTCCTTCTGGATATAAGAACTGAAATTTATGCGTTTCTACACGTACTTCGTCAATTTTGTGTCCTGCCGAGAATGTATTATCGAGTATTTTTCCTGTGGTGACACTTTTCATTTTAGTACGAACAAATGCAGGACCTTTCCCAGGTTTTACGTGTAAGAACTCTACTATTTTATAAATATCGTGATTATAGTGTATGCACAATCCGTTGCGTATATCTGATGTTGTTGCCATTATGTATGCTATTTTGAGTATTTGATTATACGCTCCTGTCTGCCGTCAGGCAGGTCCGCGAAAGCGTATACATTATTAGTTTAATTTTAATTAGTACTAAAGTATCCTTTCATGATACCGCGTTGCGAGTTTCTAATAAATTGTAGAATCTCATCTCTTTCTGGTGTTGCTTCCATCTCTGCTTCTATAATTTCTACCGCTTGGGTATTATTATAGTTTTTCTGGTAGAGAATCCTGAAGATATTTTGAATCTCACGAATCTTTTCTGTGGTAAATCCACGACGACGTAATCCGATAGAATTGATTCCTACATAACTTAAGGGTTCCCTTCCTGCTTTTACAAAAGGGGGAACGTCTTTTCTTACGAGAGACCCTCCGGTCACAAATGCATGACTTCCTATGGTACAGAATTGCTGTACGGCAGCCATTCCTGCCAGTACAACGTATTCCCCTACGGTAATATGTCCTGCGAGTGTACTATTATTTGAGAAAATACAATTATCACCCACAATACAATCGTGTGCGATGTGACAATAGGCCATGATCCAACAATTTTTTCCGACTTCTGTTTTCATGCGATCAGAAGTCCCTCTATTGATGGTGACACATTCTCTTATCGTCGTATTATCGCCTATAATTGTAACCGTGTCTTCGTCGTTAAATTTTTTATCTTGGGGTATTGCAGAAATGACTGCTCCTGGAAAAATGCTTACATTTTTACCTATTCGAGCGCCTTCCATGATGGTTACGTTAGATCCTATCCAACTTCCTTCACCTATCACAACATTATTATGTATGGTCGTGAAAGGTTCTATAACTACATTTTTTGCAATTTTAGCACCAGGATGTACGTATGCCAGTGGTTGATTCATTCGTTAGTTGTTCTTTACTTTAACAATTTGAGCCATAATTTCGGCTTCTGATACTAGTCTCCCGTTTGCATAGGCACGTGCTTGCATTTGGCATATTCCTCTTCGTATAGGAGACATTAAATCCAGTTTAAAGATAAGGGTATCTCCTGGAACTACTTGTTGTTTGTAACGTACATTATCTATTTTTAGTAAGTACGTTAAATAATTTTCTGGATCGGGTACGGTACTCAACACCAATATCCCTCCTGTTTGAGCCATGGCTTCAATTTGTAAAACGCCTGGCATGACAGGTGCTCCAGGAAAATGACCTACAAAGAACGGCTCGTTCATTGTAACATTTTTCATTCCAATTACATACTGATCTGTAAGTTCTAAAATCTTATCAACTAGTAAGAATGGAGGTCTGTGCGGTAACATTTCCATGATCTGATTGACGTCTTTTACAGGAGGTGCATGTAAATCTACGTCAGGCACATGGTTGCGTCGTTCTGCCTTTATTATTTTTTGAAGTTTTTTTGCGAATTGCGTATTTACATAGTGTCCGGGCTTATTTGCTATGATCTTGCCTCGTATACGGGTCCCTACTAGTGCAAGGTCACCTATAACATCTAGTAATTTGTGACGTGCAGCTTCATTAGGATGATGTAACGTTAAATTATCTAAGATCCCATTAGGTTTTATAGCGATATGGTCTTTATTAAAAGCAACGCGTAATTTGTCCATGGTTTCTGGAGACAACTCTTTGTCTACGTATACAATCGCGTTATTAAGGTCACCTCCTTTGATGAGACCGTGTTCAAGAAGCATTTCTATTTCGTGTAAAAAACTGAACGTACGACTATCTGATATTTCTTCTTTGAATTCTGAAAGGTGTTTAATACTTGCATTTTGGGTGCCTAATACTTTAGTGCCAAAATCCACCATAGTTGTTACTTGGTACTCATCAGAAGGCATTAGGATGATTTCACTTCCTGTATCTTCATCTATGTAAGAGATAACTTCTTTTACAACATACTCATCGCGACACGCTTCCTGTTCTTTTTTTCCTGCTTTTTCTAATGCTTCTACAAAGAACTTTGATGAACCATCCATGATAGGAGGTTCAGAAGCATTTAATTCTATAAGAATATTATCGATTTCTAAACCTACACAGGCCGCTAGTACATGTTCTGTAGTTTGTATAGCAACGCCATTTTTTTCTAGATTAGTTCCTCTTTGCGTATTGGTCACTAATGAAGCATCTGCGGCTATCACTGGTTCTCCCTCTAGATCGACACGCTTAAATTTATAGCCGTGATTTTCATCGGCTGGCTTAAACGTCATCGTAACATTGGCTCCTGTGTGTAATCCTACACCAGTAAGAGTCACCTCTTTAGCTATTGTACATTGTTGTGCTCTAGCTTCACTCATTGATTTATTTTTTTGTCAAGTTGGTTAACCGTTTGAACTATCTTGGGTAAATTTTTAAAATGTACGTAGGAGCGATTCCAATCTGCATAAGCAAATGATGGAGAGCCTTGTAGAACTTCATCATCCTTTACATTACGCCCTATACCAGACTGAGCTTGAATACGCACACGATCTCCTATAGTAATGTGTCCTGCAATTCCTACCTGTCCGCCAATCAAACAATTTTTGCCAATTTTTGTAGAACCCGCAATTCCTGTTTGTGCGGCAATCGCTGTGTGTGCTCCTATTTCTACATTATGAGCAATTTGTATTTGATTATCTAGCTTCACTCCTTTTCTTATAATAGTCGACCCTAAGGTAGCTCTATCTATAGTAGTACCAGCTCCAATATCTACATAATCTTCTATAATCACATTTCCTGTTTGTGGAACTTTACTATATTCTCCTTTTTCATTGGGTGTAAACCCAAAGCCATCTGCCCCTACAATCGCTCCACTATGAATATACACAGAATGTCCTATAATACAATCAGAATAGACCTTAGCCCCAGCAAATAAAACAGAATTATCTCCTATCGTTACATTATCGCCCACATAGGCATTGGGATAGATCTTTACATTATCTCCAATTTTTACATTGTCGCCTAGGTAGGCAAAAGCACCTAGATAAAGACCTTCACCATAAGATGCAGACTCAGAAATATAACTTGGTTGTTCTATCCCTAATTTGTTTAATTTTACTTGATTATAATATTCTAATAATTTTGAAAATGACTTATACGCATCTTCTACTCGTATAAGTGTAGTGTCGATTTCATTTTCAAGTTCAAAGTCTATATTAACAATGGCAATAGATGCTTTTGTTGTGTATAAGTAAGAAGTGTATTTGGGATTTGCAAGAAATGTAAGAGATCCTGTAGTTCCTTCTTCTATCTTGGCAAGCTTAGAAACTTCGATGTCTGGATTCCCCTCTACCGTTCCTTCTAATATACCTGCTATTTGAGCTGCTGTAAATTTCATGTTTGGCAAAAATAACAAAAAACTTAGTCTTTAGGTTTGGGGTAACAGATATAGTTTTTAACGACTTCTTTAGTTAGGGATTTTAAGCTTAACTGATCACTCGCTTTTACTACGTCTATAATCCTACCATTAGACATGACTATATTGATTCCTCCTTGTGTGTAATTATAGGCTTGATTTGAAATAGTACCTGTAAAAACAAAATAAGAAGCTTCATAAGGAGTAATGTGATATTTTTCTATTAATTGATCAATATGCTTTTGCTTCTTATGCTCTGAAAATGGTTTTTTACGAATCTTAACGTTTAATAAATCTCTGTTTATAATAGACTTAGATAACTCTCTCAATACAAAATCATCGGTATAACACCACTCTTTCATTGCAGAAATAATATCATAATCATCTAACTGAGAAAACGTGTTTAATGTGGCTTTAAAATTATCTAGACCAATTTTATTCTTTAAGAAATAGGACAACGAAGTACTTGCTGGTAATGCTACTCCTGAATGAGAAAGTTCTTTAGCACGTTTTAAAACACGTGTAATAAGCTGCTCTGCCACCACTCCAGTTTTATGTAAATAAACCTGCCAATACATAAGTCGTCTAGCTACTAAAAACTTCTCGACCGTATAAATTCCTTTTTCCTCTACGACTAATTGATTTTCAAAAACGTTAAGCATGGCAATTATACGGTCTGTATTAATGTTACCTTCTGCCATACCCGTATAAAAGCTATCTCTTTTTAGATAGTCCGTGCGATCCATGTCTAGTTGTCCAGAAACTAACTGATTTAGAAACTTACGAGCGTATGTACCCTTGAAAATCTGAATAGCAAGCGTTAAACTTCCGTTAAACTCTTTATTTAAAGCCTCCATAAAAGCAGTCGATATCTGCTCATGATGAACATTTTCGATAATACTTTGTTCCATTGCATGAGAGAATGGACCGTGTCCTATATCATGTAATAGGATGGCAATAAGCGTCGCTTCTTCTTCTTCTTTGGAGATCTCAATCCCTTTGTCTTTAAGGGTTGTGAGTGCTTTTTGCATAATATGCAAACAACCTATAGCGTGATGAAAACGGGTGTGATGCGCTCCTGGATACACCAAATAAGAGAGCCCCATTTGTGTAATACGACGCAGTCGCTGGAAATAAGGATGCTGTATCAGATTAAAAATAACCCCATTAGGTATGGTAATAAAACCATAGATAGGATCGTTAATTATAGTAACTTTGGAAGACTGTTTTATCACAGTGTCATTTAAAAATTTAAACAAATATACCACTAATCATACTAGCTTTTTTGAGAGTTTTTATTTGCTTTCGCGAAAGCGTATACATACACCACACCATACATGAGTACAATTAACATTCTTTGGGTAGATGACGAAATTGATTTATTAAAGCCACACATTCTTTTTTTAGAGAAGAAAAACTATTCTGTGACCAAATGCACTAGCGGATTGGAGGCCATCGAAATCATAGATGAGCAAAACTTTGATATTGTTTTTCTTGATGAAAATATGCCAGGTTTGACAGGACTTGAAACCTTAAATGAAATCAAAAATAAACGTGAAAATGTACCCGTGGTTATGATCACCAAGAGTGAAGAAGAGTATATTATGGAGGAAGCCATAGGCTCTAAAATAGCAGATTATCTAATCAAACCTGTTAATCCAAATCAGATTTTATTAAGCCTCAAGAAAAATCTAGATCACAGCCGTTTAATTTCCCAAAAAACAGCTTCATCCTACCAACAAGAGTTTCGTAAAATCGCGATGGATCTCTCTATGGTCAACTCTTATGAAGAGTGGGCAGAACTTTATCAGAAATTAATTTACTGGGAAATGGAGCTAGAAACCATTGAAGATCCCAGCATGTTTGAGATTTTAGAATCTCAAAAAGCAGAAGCTAATTATCAGTTTTGCAAATTTGTAGATCGAAATTATGCAGATTGGTTTAGTTCGCATGATGGGCCAATCATGTCACATACGTTGTTTAAAGAAAAAGTAGTTCCTGAGCTCAAAAAAGGAGAACCTATACTATTTGTGGTAATTGACAATCTAAGATTTGATCAATGGAAAGCCTTTGAACCCCATCTTGCTTCTTACTATAAAAAAAGAGAAGAAGAAGCGTATTACAGCATCCTTCCTACAGCAACTCAATATGCCCGTAATGCCATCTTTTCTGGACTCATGCCGAGTGAGATGAAAAAGAAACATCCTAACTATTGGCTTGATGACACAGACGAAGGCGGTAAAAATATGCATGAAGCAGATTTTTTACGCGAACAATTGAAGAGATTACATCTAGATATTACCTGGGAATATCATAAAATCACCAATCTAAAGAATGGTAAAAAACTCTCTGATAATTTTAAATCTCAGAAAGATAATGATCTTACTGTAGTCGTTTATAATTTTGTGGACATGTTATCCCACGCCAAAACAGAAATGGAAGTTATTAAAGAATTGGCGAGCAATGATAAATCATATAGATCACTTACAGAAAGTTGGTTCAAAAACTCTCCATTACTAGAGATGATTCAACAAGCACAGCAAATGGGCTTTAAATTAATCATCACTACCGACCACGGTACGATTAATGTAAAAAATCCCTCTAAGGTAATAGGAGATAAAAATACGAGCCTCAACTTACGCTATAAAACAGGAAGAAGCCTTACGTATGAGGATAAGGATGTACTTGCTGCAAAAGACCCAAGAACAATACACCTTCCGTCTATTAACATGAGTAGCTCCTTTATTTTTGCAAAAAGTGATTTATTTTTCGCCTATCCTAATAATTATAATCACTATGTAAGCTATTATAGAAATACCTACCAACATGGAGGCGTATCATTAGAAGAAATGATTATTCCGATTGCAATATTAGATCCTAAATAATTTTAACACAGGTTTCTCTTATCTAGTAAGAGGGAGCAAAATCATTATATATACAAATAGAGTACTGTTCTAAAATAGAGTAGTACGCTGTTTTACTTTAGAATAGTGTGCTCTTTGATTCAAGATTGCTACTTCTCGACTGCGCTAGATCTGACATTGGAGTGCTAAATTATGATACTATTTGCAATACTATAGCAAAATAAAAATAAAAATCTACAAACAAATCCCTTCTCCCTCTGGGAGAAGATTAGGATGAGGGAAAAAGTCTTTTCATAAAGTAGGAAACAGTAATTCCTGTCACTCTTTTAAAATGATTGGTAAAGGATCGGGTATTGGAAAAACCTACTTCACTGGCTATGGCTTCTACCGTGTAGAATCTAAATTTTACATCTTCCTGAAGCTTATAGATGGCATGCTGTATACGTAAATCACTGATGTAGGTGGAGAAATTGGTTTCTTTTACTCCATTAATATACTTGGATAAATACGAAGAATTGGTTTCTAATCTTTCGGCTAATGATTTTAAAGTAACAGTACCATCAAGAAACTCTTGAGATTGCTCAAACTTTGTCAATCCTTTTGAAATTAATTCAATTTGTTTTTCTTCAAGATTTAAGACTGATTTTTCCTTTTGAACTTGTACTTCTGTCCTGTTTGCAGATAAACGCTGTTGCTCAAAGGTTTCTTGTAGTAATTGAAACTTCTTTTTACTTCTGTAATATGTTCGTATATAATACACAATAACCATTATTGAAACCCCTAATAATATAAAAGTGATATACTTAGTACGTTTCTCAAATGCTTTTTCTGAATTGAGTTTTGAAATTACGATATCTTTTTCTGCTAATAATTGAGGCAATGTATATTCTTGAGCGATACGATTCCCTATTTCTATATAATTGGAAGATATTTTTCGGTCAAACTCAATGAGTTTATTAAGATATACTAATTGATTTTCTGTTTCACCAATATCCTTATAATGATTAATTAATACCTGATACCCCTCACCTAGTTCTTCAAACTCATCATCGGTAATTTGATAGAGGCTATCTGCTTTTTTTATACTTTGTATGGCTTCTTCTTTACGGTTGAGTTGCCATAAGATGAGGCCTTTCATATTTAAAGATCGACTTATAGCATATAGATCTTCTGGATCTTCTAACTCAAGAAATTGATTCGTATATTTTAATGCTTCTTGATACGCCCCTTCTCTATATAGAATCCCTCCCTTAAGTCCAAAAAAAATAAGTTTGTATTCATCAATATTATTTTTTAGCCCGTAATGATATACCGAATCAATATATGTAGAAGCTAATTTTAATTCTTTTGCGTCATAATAATTTTTTGCAATAGAATATTGAACATCTATATATTCTTGTTCTTTACTTTCCCTAGGAAATTCTAAAAAAAGTGAATCATATACTCCAGACTTTATAAAAGAATTATATTTTAGAAAATATTTTAGTGTTCTTTGCCTATCTCCCCATTGAGAATTGAGAACATTAATGTTATATTCTAATTCTTTTAACATCTTCAAGTTATTTCTTTTTCTAGCATATTCAATAGCCTCTAATAGCATATTACTAGCTTTCTGATTCTCTCCTTGGTAATAATAATTTGCAAATTTTAAACTATATGCAAGTGCAGGTTGAGTTTTATCATCATAGTTTTCTGTATACGCAATCGCTTTATCCAAATAATCCAATCGTAAATCTTCTAACTGTCCAAGCATACTGTAGGCTTTTCCCATATTCAAAGAATCATTTTTTTGATGTGCTTTCCATAAATAGGTCATTGCAACCTCATGAGCAAAAATACTATCAGGTTCTATTTGATAATTTGGAGCTATTCGATTAAAATGAGCTATAAGCTCTTTATAATCTTTGTCTACTAGAGAATCTATGAGAGTGTATCCTTCTAGAATGGATTCTTGAGAATAGGTAGTTATTACCCTAAAAAAACAAAAAAAAAGTATAAAAACACAATGTTGCAATCTCATGAAACGAAAATAACCAAAAATTGCTTGGAATATTTATAAAAACGTCTAGAAAATTTATAAATGTACCAACACAAACATTGCGTAGTTACTAGAAAGCTTACAAATTTGTAATCATCAAAAAGAGAGCAATCTACCAACAACTATTATTATTAAAATTAGGGATTTAAAAAGTATTAGTGATGGCAGATAAATCAAAAATTGATTGGCAAAACATGATTGTAAAATCAAATGCCTACAAAGCTTTCAAAAGTAGTGAAAGGACAAACCTAGCGAATATTGTGTGTGGTGTACAATAGTACCGCTAGGTTTATTTAACATTTAAAAGTATTCCATAAAATAGGTCTATATAAATCACTATAGTGCGATTAGCATTTCATACCGCTATATGGAAGTACCATATCACTAGAGCTTAAAGAACTAATACTCGCTTCCTTCCTACAAAATTCTTACAAATTCCCATAAACACTACGTTTGTTTAATATTCACAAAGTGTATCTCTTTCTGTTTTTTTTATATATTTAGAATCCCAAGTTGAAAATTAAAAAATGGAAATCACCTACATACTATCCCAAATAGATAGTATATCAATGCGCATTATTGAAGCTACAAAAAGCAATATATTGCTTTTTTATGGTGAAATGGGTGTTGGTAAAACGACTCTTATAACTTCATTAGCCAAACAACTAGGCGTTACCGAAACGGTCTCTAGCCCAACCTTTTCAATAGTTAACGAGTATAGAACTTCAGATAATAAAGTCATCTATCATTTTGATGCCTATAGAATCAATGTAGAAGAAGAAATCCTAGATTTAGGCTTTGAAGAATATATAGCACAAGGAGACTGGATATTTATAGAATGGCCTGAAAAAATAAAGAGTTATTTACCAAAAGACAGCCAAAAGATATATATATCGATGAATGAAATAGGAGAAAGGCGTATAAAATTAACCTAGAAATGTTAAATTTATGTTAATTTTGTTAATAAAATCTTATTTTATATTGTAGGATAATTCTTAAAAAAAAATCAACTCTATAGATAAAAAACAAGAACGAAAACAGTTAAACGAAAAAAAGGTTTTTAAAGGATACTATTAAATCAAGTGTAATCATAAGAGAAAGCTCTTTTTTTTTATAAAAAGGCGCGAATATACAAAAAAAAAAGTATAGTGTAACTTTACCTGTGTTTATTGAATTTTGTAGCAACAAATCATTTAAACACTCACGATTATGAAAGTTAAAGCTTTACTTTTAGCGCTGCTTATCGCAGCCGCTACCGCCCTTATGTACACTGCAACCAACGAAACAAATGCAGACCAAGCAATCGAAAAGAAAAAAAGAAAACTCATCCCTGCTGGATAAAATCAAAAGGAAAACTCTTTTAACGGGCACTATTATTGCAAGTTTAATAATAGCATGCCCGTTTATTTTTTATCTCTATCAAGGGTTTCCTGTTAGTCCTATTTGGGAATCACCTTTTGGAACCTTTAGAAGTTATTATTGGGAAGATATCAATTATCTTGCTTGGGTCATACTTGGTAAATTAATTCCTTTTCTGTTACTATTGATTTGGTTTTTCACCTGTAAACACTGGTGGTATCATGTGATTTTGGTACCTCTTTGTATGTATGCTTTTCAAATTTACTCTACTTTGGATATGGACGTCAGAAACGCTGACACTATAGAAATATATGCATTAGCACCAATAATATTCTTTATGGCTATTTTTTCTTATACGATCAGAACGCGCGTATTTGATAAAATCCATGGTATAGATTTAAGTGAATTAAGCCGTGTGAACTGGAAAGGTGAATTACAAACCAAGACAAAAGATGAAGATGATGTAGAAGATGATGAAGATGACGAACCTTTATTTATGTCTCAAGAATAACACTTTATACATAGACTTCTTTTTTCTTCTTTTAATCCGTATTTTTGAGTACCAACCTGATACAACTATATGGATACACCCAACAGTCCTTTTACACGAGCACAATTATTACCTCAGGAAGAAAAACTAGAAATTGCTACACAAAAAGGAGATTTATTTATAGGAATCCCAAGGGAAACGCATTTTCAAGAACGACGTGTATGCCTTACTCCTGACGCCGTTGCCGCACTTACTGCCAATGGTCATCGCGTCCTTGTGGAATCTAAAGCTGGTAAAGGAGCACGATACTCAGACAAAGATTATAGTGAAGCTGGCGCCGAAGTGACAAACGACACATCAAAAGTATTTTCGTGCCCCATGATTCTTAAAGTAGAACCACCATCACTAGAAGAACTGGATATGATTAATCCGCAAACGGTATTAATCTCTGCACTACAGTTAAAAACACAAAAGAAAGCCTACTTCGAAAAATTGGCTAGTAAAAGAATTACAGCCATCGCTTTCGAATTTATAAAAGACGATGATGGCACCTACCCTGCCGTTCGTACCCTTTCTGAAATCGCTGGTACTGCAGCTGTTCAAGTAGCTGCAGAATTGATGAGTAGTCCCGAATTGGGCACAGGTATGCTTCTAGGAAATATTAGTGGTGTTCCTCCTGCAGAAGTTGTCATTATTGGAGCCGGTACCGTAGGTGAGTTTGCTGCACGATCTGCTATAGGACTGGGTGCAAATGTCAAGATATTTGATAATTCTATAACCAAACTGCGTTGTATACAAACCAACATAGGCAGGCCTATGTACACATCTACCCTGCAACCTAAAAATCTATTCAAAGCGTTAAAACGCTGCGATGTCGCTATTGGTGCCGTACGAGGAACTAATAGATCTCCTGTTATTGTCACAGAAGCCATGATAGAAAGCATGAAAAACGGGGCTGTCATCATAGACGTGAGTATTGATATGGGCGGATGCTTTGAAACTAGTGATGTGACTTCACACGATAAACCCACGTTTGTAAAACATGGAGTAACCCATTATTGTGTCCCTAATATTCCTGCTCGATTTGCTCGAACAGCCTCTATATCATTAAGTAATATATTCACTCCCTATCTTTTGGATATCGGAGAAGAAGGAGGTATAGAAAATAAACTTCGTTTTGACAAAGGATTGAAAAACGGTTTGTATTTTTACCACGGCGTTTTAACCAGCAAGTCGGTGGCAAATTGGTTTAATTTAAACTACCGAGATATCAATCTTCTTATTTTTTAACATATGCGTTTATTACATCGAATAGGGTACTATTTAGGTGGTTTCTCTTTAGGCTTGATCATTCTAGCCTTTTTCTTTAGCGGAAAAAAAACAAGCTGTGCTTATTTTCCAGAAGCTAGAGTTTTAAAAAACATTAATTTAAAGTCGTATACGCTTTCGCGAAAAGCGCAAGAGTCCTTAACTCAATTGCAATTAGATACGATTGCCGTAAATAGCGTGCTAAAAAATGGAGACATTGACTTTAATGAAAGCCAACCTAGAAAAGAACCTTGTGGAGAATATGCCGTATACGGTCAAACTTCAGAAGAACAATTGCTTAAGATTGTTCTTGAAAATTGCGAAGAAAACGTATTGATTAAAGAAGTTTCTTTAGCTAAAGATTAAGTGTTGCTGTGTATGCTTTCGCGAAAGCAAAACAAAAACGGACAACAATCAAAAAAACCCCGTGTAAGTATTTATACCAGTTATTAATTGAATTTACTGGAAAAGAAAACGATGATTTTTTTCTTTATATGAGAAAGAAAACTAAAGCATTAAGCTACGGTTTCTTTTTTCTTGTGAAATAGAAAGGAAAAAAGGGTGTTTTATTATAGTAAATTCAATTGGTAAATGGTATTATTATATCTTTCTTCGTTTACGCTCTGCCTTGATCAATTCTAACTCACGATTCGTTTGCCCAGCCACTGATGTGTTTTCCTCAGCTCTTCGTATTAAGTAAGGCATCACATCTTTTACAGGACCAAAAGGAATATATTTTGCTACGTTATACCCTTCTGAAGCCAGATTAAAACTAATATGATCACTCATACCATATAATTGCCCAAACCAAACGCGTTTGTCATCTATTGCTATAGATTTATCTTTCATGATCTCCATCGCTAGTAAGCAACTAGACTCATTATGAGTTCCTAAGAATACAGAAATGTCATCTATATGATCTAATATATAACGTAGGGTATCATTAAAATTAGCATCTGTCTCCGCTTTATTTGCGCAGATTGGAGTTGGATATCCTTTAGCTTTAGCACGATCATTTTCCTTCTCCATATACGCACCACGCACAATCTTTACTCCTATTTTAAATCCTTTTACTTTTGCTTCGAGGTGAAGCTTTTTAAGATAATCTAACCGATCCCAACGGTAACATTGAAGTGTATTGAACACAATAGCCTTTTCTGTATTGTATTTCGCCATCATATCTGCTACAAGATCATCTGCAGCATCTTGCATCCAGCTTTCTTCTCCATCTATGAGTACCGCGACATCAGTTTCTTTGGCTTTTTTACAAATTTGATCAAAACGATTTACAATTTTATCCCACTCTTTTTGTTCCTCTGGGTTCAGTGTCACTCCTGCTGTCTTTTTTTCCCAGATAGCAAAACGCCCAAAACCAGTAGGTTTAAAAACAGAAATAGGCATGGCATCCTTCTCATTGGCAAAATCTGTAAGCTCTAAAACCTTATGGAGGCAAGCATCAAATTGCGATTCATCTTCTTTCCCCTCTACAGAATAATCTAGTACTGAAGAGACCCCTGCTTCATAAAGTTTATCCAAGACAGGAATACAATCTTCTTCATTGACCCCTCCACAAAAATGATCAAATACGGTAGAGCGAATTAATCCTTCTACAGGCAAATGAGCATTAAGTGCAAACCTAGTCATGGCAGTACCTATACGTACAAGAGGTTCTTTTGATATCATTTTAAACAGAAAATACGCTCGCTCAAGTTCACTATCTGATTTAAGGATAAAAGCACGTTCTGTATTATCAAAAATGGATGCTGCCATAGTCGTCAATTTTATGCTACAAATATAATTCAAACTGAATGTGAATTACACAAAAAGATGTAATTTGGTGCCATAAAATAAAATTTATGCAGTCTATCAAAGCTTCGAGCTATGAAATAGTTTTTAACACCTCTGGATATGAGATACTCAACACCCTCATTCAAACGGCTACTTACTCAAAAATATTTATCATTGTAGATAGTCACACGCAAGAACATTGTCTTCCGTTATTTTTAAGCACCTTAGAAACATCAATCGCTATAGAAGTTATAGAAATTGTGCCTGGTGAAGAAAACAAAACGATTGAGACCTGTTCTGGTGTATGGGATGCCCTAGCCGACCTTGATGCAGATCGCAAGGGACTGATTATTAATCTAGGAGGTGGCGTTGTAACGGATTTAGGAGGGTTTGTCGCAAGTACCTTTAAAAGAGGCATGGATTTTATAAATATCCCTACCTCTCTACTCGCTATGGTAGATGCCTCTGTAGGTGGTAAAACTGGAGTAGATTTAGGAACGTTAAAAAACTTAATAGGAGTCATTAACAACCCCAAATTAGTAGTAATAGATACTGGTTTTCTAGCAACTCTCCCTAAAATTGAAATGCGTTCAGGATTAGCAGAAATGTATAAACATGGACTCATCGCTAGTAAAGCCTACTGGCAACAATTATCCGACTTGACAACAATGACGACTAATGATCTCAATGCACTTATTTATGATAGCGTCTTTATAAAGAATGAAGTAGTTCTAAAAGATCCTACAGAACAAAACCTACGCAAAACACTTAACTATGGACATACGCTTGGTCATGCCATAGAGTCGTATTGCTTAAGCCACAAAGACTTAAAAAAATTACTTCATGGAGAAGCAATTGCAATTGGAATGATTTTAGAAAGCTATATTTCAGCTAAAATAACAGGTCTTCCACAGTCTCAACTTGATCAAATTCATAAAGTACTTTCTGATATGTATGATCCTGTGAGTTTCAAAAAAAACGATATAGAACATATTATTGAACTTCTAAAACACGACAAAAAGAATTCCAATGGCAAAGTAAAATTTGTCCTTTTAGAATCCATCGGAAAAGGGATTATAGACCAAGAAGTGCCGAACGAATTGATTTATGAAGCTTTTGATTTTTATGCAGCCACTCCATAAATAAAACTTATTATTTACAAATAGCGCTCTTTTATAATGGATACATGATGCTTTTCATGACCTACGGTAATAAAACCTAACGCTCTTACTGACATAGGACTTCCACTACCCGTTCCTATTTCCTTGAGCATCGTATTGTCAAGATTCTTGAAAAGTGCAATTGTAGCGTCTCTAACGGCTTTATACTCCTCTATGAGAGAATTCATCGATCTAGAATCAGCTTTGGATGGAGGTATAAAATCATTTTGATCAAAACCTAGAAGATTCACCTTGTCTTTTCTTGCAAATCGTAAAGCTCTGTATGAGAATATTCGTTCGGTATCCATAAGATGTACTAAGACTTCTTTAGGAGTCCATTTACCAACATCATATCTATAGCTCAATTTATCAGAAGGGATATCATTAAAAAAAGAAATAACCTCTTCGCTACTTTCCCGAAGAGCATGAATAAGAGTTGTATCTCCATCTATCATTTTTATAAATGGTGCGTAATATGGATTATACTCTGAAGGAGTTAAATCTTTAGTGTACATAGCTATTGTATTTAAAAAAGTAAAGGTACTAAAAAACCCTTCTAGGTATTCTAGAAGGGTTTTTTATGATTCTTATTAGAACCTTAAACTAAATCTTGAAAAATAGAATGCATTAATCGCTTCTTATCGTTGATGCTTTCCTCGAGAGATATCATCGTTTCTGTACGATACACACCTTCTATATCATCTAGTAAGAAAATAATATTTTTTGCATGATTCGTATCTTTTGCTCTTATTTTACAGAAAATATTAAATTTTCCTGTAGTTACATGTGCTACGGTAACAAATGGTATTTGAGCAATACGCTCTAGTACAAATGTCGTTTGTGAAGTTTTGTTCAAAAATACACCTACATAAGCTATAAAAGAATATCCTAATTTCCCATAATCTAGGGTGAGCGAGGAACCAATAATAATCCCTGCCTCTTCCATCTTTTTTACACGAACATGAACTGTTCCTGCAGATATGAGTAACTTTTTTGCTATATCCGTAAAAGGAATTCTGGTATTCTCGATGAGCATATCCAGTATTTGATGGTCAACTTCGTCTAGTTTGAATTTTGCCATTATCGTTTGATTCATTGAATTAAATTCAAAATTAATTCATTTTTATTGAATAATGTGTAATAATAAAAGGTAATTTTAACTACAACGTTATCGTAACATCCTTATCTAGTTCAAGATGTCTTACATCTGGTTTTCCAATTAATTTTTCTTCTAGAAGTTTTTTTATTTTAAACCCTGAAACATCTATAACTCGGTGTCCAAACATAGAAGATGTCTCATCTTTTAAAGCAAACTCAGGAATAAATTCAATGCGATTTATATTCAATTTTTCTGAATATTGAATTCCTACATCTCCATCTACAGCGTTTATAAATAAAATATCACAATAACATTTTTGATGAACTGGAATCGTATAATAGACATTTTCAACCCCTGTTTTTGAGTGGCTTATGCAATCTAATGCTGCTACAATTGCTAAAAACATATATTGTCTCGTGACCTCTCTATCGTAATCACTTGGATAATGACCTGCCTCAAAGAGCAATGTAGGCACCCCATCTGCCTGAAAACTATCTCCTGTACAGTTAATATTAAACCCATCATCATAGAGCCCTATATTACCAGGTAAATAAGGTGTTAACTCTTTATACATATGTGCTATTACATCCATAGACCGCTTTCGCGAAAGCGTAATACCTCTACTTTCATCTGCAGAAGGGGCTAAAAAAGAAAGAATCGAAGGAGCACCCGTAGACTCAAAGCCATAAATAGTACGTTGACCATGAAGATTAAAACAAAAATCAGGTTTAAATTCTGAATATATATCCCATAACAACCTACTCTCAGGTTGAGATTTATTTTGAGCATCCCTATTCAAATCAACCTGATTAGCATTCGCACGAGTATAAGCCTTGGCGCCATCAGGATTTAAAATAGGAATTACACAAAGTGTGCATGAAGATAAAATCGTATTAAAAATTGAGTTTTTATCTCCTTGTTGAAAAGCTTTAAAAAGATCAAATAGTGCTTTTGTGGTGGTACTTTCATTCCCATGCATTTGTGACCAAAGCAAAATTTTTATTCTTCCAGTTCCCACTTTGACTGAATATATAGGTCTTTTTTCTACGGAAACACCTCGCTGTTTTACCTCAAATGGAGATGGTAATGCTTCTAATAATTCCTGAATAGAGTCACTATGGATGTAACGCCCAAAGAGCTGTTTTTCGTAATTGTTTTTATGCCAATCTATAAGTGTTTCCAAATGTAGTACTGTTTTCTGTTTACAAAGTTAAACTTTATAAAATTTACATTTGTAAACGCATCAATCAGGGGTATATATTCCATTTGTAAACACAATACTAAGTTATGAACCAAAGATATTATGGAAATAATCCATATAAACAATATTTAAAATATAATTATATTAAAATCAAATTATTATAAATTTTATATAAAGTGATAGTTTAAAATTAAAAATAAATAAAAGATAAAATTATTGTAACACAAACATCAAAGATTTACATTTGTAACGTATATATCCCAAACGGAAAGATTTACAATGGTAAACAACAGAAATTTTACGCAAAGACTAGAGAAAATTCTTAAAGAATACGAATTATCTGCAGCTACTTTTGCCGATAAAATTAAAGTAGGACGGGCTACGATTTCACATATTTTGTCAGGAAGAAATAAGCCGAGTTTAGATTTTGTGATGAAGGTGGTACATACATTTCCTCAAGTAGATTTGTATTGGTTGTTAGAAGGAAAAGGTGTCTTTCCAAAAATAGAAAATAGTCCGCCCTCCTCTTCTACAACTAATACCAAAACACAATCTCCCATCGCAACCGAACAAGCAAATGTGAATACCGAGACTACAAAAACAAGCCTAAATTCTTTAAAGGACCCTACTTCCAATAAAAAAATAAAACGAATTATTCTCTTCATGGAAGATGGCTCTTTTGAAAGTTACGAGATGCCATAGCACAAACATTTTGTATTTTTACACTATGGTGAAAAATATCTTATATCTACTTGTGATTATCATGGTCGTTTCCGCCTGTAAAACACCTCAAAGAGATTGCAACTCCTTTAAAACAGGAGAATTTAGCTATGAAGAGCTTATTGACGGAGAACTTGTTACCACACGGTTTACTCGTAACGATACGTTAGAAGTAGCCTACTTTAATGACAAGGTGGACTCCTCAAGTGTTAGATGGATTAATGATTGTGAATGGATTGTCAAGAAGATCAACCCTAAAAGCATGAGTGAGCAAAAAGCAGTCCATATGAAGATTCTGTTTACCGAGGGAGATCTATACACCTTTGAATACTCACTGGTTGGAAAAAATATAAAACAACGAGGAACCGCAAAAAAACTAAACTAATGTTCGATATATTTGCTACTACAGATGCTTGGGTCGCGTTACTTACACTTACATTCCTAGAGGTCATCTTAGGAATTGATAATATTATTTTTATTACCCTTGCTTCGGATAAACTCCCTGAAAAAAATCGCAAAAAAGCAACTAGTATAGGATTATTACTCGCTATGGGCATGCGTATCATCTTATTATTTGGGATCTCGTACCTCATAGCGTTAAGTGTTCCTTTTTGGCATATCAATAATTCATGGATAACTGTAGGCATCAGCTGGCAAGCAATCATCTTATTTGCCGGAGGAATTTTCCTTTTGTGGAAAAGTGTTCACGAAATCCATGAAAAAGTCGACGAAGCTGGTCTTGAAGAACAAGAAATAAAAGATAAGAGTTCTTCATCATTAACAAAAGCTATTGTACAAATCGCGGTGATTAATATTGTCTTCTCTTTTGATTCCATTCTCACTGCCGTAGGGATGACAAGCGGACTTTCCTCTAACCCAACCGATGCGCTCATCATTATGGTGATTGCGGTAGTCATTTCTATTGTTATTATGATGCTTTTTGCAAACCCAGTCGGTAGTTTTATAAATAAACACCCTTCTTTACAAATATTAGGACTTTCATTTCTGATCCTTATAGGGTTTATGCTTATTGCAGAAGCAGCCCATTTATCGCACCTTAATATCTTTGGATCCGAAATAGGAAGTATCCCTAAAGGATATCTTTATTTTACGATTGCATTCTCACTTCTTGTAGAGTTTCTTAATTTCCGATTTCGTAAAAAAGTAACCACAAGAAAATAAAAAGAACTACTTAAAAATAGCAAAACGACTATCATTGGATAGTCGTTTTTTTTATTCATACATTTTTTAAAATACCTAATTAATTCATTTTTAATGTTTTATTATTTATGGCACGCAACTTGTTATACAGAAAACGTGTTCGTCAATCAAACACATATTTACGAATCTAAAAACGACTATTATGAAAAAATTAGCTTTATTACTCGTCGGTTTATTGACCATAGGATCTACCACTTATGTTGCAGCAGAAACCACAAACACAGTTCGTCGTGGTTCTGTATACGATGGTAGCAAATATATTTTTGTAGAAAATGGCATTGAATTTTCAGTATTTCCAGATGGAGAATTTGATTTTTTCATTCCTCAATACACAGATGGTCTTGCCGTAAGTATTAATGCTGGACCTGTAGGGATAAGTTTTAATACTGGATTTGACTATGATCCGTATGTACAATACGATGATTATGGAGCAGTTATTCAAATAGAAAATACACCCTTATTTTACGATTATTACGGTCGTTTAATTCAAGCTGGAGATGTACGCATTAATTACAGAAATAACAGACTTGTACAAGTAGGAGGATTATTTATTCACTATAACAACTTTGGCGTATACTCACACTACACTGGATTCATCAATCCATTTAATAGGTATTATGTATACAATCCATATCACTCGTTTTTTTACAGACCTATTTTTAACAGATGTCTTGTATTTACAACGCCGTATAGAAGATTCTACACCCCGTTACGATACAGTTACGCATATCATAGAAATAATTATTACAGAGGATATGCAAATGGGTATCACAACTCAAGACGTGACTTTAGACGTCCTTCAAATGGGCGTGTTGCACACAACAATGGACGCCGTGATAACGTAGATCGCAATAACACTCGCTTTAGAAGCGCATCAACAACATCACGGACTAATTCAAGAGGGATTGCAAGTAGAAATGACAGAAATACATCTAGAGGTAATACAAGAGGTGTTGCATCTAGAAATGACAGAAACACATCAAAAGGAAATTCAAGAGGCGTTGCATCTAGAAATGATAGAAATACATCAAAAGGAAACTCAAGAGGCGTTGCATCTAGAAATGATAGAAATACATCAAAAGGAAACTCAAGAGGTGTTGCATCTAGAAATGACAGAAACACATCAAAAGGAAACTCAAGAGGCGTTGCATCTAGAAATGATAGAAATACATCAAAAGGAAACTCAAGAGGCGTTGCATCTAGAAATGATAGAAATACGTCTAAAGGAAACTCAAGAGGTGTTGCATCTAGAAATGATAGAAATACGTCTAAAGGAAACTCAAGAAGTGTAGCTCCTAGAAATACAAAAAGAACCAGTAGCGCTTCAAGGTCATCTTCTAGTAATCGTGCAAAGAGTTCAAGAACAACACGTCAAAGTGCACCTAAAGCAACACAACGTAGTTCTTCTAATAAAAGATCAAGTGCTGCTTCAAAAAGCACAAATAGAAGTAGTTCAAGCTCCTCAAAAGCAAGATCAACGTCAAGTAGATCACGTAGAGGATAAAAATATAGATTTTTGGTTGGTTAGTTTGGGAAGTCCCTTATTGCAAATAGCAATGGGGACTTCCCTTTTTTATATACTTTCCTTTATACGCTTTCGCGAAAGCAGTAAAAACCACACAACCATCGTTTTAAATAATGTATATCAAATTTAGACACATTACGTATCTTTAGGGTTCAAAACACAAATACTAACCATGAATAAATCAATCATCCTTATTGCCATTCTTATACTTTCTATCGCTTGCAAAGAAGGCACTACAGAGCAACCTGAAACAACAACACCAATGACCGAAGCAGACATACTTGCCAAAGCCAAAGAAATTCACAAAAATGTGATGACCTTAGATACCCACTGTGATATCAATGTCAAAAATTTTACAGACTCTATTAATTATACTCAAAAATTGACCTCGCAAGTCAATCTCCCTAAAATGCAAGAAGGCGGACTAGATGTGCCCTGGTTTATCGTATACACAGGGCAAGACTCTCTGAACGCTGATGGATATAAAGCTGCCTATGAAAACGCGATGTCAAAGTTTGACGCTATTCATAAACTCTGTGAAGAAATTGCACCAGATCAGATTCAACTAGCGACCAGCTCAGAAGAAGCAAGACAAATCTGGAAGTCTGGCAAAAAAGTAGCGATGATTGGTATCGAAAATGGATATCCCGTAGGGGAAGATATAGGTAATGTTGAGAAGTTTTACAATCTTGGCGGGCGGTATATGTCCTTAGCGCACAACGGACACAGCCAATTGAGTGATAGTAATACGGGAGAGGCAGATAATGTATGGCTTCATAATGGTCTAAGTGATTTAGGGAAAGAAGTAGTGGCAGAAATGAATCGTGTTGGAATGATGATCGATGTATCGCACCCAAGTAAAGAAGCGATGCGACAAATGATTGAGCTTACCGAAGCCCCTATTATCGCATCCCATTCTTCAGCACGTGCTTTGTGTGATCATAGCCGCAATCTAGACGATGAGCAATTACAATGGATGAAAGAAAATGGTGGTGTGGTGCAAACCGTTGCTTTTAAAAGTTACCTGAATACAGAAAAGAATGATGCCCGACAAGCCAAAGAAACGGAAGTTCTAAAAGTCATAGCAGATTCTATGGGGGTGCAATGGATGGAGCGAAGAGAAGCTTTTGCACTTCCTCCGGCAGAGAGAGCAGCCTTTTTTGAAGCCTATATGAAAATGCTCCCAATACAAAAACAAAAATTAGCCACAATGACAGACCTCCCTCCTGCTGTAAATGTGTCTGACTTTGTAGATCATATTGATTATTTGGTTGAAAAAATGGGCATAGAACACGTAGGCATCTCGTCAGATTTTGATGGTGGTGGAGGCATTGAAGGTTGGGAAGATGCTTCTGAGACTATGAATGTAACCATAGAACTCGTAAGACGTGGCTATACCGAAGAACAAATAGAAAAACTGTGGAGTGGTAACCTCTTGCGTGTTTTGGATGAAGTACAAGCTATCGCAAAAGAAATACAACAAGGATAATTCCACCTCGCTTTGACAGAAGAAGAAATAAAAAACAAGGAAAAACGTAAGAACGCTCCTCTTACTAAAGAGGAATATCTTACGTTTTTCTTTTTCCCTTATTTTGAAAAGTATACTGAAACAAATCAAATCAGTTTTACTAAAAACTTTAATGAATCAGAAGACAAACGTTTTATAAAACACGGATTTGATACTAAAATAAAACAAGCAAAAAGCGCAAGAATACTAGGGTTTATATTCTATGCAATCCTTTTATGTATAGCTATAATGCTGATAAAATACTTCAATTTAGTATAAGAACACGCTACATATCCCGTTCTGTGCAAATCTGATTGATCCGTAAACGCAGTTTGCGCTCATAATCTTCCTGAAGCCAATCTCTGTAATTTTGTGTGTTATTCATAATACTATACGAGTATTGACGTACCCGATATGCAATATCATCTTTTAATTTTCTAGCGAGAATACGAGCATCAAATACATCTTCGCTATTATCAACCACCATAAGCGCATGTTGCTCTACGGCGTTATCTAATGCTGTTTTTGCTTTTTTACCTTCTGCAACAACTTTCTTGTATTCTTTTTTGATGTCAAAATAGACTTTATCCGTATTTGCAAATTCTTTTCGCAAATCGGGAGGCATCACATAAGAAAAGTTTCGTTCGATCTCTTCATCTCCTATGAGATTTTCTAGATAGAAATCAGGAAATTTAAAAATCTCTTTCCAATCAATAGGCGCTTCCCAAAGACCAAAACGAGCTGCATTGTTTCCTAAGTCAAGAACTTTAAAATTCTTTTTATTAGGTAAAATTCGAGACCCTCGACCAATCATTTGAAAGTATAAGGTCAATGATTTTGTCGCCCTGTTTAAAATAATGGTATCTACTGTAGGTTCATCAAAACCAGTCGTTAAGATACTTACAGAGGTCAAGATCGCGTCTGGTGTATGCTTAAACCACTTTAAAATCTCTTTACGCTCTTTGGCACTATTGGTATTATCTAAATGTCTTATCGCGTATCCAGCTTCCAAAAATGTTTCTTGAACATATCGAGAGGTATTGATCCCATTGTTAAAAATAAGGGTCTTCTTCCCTTTTGATTGATCCTCATAGGCTGCCAACAATTTTTCTTGCATGGATGCATCTGTATACAGGATATCAGAAGATTTAACGGTGTAGTCACCATTGATTCCTAACTTCAAGGAAGACAAGCCTACGTTATAAGAGATCGTCTCTGCCTTTGCAAGAAACCCTCTTTCAATAAGCGAAGGGATACTTTCACCAATTAAAAGCTCATCATAGTTATCCTTCATAGGTAACTTGATGTTAGAACTTAAAGGTGTTGCCGTAACCCCAAGGATAAAAGATTTATGAAAGTAGCTAAAAAGCTTTCTAAACGAGTTATAATGTGCTTCATCTATAATAACAAGACCTACATCATCAAAACTTATTTGTTCTTCTTGCAATCTATTGGTTAGTGTTTCTACCATAGCCACGTAACACATATAGTTCTTGGCTCCTTCTAGCGTCTTCACGTCACTTGAAATGACCATATTGGGCACTTTAAATTCCGAGAGCATGCGTGATGTTTGTACGGAGAGTTCTATACGGTGTGTAAGGATAACTACTTTTTTGTTTTTCCTTTCAATGTATCTTCTAACGATTTCAGAAAAAATAACCGTCTTTCCTCCTCCCGTAGGAAGCTGGTATAAAAGGTTATAATCTTCCTGACAACGATCCATGCAGTCAAAAACGGCGTCGAGATCTTTTAGTTGATAATCGTATAATTCTTTTTCTGTTTTTTTATTTTCTTGTAAAATCTGACTCAAAAATGCAGTTCTTTTTAGTGATTAGAATGGAATCTTGCAAAACTAAGTGATTTTTATGCTTTCGCGAAAGCATAACTCATAAATCTCACTATGGCTATCAACAATTAATCAACAAAATCGTTAGCCACCTCTTCAAAAAGGTCTGTATTTGTCCAGTTTTGAGATTCTGATTGCTCAATAATCCCTTCTAATCTACTACCAAAATCTTCTTTGAGCTGATGATAACTCAAATATTGAAGCGCTTCTTTGAAGGAATTGAGCATACTCTTATAAAAAGTTTCTGGCATATAAGGTAGTGAAGCGCTAAAGGTCTGAGCAATTTCAATGTTAAATAACATCAAATCGCCTAGTAATTTCGGGTCGACACCTAATAGTTTGTATTGCTTAATAAACTTTTGAGCTACAGACCGTCTTTTTCGGGCTCTTTTTCGTTTGGTGGGGAAATATTCGTTGCTAATTTTAATTTTTGCAGCTTCAATAAGTGCCTCTTCTTTTGGATTAAATACAAAATCGTAAAACGTCTTTACTTCAGGGATTCGATCATATAAATCTATAAGCTGCTCTTTAAGGGCATTTTGATCTAACGCTTCTAAGTATTTTTTTAACGCACGCTTACTCATAATCTTTTTTTAAAATACAAACGAATTTATACTAAATTTTAGTGGCAAAAAGCATTACAAAAACTTAAATTTGCAAAGCACAAAATACAAAAATCTACATACCATATGAAAACACTTCAAAATCCTAAAGCTATAAAACTTATTCACAAACTCATCGAAGATGTTTCTCAAAATGGAATTATTATAAACACGGTAGTTGATGATCTAAGAGCGTTACGCCCATTCACCATTCAAGAAGAGCTTCCGCTATTGGCTAAAGCGACACGTCTTTCTGCCGAGCATATCGAAGAAAACGAAACTTTTGCCATTCCCATTCCACAAGACGAGCCCATTGAAGGTGAAGAAATAGAAGTTATTGAAAGTAATCCTAATGAAAGTTTTCATTATTTCCTGTGTCTGATACGCGATATTGATAAAAAAGTAAACGAAGAAGAATTAAGGGAATACGTAAAAGCACTCAACGAGTACTAGTAGCTATTTTAAATATACTAAAAGTCCCATGATCCGTTTAGATCATGGGACTTTTTATATGGTATTATTTTCTGTTATGAACTCGCTTATCTTAAGAGCTGCTTGTTTTACTCGGTCTTACCTCTATTTTACTAGGTAATGTCCTCGGGTTCATATGTAATAAGTCAAGCACCATTTGTCCAATATCTTCTGGTTGGATGCGCCAATCTTTTCCGTCTTCAGGGGAGCGACCTCCAAAATGACTACTCACCGACCCAGGCATAATCGTGGTGACTTTTACATCGTCGTTACGTACATCAAGCATCAAAGCTTGTGTAAAACCTGTTAGACCGAATTTACTCGCATTATAAGCGGTTCCTTTGGCAAAGAAATTTGTCCCTGCGAGACTAGAGATGGTGATGATATAGCCTTTAGCTTTCTTAATAGCCGCTAGACTTGCTTTCACAGAGTGAAAAACTCCCGTAAGATTCACCCCTATCGTTTCTTTCCACTGATCGATGGTTAATTCACTAATGGGTGCAAAATGCCCTACACCTGCATTGGCAATCAACACATCCAGTTGTCCGTAGGTTTTGATTGTTTCCTTGACGACAGCTTCCATAGCTGCATAATCACGTACATCTGCAGCGAGTGGTAACACCTTTCCTCCCTCATGGGTAAGTTCATATGCCGCTTTATACGTCTGATCTTTATCACGTCCTGTAATAACGATTCGCATTCCTGCTTTTAGGAGTTGTTCTGCAATTCCGTACCCAATACCCTTAGTACCGCCCGTAATTAGCGCTACTTTTCCATTAAGTTGATTCATTGTATCTCGTTTTGAGTAAAGTTACAAACGCTTTCGCGAAAGCGTATAAAGAATCTTTAAAATTTAACTTTATAAGTAACTAACAATAGATTGTCTAATCCCCACCTCGATAGTATCTTTGCAAAAACTAGAAAATAATGCTCAAATCATTCCGTATTTTAAGTCTATTAGAAGGGATTTCTTTTTTATTGATCCTATTTATTACCATGCCGCTCAAATACATTTGGGATAATGGCATGCCTAATAAAGTAATCGGAATGGCGCATGGATTCCTTTTTCTAGGATATATTGTGATGGCAATTCTGATGAAGCCAGAACGAAAATGGGACAACAAAACGCTAGCCATTGTATTAGCTTGTTCTGTTATCCCATTTGGAACATTTTGGATGGATAAAAAATACCTAAGAGATTAAATCCAAGGTATCGCTCTTACTTAAAAAACGGAATACTAATATAATAATTAGGCGTTTCTCCATTGCTTGCTTTTACTGCATTAACGATAGGTAATACAAACGCAAGTACACAAAGAGTGATAAGTCCTATAATGCCTAATCCGAGAAGGAGTATGGCAGGAATACACAATAGTGCATATATAAAGAGGCTTATTTGAAAGTTTAGAATCGATTTTCCGTGCTCATCCATACCGATCACTCTGTCTTTGTTGGTGATCCATAATATAAGAGGTACAATAAACCCTCCAAATCCTGTGACATAATCTAATAGTTGTGACAAGTGCGTTAGGACGAGTAATTGCCTGTCTTCCCTAAGTGCTGTTTCTTGATGTACGATTTCCATGTGTTGATTGATTTATGATTGATTTACAATATATATGTATCGCTTTTCTCTAAAATGTTACACGATTATGTAATTTTGCAGGAATGAACACACAAGACACTATTGTTGCATTGGCAAGTCCGGCTGGTGCTGGAGCTATTGCCGTAATACGCGTATCTGGACCTGATGCGATCGCTATCTGTACACCTTTATTTAGATCCAAACGAGGCAAAGATTTATCCAAGCAGAAGACACATACTATTCATTTAGGCCATATTGTAGATGGACAACGTGTACTAGATGAGGTGTTGGTTTCTTTATTTAAAGGAAGCAACTCTTATACAGGAGAACCTACGGTTGAGATTTCGTGTCATGGCTCTAGCTACATTCAGCAAGAGATTATACAATTATTATTACGCCAAGGATGTCGTGCTGCACAAGCGGGAGAATTTACCTTACGTTCGTTTATTAATGGAAAAATGGATCTTTCTCAAGCCGAAGCGGTGGCTGATCTTATTGCGAGTGATAATGAAGCAAGTCATCAGATCGCCATGCAACAAATGCGTGGTGGTTTTTCTAATGAGATTGCACAATTACGTCAGGAATTACTCAATTTTGCATCGCTTATCGAACTCGAACTTGATTTTTCTGAAGAAGATGTCGAGTTTGCCGATCGTACGCAATTTAAAGAATTGATTGCTCGTATCACCAAAGTCCTGAAACGCCTCATTGATTCTTTTGCCACAGGAAATGTGATTAAAAACGGAATCCCTGTAGCGATTGTTGGCGAACCCAATGTAGGGAAGTCTACCCTACTCAATGCTTTATTAAACGAAGAGCGTGCGATTGTTTCTGATATTGCCGGTACCACAAGGGATACGATAGAAGATGAGTTGAGTATCGGTGGGATTGGCTTTCGATTTATTGATACCGCAGGAATTAGAGAAACGATAGACGTAATTGAAGGGTTAGGGATCCAGAAAACCTTTGAAAAAATTGGTCAAGCACAAGTGGTGGTCTATTTATTTGATGCTTCCCTGTCTACCCAGGCATCTCTCCCAGAGGGAGAGAAATATAAATCGATTGTAATCGAGATTGAGAAAATAAAGAATCAGTTTCCGCTGAAGCCACTCCTAATTGTAGCCAATAAAGTAGATCAGCTCAATAAATCAGAAATTGCTAGCTTACAAAGGGCAATTCCCAACCTTCATCTACTCTCTGCCAAGCAAAAAGAAGGAGTGGATGCGCTTAAAGCGAAATTATTAGATTTCGTAAACACCGGTGTATTACGTAATAATGAGACCATTGTCACGAACTCTCGCCATTATGATGCGCTCCTAAAAGCCCTCGAAGAAATCGAAAAAGTACACTATGGCCTCGATACTGATCTATCTGGAGATTTGATGGCCATTGATATCCGTCAGGCCCTGTATCACTTTGGAGAAATCACAGGACAAGTGACTAATGATGAGTTGTTGGGGAATATTTTTGCTAATTTTTGTATTGGGAAGTAGATTTTCTATAGATTATTCCTATTTAATAACCTTATAAAATTACCTTTATTTTACTGAATTAAATAATTTTTAACCGTATTGATTTTCAAATAATTATTATAATTTTACTTTTTATAAATATATTTTATGTTTCCAACTAGACTCCTCATTATTAGACTATATGTACTCTTATTACTTTTTTTTTCTATTTCTAGTATAAGCTACGCTCAATGGGAAACTTTGAATACAGGTCTAACAGATAATTTTGCTGGTGTTGTTTTTATAGGTAATGTAGGTGTGATTTCAAGTGAAAATGGGATTTATTATACGCTAAATGGCGGTGATAATCCAGATGATTGGACACGTTATGAAATCACAGATAACGAAGAACTTGCTACTCTTTACAATACAACAAACTTCATAAAATGTATTGCAAAAACGAATATCAATGGTGATAATTTTGGTATAAATATTATAGGAAATAATCCTATTACTCAGCGTGCCATATTAATGCGAATTTCTTTTCCTTCATTAGAATATACAATTCTCGAATTAGATATTGAAAATAGTTCTTTTAATGATGTTGATTATTCCAAATTTACTAATAGATTTTATGCTGTGGGTGATAATAGTCTTATCATACGTTTTGGAGTTGGAGATCCAATTACTGAATATCAAATTGTTAATGCAAATGAAATCGGAGATTTCAAATCAATAAGTTTTAGTTCATTAACTCCTAACGGAAAAATAGGCGCTGTAGGATCTTACTTTTTTTTCGGAACAATCCCTGATTTTTTGCAAAAATTGGAGACCCCAAATGTAACACATAATACCATCATACATCGTAATAATACTAGTATGTACTCTTTAAATGACACATATACAAGATACGATTATTCACAGTCTACAGAAGTTACTCATTATAATTATGGTCCTATAAATGGACAAACTATTGTAAACAAAAACAACCGTCACGTGATAGGTACTGATCATGGTATATTTCTTTCTAATACTGAAAAAACACTATTAGAATGGCAACCTAGTTCACAAACTTATAGCATCAATTCAATATGGACAGAACTAAACTCTAACGATCCTGTATATGCATGTGGTAATAATGGTCTCCTTTTAAGAAATTACAGTGTTACCAGTGAAGCAAAACCCTACGTAGCTGTTGATCTTCAAGGGGCATGTTTTATTAGTGCTACTAGTGATATCGAAATAGAAGCTATCATAGGAAGTTCAGATAACTGTAGTTGGTCTATAAATGGTACAGAAGTTAGTACTTCTTGTGGAAACCTTGAATATACTTTTGATACGCCAGGAATGTATGAGGTTGAGCTTTCTGTAGATTATAATAATTTAAATACAACTGTAACTGGAAACATAAGTATTTTAGAAACCCCAGAAATAGATAAACCTATAACTATAGTAGATGAAATACTTTGCCTTGAAGAACCCATAGAAATTATTATAAACAATACACAAGAGGGTGTGTTTTATACCCTGCACGAAGAGACTACAAATGCTTTAATTGGACAAAGCCCTGAAGGCAATGGAGGGCCAGTAACATTAATATCACAACCCATTAATCTAACTGGAGATTTTTATTTGAGATCACAACATGTTCTAGCGCCATCTTGTCAAGCATATTTTACTGAAACTTTTAATGTCATTGTTGAGCAAACAAACGCAGACTTTCATGTGGATCTCATTAATGCATCTATTAATGAGAATGTAAACTATTATGAAACCGCTTTTCAAACTAGTTTTTATGAGTGGGATTTTGAAGGCCCTGCTTTAATACCTTCAAGTACTGAAGCAAATCCATCAAATAGTTATACTGCAGAAGGAATATTCTCCGTAACATTAACTGCCAATTCTGAAAATTTTTGCGAACATTCTACTATGCTAAATAGTCCAAATATATACGAAGAACCTTCAGATGAGCAATTGTGTTGGACATATGATAATCAAAGTGATAATCCTAGTTGGAATGGGAATTACACACCAGATATTTCGCATATAAGAGAAATATCTGATGGATACCTTACTGGAGGATATTATAGAAATGAAGTTTTTGGAAGTAATCACGGACTATCACTCGAAAGTGATATTGTACAAGGAGGATACTTAACCAAACACGATTATAAAGGAACTCTAAAATGGATTGTATATTCTGCTAATCCTTCTTCTGGTTCACGTCCTTGGGTTACATCATCTGTAGAAGATCATGATGGTAATATTTATCTTGGAATGGAATACGAAAGTTTTAATGGAGGCTTTTATGACAATGCAGGTAATTTCATTTCTGGTAATGATTTAGATAATGGGGGTGCCATTATTAAATTAGATGCTAGAGGGAAATTAATCTGGCACATGGCTATACGTACTTTTCTTCCTACTGGTCTAGAAATAGATACTGATAATAATTTATTGATTAGAGGTCATTATGATATCTATAATGATAGCCAACACACCGTTTATCTTAATAATGAAGTTGTGGGAGAGGTAGGCGAAATTATTTTCCCAGACGCTAGTCTTAGGTATTGTAATGCAATTATCAAAACGTCTAGTGACGGTGACATAGAGTGGGATATAGAAATTTTTTCTACTTCAGGTACTTTTGGAACTTTTGCCCAAACCAGAAGAATGGGTATTGATCAATTTAATAATTATTATGTCCAAGGCACCTATAGAAATCATATGTACATCTATCATAAAGGATCGGAACAGCCTACAATTCTTGATTATCATGAGTATGACCCAGGAGGAAGTAATTATAATCACCTTTTCAAACTTGATACAAATGGGGCTTTAGATTGGGTAACTCGTAGTTATACCATAATAAATGGAGATTATCATAATGCATGGGCAAATGATATAATTACAGATCCAGATGGTAACACGTATTTAACAGGATATAACAATAATAATATTAGCTCTTTCAATCAAACACATTACGTTGAGCAAGCAGATGGGTCATTATTTTCTTCGACAAATGCTAAATCAATGTTTGTAAATAAGATAAGCTCTAATGGATTTTCTGAATGGATTGTGGGTAGTGATATTAGTACTTCTTCTGTTCCAGCTTCTGGATTTAAGATCGATATTGATGATGATGAAAATATTTATGTAGCCGGAAGAGTAAATTTTACTCAAAATAGTGATACAGATATCACGTTTAATTCCAATACAGAAGGTTCTATCACTGCTACAATTAACAATTTAGATTTATTTGTGAATACCTATCGAAGTAATGGAGAATTAAGGGAACTTGCTATTTTTGATAGTGTATTAGAAGAGCGCCTTGTTGGAGGATATAAAGGTTTTTTTAGAGGGAATAATAATAATTACTACTGGAGTACAAATTATGGCTTTTCATCAGAGGCAAATGGTCGTGTTAATCATCTTAATGAAAGCTGTGCAACGATACTTCAAAACACATCCCTATCAATAGAAGAAATTACAAACTTAGCATCAATTTCTATAAGTCCAAACCCTACAAAAAATCGTGTACTAATAGAAGCCGATGTTAATAATACTATTCAAGAGATAGAGGTTTACAATACACTCGGACAGCAAGTCGCTATTAAAAAATACCCTACACTAAAAAGTGTATCTCAAGAAATATCTGAAGCCCCAGGCATATATTTCTTTAAAATTACAATGGGAGATGGAAATATAGTTTTGAAGAAGGTTATTAAAATAAATTAACCTAAACACTACGATCCCCTTCTAAAAGCCCTCGAAGAAATCGAAAAAGTACAGTATGGACTTGATCCTGATCTTTCTGGAGATCTCATGGCCATTGATATCCGTCAAGCCTTGTATCACTTTGGAGAAATTACAGGACAAGTGACTAATGATGAGTTGTTGGGGAATATTTTTGCTAATTTTTGTATCGGGAAGTAGTACACTCAAAAATACTAAACTAAAATAATATAATATACACTTAATCAGATTACTGTGTTTTTATTCAGTATTCAAGGTTGACTATTTTTTGTTAAATTTTAGTATTTTTTGTACCTATTTTGTACCTCATTTTCATTTTTAATATTACTTTTGTTTTTAAGGGGAAATTATTGAACTTAACAACACTTAATCGACCTTATTTCTATCTAATAGTACTTATTAGGGTGAAAATTATTGAAAAATGAGTTCTAATATTAGAGTTAGGAGGGTTTGTGAAAATTGTAATAATCCATTTATTGCAAAGACAACAGTGACTCGTTTTTGTGGCGAAAAGTGTGCTAAAAATGCTTACAAGAAAAGAATTCGTGTAAAAAAGGTGAAAAAGTCGAATGCTCAAACATTCAAAATTCAGTTTGAACCTTTAGAGATTATACAAGCAAGAGAGTATTTGACCGTTAAAGAAGCAGCTACACTACTAAGTATTTCTAAAGAATCTGTTTACAGACTAATTAAAATTGGCGAACTTAAAGCTTCAAACCTTTCTCAACGATTAACACGAATTAAAAAGTCTGAGATTGAAAAACTCCTCACTTAATTCTATAAATATATAATTATGGCAAATGTGACTGTGCGCAAAAAGAAACTAGCAAATAACAAGCTAAGTCTTTACCTAGACTATTCATCACCTATTATAAGTCCGAAAACAGGAAAGCCAACAAGACGTGAATTTTTGAAGTTACAGATTTTTGCAGAACCAAAAGACATTACTGAAAAAACCCATAATAGAAAGACGATTGAGTTTGCTGAAATCATTAGAGCCAAACGTCTGTTACAATGGAGAGACAAAGAATTTGGTTTGAAAGAAAACGTACACTTAAATGTTAGTTTTGTAACTTTTTACGATACTATAGTTGAAGAAAGACTAAACATAGGTAGTTATTCAAATTATCTAGCGTGGAGGGCATCCTTAAATTATTTTAAAACGTTTATCCAGGGAGATATTCAAACGAATCAATTAAATGAAAATCATGTTAGGCAATATCGCATCTTTTTGCTAACCACAAACAATCTTAGGGTCAAGGCTAAACAGAAGTTGTCAATTAACACAGCTTCCTCCTATTACAAACACTTTATTGCAGTTTTAAAAAAGGCACACATGAGAAACTTATTGCCAAAGGACTTATCTGAAAAAGCAGAATACATTAAAGAAGAACAAACGCATCGAGAGTATCTTACAGAAGCAGAACTAGGCCTCTTATGGAAAACTGAAATTAAAATTGAAAAAGTAAAGCATCTAGCATTTTTTGCGGCACTAACAGGCTTGCGTTTTTCTGATATTATAAATTTGAATTGGGAGAATATTTTTAACGATAAACATCAAGGCTATTACATAAAATTGAGGGAACAAAAAACAAGTAATATTAACAACCATCCAATATCAAATACCGCTTATAAGCTACTTGAAATACAAGGCACCACTAAAGGACAGGTTTTTGTAAATATAAAATACACCCAAGTAACAAGACCTTTAAAAGATTGGATTGAGCGTTCTGGTATTAACAAGAAAATCTCATTTCATAATTTCCGTCATAGTTATGCTACATTGCAGCTTGCCAACGGTACTGATATTTACACAGTATCAAAACTACTCGGTCATAAAAATGTATCTACAACTCAAATTTATACTAAGGTTATGGATAAAAATAAAATTGAAGCTGCTAATCGAATTAACTTAGATTTAGATGGATTACTATAAAATATACAAAGATCAATATGATCGTAGTTTGGAAACAATATTAAATGATACTATTGAAAAGCTCAAACTAGCTAAATCTAACAAAGCTAATTTTAATACAGAGTTTAATGCTATTAAAAAAGAGTTATCAGAGAAGCCTAAAGAAATTCACAGCCAATTTAAAAATGATGATTTACTTGAATGTTCAGAACTATTTTCTAAAAGATACAGCCTAATCGATGAGGCAGAGCCAGAAGATGAGAAAATATCTATTGTGTTAAATAATCAGGTATTAAAAGAATACAAAAAACGAAGCAATTCTGATTATGATTATGATGAGTTTATAATAAAACTAGCTAAGCTAGACGCTACTAATAAAATTAACAGTCATTTTTCCATGGATCGGAATTATTTTGAATTAATTTATTTCACAGGAAAATACCACTATTTAAATGATAACTATTTTGATAAAGAAAGATCTCAAATTTCAAAAGAAATTGCTAAAATGAATGATATTAAATACCCTAAAGAAATAGAAAAAATAAACCCAAAACCTAGTCAATCTAATTTTCAAGATGATATACTACTAGAAAAAGATAAATTTTTAATCCTACACACTTTAATATCTCTTATTAAAAGTAAAAAGATGTCCACCATAGAGATTGCCAGAGTTTTGGTTCTTACCAATATTAAAAAATCAAAATTACTATCAGAAAAATATAGAAATGTAGAGGGCTATAAAATTTTATCCAACGGTATAGATGCCGTAGATAGTTATAAAAATAAAAAGGAATGGATTTTAAGTGTATTAAGTAAACTAGAACCCTATAAATTGAAGGAAATAAAAGCAAAATTAAGATTATTATTAAAAAATCTTAATGAAAAATAAAAGTAATTTAACTAAAAAAGCATTGTCATAGCTTCCAAATAAAAATCACAAATTTCTTATTTTATGACAATTACGCCTATTTTTGTCTAAATTCCGCTTCCCACTCAAGACCCCACTAATTATATAAAGTGATAGCACTTCATAATACTTTCGTTTAAGATTAATTTAATATAAACAAGTATTATGAAAAAAAAGAAGCTATTATCTCAGCAACTTGTAAGTCAACTCGCCAAAGAAATTTCTATAAACCTAACAAAGGAGTTAGGTATTATACAAAACCAAAATGAAGACGTCCTCCTTACAATTGATGAACTCGTTAAGCTCATAAATATGACCAAAGGAAGTATCTACGGCCTCGTTCATAAAAATGCTATCCCCTATCACAAAAAAGGCAAACTTTATTTCCTTAAATCTGAGATTTTAGAGTGGATTAAAAGTGGTAAACGGGAAACTAAAACCTCTCTTCACGATAAAGCAAATGAGTATTTAGCTAAAAATCCATTTCAATAAGCGTTAGCCTAACGTTAAAATAACGAACAATGGATAGCTATACGTATACATGTAACTATTGTGGTGGTAAATACACCCCTAGAAGAAGGTTCATACAGAAATACTGTAGTAACAGTTGCAGGGTTAATGCTTTTAATCTTAGAAAGAAGGTTTCGCAAAAGGTAGCTAAAGTTAAAGAACCGAAAGATTTAACAGCGAAAGACAAAATGAGTTGGACAGGTGTTGGCAATGCAGCTGCAGGTGCTTTTGCAATAAATTTAGCCACTAGCTTACTTACAAAAGAAGAAAATAAACCCGCCACAAAAGGTGATATTCAAAAACTATTAAATAGTGGTTTAAATAAGGTGATTTTAATAAAAAATGTACCTCCAAGAACAGATGGTTCAAGAGCCTATTTTGATACAGTACACCAAATAATAATCTACAAATAATAATATCATGAAAAATCAAAGTATAGTTAATAAATCAGAGGTCATAAAAAGACTAGAGGTTTTTCATGATGATTTATTATCAATTAAAGTAAATGACATACTAAAGATTAGGGTTGTAGACTCTTTAATATTTAAAGTTAATACCATTATTGAGATATGTAAGTACAATCCAAGATTACCACTCTACGATATTGAAAATAGTATAATAGAGATGTATAAAAAAGACAGTTCAATACATGGGGTAAACGTTCAATTTTTATTTATCAAAAAAAATGCAGAGATCGACAAAAGTAGAATTGCCAATTTAATTGTAAAGGTTTAATTATGAACGATAAATATTTACGAATAGGCACTACATACTATAAAAACGTTACTAAGCCACTTCTTAGTGAAGATAGCGTTAACATTCTGGTACAATGGTCAAAGAGTGAATTAGCAACGGACTATGGGAAAGAGTTTATAAAAAAAATCCCAAGATATGACGGTTTCTGTTTAATACCATCACACACTAATCATAGGAAAGTCATAGACGGTTTTTATAACCGTTACGAAAAATTAGATCATACTTATGGACATGGAGAGTTTCCAGACACCAAAACGTTTTTAGAGCATATTTTTGGTGAACAATATGAGATAGCCCTAGATTACTTAAGTGTTTTATGGCATTATCCATCGCAAGTACTACCTATATTATGCTTAGTGAGTACAGAACGTAACACAGGTAAAACTACTTTTTTAAATTGGATGAAGCTCATATTTCAAAACAATATGACTATAAACAATAATGAAGATTTTAGAAGCCGATTTAATTCAGACTGGGCTTCAAAGTTAATTATTGCTGTTGATGAAGTACTATTAGACAAAAGAGAAGATAGTGAGCGATTAAAGAACCTGTCTACTGCCAAAACGTATAAAAGTGAAGCAAAAGGTAAAGATAAAATAGAAGGAAGTTTTTTTGGTAAATTTATATTATGCTCAAATAATGAAGAGAACTTTGTTTATGTCGATGATTCTGAAATAAGATATTGGGTTAGAAAAATTATACCTTTTGAGTTATCGTCAGATAATCCTAACCTCCTTGAAACACTAGGGAGGGAATTACCTCAATTTTTAAATTTTATAAATACTAGAAAAATTTTAAGTCCTAGAAAAACTAGAATGTGGTTTACGAAAGAACAGATTTATACTCGGGCTCTAGAGGTGCTAATGAACGGAAATAAAACATATATTAATAAAGAAATTGAACAGATATTATCAGATGACTTTTTGAAATATGATACTGAAGAATTGAAATACTCAGTAGGGGATCTAGTAGATAAACTAAGTAAAAATAATATTAGAACTAGTTCTTTCAAAATCTCAGAACTACTAAAGAACAAATACAACTTAGAATCTAAAAACAGTACCTACACCAAATATCATATCTCCTACTCTACTGTAAACAAACCAATCGTAGAGGAAACTAAACATAAAGGCCGTCATTATATTTTCACAAAAGAATTTTTTAGAAATATAGGTTGATTTGTTGAATAAGGTCTACTGCAATGCCATGCTAGCTGGCATTCATAGAAAAACATTAAAACAACTTTAAAGCAACAATCCCAAATTAATCAATGTTGACAGGGTGTTGCTTGTTTGTTTAATGCTGTAACAATTAACATCACTATGTTTAGAGTATTTTGAACAACAGGCAACACAGGTTTTTCATTTTTAAGCTAAGAATCTCATTGCAACCACAAGTACTTTAATATTGCAATACGAATTATTACTTCTAAAAGATCATATAGATAACTAATTATAGAATATTTGACCATTCTAACATTTGAACAACTAGTATTTTAAAATATAAATGGGTTTTTTGCGGGTTTCCGTAAAACAATATTTGAAAAAGATTTTATATTTAAAGCTTTCCCATTTATAGTATTAAAAGTTTTATTTTTAGCTTTATCTATTTTATTTTCAATAGTTTAGTGATTTTTTTTTAATCATTAGTAATACACAAAAGTTAAAAGTTATTTAGCGATCTTATTTAAACCAATACACTCAACTAAAAAAATACAATAGTCCAGATATAATAATGACGAGAATCAATGAATACGAGAATTTAGAGTTAATAATAAAATACAACAATCATATATCTCTATGGTTAGTTGAAGATAATTCGGGTAAGGAGTTTGAAATTCTAACTATCAAAGTTAAAAACGATACCAAAAGTGTCATTAAAAGAGTATTAAGAAATGAAGTTTCATCTTTAGTTAATCAATATAAAAACGGCATCCAAACTGTTGTTGGACATGATTTTGATGAAAGTAATGATCAATATTATATAGTCTATGAAAATAGTCAAATTGAATTTCAACCAATAACAAACTTTAACAAGCGAAATCTTTTAGGTTTTATAAATACCCTAAATAATCTCAAAAAAGAAAATAGATTTGGTTTTATAATACATCCAGATACCCTTTTAGTTGACAAAGAAAACAACACCCTCATTAAGTTTGTCGGATTATTTGAAATTTTCAAAGCCTACAATTTATTACATAAAGATTACCTATCTCAAGAAGTCTTAGACAATAAAATTCCTAAAATACAAGATGATATTTATGCCATTGGTAAAATGTATTTTAACTATTTGATTTCAAAAGTTGATATATCTAAATATGTATCTGAGAAAAATGAAGAACGCTACAGTAAATACAGAGACGTTTTAGAAAACATTAAAGGAATTTCTGAAGTTGATAATGATCAAAATACTAGAGAAACCATTCAAGTAATCGCTAAAGAACAAGAAAAATTTAAGACTATACTAGTAGAGATGAATGACCAATGTTATTGGTTATTAGATTCAGAAAAATCTGAAAAAAGAGAATTTAAAGGTGAATTTGCAACTACTAACTATTGCGGACGATTTTTTGTGAATACTTCCAACAATCTATTTGTAATACCTTACGAAAGAACCGGTAGAACTCATAAAAAAGTTATAGCAAATGGCGAACTAGCAAACTTTAGTTTTTCTGAATTATCAAGTAGCTTTAATATCGTTGATTATTTCGGAAAACAATTTGAGCTGGTTAATGAACTTGCTGAACTAAATAAACAACATCATAATGTCTTAAAGAAATGGTCAGTACTTCCAAAAAATGAAAAGAAATTTATTGAAGATAAAGCCTTTAAAGCTACCTATTCTAAAAGAGAGGTTACAAAATCTAATAATCAAAACATAAGGTTTACATTAACTGATTCGGCTATAGATTGGAAAAGAATAAAGGAGCTAAAAAGTGATAAAGTAATAGTAAGTATTAATGATGAAAGAATTGGAGAAATCCAAAATTACGACCCAAAAGAAAATACCTTAATTATTAAAGATGCATTATTATCTATTGACGAAATTCCAGAAAAAGGAGAGCTTATTCAGGATGTAAGTGAAGAAACGAGCCAATATAAAAAACAAGAAGATGCGTGCGAACAATTTAAAAGTAGAGACATCCAAAATCCTGAAATTGCTTCCATACTGGCAACCCCCGAGGTAATACCTGCCAAAAATAGAATTGTTTTAGATTATGAAGGCTTCAAAGAACATCTCTTTTCTGAAAATCTAAAAAATGATGAAAGTCAACGCGATGCAGTATTAGAAGCAATTAATAAAAAACCTATATACCTTATTCAAGGCCCTCCAGGAACAGGTAAAACATCTGTAATAGTAGAGATGGTTGAACAGTTAGTAAATAAAAACTCTAACGTCAAAATTTTAATCACTTCTCAATCAAATTTAGCAGTAGATAATGTTTTAGAACGTTTACCTGACCATATTTTATATATGCGATTGGCTAGTGAACGAGTAATTGATAATGACGCTATAAGTGAAGAACTAAAAACGCATTTGTTTAACACTAAATTACAAAATTGGGTTAATGATACACAAGAAAAGTCAAATACCTACATAGCTAACAAATTTGGTGATAAAACTAAAAACAAAGCACTCATCAATTTCTATGTAGCCTACCAAAGACTGCCTAAATCAAATAATACTAAGACATTTTTAAATTCATTTTATAGTTCATTACGATTATCACCCAACTACATAAAACGCCTGTTTGAAAAAGTTAATTCTAAAAAAGATATCGATGCTATTTTTGATGAAGAATTAGGAACCACATACACCGATTTAATAAAAATTCAAAAAAAATGGTTTGCCTTTATTGCCAACGCTACTTCAGATGATGGTAAAATCAAAAAATCTATGCTTAACAATGGTAGTGCAGAAATAAATCTACACACTGCTTACTGTAAGACTATAAACGTATTTGGTGGTACCTGTATACATATTGCAAGCTCAAAATATAGAGACATCGATTTTAAGTTTGACTATGTGATAATGGATGAAGCGAGTAAAGCCACTCCAGCCGAAACATTAGTACCTGTTACTATGGCTAAAAATTTAGTCTTGATTGGAGATCATAAACAATTACCACCCGTAATTACCAGAGAAACTGCAATTAAAGATAGCATCAAAGAAGAATTAGACGATAATGGTTTAGATTTCAATAAAGAGTTTGGAATTAGCTTATTTGAAAGCTTAATCACAGCATTTAATGATACTAATAGCTTACACAGCTACTCTAAAATGTTAGACATACAATATAGAATGCCGAGACAATTAGGGGATTTGATTTCAAGGCATTTTTACAGTGATGATTCTACAAACATTTTAAAAAACCCAGATACGCGATTAGAAGCTCTAAAAACCTATGATGCAAATAAGTTTCATCAACTAAAATTAAAAAATCCTGAAATCTCTATCCTTGATACCTTTACAAATACCAAAGTACAAGTCCCAAGCTCTATTCTTTTTATAACCACATCAAGTAATGAGTCGCCTTATGATAATGGTATTAAAAAAAATAGAAACAACCCCTGTAATATTTCTGCTATAAAAGAAGTGCTAAAAACGCTCAATTCCAATTACAGTGCTAACCTAAAGCAAAAGACACCTTTTAATATCGGGGTAATTGCTGGGTATAGAGGTCAAGTAACTTTGTTGAGAAATGAAATAGACACCAAAGCTTATTCTAACTTTTATAATAAAAATAATACCCTCATAGAAATTAATACTGTAGATCAATTTCAAGGAGCAGAACGCGATATTATTATTTATGATATCGTAAGAAGTAGTTCTGGCGAGGACACTATCGGGTTTTTAGAAGACTACCGCAGAATTAATGTAGCCTTTTCTAGAGCTAAACGCTTATTAATAATTGTAGGCGATGGAACGTTTATCCTAAAGCGAGCGAAACTAAGTCCCAAGTCAAACTTTAACGAGTTTAAGCTTAAAAATATAGTGGAAGAATTACAGCAACAAAACTTAGTGTTTAATTCATTAAAAGATGCTATCAATGAGTAATAATAGTATTATACATAAACATCTAGACATTTTTAATACATTTAAAAACGATAAAGAAACAGAAGGCTTTGAATTAAAAGAAATACACGAAATTTACTTACCCTTTTGGTTTTGTAAACAAACAATAGTAGCCGAAAAAACAGTAGCATTAGATCGTTTTACTGAGATCATTTTAAGCATAATAAAAGCAGGAATAACAACTCATGCAGAGATATGTACCTTTTTAGGCGTAAAAGTAGATGATTTTGTAACCATGCAATTTCATTATTTATTAAAAAATGAATTACTTACGGAAAAAAATAATGAGTACACCATTACACCTAATGGACTCAAATTTTTAAATAAGAAACACACATTTCAAAAGGTAGAAATTGTCGACTTTGATTACCATATAAATGACTTGACAAAAGATTATTTTAATCCTCTTATAACAATTGACTCAAAAGAAGCTAGCAAAAAAAATAATACATTCTCTGGTTATAAAATATCTCAAAGCCATAGATTAGCTAAAAATGCAAAAGTGATTGAACACAAAAACAGACCAACTTTTAGCAAAATTAATCAAGCAGATTTTGCAGCTCTTTTTAATAAGGAGCATCCAACAATGTCATTTTATGATTATGAAAGTCAAGATGTTGAAATTCATAAACGTGCCATTGTATTTGTATGTTTAAAATATGTGACTGAAGGCAATGAAATAGAATATGAAATACGACAATTTAAAAAAACAGTAAAGAAATTTAATGGCTATACCCTAGAAAAAAACTTAACGAAAGCAGTAAACACCTATTTAAAGCATAAACCAGAACTAATAACATAAGAGGTCTAAAAATAGCGTTATATTTATTTATTTTTATCAACCTCAAAACCAGTGTAATAATTAATACATTTACATAAATGGCTAAAAAACAAGTGCAAAAAAAATCAAACCTATAGAAGAAACCCTTTGGAACTCTGCCAATAAACTACGAGGTACCGTAGAAAGCTCCGAATACAAACATGTCGTATTAGGCTTAATCTTCCTAAAGTTTTCAAGCGATAAATTCCAGAAAAGTCTCAATCTCCCCTACCCCATAAACACCTGGCTATTCATCTATTACTCTTGTTTAATAAATAACAATATTATGAAACAGAATAATTCTTTTTTTTGAGGTTTTCCGTAAGATACTCTTCAAAAAAACTACTATATTTAAATTTTCCCCAATAAAATTATAGTACTAGCTTATTATTAAAACTAAATGATAATTATTTGTTTTAATATTAAAACAGATATGAAACACATATATGCCTAAAACCAACCTAACCTTATCACAATTAGAACAATACCTATCTAAAGCAGCTTGGATTCTTAAAGGACCCGTAGATGCTTCAGATTTTAAAGTATATATATTCCCATTACTATTCTTTAAACGATTATCTGATGTTTATGATGAAGAATACCAACAAGCATTAGAAGAGTCAGATGGGGATATTGAATATGCCTCTTTGCCAGAATTTCATCGTTTTGAAATTCCAGAAGGATGTCACTGGAAAGATGTAAGGGAAACAACTACTAATGTCGGACTCGTGATTGAAAAAGCATTGAGAGGTATTGAGCAAGCCAATCAAGAATTATTATATGGCATTTTTGGAGATGCCCAATGGAGCAATAAAAACAAACTATCAGATCGATTATTAATAGACTTAATAGAGCATTTTTCGCAGTATAGTTTATCCAATTCTTTGGTTGAACCTGATATGTTAGGAAACGCCTATGAATATTTAATCAAGCACTTTGCAGACTTAACAAACAAGAAAGCAGGAGAGTTTTACACTCCTAGATCGGTGGTGCATTTATTAGGATTGATACTAGATCCGCATGAAGCCGAAACCATTTATGATCCCGCCTGTGGGACAGGAGGAATGCTTTTAGAATGTGTAGATCATTTAAAAGAAAATCAAGAAGATTATAGAACACTTAGATTATTTGGTCAAGAAAAAAACTTGACGTCAAGCTCTATCGCACGAATGAATATGTTTTTGCATGGCATAGAAGATTTTCAAATTGCCCGAGGAGATACCTTAAAAAACCCTGCTTTTTTTGCAGCCGATGGTTTAAAAACATTTGATTGTGTGATTGCAAACCCTCCTTTTTCTTTAAAAGAATGGGGTGCAGAAAATTGGGTGAATGATCCTTATGGTAGAAATATCGCAGGTGTACCTCCAAAAGGAAATGGCGATATGGCTTGGGTACAGCATATGATAAAATCTATGAATAGTACAGGGCGTATGACAGTGGTATTACCTCATGGAGCTTTATTTAGAAAAGGCGCAGAAGGAAAGATCCGTAAGAAGCTCCTAGAAGATGATTTATTAGAAGCTGTTATTGGCTTGGGGTCTAATATTTTTTATGGGACACAATTAGCTGCTTGTGTGATGGTCTTCAAACAAAACAAAGAAGCTTCAAAAAAAGATAAAGTGCTGTTTATTGATGGATCAGATCAAGTGAGAGTAGGTCGTGCGCAAAACTATTTAGAAACGACTCATGTAAACCAATTATTTGATTGGTACCACACGTATGATGACGTAGAAAATTATGTAAAAGTGGCAAGCATCGATGAGATTATAGAGAATGATTTCAATTTGAATATCCCTTTATATGTAGAAAAGATTATTGAGGATAATTTACCCAGTGTAGAGGAAGCCTTAACTGATTTAAAGTTCGCTTGGCGCGAAAGTCAAAAAGCAGAGACCAAATTTAAAACGATTTTAAAAGAGTTTATTCAATGGCATACGAAGCACCGATTACAATAAAGAAGGCAATTGATAATATTAGAAAAAGAAAATATGTTTTACCATCTATACAGAGGGAATTTGTTTGGGAACCAGATCAGATTGAAAAACTATTTGATTCTTTAATGAGAAATTATCCAATTAGTACATTCTTATTTTGGAAAGTGGATAAATCTAGAATTAAAGATTTTCAATTCTATGAGTTTTTAAAAGATTATCACGAAAAAAAGGCAAAGCATAATACAAAAGCAGATATAGGAAACGAAGAAGATGTAATAGCTATACTTGATGGGCAACAAAGAATGACATCACTATACATTGCACTAACAGGTTCTCATGCGAAGAAATTGCCTTATTATTCTAGTAAAAATGAAAATGCTTATCCTAAGAAAAAATTATATCTTAATTTATTGTCGAAGGCTAAAAATATTGAGTTAGAATATGATTTTAGATTTTTATCAAAAGATGAAATTGAAAATACAGAAAATGAGTTTTGGTTTGAGTGTAGTGAGGTTCTTAATTTTGATGATTTAAGCAAGGTTATGCAGTATTTGATGCATAATGGTTTAACGGATACATCAAAATTCACAAATGAACAATCCACTTTTGCATTAAATACAATTAGTCATTTTTTTAATGTTATAAATCAAGAAAAACCTATTAGTTTCTTTCTAGAAGAGAGTGAAGAATTAGACAAAGTTTTACAAATATTTATTAGAATAAATAGTGGCGGCACCAAATTAAGCTATTCTGACCTTCTACTTTCAATTGCCACTGCTCAGTGGAAAGAAAAAGATGCTAGAGAAATAATTCACGAATTTGTAGATGAATTAAATAAAATTGGAGAAGGCTTTGATTTTAATAAAGATTTAGTTCTTAAAACATGTTTGGTTCTTGGTGATTTTAGCGATATTAAATTTAAGGTAGATAATTTTACCAAAGAGAATATGTCCAAAATTGAACAAAATTGGGATGAAGTTTCTCGTTCATTAAAAATTGCTATAGAATTGATTTCTAAGTATGGCTATAACAGAAATAGCTTAACCGCTTCAAATGCCTTAATACCTATTGCTTATTTTATATATAAAAATGATTTAAGTGATAAAATTATTCATTCACAAGCACAAGAACAAAATAGGAAAGCTATAATAGAATGGTTATCTAGAACAATACTTAGAGGTACTTTTGGAGGAACACCCGATGCTATATATCCTGTAATGAGGAATTTTGTTAATCAACACCCTAATCGTTTTCCATTATCAGAAATCATTGAACATTATAGAGGCAAAAGAAAATCTATTTCTTTCTCCGAAGATGATATTGAAAGCATTTTAGATTTAAAATATGGAAAGAAGAATACTTTCAGTGCATTATGCTTAATCTATTCGTCTTTAAACTACTCATTTAAATATCATCAAGATCATATTCATCCAAAATCGTTTTTTTATAAAAGGAAATTAGACGAGTTAGGGATTACTAATGTTAAAATCAAAGATGAATATATTTCAAAGTTTAACAACTTATCGAACTTACAGCTTTTAGAGGCAACAACTAATATTGAAAAAAGAGATAAGCCTTTTGAAGAATGGTTAAAGGAACGATATCCTAATGATAATGATAGGAATAACTATTTAAGCTTAAATCATATAAAAAACAGTCAATCTCTTAATTTTAATGATTTTAATGATTTTTATAATCAAAGAAGAATGACTTTGAAAAAACTCTATGCAGATATTTTAAATGTTAAACTTAAAGAAACAGATAATACGCAAAACTAAATGACCCAACAAAACCTAGAAAAATACCTTTGGGGTGCTGCAACTGCTTTACGTGGTACCATAGATGCAGGCGATTATAAACAATACATCTTTCCGTTATTGTTTTTTAAACGTATCTGTGATGTATATGACGAAGAGTTTGAAAAAGGATTAGAAGAAAGTGATGGCGATTTAGAATACGCTGCCTTTGCCGAAAATCATCATTTTATCGTACCCGAAAATGCGCATTGGAACACCGTACGCGAAACCACCGTAAATATTGGTGTTGCTATACAAGACGCCATGCGCGCTATAGAAAAAGCCAATCCAGAAACCTTATACGGTATTTTTGGAGATGCCTCTTGGACCAATAAAAATAGACTGAGTGATGCAACCTTAACTAATCTTATAGAACATTACTCACAACACAAACTCAATTTAGAAAACGTACCCGATGACCAGTTAGGAAATGCCTACGAGTATTTAATAAAAGAGTTTGCAGATGATTCTGGACATACGGCAGCCGAGTTTTATACCAACCGTACCGTTGTAAAACTCATGACTATGATTATGGACCCACAACCAGGAGAAAGCGTGTACGATCCTACCTGTGGCTCTGGAGGATTACTCTTAAATTGTGCCTTGCATTTACGTGATGAAGGCAAGGAATATAGAACACTTAAATTATACGGACAAGAAATTAACCTGATCACCTCTGCCATCGCACGTATGAATATGTTTATGCACGGTATCGAAGAATTTAGCATAGTTCGCGGTGATACGCTGGCACAACCTGCCTTTTTAGAAAACGACACCTTAAAAACCTTTAATGTGATTTTGGCAAACCCACCATACTCCATTAAAGCATGGGATCAAAAAGCATTTACAAATGACCCTTTTGGACGTAACCTTTGGGGAACACCTCCACAAGGTTGTGCAGATTATGCCTTCCAGCAACATATCCAAAAGAGTTTAGATGCTACAAACGGGCGCTCTATTTCTTTATGGCCACATGGTGTTTTGTTTAGAGATAAAGAAGCAGAGTTGCGAAAGAAAATGATTGAGGAGGATTTGGTGGAGTGCGTCATTGGCTTAGGACCTAACTTGTTTTACAATTCACCCATGGAGGCTTGTTTGTTAATTACGAAAACGAATAAAAGTAAAGAGAAGAAAGGAAAAATTCTTTTTATAAATGCTGTAGAAGAAGTAAAACAAGAAAAAACAATGGGCTTTTTAGAAGAAACCCATATTGATAAAATATTTAAGGCGTATCAGGATTTTACAAATAAAGAGAATTTTTCGGCTTTACTGACTAATGAAGAAGTACTTGCTAATGATGGTAATATGTCCATTAGTTTGTATGTGAGAACGCAAGAGTTAAGCATGGAAACTAAAATAAATTTTGAAGACGTTTATGATGGTTGGGAAGATTCTTCACAACAGTTGAAAAAATCAATGAATGAACTTTTTGAAATACTTGATAATTAATGGAAGAAGTATTGGATAAGAAAATTGAAATAGATAAATCGAATTGGCTTCCAGTCAAATTTGGAGATGTTGTTTTTGAACCTAAAGAATCTACAAAAGACCCAATTGGTGATAATATTGAACATATTGTTGGATTAGAACATATTACTAGTGAGGACATTCATCTTTGCAATTCTAATAGTATTGAAGAAAGTACCACATTCACAAAGAAATTTGAAGTTGATGATGTTCTATTTGGTAGACGTAGAGCTTATCTAAAAAAAGCGGCACAAGCTAAATTTAGTGGTATTTGTTCAGGTGATATAACCGTATTCAGATCAAAGGACAATTTGCTTCCAGAGTTATTACCATTTATAGTAAATAACGATAAGTTTTTCGATTATGCTATTAAACACTCTGCTGGTGGTTTATCCCCTCGTGTAAAATTTAAAGATTTAGCCAATTACGAGTTTCTACTACCACCAAAAGACCAGCAAACCAAACTTGCGGAATTACTTTGGGCTATGGATGAGGTTGTTGAGAAGGAGAATGAGGTTTTGGAAAATCTTAATATTTCAAAAAAAGCTTTTGAAAAAAAATATCTTATTAAATATAGAAATGGAATAGAAAAGAAACTTTCTACTGATTATAAAGTTTATCGTCTTTCTGAAATAGCTGAAATAACAGGAGGTTCAACACCATCTAGAAATGTTCAGGAATATTGGAATGGAGATATTCCCTGGTTAACACCAACAGATGTGACTAAGCATAATAAAATATCACTAAGTAGAACTAGAGAATACATTACTGAAAGTGGTTTGAGAGATATATCAAATAGACTTTATCCTATTGGATCAATACTATATTGTTCAAGAGCAACTATAGGTTATGCAATTATAAATGATGTTCCTATGGCTACAAACCAAGGTTTTTCAAACTTCATTTGTAATGAAAAGGTAAATAATTATTTTCTGTACTTTCTTTTAAAGCATCTAACTAATGAGTTAACTAGGCTTGCAGGAGGAAGTACATTTTTAGAAATTTCTAAATCTTCAATAAGGAGATTTAAAGTGGTAATTCCTTCACAAAATATAATGATGAAGATTACTGAAAAATTGCTAGATTATGAAAAAAATAGAGTAGAATTAGAATCCAAAACCTCAAGTTCCAAAGCTTTACAAAAGAGTTTAATTAATCAGGTGTTTTAAAACTATGGGGCATGATAACAAAAAAGGAAATAATTGCTTATATAAATGCCACAAAAGGCACTTATTTAAATAATAGTAACACCAGTTATTCTAAAATAAATACTTCTAAAACAGTGTGGTGGTTTAATATACGCACAGATAAATTTAATGATGATGTGCATTTATTGCTTAATGATAAGACCAAAGCTATTTGGATAACATTACCTAAAGGTTTTGTAGGTAATTTATATGGCACGTTTAAAATACGAAAAGACAAAGATGCCGTAGATTTAGAAATTTCTGCAGATAGGTGTTTTAAATATTTGCAAGATGTAAAATCTGGTGGCACTGGGTTTGATTTTAGTGGGTTTGTGAAAGAGAAAATACAATTTTAGCAATAGATGGATTGGTACGAGCCAGAAAATATTTGGGACATTTATGGTATAAAAAGCAGAGATGAATTCGTTGCTAGATATGTTGTAGAAGGTAAGTTTCATAAAAATGTACCAGAAGACATAGAAAAAAGTTTTGTTACTGTAAGTTATCTATTAGCCCATAGTTATTACCATTGGCCAATGTTTGATGAGGCACTGAGAAAATCTTTACTCATCATGGAAATGGCTGTTAAGCTGAAGACTAAAGAGTTAAATATAGATTTAAAGCTTCCGCCCAATAAAAAAGGAGTTGTTTTTGACAAAAAGTTATGGAAACTTATAGAAGAGATTTGTCAAAACAATGAACTATCATTTTTACAACCTGATTTTGATAGAGCAAGAGATATAAGGAATAATAGAATGCATCCTGACAGACATTCTTTTATGGGAGCCATGAGTTATGCAGATGTAAACGCACAACTTTTTGTGAATGTAATCAACATGCTTTTTATGCATAAAGAACAACTAGTTAAGTTACAAACAAAAAGCGAGCAATTAGAAGTGGGGTTACATCCTTTTAAGACTGGATTGTTTGTTTTACAGTTTCAAAACAAAAAGATTTTAATCGATGGGTTTTATACCTTTAAATATCGTGAATTTGAAAACAATAAATTGTTGCTATTGTATATAAATCCATTGACAACTGCAGTAAAAGAGCAATTTATAGAAAAGAAATATCCAGAACCATTAATAATCACATTTAATGATTTTAAAATAAGTGAGGATAGTATTAGAGGCGTTGATTTAGAAGGTAAACCAATGAAGATTTATATTGATGATAAGGAACAGAATTTGAAGACTTATTGTAACTATTATGAGGCTTTGAGTAAGATTCCAGAATCTGATATGCATACATTTTTTCAACTAAATAGTTCTTCTGCATTATGGCAAATGGAAAAGATTATCTATGAGAATTGTTGGAATCCTAAAATGATTAGTTAAGTATTATGGAAATCGAAGAAGAAAAGCTAGAACAGGAAAATATTATATCATTTGATGATCAAATTAGGGACACTGAAATTGAAAAAAAACTTAGTATTCCAGCCAAAAGGCTGATGGAAAAATTGGAGCCAATTCCTAGTAAAATTGAGTTACTTCAATTTCGCTGGTTTTGGGAGTTAATCCAAAATGCTAGCGATTTTAATGAAGAAGTTGATGTAGAATTAGAACTTAAAGACGATCTTTTAATTTTTAGGCATAATGGTAAACCGTTTAAAATAGTAGATGTAGAGAATTTAATTACTCCTGATTCAGATAAGGATGATGAAGATATTGATGAAGACTATATAGGACGATTTGGAAGTGGTTTTATATCAACACATGCACTTTCTGCTGTAATAACAGTTGAAGGTTTGGTAAAAGATAAGTATAGAGAGAAGGTTCATTATAAATTTAAATTTGATTTAGATAGAACTAATTACAATTCTAAAAAACTTTTAATTGATTCAATTCAAAAATCTGAAGATCAATTTAAAAAAGAGTATAAAATATCAGACTATGTATCCGGCTCATTCGATACAGTTTTTACTTATGATTTAACCAAAGGATTATCAAACATAGACTCAAAAGGAATTGCAACTTCAGGAATAGAATATGCAATTAAAGTATTACCGTTAGTTTTTACATTTTTACCTAAGCTTAAATCGGTTAAGTTTATTAAAAATGGTGTTGAGGAAAAACACTTTTATCAGAAAAGCAGAGATGATCAAACTGAACTATGCGAAATAGGTTTACATATTAATTTAATACCGCAGAATGATATAAAAGTTAAATACGCTAAACAAGACGGAGTAATTGTAGCTAGAGAGATAAAAGATAATGTCGTAGCTGAATACTCAGAAGAAATAGCAGTTCTCTTTTTATACCTTCCACTAATAGGTTCGGAAAAATTTCCTTTTCCAATTTCAATAAACTCTCAAAAGTTTAAACCAGAAACAGAACGAAATGGTATAAGCATTTCCAATAATGATATCAACAACAGAAGTAACTTATTGAATGGTGTCAAAGCTTATAAAAGATTACTTCAGAATTTAGCAGAAGAAGGGGTTGGCAATCTTTATCATCTAGTTCAGTTAAAAAGCGATAGAATAAAAGCACTTTCAACTGGTTCTGATTGGTTTCAGAAAAACATAGAAAAAGAAATTAAAATTGTTCTAGATGAAGTTGAGTTTGTTAATTGTAACGGTATACCTATTTCGTATGCTAAACTGAAACTTCCCTTTATACCAGAAAATAAAACAGAGTCAAGGGATTTAGAATTTTATGATACTGTTTCAGATTTGATAGTAAATGAGGTCCCTTCAAGAGAAGAATATTTAAATTGGCTAAAGAATATTGATTTTACAATATTTAAAAGTGTTCCATTTAGGTTAGAAGCTGCTGTTAAAATAGTAGCTGGATTAAAAAATTTAGTTCAACTAGCTGAGAACATAAATAAAGATGAAGAAGAAACTGTTAAATGGTTGGCTAAATTCATTAAGTATGTAAAAGAAAATGATAATGGATTACTTGCTAAATATAAAATAATTCCTTGTCAGTCAGAACAAGGAAGTTTTGTGAATAGAGATGCTGAAATTTATACAGATAATGGAGTTGATACAGACTTAATAGAGGTCTACAACAAAATGAAAAATCAGGATTATAGATTTAAACTTTTAAATAAAACTATAAACAAGGACGTTCCAAATTTATTACCTGAAGCTAAGTATAAGACATGGAAAACTATTGCTAAAGAAATTGATGATATTTTTAGATTACGTCTAGACGCAAATTCTAGATTATCTAAAAATGAATTAGAAGGATTAAGTAAACTATTAAAATGGCTTAAAAAGAAAGGTTTCCCAAATTGGAGTGAATTACCAACCTATTTCCCAACTTTTAATAGTTCTTATACTAATTTCTTTTTAGAGAGCTTTGATGAAGAAGAAAGAGTAAAAGCAATAACTATTCGTGACAGTGGAAAACAAGATTCTCTACTTAAACTTGCTGAATCTGAAGTTACAGTAGACGAATTAAATAAAGTTGTTGAGAGTATTTCCGACATAAAAGAAATAGTCAACATAATAGATTCTGGTGCCAACCTTGAGCAACTTACAGAGTTAGCGAAATTATTTCCAAATAAAATACCTTCTCAAATAATGGATTTTGCACGTGAAGAAGGTGAGAAGACGCGAGATTTCAATGCTAAATCAAAGATAGGTAGCGATGTGGAAAAATTGTTTAAATCTGCATTTGAGAAAAATCATTTAGGATTAATTGTAGATAAAGTAGATTTAGAAGCAGTTGATTTTGTATACGCAGGAGGAGGTTCTTATGATTTTAGGATAACAAACCCCAAAACAGGGCAATCTTTTTATATTGAAATGAAATCAGTTAAACAGGGTAATAAAGATTCCGTAAAACTTGCTATTTCGCAATTAGAAAGAGCCGTTAATCCTAAATATATAGAGAATTACTGTATCGCCTTGATTGAACGAACTAAGGATATTAAAGATATGGATGAAGAGTATGTTCTAAAAAACTTAAAGTTTATCCAAAATCCAGGAACTTTTTTAAATTCAGTCTATGAAGACCACAAAAAAGTAATTGAAAGCACGAGCAAATCAAAGGAAGTCAAATTATTAATGCTTAACGCAGATTTTAGATGTAGCATTGATTATGAATTCCTTAAAGGCAAATCGAAATCTATTGCAGAACTAGAAATAGCTGTTGTAAATAGTTTAAAAAACTAATATCACTACCATGGGATTCAACGAACTAAACAGTGTAGAAAACTACATCATTAAGCAACTCACAGGAGTCAACTTAAATACCAATGAAGTTTCAGAAGACGCTACACTGTACGGTCGTTTTTGGCAGTACAAATCACCACAAGAGTTACAGCGCTCCGTTAATGAGGTTTTAATAGAAAGTGATCTAAAAGCAGCTTTAATTCGTTTAAATCCTGAAATCACAGCTAACCCAGATCTGGCTGATGAAGTGATTTATAAATTACGCGCCATCTTAATTTCTGTGCATCAAGTAGGTTTAGTGCGTGCCAATGAAGAATTTTTCAAATGGTTACAAGGAGATAAAACGATGCCTTTCGGCGAAAATAATCGCCATGTACCTGTACGATTAATAGATTTTGAAGAATTAAAAAATAATCGTTTTATTGCTACCACACAGTTTCGGATTCATCATCGGGAAACTAAAATACCAGATGTCGTGTTATTTATAAATGGTGTGCCTGTAGTAATTGGAGAGGCCAAAACTCCCATTCGCCCTTCCATAAGTTGGTTAGATGGAGCACATGAGGTGCATGATATTTATGAAAATGCAGTTTCACAATTATTTGTACCTAACATATTATCTTTTGCTACAGAAGGCAAAGAACTTTATTATGGTGCTGTTAGAACACCATTAGAGTTTTGGGCACCTTGGCGATTAGAAAATGATGAAGATGCTATTGCAAAGCGTTTAGGACTTGGAGAAGTAGGCAAGGAATTATCAGATTTATTGCATCCAAAACGTTTACTAGATATACTTCAAAACTTCTCTTTGTTTACTACGAATAAAAAGAAACAGCGTATTAAGATCATTCCTCGTTTTCAACAATATGAAGGTGCTAATAGAATTGTAGCTCGTGTTAAGGAAGGAAAAATTAAAAAAGGGTTAATCTGGCATTTTCAAGGGTCAGGTAAATCCTTATTAATGGTTTTTGCTGCTCAAAAATTAAGACGTGAAAAAGACTTAAAAAGTCCTACGGTTATTGTCTTGGTAGACCGTACAGATTTAGATACGCAAATTACTGGGACCTTTAATGCTGCCGATATTTCTAATGTAGAAACGACTGATAGTATAACCGAATTACAAACGCTATTAGAACGTGATACTCGGAAGATTATCATTTCTACGATATTTAAGTTTCGAGACGCGAAACCAAACATGAATACCCGAGACAATATTATTGTGTTGGTAGATGAAGCCCATAGAACACAAGAAGGTGATTTAGGAAGGCAAATGCGTGCTGCTTTACCTAATGCATTTCTATTTGGTTTAACAGGAACACCAGTAAACAAAGCTGATAAAAATACGTTTTGGGCCTTTGGATCGGAAGAAGACGATGGTGGTTATATGTCGCGTTATACCTTTCATGATTCTATAAGAGACAATGCCACATTGCCATTACATTTTGAGCCACGACTTGTAGATGTTCATGTTGATAAAGAAACCATAGACAAGGCCTTTGCTGAATTTAAAGAAAATGCAGCCTTAACCGATGAAGAAGCAGATGCTTTAAATAAGAAATCAGTAAAAATGGCTGCCTTCTTAAAATCACCAGAACGTGTTGCCAAAATAGTAGAAGACATCGCTATTCATTTCAATGCCAAAGTAGCACCTCATGGTTTCAAAGCCATGATAGTGACACCAGACAGATATGCCTGTGTTCAGTACAAAGAAGAATTAGATAAATACTTTCCAGAAGAAGCAAGTCGTGTTGTTTTTTCTACTTCTGCAAATGATGACTTAGAATTTAAACAAAAATGGGGCGTTGATAAAAGTCAGCAAGAAAAAATTGTAGATGAATTTAATGATGCCTTATCTGATTTGCAATTTATTATCGTAACAGCAAAACTATTAACTGGTTTTGACGCGCCTATTTTGCAAACCATGTATTTAGATAAGTCTATAAAAGACCATACCTTACTACAAGCCATTTGTAGAACCAATAGATTGTATCCTGAAAAATCCTTCGGTCGAATTGTAGATTATTTTGGAGTATTTGATGATGCTGCAAAAGCATTGCAGTTTGATGAAGAAAGTATTAAAACCGTCATATCTAATCTTTCAGAGTTAAGAGATAAATTGCCTAAAGCAATGAGAGACGCAATATCACACTTTAAAGATGTTGATAGAACCATACAAGGTTTTGAAGGTTTGGAAGCCGCTCAAAATGCAATAGGGAATAATGAAAAAAAAGATGCCTTTGCAAAAGATTATAAATATTTATCTAAAATATGGGAATCATTATCTCCAGATAGCATTTTAAATGACTTTCAAGAAGATTATAAATGGTTATCACAAGTTTTTGAGTCTGTACGACCAGCAGCAGATAATATTGGGAAACTCCTATGGTTCTCATTAGGAGCAGAAACGACAAGATTAATGCATGAGAATACTCATGTTGGTGAAGTACACCACTTAGAAGAATTCATCTTAGATGCAGATGTAATTGAAAACATTTTTAACAATCCAGATCCGAAAAACGCTAAGAAACTTGAAAAGCTCTTAATTAAACGATTTAAAAAACATTCTGGAGACCCAAAATTCAAATCGTTAAGTGAGCGATTAGAAGCTTTAAGAGATAAAGCAGAACAAGGATTAATTACATCAATTGAATTCGTAAAAGAACTGTGTAAATTAGCAAAAGAAACTATTGTTGCCGAAAAGGAATTAGAAGAATTACTAATCGAAAAAACGCCTAAAGCTGCGCTTACAGAATTATTCATTGAATTAAAAAATGATGAAACACCCGCAGTTGTAGAAAGAATAGTTACAGACATAGATGCTATTGTAAGAGTAGTACGCTTCCCTGGATGGCAGAAAACAAGCTCAGGTGAACGCGAAGTACAAAAATCTTTACGTAAAGCATTATTGAAATATAAATTACATAAGGATCAAATGTTATTTGAGAGAGCCTATGGATATATAAAAGAGTATTATTAATTAATAACAAGTATTCTTATAATTAAATATTAGTACTTTAAAATTAATGGACATAAGAGACCTAGTCGGAACATTTACTATCACTGGAAGCAATCAAGATGCAGAAGGAGAGAATTATAAGGGAACATTAAGCTTAACCTTAGACGAAAACAAAAGGATTATTGCAGAATGGCTTATTAATGAGAATCAAACTCAATTAGGAACTGTTTTTTTTAAAGATAATATCCTGATAATTAATTTTAAGTACCAAAATGAAAAAGGTGCTATCTACAAAGGAGTTGCTGTTTATAAATGTATCACTAAAGATCTGCTAGATGGTTTTTGGTCAGAAAAACACGGAAACCCTCTTTATCTCGGAGAAGAACGTTGTTTTAGAGTAGGTGTTCAAAAGGAAATGTCTAATTGAAAATTAAACATAGTGCTAAGAATATAATATTGAGGCTATATTTATTACTGTAGCATAGATTAATTTACACCCTCTTATTAAAATCACCCCACTCCTACCCCTAATTAGTAACAATTTTGGCAACTATATAAAAGTTTTGGAAAAATAAGCAGTTCTAAATTGGGGAAGCGTACAAATGTTTCTAGCATATTTTCTGCCCCTTCTACTACTTTTATAATGCGTTCTAAGCTTTTATTTATTGTAATTTAATTTTAATAATACTAAAAGGACTTATTTATTTTTTATGCTTGTGTACTCTTTGTCTTCGCTTATAATTATGTGATCTAGTAACTTAATTCCTAATACAGTTGCACCTGCTGTTATTAACTGTGTCATTGCTATATCGTCTTTACTAGGCGTTATATTTCCCGATGGGTGATTATGGCAAATGATAATCTTTTCGCACTTCTTAGCGACTGCAAAATTAAATACGTCGATAGGTTTAACACTATTTTTATTAAGCGTTCCTATGGTTAAAAGTTCGATGTATTCTATGTTATTGGCAGTACTTAAACCTATAGCCCATAAATATTCTTTCTTACGATGTAACCGATTTTGTCTTAAAAGAATCTTACGCATTATACGCGCTATATCTTTTGTATTAGCTATATGTATATTTTCGTCTTTTGGAAGGCGTACGTTCATCTTAAACAGTTTGTTAATCATTTTTTAGTACTTGTTATTAGTAAGTACCTGAATCAAATTTATTAAAATCCTCTCTTACTAACCTCCAATAGCTTGGAAACTTTTTATCGTCCATAAATTTATAAGCTTTTTCAGTTTGGAAAAAACGCCTAATACGTCTTTTAAAAGTAAACTATCTATACCTTAGAAACGAAAGTTAATGTATTTTGTGATATATACAGAAAAGTCTTGTTTGAGAAGCCCTTTAAATCGGTTACTATGTTTTATCACAAAAAAGCACATGAAATGTTTTAAAAAAATAACCCTATAACAAAGAAGTGTAAGTGTTAAGTTGAATATTATCATTGCCTTAATTGAAATTAGTGACATAAAACACCTTAATTGTACCTTATACCATGTAAAGTACTATAAAACAAGGAAAAAAAGTTTCTGTATCGGGAAGTAGTTGTTTATTTACCTATAGATTAAATAATTACGTATTTTTTTTACACTTCATATCATTTTTACGGTATGAGCAACAGGTATGTCCCAAGCTTCTTTAATCTTACCATCAATAATACACCATAGCACAATGGCGTCAATCTCTATTGGTTTGCCTTCTAGTGATGAGGTGTCTTTCACATGGGTGATGATGAGTTCATCTCCCATAGGAATGATGGATATAGGGTTGACCTTAAAAGTACCACTCGTACGACCTGCTAATTTTTGGAAGAAATCCGTTAAACCAGAGAGACCAAAATAATCTCCCTCTAACTCAGATAGCTTCGGATTTATATAATGCCATACAAAATCTTCGGCTAAGACGTCAGCCAACGTACTTGGGTTTGCAGGGTTGAACCTCTTTAAAATACTGATATTTAGATGCTCTTTATTCATGATTTTCATTTTTGATTAGCAACCTTTTATGATGAATTACCTGCAAAGTCAATTATCTATAATATTATAAAATACAACTAGTTATGCTTGTTTTTAATTACGAATAAACCATAGGTCCAAATATCGTAGCCTCATCACCCGTCTCGATACGCTCACAGCTTTTGGAAAAGCTACTATTATCAAGTTTAATGTGAAACCGTATACTATCTTCCTTTGGAGAAGAGCTAACAGGAAGCCAACGATACGGTACATCCAGTTCCGTTACTTTCGGCTTTATTAAATTAAGGATCGCATACTGTCCTTTTTGATGTTGAAATTTGGCTGGTTTTTCAAAACTCAATTCCAATGTTTTGTCATCAATTTTTTTATGTCCCAAGAACGTGACTATTCTCTGGTCAACATACGTTGTGTGATCGCATGCCGACCATATTTTATCTCGATTCATTTGTAATGCAGCTAAAAATCCGCCCATGATAGCCCCTTCAAAGCCACCTCCTGGAAATGTCCATGCGGATGCGAAATACAAGTTGGGAATCAAAAAATTATTCCTAAAGCGTTTTGTAGCTGATTGTTCTTTAGATTGAGCAAAACCATAAACAGCCCCATCAGTGTTTGAGGTAAATCGTTTAATGGTCTTGGGTGTGGCCACTTCATAGTATTCTATGCTTTCCCGAATTCCAGGAAATTGTTTTTCTAATCGGCCTAATAAAATTTGGGCTACTTCTTCTTTTTTTTCCTTATAGGCTTCTTTACTCAATCCATCCCAGTCCTTCAGATAGTCTACACAGCAGATCGCGCCAACAGATTTCCCAGGAGGTGCCAAATGGGAATCTATTTTGCTATAATCCACTAAAATGAAACTGCGTTTTGACCAATCCCCTGTATAGTTAGCATGTACATCTTTTAAACTCTTTACATCATCTCCCTTGATATAATTGGAGTAGTGCGCTACACCATAGGCAGCTATGTCAGATTTAAAGCCTAGATAGAGACAGAAAAGGGCGCAAGAAATTTGCTGAGAATCTATCTTTTTTTTGAGTAAGCTTGCGTAGGGGTCATCCAACATATCAGGAACTATAGGAATGGCACAATTGACGACGATATTATCACAAGAAATGGTCTCTGGTTCTGTGTTGCTATGAAAGCTTTCGCGAAAGCGAACTCCGGTTACTTTACCATTCTTAGTCATGATCTTCTCGGCCTTCTTACCCAGTAACACAGTACCTCCATGTTTTTGGATATATGAAGCAAGATGATCAGACAGAACTTGTGAGCCTCCTTTTATGAAGAAACCACCACTTCCTATAAAGCTCGAGAATGGCAGACCGTAATAGAACATAGATAAAGTGTAAGGGTCATCACCCCAATATGCAATGTGTGCTACTAGATCGAGTTTTGCGTTTTCATTGGTAATATACGTATCTAACCAAGAGCCAACCGTATGTCGAGAGGCTTCTACAAGATTGGGATAAAGCAAGGGCATTAACGGATACATCAACTTACGTTTCAAGGGTGTACGCGGTAATTTGACTCCCTCTCTTCGTATACTGGCAAGCAATTTCATAAGTCGTTTGATTCCTTTTTTATCTTCAGGATATTTATCGATCAGTGCTTTGCTCGCTGCAGCATAAGTGTGTGGAAACACAAAAGTCTCCTGATCTGAATGTACCGCATATAGTTCTGGGACTTGTAGTAATTCTACTTTTTTATTGACATCCAGCATGTCGAATAATCGCAAGATCGAGCCCTCTTTTTCTAAACCACACATTTCATGAAGGCCAACTTCAATGATAAAATCGCCTCGTTTAAAAGTGGTGGCACAACCTCCAGGTTTGTAGTGTTGTTCCAACAAAAGAACCTTCTTTCCAAATTTTGTTAGAGTAGCTCCAGCGGTCAGCCCGGCTAAGCCTCCTCCGATGATGATAGTATTGTATTTCATGCTAGTTCATTTTAATTGCAAATTTGACGATCAGGAAGATTGCCTGTTTATATCTAAAAAATATCAAATGAGTGAGAGAATTCAAAAGAAGGGTGCAAACTTTCCTTTGAAATGTTAATTTCAAGTTGAAAATACCATAGAAAAGGCAATTACAAAATGACCCATATCAGCCTTGTTCACTTTTTATCGCACATTACTTTCCATCATTTAGTTATTAACTTTTAATTCTAGAAAGTGCTACAAAAAAATATTTAATGAAGCATATTCATTGGAAAATACTACCAAAGGAAATAAAGAATCTCCTTCTCAACATCTCCTAGATATCCAAGTACTATTTCAAAATCATATCGCTAACTAATACAGTAAAACTCCTCTAAACTACCCACTCTGTGCTGCAAAAACCCCTGAAATCCTTTGCTTTAAAACTATTTATGTACATTTAACCTGAGATATCCTCTTAGAACGCATCAAACGATGTGTATAGAAATTCCCTCATCCTCCAACAAGACGCATTGCATACAGGCTATACAAAGGCGATACTTTTTACATAGAACGTATCATCGTAAACGCATATCATAGGATTTATACCACCAATACTACATGGGAAAAGCGATCAAATTATACGAGATACTTCATAAAGACGCTTTGTGGCTCTTAATACGTTTGATAATTTGTATACTGCTACCAGGTCACTTCATTACTGCACAAAACATAGCCACATCAGACCAACACTTTACCCCTACTGAAATTTGGGAATCTGGACTACCTTATATCGAAAACTATACCTCTGGAGACTATAAAAGCAGTCCGCAAAACTGGGCATTTACAGAAGGGAGTAATGGTTTTTTATATGCAGCCAATACCAATGGCATATTACAATATGATGGCGCTACGTGGACGACCATTGCTTTACCAAACAAAAGTCTAGTACGATCCATTGCGGCTTCTGAAAATGGGAAAATATACGTAGGCGGTGTCAATGAACTAGGCTATCTAGCACCTGATGCCCTTGGCAAGATGCAGTTTTACTCGCTTAAATCATTTTTGCAAGAAGAATATCAAGAATTTCGTGATGTCTGGTCCATCATCTTCATAGACGATCTGGTATATTTCCAGTTTGCAAACGCACTGTTTAGGTGGGATGGAAAAGCGTTTTATGCGTGGAAACCTAAAGAATTCTTTGGAAGCGCTTTCAAAGTAAACAATGAAGTATATATTGATAGTAAAGGTGATGGCATCCTAAAAATAGAAGGGGATGCACTCAACGTTATTCCTGGTGGAGAACTAGTGACTAATGACCGTGCAAAAACCGAGGGGATACTCTCCCATAAAGACAACAACCTATTACTTATAAATGCACAGTTTGGGATGTCTATTCTCGATGGAGAAAAAATCGTACGGTTCAATCCAGAAAGTAATGCCGTGTTTGAAAAAAATCGTATTTATAAAAGCATTCGTTTATCTAATGGTGACTATGCCATGGCTACTTCTACTAGAGGTTTGTATATCGTCAATGGCGAAACGGGGGCTATCAAAAAACGAATTGGGAAAAAACAAGGATTGATTAGTGATGTGCTTTTTAGTGTATACGAAGATCGTTTTGGTGCTATTTGGGTTGGTAGTGATAATGGAATCTCTAGGATTGATTGGGCATCCCCGTTTCGAAGCTTTAACGAATTCAATGGTCTTCCTGAAAGAGTTCGATCTGCAATGTACCACAAAGGAAGACTTTTTGTAGATAGCAAAGGGTTGTATGAACTGGTGAAAAATAACCCAGCAAAAGAAATCAATACGCCTAGCTTTATAAAAATTGAAGGTATTGAGAATAAGATTACATCGATGCTACCTTATGAAGATGATATTCTTGCATTCAATTCTCAGTTTACTTTTATTATTGATACCAAGAATACCCTACAATTTAAGGAGCGTCATTCTGCCTTTACATTTACTTCGGTTCTCCGATCTGCTATCGATCCTTCCAAGATCTATGTAGGAGGGCTTGAAGGTTCATTATTTGAATGCTATTATAAAAACAAGCAATGGGTCGTACCAACCGAACCTAGTATAAAAATAAACGGAAGCATTGAAAGCATTACGGAAACTTCGGATGGAGACCTATGGCTAAGAACCAATTATCACGGGCTTTATTTCGCTGAAAAGCAACCCCAAAAAACCACTACAGAAAAGAGATTTACCCTCAAGCAGTTTGATACGCTATCTGGACTCCCTACCATGTCGTATAACTTTCTTTATAAATTTGATGATCAAATACACGTTACCGCAGCTGACGGCATGTATCGCTTTAATAAAACTGCTCAAATTTTTGAAAAAGATTCTCTCTTAAATGACCAGTATCCGTCAGAAGTAAATGCTTATGGATATATGGGTCGATCTGCAGATGGTACGATTTGGCAAACCGTGAGGAAAGGTTTTGAAAACAAACTATATACCTTAGGTGAAGACACGCTTACCGAAGTATCAGAGTTCAACCTATATACCGATTTCGATATTTATAGCATGGAGTTCTTAGATGATATTCCGTTATTATTAGGTCCAAATGGAATGCTCGCCTTTAATCCAAACCAAAAAAGACCCTCCAAAAAGCAATTCAATGCTCACATACGCAAGGTTCTGGTAAATGCAGATTCCTTGGTATATGCGGGTAGGTACGCTTTCGCGAAAGCAATAAAAGAAATACCATTCTCCCATGCTCAAAACAATCTAAATTTTGAATATGCCCTCCCCTATTTCAATAGCGCCCAAAACAATAGCTATCAATCCTATTTGGAAGGCTATGACACATCCTGGTCGCCATGGTCAACGGAAACGAAACGGAATTACACCAACATCCCCGCAGGTGACTATACTTTCAAGGTACGCTCCAAGAACGTCTATAATGAAGAAGGTGACGAAGATTCCTATCGCTTTTCCATACAACCGCCTTGGTATGGGAATTGGTTGGCATACCTCATCTATATACTGACTTTGGTCGCTTTGGTGTGGTTGATGAGTCGCTGGCGATCTAAGGAATTACAAAAGAAAAATGAACGTCTTGAAGCAACTATTTCAGAACGCACAAAGGAAATACAACAAAAGAATACTGTTTTAAACCATCAAACTGAGCAATTGGTGGAACTCAATGAAGCCAAGACACGTTTATACTCTAACATTAGTCACGAATTCAGAACGCCGCTCACCGTGATTCTTGGGATGACAGATACTTTGAGAACTAATTATCAGAATAAGGTAAATGAAAGTCCAGAAAAGTCCTTAGAGATGATTAAACGCAACGGAAAGAACCTATTGCATTTAGTTAATGAATTACTCGATCTCGCCAAAGTCGAAAGCGGATCAATGGAACTGGATTTAACACAAATCGATGTGGTTCCCTTTATAAAATATTTTAGCGAAAGCTTCCACTCACTCGCAGAATCCAAGAATATCAATCTCACTGTCTACTCCGAAATTGATTCGGTAGAAATGGACATTGATGTGAATAAGTTGGCGTCTATCATTTCCAACTTACTCTCCAATGCAATCAAGTTTACAGCGCCACACGGCAAGATCATTGTGCATCTCAACACTCTAAAGCAAGCATCAGGAAACGCGCTTATTATCAAAGTACAGGACAATGGAAGAGGCTTGGATGAAAGGGATATGTCTCATCTTTTTGATAGGTTTTATCAAGCCCCTAATGCTTCTTCTGAGCAGCAACTAGGGACTGGGATTGGTCTTTCACTCACCAAAGAGTTTGTCGATTTAATGCAAGGAGAAATCACGGTAGAGAGCACACTGGAAAAAGGAAGTACATTTACAGTTCAAATTCCGATAACTAATAATGTATCTAAGATCAAAGAGGTACAGCTTAGCAAGACCGTTTTAGAAAACTTATCTAACGAACAAGAGGTAGTGATAGCACCTACGTACGCAACAGAACTCTCTTTAGAAAAAAATACATCAGACCTACCGCTCGTTTTGATTATTGAAGATAATAGGGACGTCGCTCAATATTTAAAGGTATGCTTACGCGAAAAATACCAAACCATTCATGCCACAGATGGAAATAGCGGAATCCAAATGGCATATGATAACATTCCTGACATTATTATTTCGGATGTGATGATGCCCAATAAAAACGGCTACGAAGTATGTGCCACCCTAAAAGCCGATGAGAGCACCGATCATATCCCCATTATCCTCCTTACCGCCAAAGTCAGCGAAGAAGATCGATTAACAGGTTTGACACATGGTGCGGATGCGTATTTGGCAAAACCCTTCAATCAGGAAGAATTATTTACCCGTTTAAATCAGTTGATATTGGTTCGGAAAAAGCTGATCAATAAACTAGAGCAATATGGTTTCTCAAGCGTTCTAAGTGAAAAAGTAGAAAACCCACAAACCAAATTTGTACAACAGGTCATCAAGGTTGTTCTCACTCACTTAGAGGATGTCAATTTTGGTCCTACGCTCCTCGCGGAAAAAATGCATTTAAGCGAATCTCAAATTTACAGAAAGTTAAAATCGATTACAGATAAATCTACGGCTGTTTTTATACGCTCTGTGCGTTTACAAAAAGCCAAAGAATTGATTCAAACGTCCAACAAAACTATCTCCGAAATTGCCTACGAGGTCGGCTTTAACGATCCATCTTGGTTTAGTCGTGCATTTAAAGTAGAATTTGGCACTTCTCCTAGAGATTATTTCAAATAATTGATAATCAAACTATTAAAATCAATTCTGCAAGAATACTCCATGCATTTTCAAGCACATTCACAAATACTACATGTGAATGAATAAATAGTGAACGTCCAAAAATGAGAATCCCCATACTTTAGCACTATCAAAAAATAATAGCGTTATAAAAACGATTCTAACTCTTTAGAAAAAGCACTACCGCTTCCCTCTTCTCTTTAGATATCCCTCGTATTATAACTTTTATAAACAAGCATGTGAGTATGTTTTTTTTGCTTTCGCGAAAGCGTAAAAAGATAGATGAAATCACAAAACAACTAACATATTATGGAACTAAACGAAGAGAAGTTACACGCATTATTAGGACAAGTAGTTACCGAAATGGGAGCCGCTGCCAATGGACCTTTAATTACCATCGGAGATAAATTGGGGTTGTATACCACCCTCTCAGAATCAGGCAATATGTCTTCTAGCGAATTAGCCACAAAAACTCATACCGCCGAAAGATATGTGAGAGAATGGTTGTCAGCCCAAGCAGCTTCAGGATATGTAGAATATGATCCTACTAACCAAACATTTTTTATGACTCCAGAACAAACTATGGTTTTTGGAAATCGAAAAAGTCCTGTGTTTATGACGGGTGCTTTTTATGCCATCTCATCCCTATATCATGATGAACCTAAAATAGAGGATGCTTTTAAAACTGGAAAAGGAGTTTCTTGGGGAGATCATAATACGTGCCTGTTCTGCGGAACTGAAAAGTTTTTCAGTCCGTCGTATGAAGGAAATTTGATTTCTAGCTGGATACCTGCTATGAATGGTGTTGTTGAGAAATTAAAAAAAGGAGCCAAAGTTGCTGACATTGGTTGTGGACATGCCGCTTCTACGATTATCATGGCAAAAGAATTTCCTAATTCCTCATTTATAGGATTCGATTTTCACCCTGGATCTATTGAACAAGCGATAGAAAGAGCCAAAGATGCTGGCGTTACTAATGTTTCTTTTGCTGTTGCTACCGCAAAAGATTTTCCAGGTGAAGACTATGATTTTATCACGTATTTCGATTGTTTGCATGATATGGGAGATCCCGTGGGGGCTTGTGCGCATACTAAAAATGCTCTAAAGCCGGATGGTACGTGTATGATTATAGAGCCCTTTGCTAAAGATTCTTTAGAAGAAAACTTAAATCCTGTAGGTAGAGCCTTCTATGCCTTCTCTACGATGCTATGCACGCCTTGTTCTTTAAATCAAGAAGTAGGACTTGCTTTGGGAGCACAAGCTGGGGAAAAACAACTGAAAGAAGTGATTACAGAAGGAGGGTTTACGCATGTGAAACGTGCTATGGAAACTCCATTTAATTTAATACTAGAAGCGACATTATAATTTATAAAACAAAAAGATATGAAACTCAGTAAAACAACAAACCTAAAACAAGCAATGCTAGTATTCAGCATCATTGTCATGATTAGTTGTGGCAATGATGATGATACTTCTAATCCAAATAATAGTATCAATGTGCAGGATTTCATTAGTATGACTTTTGATGAAAACCCTGAAACTGGACAATCCATAGGAACGATCAATGCGACATCTAATCTTCCTCTAGCATTTTCTATTTTGGAACAAGCATTTACCAATGCTATTGTCGTCAATCCAAATACAGGAGAACTCACTGTTGGCGACGCTTCCTTTTTTGATTTTGAAACAAATCCTGCCATTCAAAGTGTCATCGAAATCAATAATGGTGTAGAAACTATATCGGTAGATCTTCGTATTGATCTTAATAACAGAGATGATATTGCCTTTGTATTAACCAATTCTCAACAGAATTATATGGACGCCCAAGCTGGGGATTGGATAGAAATCACAGCAGACGAATATGAAAGACTTAACCAAGTTTTGATAGATGTCCTAAAAGCAGGTTTTTTTGAAGATGTAACCACCATTAATCCATCGTCTAATGGGGTTTTTACCATGGCCAACTTGGATGAGTCGACTCGAAATATGAATATCATGCCCAACAATAGTCTTGTATTTGCTTTTAGATATTATGCAGTTGACAATCAACTCAACTCGGATAGACATCGCGTAAAGCAATCTAGTCTTGCCAATAGTATAGGTTTTGAAAACATAGGAAATCCTTTACCTCCACACCAAAGAGAGAATGGTGCTGCTTGTTTTGTTTTAAAAGGAAGCGAAGCTTTGATCACATCTGAGCAAGGATTTTTAGGCTTTCAGAAATCGTCAGGAAGTACTATGGGTATTGCCATCACCTCTGGAGTAATGCTATTTGCACAAGGAGAAGCCTCTGAGTTTAATATGGAATCTAATGGTAATCTTGCTCTATACGAAGGGTTAAGTACCACTATCAAACAATGGGATTAATAGCAACTGCCATTGTATCATTATACCAACTATGACTTAAAACACACCTACTAATTGGTAGTATAACAGAGGTAAAGATAATCTGAACCTCTCAAAAAATAAGATTATGAAAACTATTAATAACACACATCCGAACATCAAAACGATCGTGAAATTCATGTATGGTCTCGCATTACTATTCTTTATCAGTTGTAGCAATGATGACGATAGTGCCTCTGTGGTACCAGTAGAGACTCCAACAGCTAAGAGTTTACAAATAGTATCTGGAAATAACCAGACAGCCTTTATAAATGAAACGCTAACAGATGTTATAGAGGTTCAAGTAAATGACCAAAATGGTAATGCTTTTCCTGGTACTACCATTAGTCTATCTGTAGATGAAGGAACGATCTCATCAAATACACTAGTCACAAATGCATCAGGACGAGCTACTGTCAGTTGGGCACTTGGTGAAACTATTGGAGAGCAAGTATTGACTGCAACTGCATTTGGGAGTGATGGCACAGCTTTGGTCGGCTCTCCAGCATCTATCACAGCAGAAGCGCTAGATCTTTGTCAGACGTTTATAAGCACTGAGCAATTACCTATAGGTCCTGATGCTGGAACGGAAACAATATCTATTATCACGATTACTGATGAGTTTTTAATCTCAGACCAGACTATTGTGACCTTAAATCTAGAACATACCTTTGACGCTGATTTAGACATTTTCTTAATTGCTCCAAACGGTTTAATACTCGTGTTGAGTACCGATAATGGAGGCGCTGGAGATAATTATACCAATACAGTTTTTGATGATCAGGGATCTGCCTTAATTACTAATGGTATTGCTCCTTTTACGGGTACTTTTAGACCCCAAGATTCATTGGCCCTTTTAGAAGGTATTCAGGCGTTAGGAGATTGGACGCTTTTCATTGTTGATGATCAAAATATTGACGAGGGAATACTTCTAGATTGGTCTATACAACTATGTAGACCTTAACATAGTAATACAGATATAACCATAAAATAGTATAATACCTTTTTAAACTTCTAATTCATTATCTAAAAACAGACACTAATGAGCATTCTAGATATCTTACCAGAAAACACTAACTTATATATTATTGAACGGAATATCCCAGATGCAAGCAACCTTAACAAGGAACAGCTAAAGGGAATATCACAAACTTCGTGTAGCGTTTTAAAAGAATTGGGTTCAGAAATCCAATGGAAACATAGTTATGTCACGGGAGACAAGATTTATTGTGTGTATTCTGCACCCAATAAAGAAATGGTGTATGAACATGCAAAAAAAGGCGGTTTTCCAGCAAATTCAGTTAATCGGGTGACCACGATTATTGATCCATCAACCGCTGAGTAATTATTAAAAGAAATCGAATCCATTGATTTTTTTTACGAGGGGAATTGTTATTATACGGTAATGGACAGTTTGGCGAACTTAAGTTTTTACTTTCCTGTAATTATGAAACAAGTCCAACTTTTGATTTGGATATCGCCTTATTACATTCATTTTAAAATGCTGAAGCAGAAAAGGTCTTTATCAAAATAATTGACCAAGATCCTAATTGTCCGATGGCATATTGAGTAGTTGCCATGAGCAAGAATCATGCAGCTTGGTTTCCTCCCACCGAGACTGATCTTGTCAAAAAGACTAAAGTTCTTAAAAGGGTTATTTTTGGATGAAAAGCAACGTGATATATTAATGCCATTGACATCTTTTATACGGATTGGTAGCATTCGAATCCCAAAACCAGAGTAAAACAATTTGAAATAGAGTTGGAAGCTTTGCACCTTACATATACAGTAAGGTGTGGAAGCTACCTTTTTCTATACCTTGGCGTTGTATTCGACACGAGATAAAGTTGGAAAGAAATACAAAAATGAAGAAAAGGCGGGAAAAATTCTTCAACCTATTTTTGCCAACAACCCCAATCATCCTGAGATTTCGCATTACATTATTCATAAGTATGATAATCCTGTATTGACTCATAAGGTCCTGAAAACTGAAGGAAGGTATGCAAAGATTGCACCTACTTCTTCCCATGCACAGCATATGCCTCCCATATTTTTACGAGATTGGGCATTTGGGCAGAATCTATTGGCTATAATATACTATCAAACTTATCCTCTGTTTTAATTTCTAACCATTTTGTAAATCATCCAACATACATAGGAAAAATAGAACCATCCAATATTTGGAGTAGATACATTCTCGTGTTCTATCACTAAAAGCCTTTAATTACATTACCTTTTTGTATGATTTACATAGGTTTTTTATATTCTCGATAATAGTTGATTCTTTCTATAATAAGTAATTGTTGACTGTCTAAATGGACATACCTATCCAACTTACTACCTATCAAAAAAACGCTTACGTGATATTATGACAACAATTAATTGCATTCCTCAATTATAAATTGTACATTATAGGAGATGGTAAAAAATTTAAAAAACAGACGAATTTTCAGCTTTAACTTCTTAGTTTTCCGAGTCCAATCAGACAAATTTATTCCACCAGCCTTCTAATTTCATTTCACATTTCCTTCTTTATTTGAAAGAAGTGAGTTTTTGCGCATTATATTCTAAGCTATTAGAATAGATTAAGCGTGTTTGGATACATCTGTTTTTAGGAAATATTTTAATCCAACAACTCATTAAGATTATAGAATAAAGGATTAAGCAAACCAATGCAGTATACAACTAATTAGTGAAAGAAAGACACTGGGCTACACCTAGAAAAAGATAATCCAATAAAATTTATGTGAAAATTAAAGTTCACAAACTCCTATTTAAAACGCAATTAAAACAACAAAAGAATGAGACAACTTAAAATCACAAAGCAGGTTACCAATAGAGAAGATAAATCGTTAGATAAGTACTTACAAGACATCAGTAAAATCGAACTCATAACTGCTGATGAAGAGGTTGAATTAGCACAAAGAATAAAAGCTGGAGACCAAAAAGCTTTAAAAAAATTAGTCAATGCTAACTTACGTTTTGTGGTTTCGGTTTCCAAACAATATCAAAATCAGGGTTTAAAATTACCTGATCTTATTAATGAAGGAAATATAGGTTTAGTCAAAGCGGCAAAACGTTTTGACGAAACGCGAGGTTTTAAATTCATTTCTTATGCAGTTTGGTGGATTCGACAAGCTATATTACAAGCACTAGCAGAACAATCAAGAGTTGTAAGACTTCCTCTAAACAAAATAGGAAGCATAAGTAAAATTAATAAAGCAGTAGCACGGTTAGAGCAGCAAAATGAAAGACCTCCTACTGCAGAAGAAATAGCTAGGTCACTAGATATGAGTATAAATGAAGTAAAACAATCTTTAAAAAACTCTGGTAGACATTTATCTATGGATGCTCCCTTAAAAGAAGGTGAAAAGTCAACTTTGTACGATATCTATAAAACAAATGATTTACCTAATGCGGATAAAGAATTATCCAAACAATCTTTACGAATAGAAATAAGTAGAGCTTTACAAACACTTTCGCCACGTGAAGCAAATGTTGTTCGTCTATTCTATGGTATTGGAAGTCGAAACTCAATGAGCTTGAATGAAATTGGGCAAACCTTTGATTTGACAAGGGAAAGAGTAAGACAAATAAAAGAAAAAGCAATAAGAAGATTAAGACATAAGTCAAAATCAACAGTACTTAAAACATATTTGGGCTAATTACACCTAAAGCTTTCTTTTTGGGCAATCCGACATGTAAATACCCTCAGTAAATACAATTACTATTACTTATTGTATGGGGAAGTAACCTCAAAAAAAAAGCCTTCCATTGCTAGAAGACCTTCTCTCACTAAGCTCAAATATAAAAAATATTTGAATCACTTTTATCTCTTTGACAAAAAAAGCACGTAAAATTGTCAATTTGTTATAGAAATATTAAATTATGTAACTGAATTTGTACATATCTCAATGTTTAGCTATTTTTATGAAAAATTAAACAAAAAGATATGGAGATATTACAAGAAGCATTTGCTTTTGAAAAAGCTAAAATGAGCCATATGTCAACTAGTGATCGTGTAGTTGCGTCAAGAGAAGCTAAACGTTTGATCCTTGCAATCAATGAAATCTATAAAAAAACAAGAGACTCTGAACTCATGGACATCATGAAAAGACTCACGGCTAAGAAGAAAAAGATCGAAGTCCGCTTAAAAGGACGCCCTGATTCTGGTATATAAAAACATTTTAACAAACATCATAAACGCTTCTACTTTTACAGTAGAGGCGTTTTTTAGTTTATACGGATTCTAATACACCCAATGCAGCTCTCTCTCCTGCAATCATGGCCGCATTTAGAGACCCGTTAAGCTGTGTATCACCCGCTAGGAAAATACTAGAAGTCAATCGTGTTTCTGATGGCGCCATTTCATATCGAAGATCGTGTAATTGGGGTAGTGCTTTAGGAATGGTGTATTGTTTTATAAAACGAGAAGTTTCGATACCACAGTAGTTCTTTAACTCCTCTTCTACTCTTTTAATCAACGCTTCATTCGATAACGCATGGTCTTTTACAACCGTCACTGATAATAACTCATGAGTTACTTGTGTACTTGTTGCAATAGTCGTGTGATAGAAAATATTATTGATGAGTGCATCGGGGTTTGGAATAAGACCTATCAATGCCTTTAAAATTACACGTGATTTCGTTTCAAAATACAGGTTCTCACACGATTTCCATTCGACGGGAGTACTGGAAAAATTCTTAATCAGCTGACTTGCATCGGTGGCTATAATGGTAAAATCAGTTGTAATAGACGCTCCAGAAGTCAGCAGAATCTCTCCTTCTTGTACAGAAGCAACATGCGTATTAAATTGAATATCGGTACATGTTAGACGCTGCTCCAACTGCTTGGGGATTGCCTCAATCCCTGCTTTTGGTAATGCTGCAAATCCTTCTCCAAACATTTTATATACGAACTCAAACATCCTACTAGACGTTTCTAGAAAAGGCTCTAGAAAAATACCACTAAAGAAAGGTTTGAAAAAATCAGTGATCATCTCCTTAGAAAATCCAAAATCCTCAAGATAAGCCATCGTTGTTTTCTCAGAAGTTGAAAAGATCTCTGAGATGCTTTTCTTTTTTAATTTCGCGTTAAGCGAAAGAACTTTAAACTTATCCTTTATAGAGCCTACTCCTGAAAGTAACGTAGGAAATAATAAGGACACATCTCGCAAAGGATCTCCAATAATGGTTTGCTTTTCGCGAAAAATAGAAGCGCCTGGTAAAAAACATTGTAATTCTAATGCCTTAAAATCTAAGTATTTCTGGGCTGCTGGATACGAAGTGAGTAATACCTGGAACCCGTGATCTAATTGATAATTATCTACAATATCGGTTTTTACTCGTCCGCCTACCCTATCGGTTGCCTCTAGGATTATTGGACAGAACCCATTATTTTCTAGTACTTGGGCAGCTATTAAACCACTAACGCCAGCGCCTATAATATGTATTTTAACATCCGTTTTTTCCATAAGTTCTTACTCCGGTTACTAAGTTGATATTGTAAAAATACTAGTTTTAATTTTTGTTTAACAAAATAAATTAAAAATTAAACAAAAATTAAAATACCTTTAACATCTCAAAGGAACACTATTTAATTTGACAATATGCACAAAACGGCCATTATACGATGTGAGCATTTTAATGCCGCTCATAGATTACATAATAAGAACTGGAGTGACACGAAGAACAAAGAGATCTTTGGAAAATGCAATAACCCTAACTATCACGGTCATAATTATGACTTAGAAGTAAAAGTCATAGGTGTTTGCGACCCAGAAACGGGCTATGTAATAGATACCAAGATTTTATCTGATTTAATAAAAGACAAAGTCCTAGATCGGTTTGATCACAAAAACTTGAATTTAGACACCCAAGAATTTAAAGATTTGAATCCCACAGCAGAAAATATTGCGATGGTTATTTATAATCTTTTAGCCCCTGAATTAGCTTCAGGACTCGAGTTGAAAATAAAATTATATGAAACACCAAGAAATTATGTTGAATACCCTTATTAAAGAAAGTGGTTTAAATGGCTTCTCTGATGAAGAAATAGGAGATGATCATATATATACAGGCTTAGAAACCCCCATGAGAGCAGATGCTTTTGACATCACTGATGAAGAAAAGAAAGAAAAAATAGCAGATCTATTTGGTCAAATCATGGATGTGATGGGACTAGATAGAACCGATGACTCTCTGAATGGAACGCCAAAACGGGTCGCAAAAATGTACATAGAAGAGATCTTTTCGGGCCTTAATCCTGCTAACAAACCTAAAGTAGCATTGTTTGATAACAAGTATCAATACAATCAAATGCTAGTAGAAAAGAATATTACGTTCTACTCTAACTGCGAGCACCACTTTGTGCCTATCATCGGAAAAGCACATGTGGCCTACATCTCATCAGGTAAGGTGATTGGACTCTCTAAATTAAATAGAATTGTACAGTATTATGCAAAACGCCCACAAGTACAAGAACGTTTAACCAATCAAATAGCAGAAGATCTAAAAACTATTTTAGAAACAGACGATGTAGCGGTGATTATAGATGCTAAGCATTTATGCGTATCTTCTCGTGGAATTAAAGATGATACATCGGCAACAGTGACTTCGTATTACGGAGGAGCATTTAATACGCCTGCAAAGCTTGCAGAATTACAAAACTATATCAACCAATAAGAACCTATGAATCTGATTGATAAAATCAAAAAAGAACCATCCACATCTATGAATAGTTCAGCATCACTATACGATATTTCTATTCGAAGTATAGATGGTAAGCCCATTGATCTTGAGTCGTTTAAAGGAAAAAAACTATTGTTTGTAAACGTAGCTTCAGAATGTGGATTTACAAAACAATATAAAGATCTCCAAAAACTAAGTGACTCCTACCCAGACCAATTAGCCGTGATAGGATCGCCTTGTAATCAATTTGGAAAACAAGAGCCTGGAAATGCAGAAGAGATACAGACATTTTGCGAACGTAATTTTGGCGTGACCTTTTTACTCTCTGAAAAAATTGATGTGAAAGGAAGTAAACAACACCCTTTATACAAGTGGCTCACCTCCAAAGAACTGAACGGAAAAAAGAATTCAAGTGTCAAATGGAATTTTCAAAAGTACCTTGTCGATGAATCTGGAAAGTTGATTGATTATTACTATTCGATTACAAGTCCTACAAGTTCAAAAATCACAAAGCACTTGTCATAATTTCGCTTTAAGCGAAAAGAATACCATTTACCCATAACATATATTTAAGTCCTCTTCCTACCTGTCAAGGAAGAGGACTTATTATTTCAGATCTCATATAATCGGATATCCTTTTTGTTTTTAACTCTCTAACTCTTGCCATTATATTAAAAGTAGCTTCTGAGCTACGCAATACTTCTCATCTTATTATTACTACAGTACATACCTATAATTCTCCATCTTTTTTGAGATTTATAGAATAAGACACACTTTTAGTGCCTATTTTAATTCATAAAAGCTATTTGTAGAACAAGAAGAGTGTGTGTGATTAAGAAAAACTAGCCGTTTTTACTATGAAATTATGGTTATAATATCATCATCTCCTCTCTTTTTTATCAAAGAGTCAACTCCTACTTCTGTAAATCTAGCTTCTTTTTACAGGAAAGACCTTTACCTTATGATACTTTCCCATAATTTTGAATATAAATAGTACGAATCATAAAAAATACTCACAACTATTTGATTATCAGTAATTTTTAATTACATTTACCTCACTCCCCCTTATCATAATTATTCATTTTTATTTAAAAATCAATTTTTATGATTCGTACATTATTTTGCAGCATCGTATTGCTATGTGTATTTTCGACACAAGCTCAAACCAACAAAAGAGTTAAAATTCAAAACATTACATCACAACAAATGATCGTACTCAGCGATGCTGGTATTGATTTGCATTGTGGTGTACATCAAGATGGGAATGATATCATATTGGAAGTGACTCCGTATGAACAGCAAATCATTCAATCATTATCCTTAACTCCCATGACCCTTGTAGAAGACCTTTCTACATTCTATGCAGAGAGAGCGCAAGCAGACATAGCGAATGCAACAGCCCAGCTATCTGTGATGAAATCTAGAACTCCTGAAGTTATACAGCAGCGCTCGAGTGTTGCTTCAGAAAGTATCTCAAATATAGGCCAGTATGCAGGCGAAAATGAGATTGATTGGATGGTACCACAAAACTTTAATCTAGGAAGTTATGCGGGTTCCTTAACTCTAGACGAGGCATTGGCAGAACTCGATGCTATGCGTAGTTTATACCCTAACCTTATCACAGCAAGAGCTGCGGCCGCTGTAGAGACCACTTTAGAAGGGCGCACCGTGTATTATGTAAAGATTTCTGACAATCCAGACATCGATGAAGATGAACCAGAAACCTTGTATAATTCATTGATTCATGCGCGTGAAATCTCAAGTTTAATGAATCAGCTTTATTATATGTGGTATTTGCTGGAAAACTATGATACTGATCCTGGGATCAAAAATCTAGTAGATAATCACGAATTGTACTTTATCCCTATACTGAATCCTGATGGGTATCAGTTTAATATTGATAACAATCCCAATGGAGGTGGTTTACAACGTAAAAATCGAAGAGTTACTAGCGGATGTGGTGGTGATAATGATGGTGTTGATCTGAACAGAAACAGTGGTTACTTCTGGAATAATGGAGGCGCCTCTTCCAATCCTTGTGCACAAGATTTTAGAGGAACAGGACCTTTTTCCGAACCAGAATCACGCATTGTTCGCGATTTTGTGTTATCTAGAGATTTTAAAGTCGCTCTCGACCACCACGCATTTAGCAATATTTTATATCACTCCTATTCTGGTTTAGGAGGGCCTACAGGAAGGGAGGACGAGTTCTCCCAATACGGTCATGACATGAGTTTTTACAATAGGTATGCCTATGGTGCCGTTACACAAACTGGACCTCCTGTTGCGAGTGGTAGTCATTTAGATTGGTTGTTGGGAGGTACTACTCCCGATGCAACGGGATCTACTGGGTCTGGTAAGAGCATTATAGGTTTTAGTCCTGAAAATGGAAGTAGTGCCGAAGGTGGTTTTTACCCTTCTCCTTCTAACATTTTACCCATTGCTCAACGAGCCATGCGTGTGAATTTACTCGCAGGATATTATAGTGGTAAATATGCAAAGTACAAAGACTTAACACCTTCTAATCTTGATACCATTGCAGGACAATTACGCATAGGTGTTGAATATCTAGGACAGACTTTATCCCCTATTACGCTTACTGTAACGCCTGTATCCAGTAACATTCTTAGCATCGGAGCATCACAAACAGTCAATCTTGCAAAGCTAGAACAAACCACACTAGATTTTTCATACACCCTTGACCCAGGAATACAGGTAAATGATGTCATTCAGTATGAAGTTACGTTAGCCAATGAAGATTATACGCTGTATCAAGCCGTTATTGAAAAACGATTCAGCCCAGCCGTCATTTTTGTAGATGATCCAGATACCACAGGGCTTAGCAATTGGCAAAACAATGGATGGGAAGTCACTACCGATGCTTTTTCAGGAGCTACCGCTATTACCAATGCTGTTGGGAGTTATGGTAATAATGTCATCGAAACACTCACCCTTGCTACTCCCATAGACCTATCATTATCTCAGGAGAGTGTCATTCAGTATTATGCTAAATGGGATATTGAGCGTGATTTTGATTTTGCACAACTAGAGGGTTCTATAGATGGAGGGAGCTCTTGGATTCCGTTGACAGGCAGATATACCAAACCAGGAAGTACTCCAGATACCAATCCCTACAGTCAAAAATCGAGTGCTAATGAGGCTCATCAACCTAATGGAGAGCCTTTATATGATGGGGATACGCTGGGTAAATGGTCTTTAGAAGAAATTGTCATTAACGCCAATGAAAACAGTATATTTCAAAATGTGCCTAACCTATTACTTCGGTTTGTGTTTGACTCCGATAGCACCAATCTTACTAGTGGATATACGACCACTTTTGACGGATTTACATTTGATGATTTTACCGTCATTTCCACCACCCCAATACCACTCGCAAATCAAACGATTACATTTCCTATAATTGCAGATCAGTCAACGACAGCGGCACCTATTGCCTTAAATGCTTCGGCGAGTTCAGGACTTCCCGTAAGCTATGCCATCATTTCTGGACCTGCCACCATCACAGGTGATGTACTTACCGTAGATGGCACGCAAGGAATTGTCACAGTAGAGGCTACACAAAACGGGAATAATGTTTTTAATGCAGCAACGCCAGTATCCGTTTCATTTAATGTACTCTTACCTGTATGTACTTCTGAAATTCCGCAAAATGTTTCGGTCAGTGCTATTACAGAAAATACGGCGACCGTACAATGGGACGTGGCGAACGGGAATGGATATGAAGTACGCTTTCGCGAAAGCGGAAACAACACCTTTCAAACAGTAACTACGACAACTCCTACGGTCATTTTGACAAACCTTACACCCGACACAATATATGAAGTTGAAGTGGTCACAACCTGTACTGACGGATCCATATCACCTCCTAGCACAAGTATCTTGTTTTCAACACAAATACCAGCTATTATCTATTGTGATGCTTCAAGTGGAAATGCCACTGAAGAATTTATCAGTAGGTTTGAATTTAATAGTATTAATAACCCTTCGGGAAGTCAAAACTACAGTGATTTCACAGCAATTTCAACAGGTATTGAAACGAACCAATCGTATGGTTTTACTATTGTACCTACGTGGGCAGGAACCGTTTTTTCCGAAGCGTATGCGATATGGATAGATTATAATCAAGATGGTGTATTTGACATAACTACAGAGCAAGTATTTACACAATCTCCAACAACGGCGTCAGTTATCACAGGGACTATTGCGATTCCAAACACGGCACTAGAAGGTGCTACTCGTTTACGTGTCATCATGCGCTATAATGCGATTCCAAATAGTTGTGGTGCGTATGATTTTGGAGAGGTAGAAGATTATACGGTTGTGATCACCGAAGGTACTCCTGATACAGAAGCGCCAAGCGCTCCTTTGAATCTCATTGCTTTTGATATCACTCAGATTGCAGCCACGCTATCTTGGGATGCAGCTACAGATAATGTTGGGGTGACTGATTATACAGTACTACAAGATGGAGTACCTATAGCAACCACCTTAGGCACCTCTTATACTGCTTTAGGGTTAACGCCAGCTACGATATATGAATTTGAGGTTGTAGCCAATGATCAAGCTGGGAATATATCCAACTCAAGTAATACTGTCCAACTACAAACGCTAGAAGCGACCAACGGATGCATTGAAGGAATCAGCGCATTACCCTATTTCCTTGGTTTTGAATCGGGTCTCGACAACTGGACTCAAAATACAGATGATGATATCAATTGGACCATAGACGCCAATGGCACTCCTTCGAATGGAACGGGACCAAGTACAGCTGCAGAAGGACAAAACTATATCTATACAGAGTCTTCTGGGAATACTATTGGATTCCCTAATAAACGTGCTATTTTGACGTCTCCTTGTATTGATTTGAATGGAAGTCTAGATGCTTATCTAAGCTTTCAATATCATATGTATGGCACGAGTAATAATCTAGGAACTCTAGCCGTAGAAGTAAGCCTTACTAATGGTGGAAGTTGGCTCACGATTTGGAGTCAAACAGGAAATCAAGGGGATCAATGGTTTACTAAAAACTTAAGCTTACTCCCTTATGTAGGGCGTCCTATTCTTTTGAGATTCAACAGCATTACAGGAACTGATTTCAGAAGTGATATAGCACTTGATGACATTCAGATTATTCAAGGATCAATTCCGCCTGTTGCCTCTTGTACAGGGGAAATTATCAACTATCCATACAGCGCCAGTTTTGAAACTAGTTTTGATAATTGGACGCAAAGCACTACTGATGATCTTAACTGGACACCTAGAACTGGCTCTACGCCGTCTAATAATACAGGACCTACTTCAGCCAGTGATGGTGATACCTATATTTATGTAGAAGCATCAGGTACTGGGTTTCCAAGTAAACAAGCAATTATTAATTCTCCTTGTTTTGACCTGACAGGAGTTAGCAACGCTACTTTCATTTTTGATTACCACATGTTTGGAAGTACTGATTTTGGGAGCATTGCCTTAGAGTCGAGTATTGATAATGGAGTTTCTTGGCAATCCTTATGGTTTCTTACTGGAAATCAAGGCAATCAATGGAATACACAAGTGATTGATCTTTCTCAATTTATAGGAAGTACCGTGCAATTACGATTTAATCGAATTACGGGAAGTACTTGGCAAGCAGATTTTGCGTTGGATCGTTTGGAATTAACTGCTGCTATAGCTTTTACTCCAAGCACAACGAGTAAATCTCAATTTAATGGTGTACCTACTAATTTTGATATTAGACTATACCCAAATCCTGTAGAAAATGGCACAGTGATTCAGATTCAGACAACAACATATCTAGATTTTGAAGTATATACACTAGAAGGTAAATTAGTTCAGAAAAGTACCACTCAAGAACGTTTTATAGAAACGCATAAATTAAGAGCTGGTATTTATTTTGTTCATTTTAAACAGCATGGTCGCATGATTTCCACCCAACGTTTTATAGTGAAGTAATTTTAACCCGCATTATGCATTAGAACTTCGTAATGAGGTTTAAAGAAGCAATAAAATATGGCGTTTTCTGAGTTTTAGCATAGCATCGCTATGGTTAAACTTAAAAAGGTAGTGTAACGGTATATTTTGAAGCTTATTTAAGTTGTAATAGATTTTCTAATGCATAATTCGGGTTTAAAAGCAGTAGAAAAACAAATAGGCTATCCAAATCTGGATAGCCTATTTAATTTATAACACAGAATACGCTTTAGACGTTCTAGGTTACATACTAATGAAACGTATAACGATAGCCTAGACCACCTCCAAAAAAAGTATCTCTATCTTCGTTAAAATCAGCTCCAATTTCTAAGCTAAAGGTTCCGTATTTTTGGGTAGGAAGTTTTGCTTGAAAGTAACTATATACAAAAGTGTCTTTGGGAGTTATAGGATCTCTATAAGAGCCCAAATTTTCAACATAAGTGAGTTTGAGCGTATAATCCAGTTTCCAGAAGGAACCCAAAACCCCTAAATGGTGAGCTTTTGTCCTATTGTTTATTATAAAATCTCCATCTTCATCTAAAGAATTAATCGTTATAAAAGGGAGGCCTATAGTTCTACCCTCATACGTCCATCCAGATAAGTAAGTTCCATTAATAAAATAGTTGTCCCCTCCACTTTGTTGCCCATCGTTTTGAACGGCTCTAGGTCTACCGCTTTGAGAAACAGTTTGAATATACTCATAGAGTACTCCTTTCATAAGTTTAGAATCATTACGATTTATTTGTAATCCCCATACACCATCTGGAAAGTTATTAAGCTCTATTCCTGAACGATCTTCAAATAATGTCTGGTAGTATACATCTATATCTAATGCGTTAGAGAGTTTTCTCTTGTAATTTATGGAGTAAGAACCCATATGATTACCTAGTACATTTACTTGATCACTGAAACTAGCTTCTTCTCCCCCTCCTCTACCAAAAAATATTTTTACAAAATCAGAAAAACCATCCGGCTGTTCTCCTCTTAAAGGAGAAGACCCCGCCCATTGTGCAACATGTTGTAAACCTATGCGTAATGAGCTTTGGCTATTAATGTCCCAGTTAAAAAAAAGATTTTTATAATGTACTCTTGCATTCTCTACAAAACGATCATCATTTAAAGAATAATGAGCAATAGCAGCATCAAATGAAAGATTTTTAACTATTTTGATTGGTGCTGCATTTTGAATTAAAAGTCCAGGTAAAGCTCTCGTATTTGATGAGAACAAAATATTACGACGAATAGAAGAAAGTTCATTCGTGTCGTCTGTAAAATCTTTTGATCCTAGTGTGATATTTATCCATTTATTTTTAAACATTGCATAAAGCTCTGCTCTTTGAATATTAGGGTCTATTCCGTCACGTGCCACACCAGACGCAAAAAAAGACAGACTGCTGTTGGGTGTTATTTCATAGTCTGCTTTCGCGAAAGCGTATACAAGACCATTTGTTTCTTGACTTAGGCGCCCATAGCGGTTAGTGTATGTCCAAAAAGGCAATTCTTCACTAGAAACATATCCAAATCCTTCTACTCCCCCTTCATATGTGATAGGAGCGTTTTCTTGTGAAAAGATTTTTAACGAAAGAATACATAAGAAGATGACAAAAATTTGAGGTTTTTTCATATTAAAAAATATCTTGATAAATATAAAGTGTTTTTAGAATATCGACTCTTTTAAATTTGGTTTATTTTTGTGGTATGCTAAATTTTTTCAAAAAGAAAACCGCGTTTATCGATATTTGGAGTGGAACACCTGAAATGCATTGTCATGTACTACCGGGAATAGATGATGGAGCAAAAGATGCTACTACAAGTATTGAGCTTATCAATACCTATAAATCATTGGGATGCACTCGAATTATTGCTACGCCTCACACAATGAGTGGCATTTATGACAATACTCCAAATAGTATTAAAGATTCTTATAATAGTATTAAAAATCAAATTGAAGGATTAAAACTAAGCTTTTCATCTGAATATATGTTGGATGAAAAATTTGATAGTTTATTGAGTAGCAATACAATTATCCCGTTATACGAAAATTATGTGCTTGTTGAGATGTCGTATTTTCAACCTCCAGAAAATATTAATGAAATTATTTTTAAAATAGGAACCTTAGGATATATTCCTGTACTTGCGCATCCTGAGCGCTATGCTTATTACCATAAGCAACCTGATATTTTCAAAGATTTTAAATCAAGAGGGTGTTTATTACAATTAAATGCACTTTCCCTTTCTGAACATTATGGGACATCCTCTCAAAAAGTAGCGCTCAAATTATTAAAAGATGGTTTATATGATTTTATAGGTATAGATACACATAAAGTAGACCATCTTACCAAAATAGAACATATGAAGATTAGTAATGCACATGTTTCTGCACTTCAAGAAGTGTGTGAAAAAACAAAGGGTACTTTTATATAATTTAGCAAGAAATGATAAAAAATCCTTGTATTTATAAATACAAGGATTTTTTTATGATATAAGATATATTAAGATTTTCCTATTCTTAATGCCCTTTTTAGACGTTTAAGCACACTAGGTTTTTCTTGACCATAACCATAACCATAGCCATATTTACTACCATATCCAAAATTGGTAATTTTTATTCCGTTAATAGCAAATGCAATATTTTTGAGCTTTCCTTCATCAAATAGCTCTTTAGGATACTGTAAAAGCTTTTTATCAGTATATCCAGCACGACAAACATATACGGTTGTATCTGCTAATTGACTTATTAGTAATGTATCCGTTACTAACAAAGTAGGAGCTGTATCTACAATAACATAGTCGTACTTGCTGCGAGCCTCTTCTATAATTTTTTCAAAACGATCGCTCATCAATAATTCTGCTGGATTTGGAGGAATCCTTCCAGATAGTATAATATCGAAGTCCTGACTATCTGCTTCTGGTTTATTAGTAATAGATTCAATTTCTACCGAAGAATCAAATAAGTACTCAGAAAGACCTATCGTCCATTCACTTTTATCTATATACCTATGAATTTGCGGGTTACGTATATCAGCTCCAATAAGCAGTACTGACTTACCTGTACTTCTTAATGTAATGGCAAGATTATAAGCAACAAAAGTCTTTCCTTCTCCCTTTATCGTAGAAGTAACAAAAATGACATTTCCGTTTTGTTTACTTTTAATAAAATATCCAAGATTTGTTCGTAGAATCCTAAATGCTTCTGCTAGTACAGACCTATCATTATCTTTTATTACATCACTTTCCTTACTTTCTATACTTGGTATTTCTCCTAAAATTGGTAATGTAGGAATCTCCTTCTCTAAATCGACTCTATTATGGATTTTAGTATCAAATAATAATTTGATGAAAATAATCCCAAATGGTATCAATAATCCCAATACAATAGATGATAAATAGATTATTCTAGGTTTAGGAGATACTGGATTTTTAGAACTATAAGCGCTATCGACTATTTTAGCTTTTGGGGCGGTAACAGCTAGAGAAATTGCAGTTTCTTCTCTTTTCTGGAGTAAGTATAAATATAATGATTCTTTTATAGTCTGTTGCCTTTCTATATCTCTAGAAGATTTAGCTATACTTGGAATTTGAGATATTTTCCCATTAATATTATTTTGCTGTTTTCTTAAATCCTTTTCTTCTATGATTAATGAAAGTATTGCTGTATCAAGGTTGTCCTCAATATTTTCTTTAAGTTGATCTATTTGATAAGAGACCTCTAAAACAAGTGGATTCTCATCGGTTGAGCTCCGAAGTAAACGTTGCCTTCTAAGAATGAGCTCATTATAACCTTCTACAGCTTGGACTATAGTTAGGTTCTCAATTCCTAAATTGGCTGGTAATAAGGTGTAGGGCTCACTGGATCTAAGATACTCAACCATAGAGCGCAATAACTCTATTTGAGTAGCCATAAAAACCTGTCTCTTGTTTATCTCATTTGAGTTCTCCAAAAAAAGTTGACCTTCAGCAGTAATATCAGTTATTTTGTTTTTTTCTTTAAAATCTACTTTATCTGATTCTACTGAATCTAATTCTTCAGTGATTATATTAAGTCTATTAGCAATAAATTCTGCGGTATTTTTTGAAACTAGATTCCTATCTTCTATTGCATCTTTGTTGTAAGCTTCAACTAATGCGTTAATTGTAGCTTCTGCTCTAATAATTTGAGGGGATGTAAGACTTAATTTTAGGATACTACTATTTTTACTGACAGATTGAATTTTAATACTATTTCGTAATCTGTTAACTGCATTTTCAGCATCACTAATATTTACTATAAAATTTACTTTATTTCCTGGCTCTTTGATATTTTGTTTAGCTACCAGTGCTATAGTTCCAAAACTAACATCAAAAGGCTCACCAAAGGAATACGTGTTACTAATTTCACTGTTCATTTGCTGAATTTCGAACTCACTATCTGACAGAACTTTAACTAGAAAACTTCCTGTTTCTTTTCTATTTTTATCTCCATACTTTGATAATATCTCTAAAGTGAATGGTGATCTCTCATAGAGTTCTGAAGTCTTAATATTACCTTCTTTGTAATAATGTATATTTGATTTTAAATTATTTACAACACTAGAGAGCAATCTTCTTGATCTTAGAATTTCAATCTCGTTTTCAAATTGAGATTTACTTAAGGATGACCCTGTCAATCCTAAGTCTTCAAAAACAGCTATTTCAGAGAGAGAAGCATTTTTATCGTCTTTAATAAGAATTGTAGCCTCGGTTATGTAATTATATGTACTATAACGTAATTTAAGGTACGCTAGTGAAATGCAAATTATAATTGATAATAAAAACCATGGCCAATATTGAAAATATTGTTTTAATTGCTCTTTTAATCGAGTATTCTCTTGTGAAGTATTAAAATTTTCTTTCATACAAACTTAAGGTTAGTTACGAGTTAAAATCGTTAATACAGAAATTATGATACCAGCCAATGATATATAAACACCCGTATTTCTATTGAAACTCGAACTTTGAATTTGAGCCCTGTTCGGAGATACAATGACTACGTCATTTTGTTGTAAGTAATAAAAAGGAGAATTAATTATTGATGCAGAGGTAATATCTAATTCCCCATAAGTTTTTAAACCATCCACCTCTCTTATCACCTTTACCTCATTTCTATTTCCAAAAATGGTCATGTCCCCAGACAATCCTAAAGCTTCTAGTATGGTTACTCGCTGATCATTTATAGGAAATGTACCTGCCCTCTGTACTTCGCCCAAAACTGTTACTTTGAAATTAACAATTCTGATGTTTACAATTGGATTTTTCACATACTTACTTACTAACTCTTTCATTTTTTCCGTGGCCTCATCAATAGTTAGACCCGATAGCTTAATACTCCCCATTTCAGGAAATTCAATAGTACCTTCTTTGCTAACTATATATGTCTGGGGCTGCTGCCCATTATTTTGAGTAGCGACACCATTAATAGGAGGTTTAGTAATTAAAGACTGGTTATACACTAAAACAGATTCTGGATTTAAGGCAGATACCTGTATGGTTAACAAATCATTTGATTTAATGGTAATGTTGTAGTTCGTATTAGTGGGATTATCTATTATCTGCTCTATATCCTGTAGATACAGTAGCTTTTTATTGGAAACACAAGAAGTAAATACTAGTGATATTGATAAGATGCAGAGGCTAAGTTTTATAAAAGAGTTCAAAGTATAAGTTTCTAAAAATTAATGTGCAAAAGTAGTCTTAAAAAGGCATATCAAGCAACCTTTTTGTAATCATCTTTATACTATTTTTGTTTCTCGACTTGAATGTCTAATATCTCATATTCAGAATTATTACTTTTAAATTCTGGAATCAATAGTTTGAGTTTTGCTACTGTTTTATTATTCATGTTTTCTTTTGCTGCAAGTACGATTGATTTAATAGATTCATTCACGAGATGATACTCTTTAGTTTCATCCTCGCTAATCATAATTTTATCGTGATGTGTAGGTAGTGTTTTACTCTTATCACTTAACAATTCTTCGTAAAGTTTTTCCCCAGGACGCAATCCTGTGATTTTGATATCTATATCCTCATTGGGAATATACCCAGCTAATTTTATCATCTTTTCTGCGAGATCCATGATTTTGACAGGTTCTCCCATGTCAAAGATAAAAATCTCTCCTCCTTTCCCCATTGATCCTGCTTCAAGTACAAGTTGGCATGCTTCAGGAATGGTCATAAAATAGCGAATAATATCTGGATGGGTGATCGTTACGGGACCACCAGCTTCTATTTGCTTTTTAAATAAAGGTACTACAGATCCATTTGACCCTAAAACATTACCAAAACGAGTTGTAATGAATTTAGTTACTTTTCTATTATCTGATACCAATTCCTTTTGCTCAAAGTATAATGACTGCACGTACATTTCTGCAGCCCTTTTGGAAGCCCCCATCACGTTACTCGGATTTACAGCTTTGTCTGTACTTACCATTACGAAGTGACCAACACCATATTCTGTAGCTAAATCAGCTATCAGTTTAGTTCCAAGTATATTGGTTTGAATAGCTTCTGAAGGATTATCTTCCATAAGCGGCACATGCTTGTAAGCTGCTGCATGATAGATCACATTTATTTTGTAGGTATCAAAAAGAACACGTAAACGTTTTTTATTGACAACATCACAAATCACATAAGAAACTGTTAGGTCTGGAAATTTATCTTTAAGTTCTATATGTAGCGCATGTAGTGGAGATTCAGCTTGATCGAGAATAATCAGTCTTTTAGGATTAAAGGTAGCTACTTGTCTTACAATTTCGCTTCCAATAGATCCTGCACCACCAGTTACTAAAATATTCTTATTACTTATTTGCGCTGCTTTATTCCTAGCATTGAGCACAATAGGCTCTCTGTTTAGTAAATCTTCTATTTGTAATGATTTTAGTTGGTCTGTAACAGTTGTATTTTCAGACCAGTTAATGACAAGTGGAGAATTATATACCTTTATATCATTTTCTAAACAATCCTTTACTAGTGCATACCGCTCTTCTGCGTTTAGTGTGTTTCCAGAAAATATAATAGCTTGTGCATCTAGTTTATGCGCAAGACTACTTATAGATGTGTTCATTTCTAGGACTGGTTTTCCTAGTATTCTCAAGCTTTTATTTTGTCTAGCTGAAGCAAAACCCTGAATCTTAAATCGTTGAGGATGTTCTATATCTAATGCTGCTGCAATAGATATGGCCCCATCATCTACACCAACAATAACAGCTGTTATGAGTTCTTCTTCTCTTTGAGCAACTTTAAAATATTCATAGAGTTGTTTTACTGCAAGTCTAAAAATAAATAACGCAGAAAAAGAAATAAATAAGAATACTATTAACCCTGTTGTAATAAAGATTTTTTCACCTGTTGCTGTAAGACTAACAAGATTAATAATTAGTAATGATAAAAAAGTAGATACAGATGCAAAAAATAACTTTAGGGCATCCATGTAGGAAGAATGCCTTATAAGACCTGCATATGTTTTAAATAATAATAGGAAAACAAAACTAACACCTACAAGAAGCCCAATTTGTTGTGAAACTTGTAATGTTTTGAGCGGAACAATATTAAGATCTCTAAGTAAGAAATAGGTTAAAAATAAACTAAAAGTGACTAATATTGTATCTATAAATAGAACAGCCCATCTTGGTAAATACCTAATGTTTCTAATATCCAACTTATTATCATCAGAAAATAAATTTTCAATAGCAGTTTGTAATTTACTTTTCATAAAAATTGATTGGCGTACTATATATCTATAAAGATAATACTTCAAAGATAACCTTTTCTATTCTTTGCCTATCTTCAGAAGTTAAATTAGACCCTGAAGGCAGACATAATCCGTTTTCAAACAGACGAAATGCAGTTTTTCCTCCATAAAAGGCACAGTTTTCGAACACAGGTTGCATATGCATGGGTTTCCACAAAGGTCTAGATTCGATGTTAGCTTTCGCGAAAGCGAGACGAATATCCTCTCTTGTCACCCCATTTGTTTTTGCTGGGTCGACTATAATTGCTGAAAGCCAATGATTACAATGAAAGTCTTCATTAGGTTCTGTAAATACCGTAACTCCATCAAAATCTTTGAAAAGTTCTTGATAGAATACATTCATATCTCTACGCAAATTGATATGCGCGTCCAATACTTCCATCTGCCCTCTCCCTATACCTGCTGAAATATTACTCAATCGATAATTATAGCCTATATGACTATGTTGATAATATGGTGCATCATCACGGGCTTGTGTAGCAAGAAAAATGGTATGCTGTTTTGCTTCTTCCGAAGGACAAACTAGCGCACCTCCTCCACTGGTTGTAATAATTTTATTCCCATTGAACGATAATACTCCATAACGACCAAAGGTTCCACAGTTTTTACCTTTGTAGGTAGATCCTAGCGCTTCTGCACTATCTTCTACAATTGGGATATCATATTTATCTGCTACCGCATGAACTTCATCTACGAGGTAAGGCATTCCATATAAGTGGACAGCTACAATGGCTTTAGGCTTTTTACCTTTAGCGATTCTATCTACAATCGCTTCTTCAAGAAAGATAGGCGAGATATTCCAAGTAGTCTCCTCACTATCTACAAAAACAGGCGTAGCTCCTAAATACGTAATTGGATTGGCACTTGCTGAAAATGTAAACGATTGACAAATTACTTCATCCCCTGCACTTACGCCACATTGTAATAATGCAAGGTGTAACGCAGCAGTCCCAGAACTCAAAACAGCCACAGGGACATTCCCTAAATACACACTTAAATCATTTTCAAAACCAGTCACATTAGGGCCTAATGGAGCAACCCAATTTGTATCAAAGGCAAGGTTTACATACTCTTGCTCAGTCCCTCCCATGTGGGGAGATGAGAGCCATATTTTATCATTATTCATTATTTGTATTCTTTTTAAGAATTCTTGCAGGGTTTCCTGCAACTACATCATTATCGGCTACATTTTTTAACACAACTGCACCCGCACCTATCATTACATTTTTACCTATAGAAAGATTAGGGAGTATAATGGCCCCTGCACCTATCTGACTTCCTTCACCTACTGTAACACCTCCTGTTACTATGGAGCCAGGAGAAACATGTACAAAATCACGTAAAACAACATCATGTTCAACAATAGATCCGCTATTAATAATACAATGAGCACCAATTTTTGCACATGCATTTACAATGGCATTCGCCATAATAACGGTACCATTACCAACGGTAACATCAGACCCTATAACCGATGTGTTATGAATTAATGCTTTTACATAGGTAGCATCAAGCTGTTTTACAATGGCTTTACGTATCTTATTATCACCGATCGCAATAACTACATCACGATATGTTTTAGCAACTGGCTTTTCTACAAGAAATCCTAAAACCTTAGTAATGGCTTCATTATCATCTAGAATCTGAGCAATCTTTTTTTGATTACTCTTAATGATATCAATCACCACTTTTGCATGTCCACTAGCGCCGTATACTGTAATCATACTTAATTAGTTCCGTTAAATGGTGTTGTTGTAGCAACACCTTCTGTATTAATATCTTCACTTAAAAAAACTTTTTTGACTGTCAGTAAAACAATTTTAAAGTCTAATAAAAAAGATTGATGATCTACATACCAAACATCTAATTCAAATTTCTTTTCCCAACTGATCGAATTTCTTCCATTTACCTGTGCCCAGCCTGTAATACCTGGCTTCACCTCATGTCTTCTTGCTTGTTCTGGGGAATATAACTTTAGATATGAGGGTAAAAGTGGCCTAGGACCTACTAGGCTCATATTTCCTATGATCACATTAAATAGTTGAGGGATTTCATCTAGAGACGTTTTACGTATCACACGCCCAATAGTTGTAAGTCTATCTGCGTCGGGAAGTAAATTCCCTTGTTGATCATGTGCATCTGTCATGGTTTTGAGTTTGACAATTTTAAAGATGCGTCCATTTTTACCTGGGCGTCGTTGTACAAAAAATGGAGTTCCTAAGTTTACTATGGTCAATCCAATAATAGCAAGTAGCAAAATGGGACTTACTACTATTAATACAATAACGGCTGTTATGATATCAAATAAAGGTTTAAAGAAATTTCTATACATATCTCTATATACGCTCTTGGTGCAAAGTAACGCTTCTATTCCTTAACGTGCAATGGTTTTCAAATGATTAACATACTGCTGTGCAAGTACTTCTCTATCAAAGTGTTTTTTTGCATACTCGTAGCCATTTTGTCCTTGTTTTACAAGGCTATAGGGGTCCTTAATGGTTTCTCTGAGTTTAGCCTCTATATCATCAATATTCTCTGGTTCTACATAGAGTCCACAATTTGCTTTTTCAACCAATTCTCTTGAAACACCATCTATCGCTAGAAAGACTGGTCGTTTGCACGACATATAATCAAAGGTTTTATTAGAATAAATAGTCTTAAACGTATCTACATTTTTAAGAACAGAAGCACCCATATCTGATGCGAGTATATATTTAAATACTTCGGCTTTTGGGACGGCATCTCTAAAGATAACATTAGCTAAACCACGTTTCTTTACTTCATCCTGTAATTCTTGCTTTTTCATTCCAGAACCTATCAATTGAAAAACAACAGGTGTGTCTTGTAATCGTTCGGCTGCATCCACGAGTTGTATCAAATGATTTGCAACACCGTGAGCTCCTACATACGTAATGACAAACTTTCCTTCTAATCCTAATTCTTTTTTAAATACAGTCGCATTAAAATCACTGTGTTGTATTTGCTCGGCAAGTGTAAAATCTGCTGCATTAGGGATAAATATGATTTTTTCTGCTGGAACTCCTTTTTCAATTAATTTAGTTCTGAAAGCAGGCGTTAACACATTGATGAGTTTGGCTTTTTTATAGATATAATTTTCAAACCAATATGCCATTTTGATGATGAGCTTATTTTTCAAAACGCCAGTATCAATAGCTGATTCTGGCCATAAATCTCTCACTTCAAATACAATAGGCAACCCCTTAAACAGCGATAATATCACTGCAGTAATTCCTACAAATAAAGGAGGTGAAGTCACTACAATCACATCATATTTCCCTTTCGTTTTAAACAAACCTGCATAGGTAGATGAGAATACAAATGAAAAATATCCCCAGAGTCTCCCCAAGAAGTTTGTATTGTAACTTTCTGATACATGACTCCGGATGATATCTACATTGTCATAAAACTGCTCATCTTTATAAAAATATTTTTTTTTATAACGTGCTGGTTTTTTTCCTGTTGTGTAACTCACCATCCCAGAAAGTACGGTAATTTTATGACCCAGCGAGCTCCATACTTTAGTCATCTCATTAAAACGAGAACCCCCTCCTTCATCTTTTTCAAGAAAATATTGATGTAATAAGAGTATACGCATAGCTATTGAAATCTCTTTATGTTGATGGTTGTTTTTAAAGTACCTGTTTGATCCTTAAAAGATAGTTGCAAAGATGGTATTTTAACTCCATAATAACTGGAATACCAAGCAGTATCTTTGATAGCTGTTACTACTTTTCCATGAGCATCTACCGCTGTGATATCAATAAATTCTTCCATTTTGGAGTCCAAATGCCAAAATTGCTCCATAGAATCCCCATTTTTTAACCCTACATGATCAACAACTTCCCATGTTAATTGATTCTTTGTTTTTTTAACTTGGCGCTTATGAGTGTATCCACCTAGGTGCTTGAATGCGTTTATATGTCCTTCAAAAAGGTAGGCCTCGCTTTTTTCTGAAAGTGTTGCTAACGCCTCTTTTATCCAATGATACCAGATAAACCGACTGCCCTTTAACATTTGGTTTTCACCGTTAATCATAACAGTATTGTGCCCTTTTGTTCCCATAAAAAAGTTGAGCTCTTCTTTGGAAGTGTTGTACAAATAACTGCCCGCATCTCGTAAACAATTAATGCCATTTACCCAAATATCAAGGTGTAAGTTATCTGCCTGTGCAGGTCTATCTTTATAAGTACCACATTTAATGAAAGTCTTTACATCTTGTTCTTGAATGATGTAGTATCCGCTTTCGCGAAAGCTAAACATACCCTCTCCTCTAGTGTTATCAACTTTAAGATCTTGTAGTCCGTACCAACCTTGACTTTCTGAAACCTCTCGGACAGTACCAAAAAGAACAGCTCTCAAATCATCTAGCTGTGACTGATAATTACGATAATCGTCATTGGTGAGTTTAAAAAATAATGCGCCATCATTAGAGCCATAATTAGGTAGTTGCTTAGACACTGGATCCTGAGATGCTTCTAAGAAGGCAAGAGATTTCTTTGCTTTATCATAAACGGTATCCTTAAAAGGATCTTGATGTAATTCTGATAACCGAATCCCCCACGTAAGTAATTGGACAGCGACACGGTGGTAATTCATTGAAAATTGAAGAAACGTACCGTCTTTATAAATCTGATAGTCAACTTCCTGTTCAAACCATTTTTTACCCGCTTTGCTCCATTTTTTGGTCTCTGGCATAAACGGAAATAGTAAACCAGAAAGGTAAAGCATTAAAGTTTCTGTAATTGCGTGGTTGTTACGCACCGCTATTCTAGAAAAGTTGATATTATGATATACATGGTGTAACTGCCAGTAGATGTTATTCATCAAAGCATCAAAACGCTCAGGAGTTAATGCTTTAGAATTCCTATAATAATATAAAGCAAATGTCCAATTAAGTATACGTAGGCTGATCTCTTGACTACATTTATAATTAGGCCCTAAGTTGATAGGGTTATGTTGTATAAAATCCTCTATTTCTGAGAATACAAAGCCAGCCTGATCTTCTTGATTGTGGTAATCATGTCGTATGATATCGTACAGATAGGAGAATCGTGCTTTTTCCCAAACATACTTGATATCTCCTGCTTCAGTAGAAAGATCTTGTATCTCTGACCAATGCTTGGTACTATCATATCTATAGCCTGTATCTGGATTTGTAATCCAATCATACTGGGTTCCTAATTCATATTTTTTACTACTGAAGAAGGTAAAGGTTCCGTTTTTGCTTTCGCGAAAGCGTGCCGCCAAGACATCATTCTTTTTAACAGGGACTGGAATATCATCCTTGCCATTAAAGAAAAAAGCAGGTGTTTTTGCGCGCCAATCTTCTAGAGAGATAAAGGTTTTAACATTTGGATGGGTAGGAAACTTCTTTTTATGGAACCCAAATTTTGAAGATACCATATACTGCACTCTAAAGGCAACATATCGTATCCCCATATTTTTAAATAGGTCAACTATCTGTTTGATTTTATTCAACATCAACCCAAGCGGCTTTTTTGAGACTTTCTATGGCAGCAAAAGAGGCTTTTGTAGTATTAATTAATTCATCAAAAGGAATAAGGGCCTCTCCTCCGTTATTGATTTGTTTTACTAAAAGTTCAAATTGGCTCTTATGTCCTTTATCCATTTTAGATTTCATTTTGGAGAATCCTTTAAAGCCATACCCTTTTAGATTTCGCCAGTTATCTAATACCAACGTACGCTCCTGAGAATAGACCTCTACACGTTCTTTTGAATAGGTTTTACTACCATTTGCAAAATAGTTAATGACTCCGTTAGAACCATCTGCATACTTCAATAAAAGGGTGGCATTATCTGTATTCTCTTCTGGGGCTTTTCCCATAGCATTCATACACACAGAAATGACTTTACTCCCTGTGAAATAGCTAATAAGATCAATGAAGTGACAGGCTTCGCCTATAATACGCCCTCCTCCTACATTTAGGTCATGTACCCATACATTTGCTGGAATCATTCCTGCATTCATGGTTGCGATCACGTGTATAGGTGTGTTTGAATTTCCTAACAACGATTTCATTTTTACAGCATACGGAGAGAATCGTCTATTAAAACCTACGGTTAAGGTACTATTTGCTTTATGGTAGGCTTCTGTAATGGCATCTAACTCTTCGATATTAAGTGCCAATGGTTTTTCAACAAATACGTTTTTATTTGCTTCTAATGATTTAATCACCATCGGAGCATGTAAATTATGTCGTGTTGTAATCGCGACTGTATTTACTGTTTTTTCTTTTAGCACTGCTTCATAATTCGTAGCACTATTTGTAATATCAAATTTCTTTGCGAGTGCAGTTCCTGAAACACCTCCAGAGCTTATGATATGAGATATATTGGCCTGAGTTCCTTTTAAGGCAGGAAGCATGGTCATTTTTGTAAAATTACCCGCTCCTACAATGGCTAGACCATTAGAACTCGACTCACTTTTACGTGCATCATTGACAACAATATCATTGGAGTAAACAGCATCTTTATAATTTAAAATAGAAGCAATTGATTTTGAGCTTCCAATTTCCCCATATATTTTAAGATAGTCTTCTAGGTCTATTACTTCTGTAATCAGTGGCTTTACATCAATATCGGATGCTTGGATTGCATTTAGGATGGTTTGAAAATTACGTTGCTCTGTCCATCGTACAAAAGGCAATGGATAATCTTGGCCTTTAGTTTCGTAATTATCATCATAACGTCCTGGCCCATAAGAGCAAGAAACTTTAAAAGTCAATTCTTTTTCATAAAAATCGGCTCTACTTATATCAAGACCTATCACTCCTACCAAGATAATACGACCTCTTTTGCGAGACATCTGTGCCGCTTGAGCAATCACATCATTGCTCTTCGTAGAGGCGGTGATAATCACACCATCTGCACCGATATTACCTGTAAGCTCTAATACTGATTTTACGGGGTCATCTCCTTTTCCAGGGTTGATGGTTTCAATACCCCATTGTTTGGCCATATCAAGCTTAGATTGATCAAAATCAATCCCAATGACCTTACACCCGTTAGCACGTAATAACTGCGCTGTCATCAGTCCGATAAGTCCCATTCCTGTCACCACAATCGTTTCTCCGATAGTTGGTTCACATAAACGTATGCCTTGTAATCCGATGCTACCTATCACTGTAAAAGAAGCCTCTTCATCAGAAACACCTTCTGGCACTAATGCAACTAGGTTTTTAGGAACCGATACAAACTCGGCATGCGGTCCGTTAGAAGCGACCTTATCCCCTACTTTAAATTCAGAGACTCCATTGCCCACAGCTTCTACAGTGCCTACATTACAATAGCCTAATGGTAACGGTTCGCCCAATTTATTGAAAACAGCTTCTAGGGTAGGCATTAAACCTTCTGTCTTGATTTTATCTAAAACTTGCTTTACTTTATCGGGTTGTTGTCGTGCTTTTGCAATCAAATTTGACTTACCAAATTCTACAAGCATACGCTCTGTTCCTAGAGAAACTAAACTCTTTGTAGTACGTATTAATACTTGACCACTTTTGACCTGTGGTGCTGGAACTTCTTCTAGTATGGTTTCTCCTGTTTTAAAGGATTGTATGATTTGTTTCATAAAAGTTTAAATATTTTATCCCACTCGCCTTTTGAATAGTCTTTCTTAGTGGCTTCTGTATTTATTTTTTGCAAAAATAATCTTTTAAAATCTTCTTCGTCTTTAAATAAAATCAAGTTTTCAGGTTTGTTAAATTGCTTGTGAAAATAAATTGCATAATCAGCTGCATACACAAAGGCTGGTTTACCCGTTTGAAGAAACTCAAAGATTGGTAATCCTACTGTTTCTGATTTTGATGGGAATACTAAAAAATCTACAATTTCATATAATTCAAATAAAACACTTCTATCCACCGTACCATGATGTACGATAGTATGTTCATTTTCAGTAGTGTTTGAAAGTAATGAATGAATTACAATATTGTTCTCGTCAAAGAAATCTATAAGGTTTCTAATTAGATCAATATTTTTATGTTGAGTATCATACGCTATAGGTAATAATCCCTTGTAGGAACTTTTACACTTTATCACTTCATCATGTATACTTTTATTAATTGAGGGCTGTGGCTCCAAAAAACCAGGCCAGACAGATATTGTGTTTTTTTTACTTATTTTGAATCTAGATTCAAAAATAGACTTAATATATTCTGATTGTAAAATGAACGTATTTCTTTTCAGAAAAGTCATGATTAGAAATCTATATATTTTCACTTTGATATCTGTATGTCCATCTTCGAGAGCCTTAAATTGATGAAAGTAGGTTACGCCCTTTAGAGGAGATAATATGTAATTAATATTTGAAAAACTTAGGATTTTACTCGGTTTATATTTTTTTACATATTTATAAATTCCAATCGTAGAAAAAAACAAAGTATTTAAACCAGATGTGTTTACATCAATTATTTTTATATGCTTTGGTAATTTTTCAAATTCAACTGAGGTTAATAATATGAAATTAAAGTTTATGTATGTGCTGGCCTCCTGAACAAAAGTTCTTAAAATTGTTTCTGCCCCTCCTGTTTTTGCTGCGCTTGCATTTACGATAATTGTCTTCAAAAATATTATTGTTTTTTTACCAAACGGTATTGTTAAATCGTAATTTGATTTTCAAATTCTCAGGTATTTCATAAAGCTTTTTTTGCGCTTAAAAAATACTTAATATAACTTTTCTTCCAGTCTGCCTCTAAATGTCTTCTATTATAAACTCTGTTATTAAAAGAATGGTAAAATTTATAATTAGTACCACTATAAATATACTTATGATATTTTGATGTTATTTCTAGTGCTTCCTCTGAGAAATCTGATATTCTTCCATATGGCCAAGCAAAATGATCACAGTTGTAGTTGAGTTTACTAACTAAAATCTCTTTATTTTTCTTAATTTGAAGTTCTATGTCTTCTAATGAAAGTTTATTAAGATTATGGTGATCTAATGTGTGAGATCCAATTGTATGACCCTTGGAGTGTAAATATGTTATTTGCTCCCAACTCATAGGTCTTTTTGTTTCAATACGAATGCGTTTATTGAAATTATTTTGATAATCCTGATTAGATTCTATATAGTTTGCATTTATAAAAAAAGCGGCCTTGATATTATGTTTATCAAGTATAGGCCCCATGATATCGAAACATTCTTCAAATCCATCGTCATAAGTTAAGACAAAATAGGGCTTAGAATTCTTAGTATGTTTTTTGTTAATTTTATCTAATGCATCAGATATTGGTATAATATCACCTATAGATAGTAAGTATAAAATAAACTCCTCATATATTGCCTTGTGTAAACTTTTATCAACGACATGCTTTGTAACATAATGCCCATTAATTAAATGAACTTCATTGGATGGCTTACTAATTGTACCTGCTAGGGTTATATATACATTTCTAATAAAAGATCTCATTTTAATACGTATGATAATTAATACCCGTTATAGAAATTGTGTTAAATTCACCTTTAGAAATCGCATTTTCATCTAAAATTTTATAACATATATTTACGTTATTAGGTACTTTAAAAAGAGTATTTTTTTTTATGATAGTAAAAAATGTATTATTCGTAGAAGTGAGAAAGCTTATTAGATCATATTTTTGACTCTTAAAAACTTCTTTGTAAAAGTGTTTAAAGGTAAAACTATTGCTTTTTATATTGAAATACAATATCTGTGACTCTCTAAGTCTTCCTCTTTTACCATATCTAAATAAACAATCAAAATAATCATTACTTAGAAAGCAATAGCCAAGATTCTTTTTATAATCAAACCTCCATTTTAGATAAGGAAGTGTTAACTGACATTGAACTTTTTTTGGTAAACTCTCTTGAGTAAAATTTTGAGGGAGCGCTATAAAGTTTTCAGAGGGCTTAGCAATTTCAAAACTTTTTTTTATATCATAAAAAAACAAGAAATTAAAAATGGATAGTCTTGGCTTAACACGATATTCAGATATATCTAAATAGTTCCACTTTTTTTTTATGAACCCTCTAAGACTATTACTATTTGGGAAATTTAATAAAACACAAATACCCTGATGAATTGCTTCTTTTTCTGCTATGCCTATTAATTTACTAAAAATTCCTTTTCCCTGATAGTCAGGGTGGACAAACGTTTCAAAAGACAGAGCTCCTTTGATAATTTTACTGCCTAAAATAAAATCTTGTTTACCTAAAGCCACACATGCCACTATTTTGTTTTGATCTTCTACACAAGCCAAAATTGGTTTACCGAAAGAATTGTCTTTAAATTTCCACAGAAACCACTCTTTTGTTTTTTTGTCCTTATTATGTGACAGAGATGCAGACTCAAGAAAAGTATCTATTAAGTATTCATGTTTCTCTAATTCAAATATGAAAAAATTCATAAATTTTATTTTTTAACGCTAAATAATATTTTTTTAAAAATCGAGTAGAATAAGAGAATAGCTATAAAATTCATAGTAGATGTTATAGGAGAGCGCACAAAGAAGAAACAATAAGGTAACAGCATGGAAGCGACCACAATACTAAAACTATTTTCTTTAATAGCTCTTATTCTATAATCCTCAAACCAACGCAAAAAAGTTCCTATAAAAAAAATAGGGATATAAGAAAAATACCCGAAATCTGCATAAAAATCTCCTGTGAAACCGAACGAAGAACTATGCCCATCACTATAGCCTGAGCGAAATTCTCTGATGAGCCAATATCCAAGCATTGTGGGCTTGTCTTCCCAAACTGATCTAGGCACCCAAAAATAGAGAATAAAACTAGAAGAGGAACCGTATTTAAATTCATTAGTGTCAAAATACTTAAATAAAAGACTTGTCATATCTACAACCCCCTCTGGGCTCATAAAACTTGAAGCATAGGCGGGGAAACTAGAAAATGAGGAATATGATTCTACAAAAACAATATCTGTGTCTCTAGTTGTTGATGAGCGTATATGCTTCATGACTGTAGTTAATAGAAATAAAGCAATAACAACGCTTCCAATAAAAAACAAAGAATTAGATTTTTCCTTTTTGTTATTTTTTGATTGAGCTACCAACACAAAACCTAATACAGCGAACAAGAGCGGGAATCGAGTACCATTCATAAATAATATCAGAAAAATAGGAGCCGATAAAATAAAGGCTTTTCTAAAGGACTCTTCTTTAAGAATAATATAATAATAAGCAATGATTGCAGGTAGAACATATCCTAAAGCGTTGATAATAGATCCCAATATAAAACTGTCATTCGTTCCAGTTCCAATTACATTTCTCCCAAGAGAAAAAGTAAGTATTGCATTTTTAATTTTAAAACCTACGTAAAAAGAGATAAGAATAATAAATAGAAAAGGGATTAATTTAGACGTTGAAAATTTAGAATTACTACTGGTGATTTTTAATTCAGGGTATAAAATATTGCTTAACCCCGAAATATAACCGATTAACACTAAATTATTAGAGGTGATTAGATAACGGAGTGCGTCTGGATAATTAGTGTCTATTGTAGAAGGCGTGTATGTAAAAACTTCAGAAAGTATAATAAACATAAAAGCTGCCATCCAAACATGAATTACTTCAAACTTTTTAAATATTAAAATTTCAATTCCTAAAAAAAGACTACAGAAATAAAAGTAAATACTACCTATTAACATAAAATCGTCAATAGAAAAAAGCAATAGATTTGCAAAGATTAAAATTAGTGAAATTAAAATTTTCTTCATTTACTAATTTTTAAGTAGATTTTTGAGTGACACTGCGTATTCTTGAATTCTTTTTTTTGTATCAAATTTAAGATTGTAAATTTCTAAGGATTTTTTTCCTTTAGTTTTTAAATCGCTTAGAGTGAGTCTGGCTATTTCAGAAATAATTTCTTTTCCTTTTATTTCTTCATCTATTGGATCATATTTCCAACCATTTAAATTTTCTGTTAATACATCTTCAACATTTCCAATCCTAGAGGACACTAAAATAGGAAGTGATGCTGCACAAGCTTCAATTGGTGTTAATGGGGATGAGTCTTTAAGACTAGGAAGCACGAACAAATCTGCGATTGCGTAAAAATCAATCATTCTGTCTTGTTGAAGATACCCTTCTAATACAACTGGCAAATTATAGGTATCGATCTCTTCTTGGATAGTTTTCTTTAAAATACCATCACCTAATATAAAAACTTTAATATTTTGAATGCCTCTCAATAACTTCAAGAAAGGCATAATACCTTTAAGTTCTATAAGTTGAGCGGGAAGAATCCAAGCCTGTGTCTTTTCATCTAGCTTGAGATCATTTCTTAAAGAATGTCGATTAGCACTGACTTTTTTGACTTGGTCTCTAAAAATTTTTTCATCTATCAAATTAGGTAATTTAATAAATTTTTTATTTTTAGATTTTGGATCAAAATAGTTTATATATTCAATTTGTGGCTTGCCTGTTACCTGAAATGCGTTTGCCCTCTTCAAAAGTAATCTTTTAAACCATGCCCCTATCCCATCTTTACGGTTTGTAGAATGTAAGTTAGACTCAATAGACATTATTTGAAATTTACTCTTAGGTGTTAATAAAGATGATAGCCAGTGAGAGGGACTTCCCATTCCTCCAATAATCACAAAATCATAATCTTTTTTTAAGAGGAGTGTAATTATACTTGGGTTAAAATGCGCATAAAATCTCCCAAAAGCCGGATGAAGTCCTTTGTGGATTTTATATTTGTATTTATAGGAATCTTCTGGAATGATCCATTTACGGTTAGGCTCTATATGTGCCATATAATGAACTGTGAAATCAATTCCATTTTCAGGAAATATTTCTTGCATTAAATTATATCGTTTCTGCCTATAGGGTGCAGGTATATTTGTAATATATAACATTTTCTTCATAATGAAACTACCCTTTAAGGATTTCCTTATAATGTTCTTTGTAAAGCTTATTTATATTAGTATTAGAAAATCTATCAAACTCCCCAAACTTAATTTTCATATCTTTTATCTTTATAGCTTCTGCTATTACGCGAGCTATTTCTTTGGCGTTGTATGGATCAAAATAAAAAACATTATCCCCAAAGTATTCTCTTGGCGCTCCTCCAAAATCTGTACTACAGACCTTAGCTCCATTAATTAAGGCTCTAAATGCAGATAGACTAGGAGTTTCAATAAGACCAGGAGATATTAGTAAATTACAATTACGGTATGCATCTTCGAGTATGGAGACATTAGACTCAAAACCTAAATAGTGTATATTCGATTTACTATCAATAATACGCTTGCATTTTTGTCCATAACTTGTATTATCAAAACCTCCTAATATATATAGATCATCATAATCTGCTTGCCAGCATTCTAACACAGGTTTTTGATTCTTACGTTCTGAACCTACTTGACCCACCATAAGTGCATAAGGCTTACTTATAGTATACTTTTTTCTAAAATCACCAAATGCTATTTCTTCTTTTTCTAATCCGTAAGAATTATGAATTACCTTGATACGATCACCTTCAATATTTAAATTATCAGAAAACATTTTTTTTTCAGATTCACTATTTACTATAAATGAATCTGCATGATCAATTAAAAATTTTTTTGTTACTCTATTTGTATAAATGACATTCTTATAATTTATTTTCATTAGAAGTTTTTCTACCTTAGAGTCAACAGGCCAGTGATTTGGAGAACAAATAATTTTTGCACCATTTGATTTTTGCTTTTTTAATACTTGAAGCATTCCTTCTCCCATCCCAAAATAATGTACAATATCTGGGGAGCTTTTTTCCCAAATATTATATTTATGTATATGTAACAAATCGTCATTCTCAAAATGGGTATAGAGATTGTCTAATTGTGACTTCATACCTGATTGATTCATTCCAATAGTTGGCTGAGCCAAAAAATCAATTTTAATTTTCTTCATAAATAAATTGCTTCAATTTTGAAATAACCTCCTCAAGTTGATTATTATACAGATTATTCTTTTCTATATTATCTTCTAATATACCTTCTTTATTTAATAGTGTTTGTTCTATTGCTAGATGAAGGTCGCTTGGTACAAATGGGTATTCCCATAAATGAATTTTGCTAGAAATAGCAGCTGCAAAAATAGAAAGTTTTGGATCAACGACTATAGGAATAAAAGGTATATTAAATAAAGATGAAAGCACAATTCCATGATATCTAGAGGAAATAATAATATCAGTACTCTTCATTATGTTAATAAAATCCTGTATTGAATACTTTTTAGGACTCCATTGTATATACATTATATTGTTTTTTTCAAGCAAAGATTTACAGTCAGCATCTTTTGCAAAAAGCAATACATTATAAGAATCCGCTTTATTTGCAGATAGCATCCCTTTAATGTAAGCTATCGTTCTCTCAATATGTACTTTATTTTTTGAATGCCCCCAATCTCTGAGAATAAAAGTGATTTTTGTTTTCTCATTAGTAGAGCTTTCCATTACATTAAATGGTAAATAAGCTTTCGGAGCAAAACACAAATCGTTTGCCAAAATTAAATTATTATTAATTTTATTTTGTTTTGCTAATCTATAACTTACTGTATCTCTCACCATTAAAAAAGCCATTTTACTAAGTGTTTTTATTGTATTTTTCTTAGCAATCTCTGCTTCTTTCCCTTCAAAGGGGCCAATTCCAAGCCCTACGCCTATTATTTTTTTAGCTTCGATTTTTATTCCACTAGCTTGTTTTCTTTTTTTAAGATACAATTTAAGAGATAAAGGATTTTTTAATATCGATCTCAAAATGGCAATCCTTGCATTTTTTTTAGTGTCAGGGAAACTATAAAATTGAGTCCCCCCTCCTAAAATTAAATAATCCACTTCAATGTTATCACCTTGATTATATAAAATATGTTCAGGCTCTAAAAAATCCTCTATATAATTACACAAAGGAGGTATTAAAAATTTATACTTTGAGTCAAAAAAAGATTTTTCTAAAATATTTTTTAAAACTAACATTAATAAATCGTCACCAAAGTTAGGCTGACCATAAGCTCCTTTAACAATAATAGTCGGTTTATCCATAATGTCTTAATCTAACTTTTGTTTAATGTAATAATTTTCAGATTCAAAGTGTTTATTAAAGACTTCGATATTATCTCTCATTTTAATTAATTTTGCTGGATTCCCTCCAATGATTGAATAATCAAGTACATCTTTTGTTATGACACTTCCAGTAGCAACAACACTTCCTTTACCAATTTTTACACCAGGAAGAATAATTACATTGCTACCAATCCATACAGCCTCATCTATATAAACATCTTTTATATTTAACCCTACATCATAAGGTATTGTTTTTATATCATTTTGATAATTATGATTAGCAGTATGAATAACTAAGTCTGGACCTATAATTACTCCTTTCCCAAAAACAACTTTACCAAAGGAAGAAACTCTTGCTCTAGGTCCTATATAAACATAGTCATTGATAATTACATTTTCAGGATGTGAAAAAGTACAATCTTTAGATATAATAACTTTTTTCCCTATGTTTTTAGGATATCTTTTTTTTGATCGAAATAAAAAATTTAATACACGTTTTAGAAAATTAAGCATATTGAGTATATTTATTAAACCATTTATAAAAACATAAAATTATAAAACTTGTTAATCCCATAAATAAAAAAATCCTCAAAAATATAGAATCTAAATAGTAAAAAGTGCAAACTCCTATAAAGAGTGATGAAATAATCCCTAAATGAAACTTACTAAAAACCAAGGATCTAGTGATTAATTTCTTTCGTATATAAAAAGGGATAAAAACTAGAGTATTGATCAAATATGCTATGAAAAAAGCAGCAGCTCTACCAACAGCACCATCTTCTAGAAAAAAGTAGCACCAAAAAATAACATTAACTGCCCAAAAAGAATTGGACAGTAAGCTCCACCACATAAAATCACCTGCCGCAAAATTTCTAGCAATACCCTGTCGATGAGCAATTACTATGGTAGACAATACCACAAGGATCAAGGTAGTTGTACTACCTTCATAGTCTTCCCCAAAAATTTTCATGAATAAATCAGGAAAACAGAGTAAAGGAAAACACAAAATAATTCCTAAAATATAGGATGTAAAAATATTTACAAAATCGAACTTAGCATTCTTTTTATTAAAAAATTTCATAGAAAAAGGATAGAATACCTGTCCTACAATACCAATCAGAATAGAAACTATACTGCTATACAAAAATGCAGCATTATAAAAACCTAATTCTTCAAAACCATCAGAAGAATAATTGACTAAGAGTGAATTACAGTAAAGAATCACAGGGCTCATCATAACACCACCCAAAAATGAAGGTAATGTAAATGATTTTACAATCTTTATACTATCGCCAAAATTATCTAGGCGAAATGTAATGCCAAATTCTTTTAGACCTCTATGCAAAAAGAAAGCCGAACATAACCAAATAGCAATATTTACTAATAAAAGTGCTACAATTACACCAAGAACCCCTTTATAATAAGCGCCTAGACACAATAATGGTAACGACAATAGTCCGTTAACTATGTGAACTTTAGAAATTTTATTGAACTTTTCTAACCCAGACAATGCTCCCATCTGTAATCCATTTAAAGAAGCAAAAAATATAGCAAAAGAACTCAATAACACCTCCGTTTTTAAGGTGGCATCACCCACTACATAAATAGTAATATCCTCTAAAAAAATGACAGAAACTAAAAGAATAAACAATGAAAGAATAAAAACTAATAATCTTGTAGATGAGTAAATTCTAGAAGCAAGAATTTTATTATTTTCTTTGTTTATCGCTAAATATTTATTTGCTGTGACACCAAAACTCGCAAGACTAAAAAACGTAAATGTATTTATGAATGAGCGTAATAGACCTATCTTACCATAATCTTCAACACTTATGATTCTTGCAATTACAACAAAAGCTAATAAAAAGAAACCTTTAGAAATTGCCGTACCCAAAAAAGTCCATATGAGTCCTTTTGTGATTTTACGACTAGTGGCGTTACTTTCTTTCCCTAAAAAAGAATTAATTTTTTTTTTTATAAAAAGAATGTAATCCATATAGAGTATTCAATAAATTTAACGTGCTACACCACAAAAATCCAATATAATTTTATCCGATTTTTTAGGTAATTTCTTAAACTCATCATGTGCTACAAGGTATACTACAATATCCGCTTTCGCGAAAGCGTCCTCATAAGGAGTCAATTTAAATACTTTATGTTCCTCAATGTTTGGCTCTACGATATAAAACTCCTCATCATTTGCATCCTGTAATACTTTCTGAGCTATATATTTTGCTGGAGACTCTCGTAAATCATCAATATTGGGTTTGAACGCCAATCCCATGATTGCAATTTTAGGTTTTCTTCCATGATCTAACTGAAACTGAAGCTTAGCATTTTTAACTTGCTCTGCACACCAGAAAGATTTATAGTTATTGATCTCTCTTGCTTTTCCTATGATCTGTGATTCCATAGGGAAATCTGCTACAATAAAGTAAGGGTCTACAGCAATACAATGACCTCCTACCCCACAACCAGGTTGTAAAATAGTAACGCGTGGGTGTTTGTTGGCTAGACTAATAAGATCCCACACATTAATATCTGCCTTTGCACAAATAAGTGAAAGTTCATTTGCAAACGCAATTTGAACATCTCTTGAAGAGTTTTCTACAAGTTTACACATCTCTGCAGTCCTAGCGTTTGTAGCGTGTAATTCGCCTTTTACATAATTACTATAAAACGTGATGGCTTTTTCTGTGCTCGCATTATTTACACCGCCAATTACACGGTCGTTATGTACTAACTCATACATTACATTACCAGGTAATACACGTTCTGGACAGTAAGCAATGTATAATGTATCTTTTAATTCTGGGCGTTCTGTATAAATGAGATCCATCATCTTTTCTGTAGTACCCACAGGAGATGTAGATTCTATAATGTACAGATCACCCTCTTTAAGTAAGGGTAAAATCCCTCTAGTAGCAGCTTCGACAAAAGAAATATCTGGTTCGTTTTTATCTTTAAAAGGAGTTGGAACCACAATTAAATAATGATTTGCTTCAACAGCCTTTACATCGGCTTTTAAAAATCCTCCTTTAACTGCTTTCGCGACAGCTTCATCAAGTGCTGGCTCAACAATATGTATTTCACCTCTATTAATCGTTTCTACAACGCTAGGATTAATATCTACTCCGTGCACTCGTACTCCGCTTGAAGCAATTAAAGCTGCTGTTGGAAGGCCTATATAACCTAGGCCTATCATGACTACTTCTGGTTGCATGTAATTAATTTTGATTTTTTATAAATTCAACGATACGTTCACAAGCTTTTCCATCTCCATAAGGATTATGTAATTTACTCATTTTAGTGAAACGATTTGGGTTGTTTAATAAGTCTAATGTCTCTGAAACTATTAAGTCTTTGTCTGTGCCTACAAGTATAACCGTTCCTGCCTCTACTGCTTCTGGACGTTCTGTTGTATCCCTCATCACAAGTACAGGTTTTCCTAAACTAGGCGCTTCTTCTTGTACTCCTCCACTATCTGTTATGATCAATTTAGATCTATTCATTAACCAAATAAAGTCTTGGTAAGCCAAAGGATCTATAAGCTTAATATTATCTACAGCCGACAAAATACGTTTTACAGGCTCTTGTACCTTAGGATTGAGGTGTACAGGATATATAATGAGATGCGCTGGCTTTTGAAGGGCAATTTCTTTTAGAGCTTCACATATCCTTACAAATCCGTCACCATGATTTTCTCGACGATGACCTGTAACAAGAAGTACTTCTTTTTGTCCTATTATTTTGTCTAAATCCTTAATAAGATCACTTGGATCATTATTAACTTTATGAACACTCTCCAACAAAGCATCAATCACCGTATTACCTGTGACTATAATTTGATGAGAAGAAATATTCTCTTTTAATAAATTACTTTCTGAAGTAACCGTTGGGGCAAAATGAAAGTCGGCAATTCTACCTGTTACTTGTCTATTAATTTCTTCAGGAAAAGGAGACCATTTATCATTTGTGCGAAGACCAGCCTCTATATGACAGACTTTTGACTGATTGTAAAAACCAGCAATACTGGTAGCCATTGTCGTGGAGGTATCTCCATGTACAAAAACAAAATCAGGATTGAAAGACTCCAATACGGGTTTCATCCCAGTAATGATATCTGCCGTGAGAGAATAAAGATTTTGACCTGGCTTCATTAAATTAAGATCAAAATCAGGTATAATATCAAAAAAGTCAAGAACTTGATCTAACATTTCTCTATGCTGGGCAGTTACACAAACTTTAGTGTCAAAAACATCTGGATGACGCTGAAACGATTTTACAAGTGGTGCCATTTTTATGGCCTCAGGTCTTGTACCAAAAACTATTAGAACTTTTTTCAAATCAGTCAAAATTGATTACTTTATCAGGTGTAATTTAGGAGGGGTGCAAATATATAACGTTTCATTTTGATAAACTAATTTTTATACCTGCATTGATTTACTTGCAACTAATTTAAAATCAATAAATTAAAAAAACGACTGCTCTATGTATTGTTAAAAATTAACCTAATGAAAATATTTTTTTAATGTTGTCATCAAAGTAGGGTAGATTTTTCCCTAACTCAAAAGCTCTATTTTTAATTGTAGAAATATGTGATCTATTTGAGGATAAGCTAATAATCTCCGATACAAGTCCTTCAATATCATTATAATTAAATCCAATAGCTACTTTTTTTTCTAATAACTTTTTAGAACTTACAACTTCTTTATTTACGATAATAGCCACTCCCGTTTTTAATGCATCCCCCCATTTATTGGATGCTGCATATCTATTAATCTCCGAAGAAGGATCGTAGTAGGTAAAAACAAAATCTGATGTAAAATAGGTTGCTAAAGCCTCTTCATTAGAAATCTGACCTAGGTATTGAACATTTTCTTTTTTAGATAACAATATAGCCTCTTCACAATCTAGTTTGCCAGCCATTACAAAACCAATGTCCTCTTCTCTTAATCGATCACAAATTTCTAAAATGATTCCAATACCTCTACTTTTAGATAACCAACCATTAATATTGATAGTCATTTTAAATTCTTTCCAGATTTTGTGATCATAGATATTTTTTGCTTTTTTCAGAGCATCTTTACTCGGTATATTGTTCACTAAGCAAAACGTATTTGATTTAAAATTATAACGCTCTACAGATGGAATGATATGTTTGAAAACATTATGTGACGTAAAAACTTCTAGTTTTTGAATCAGAAACCTCAACGTTTTGTTTTTAACTAACATAGAAAAACGATCGGCATCATCAAAACAAAGTTTAAATCCCTTAATCTTACTTGCCAAAAGAAGCGGAAATGCACTTTCAAAACCTAATGCCCAAACAATCTCACTTTTTTTAATCGTAAAACTGAAAAAGAAAACTCGTATCATCCATAACAGATATAAATAGCGTCTTCCACTTCCATAGCCACCCCCTTCTAAAATTATCTTTTTTTCAATTTCAAAATCTATTAGATGCTCTTTACCTTCTCTAGGCAAACGTTCCCAAGCGACATGAGTTATTTTGGGACATTGCATTTTATGTAAAAACAGTGCCAGTTTATAAAGTCTCGTTCTTAAACATAAAGAAGACAAAGGGGCTACAATAATAACATTTGATGTTAACCTATGATCAGACAACGGTTTCCCTATTTAATATTCGTTTTGCATACACATCAGAAACAACATACCTAGATAGCCAATTCATCAATGATAGAATCGCAATAATTTGTGCCGTAAATATACCTGAAAATAAAAATAAAGCAATCACTACTGCTATCAAAAATAAAATAGTAAATACTCCAATGTATTTGGCAACCGCAAATAATTCTGATTTTTTTCCATATATCCCCACATACACAGAGTTTGTAACATATATGCCTCTAATAAAAACAATACATGATAATGTACCTATTAAGAAAAAGTCCAAATCTTTAAAGTTAATATCTAAATAATAGAGAAGAAATAATAGTCCTACTCCAGATGAAACCAATGTATTAGCAAAAGAAAACAACCACACTTTTTTACATAACGAGTTATAGTTGGTAAAAGATTTTGAATTCGTATTACGAATAATTTTAGGGCCTAAATAAAATCCTAAAAAACCGTTTAAGCTTAAAGCAATTGGAGTTACTACGGCAAAATACTTAAATAGATGTACAGAAGCTACTTCATCACCATAAAGATTGATGACAAATTGCTCACCGTGCACAGCAAATATTAAGGTTATTGACATAATCAAAAATGCCCTAGAGAGTCCTTCTGCTTGAGAAATAGAAATATCTTCATGCTCTTTACTTAGGCTTTCTATTTCATATCCTTTAAAAAAATAAGAAAGTAATAGTGTAACTGTAAAAGCCATCACAAAGAGTAAAAAGATGTCTTCCGTAAAATTTACTAATAAGAAAAGTAATATAAAACATCGCCAAAAATTCTTTGAAAACTGAGATTTCCACAATTTGTTATTAGCTCTTGACGCAGCAGAATCATAGTTCAAAAAACCATATAAGAAAATACCAAGAAAAATGAAGAGTGCCTGTTTGAACGAGTAGTCTTTTACAAAAAAAATCAATAGCGTACTAAAAAATGAGACCATCAAAGCCCTAATAACAAACCTTTTAAAATGAGTTTTGATTAGTCTTGGATCTCTTAATAACACCTGGCCATATCCAAGAAGTGTAAAAGAACCTATAAGTATAACGGTAGATTTATAAAATGCCCAGTTAGCAATATTAGTGCTACTATACTGCTTTATGATTAAAATTTCAATGATAAGAAATGATAACAATCCTATCCCGTAAATGCCAAATGAAGCTAGTAGATCAATCTTCTTTTTCATTATCGATTTGTACGTGGAGTTAGTATGTTTTGTGCTAGATTCCAAGTATAAATATCACTTACTGTATACAATTCTGAAGAATTGTAACAGATTCTTAAAATAAACTGTGTAAAGCCTCTAATATATTTTATGTCAGACAAGTGGGGCTTTTGTATAATAAGATTCGCTAATGTGATGACTGTTTTCAATATGTGAGTCGATTTCTAGGTGTCCAATATACTCATATTATGTTTTAAATAAATTTTATTTTTATAAGAATAATTAGTCTCATGTTTCATGAGTTGATTTGTATGATTCATCTGTCAACGAAGCGCTTATTTTGACAACAAAACCTGCTTTATGAGGGTTTCATTAAAAATAGCCACACCCTTTTTATTGAGGTGGTGTCTATCATAAAAATAAGTGCTATCTAGAGACAGGATTTTATTAAAATCATGATACCCACCATACCTATTCATCATCGATTCAAAATCTGATTGCCTTGAAATTGCAGTATACAAAGGTCTTGTAACAGGAACGTATACCAAATGATACGCAATCCCTCTATCTTTTACTAAGGCTATCATATCTTCAAATGCCTCTAAGGATAGTGTATTGAATTCAAAATCTGTAATGATCGCTTGGTTACCCTGATAGTCCAAACTACTAGTCTCAACATACCCTCCAGACACATACATTTTTTTATTTTGTATGGGCTTTTCTTTTAAGGTATTTTTTTTTCTAGTAATATCTTCAAATGCAGAAAAAATCAAAGAATTATATACATTAATATCATTTATTTTGAATGCTAATGCTACCGATGAAGCATCTACCTTATCATTTGATAGAATATCTACCGTAGACTCCACTCCTTTAATTGCATAAATGAATGGAGATACCTGAAAAACAATTTGTTTAGGACGCACACTATCCAAATAGCGCTCTAATAAAAATTTTGTCTGTAAAGGTGTCTGCGCACTAGTTCCCAAATTAAAAGCAGAATAGCCTGCTTCTTCAAAAATACGAGTATCAAAACCATGATAGGCATGAGAACTCCCAACAAACAAAACATCTATCTCAGAAACTGTTTTAACTTCCTGAAGCCTAGTGAGTGTATAGTTGCCTTTATTTCTGGTTGATTTTAAATTTGGTTTTAAATAATAAGGCATAAATTGTCCAAATACAACGATCCCAATGCAATAGAAAACCAAAGCAAAAGGAATAAAAAGAAGTATGTATTTAATAAACCGTTTCATGATTAAAATTGAAAATAAATAAATGGAACCTCATCCATGTTTGCAAACAGACCAATAAAAAGAATCAAAAGCGAATAAAAAGACCATCGTAACACCCTACTTCTTTTTTGAAATAACTGTTTGATAGCATATTTTTCATCCCTTCCCTTCCACTCAATAGTTAGTAAAAAGAATAACAATAATACCAATGTGAGTAAACTACCCATACTTGTAAAATTAGGAAAACTCATTATAGATGTAGAAAAAATATTTCCTATGTAAACAAAGGCACCACTTACACTTTCGGCCCTAAAAAATATCCAAGCAAAGGAGACTAGAGAAAAAGTAAAAAACATCTTAAAAATGTGAGATAATCGATACAGGTATCGATTGCTGATAGGCTTTTTGTTCTTACCAGTAATAAAAAACGTCACCAAATATAAAAATGCATGAAGAAGCCCCCAAATAATAAAAGTCCAAGAGGCTCCATGCCAAAGCCCACTTACACTAAAAACAATAAGAATTGTACACACAAAACGACTCTTAGATGTTTTATTCCCTCCTAAAGGAATATATACATAATCTCTAAACCACGTAGAAAGAGAGATATGCCAACGCCTCCAAAACTCAGTAATAGAAGTCGAAAAATAAGGTGTAGCAAAGTTTTGCTTTAGATGAAAACCAAATAATCGAGCCACCCCAATGGCTATATCAGAGTACCCAGAAAAATCAGCATAGATTTGAAATGAGAAGAGCACTGCCCCTATGACTAAAGAACTACTCGTAAAATCAGAAGGATTTGCAAATAAAATAGCTACATACCGTCCACACGTATCTGCAATTACCATTTTCTTAAACAACCCCCAAAGAATTTGCTTTAATCCATCTACACCACTTGAAAACTCAAAATGCCGCTTTTGCTGAAATTGTGGAAGCAAATGCTTTGCCCTTTCTATTGGACCCGCCACAAGCTGAGAAAAAAAACATACAAAAGCCGTAAATGCAAAAAAGTCTCGCGTAGGCGCTATCTTTCTATTATAAACATCTATACTATACGATAACGTCTGAAACGTATAAAAACTAATCCCTACCGGTAGTATAATTTGTAGGCTCGTCACAGAAATCTCTTTTCCAAAAAGAGAAAACACATCTACAAACGTATCTACAAAAAAATTAAAGTATTTAAAGAAAACGAGAATCCCAATATTTGTGATGATACTTAGATATAACAAAGCTTTTCGCTTTTTTTTTGCTTCATATCGCTGCAGCCCAAGCCCGACAAAATAATCAACCAACGTACTAGTTACAATAAGAAATAAAAAACGCCAATCCCACCAGCCATAAAACGTATAACTCGCCAAAATGATAAATATATTTTGTGCCTTTATAGATTTGTGAACCACTCCCCAATAGATCAGAAATACAATGGGTAAAAAAAGGGCGAAATCTATAGAGTTAAAAAGCATATAAATAAATTATATGATTCGTTCAAGTCCTTCGGTCCACAAAGGAGTTTCTACTCCAAAAGTATTCACGATTTTTGTGCAATCCAGCATGCTATTTTTAGGACGCATAGCAGCTGTAGGAAACGCTTCAGAAGAAACAGCAAGCACATTTATAGTTAAATTTGAGTATTCAAATATCGCTTTCGCGAAAGCGTACCAAGTCGCCTTCCCACTATTACTGTAATGATACACTCCCTTAGTAGCCATATCTAACTTGGGTATGATCTGAAATATGGCTTTTGCCAAATCATTTGCCAAGGTAGGAATCCCATGTTGGTCATTAACCACAGACAACGTATCTCGCTCTTTCCCTAAACGTAACATGCTTTTATAAAAATTATGCCCGTACGCACTGTATACCCAAGAAGTCCGTATGATGGCATATGTGAGTGTTTTAAACGACTGAATCGCACGCTCACCAGCGAGTTTTGATTTTCCATATACTGTCTGTGGATTGGGTTCAACTTCTTCTGAATATGGAATATCTGAGGTACCATCAAAAACATAATCAGTTGAAATATGAATAAGCACGATACTAGATTCTTTACATACCTCAGCGAGCAAATGTACTGCTGTTTCGTTAAGTGCGTAAGCAGCATCTACATCCTTCTCAGCAGCATCTACAGCCGTATACGCAGCAGTATTCACAATAATATCAGGTTGGTGAACGTCTATCGCATTTTGAATCGAGGGTTTTGAAGTAATGTCTAACATCGATTTGGATGCGAAAATGTACTCATTTTTTGGAAAACCCTTACTTTCTTCTCTCAAAGCACAGCCTAACTGACCATTTGCACCAGTTATCAGTATTTTTTTGTGTGACTTTGTGTGATTCATTTTATTAGAGTAATTGCTTTAATGTCTCAAAATCTGGATGCAACAAATCTTTTTCTGACAATATCAATGCTTTGGGATCTAACTTCCAATCAATCCCCAAGTAGGGATCGTCAAATTTTAATCCACGCTCACTCTCTTTATGATAGTAATTATCACATTTATAAGAGAACGTAGCCTTTTTACTCAGGACTACAAATCCATGAGCAAATCCTCTCGGGATAAATAGTTGTGTTTTATTCTCTCCAGAAAGTATCATGGAGAATGATTTTCCAAACGTAGGTTCCTCTTTACGCAAATCGACCACAACGTCTAAGACCTCTCCATCAATCACACGTACTAATTTTGCCTGCGCCATTTCTCCCACTTGAAAATGCAACCCTCTCAATACCCCATAGGTAGATTCTGATTGATTATCTTGGACAAACTGAGGAGAGAGTCCCGTTTTTTCTTCAAATGTCTTTTGCTTGTAGGATTCATAAAAATAGCCTCGTTCATCTGTGAATACAGACGGTTGACATATGATTAAATCTTTAAAAGAGGTTGTTTTTACATGCATCTACAGAGTATTGATATATTGAGCATAATTACCTTTTCCATAGCGCTTTGCGCTTTCTTTAAGCGCATCATAGCTAATCCATGACATCTTATAGGCAATTTCTTCCAAACAGCCAATCATTGTACTTTGATTGCGTTGCAACACACGAATAAACTCGGTAGCATCATCAAGCGCATCTACCGTTCCTGTATCAAACCAAGACATTCCTCTACTCATCACAACAACATCCAACCTTCCTTTTGCAAGGTACGCCTGATTGATCGCTGTGATTTCTTTTTCTCCTCGTGCAGAAGGCTTGATAGATTTTGCAATTGAGACTACTTCATTATCATAAAAATACAAGCCTGGAACCGCATAATTAGACTTTGGGCTTTCAGGTTTTTCTTCGATGCTAGTGGCTTTATTATTTTCGTCAAATGTAACAACTCCAAAACGCTCTGGATCTCTTACCGGATAAGCAAAAATAGCACCTCCTTCTATGTCTACTTTACTTTGCAATAATTTACTAAGTCCGTTGCCATAAAATATATTATCGCCCAATACAAGTGCTACTTTATCACTCCCTATAAAGGTTTCTCCTATAATAAACGCTTCTGCTAAACCATTAGGTTTATACTGCACTTCGTACTGAAATTCACATCCAAAGGTGTGTCCATCTCCTAGAAGCTTTTTAAACGACTCTTGATCTTCAGGGGTTGTGATGATCAAAATCTCTCGGATTCCCGCCAACATAAGCACCGAAATAGGGTAATAAATCATGGGTTTATCGTAGACAGGCAACAACTGTTTACTCACCGCTATAGTAAGAGGATATAAACGAGTACCTGCACCACCTGCTAGAACGATTCCTTTCATGATTGATACATTTTTTTATAATATTTCTGATAGTCACCCGACGTAACATGAGCTAACCATGTCTTATTCTCTAGATACCAATCTAATGTTGCGCGCAATCCTTCTTCAAAGGTAACCGAAGGCTTCCACCCTAATTCTTTATTAATTTTTGAAGCATCAATAGCATAGCGTTTGTCATGCCCAAGACGATCTTTTATAAATGTAATAAGGGATGCAGAAGTTCCCCGCTTTCGCGAAAGCGTATCATCCATCATTTCACATAGCAAATGAATAAGATCAATATTGGTCCACTCATTAAAGCCCCCTATATTATACGTCTCTCCGACACGTCCCTTGTGCAAGATCGTATCTATTGCTATTGCATGATCAATGACGTATAGCCAGTCTCTGGTATACTGCCCATCACCATATACTGGTAATGGTTTCATTTCTAATATATTATTAATAAAAAGCGGAATCAATTTTTCAGGAAAATGATTCGGCCCGTAATTATTGGAGCAATTTGAAATCACAAAAGGAAGTCCGTAGGTTTCACCATAGGCTCTCACAAAATGATCTGAGCTAGCTTTAGAAGCAGCATATGGAGAATTGGGACTGTATGGGGTCTCTTCTGTAAAAAGACCTTCTCTTCCTAAGGAGCCGTATACCTCATCAGTGCTAATGTGATAAAATAGATTGGTGTCTGTAGGTACTTTCCATAGCGACTTACAGGTATTCAATAGATTCATAGTACCTATCACATTGGTCTTTACAAAAACTAGTGGATCTTCTATAGAGCGATCTACATGCGACTCTGCTGCAAGATGAACTACTTTATCAAACCGATACGATTCAAAAAGCTCTTGAATGTGAGCAGCATCGGTAATATCTGCTTTTAAAAAGGTATAATTAGGTGCGGTATCTATATCTGTTAGATTTTCTAGATTCCCTGCATAGGTAAGTGCATCTAAGTTATAAATATGGTACTCAGGATACCTAGTCACAAGGCGCCGCACCACATGCGAACCTATAAAACCTGCACCTCCTGTAACCAAAATATTCATCACAACTTCCCGTTTACTGCTGTTTTTAATACTCCTTTTACATCATAAATAATAGCATTCTCTTTTTTGAAGGAGGTAAGATCTAGGTCTAAAAATTTTGAGTGTGCTACCGCATGCACAATCGCATCAAAATTACTGTCTGGAGCTGTTGTAATAGCCTCAAGACCATACTCATGTTTTACATCTTCTGGACTCACCCAAGGATCAAATACCGTTACTTCTACACCGTATTCTTTTAGATCTCGGATAACGTCAACTACTTTGGTGTTGCGTACATCTGGACAATTTTCTTTAAAAGTAATCCCTAATACCAATACCTGAGCTCCATTAACTTTAATATCATTTTGAAGCATTAACTTAACGACTTCGGACGCTACATACGATCCCATGCTATCATTAAGGCGTCTTCCTGCAAGGATAATTTCTGGGTGATAGCCTAACTCTTGCGCTTTTTGTGCAAGATAATACGGATCTACTCCGATACAGTGCCCGCCAACAAGTCCTGGTTTGAAGGGTAGAAAATTCCATTTGGTGCCTGCTGCTTCCAATACATCTTGGGTATCTACCCCCATGAGATTAAATATTTTTGCCAATTCGTTGACAAACGCAATGTTGATATCACGCTGCGAGTTTTCAATAACCTTAGCGGCTTCGGCAACCTTAATCGTAGGCGCTAAATGTGTTCCTGCTGTAATAACAGAAGCATACAATGCATCTACTTTTTTACCAATCTCTGGCGTACTCCCAGAAGTTACTTTTAATATTTTATCTACCGTATGCAGCTTATCACCTGGATTGATACGTTCTGGAGAATACCCCACAAAGAAATCTTCATTAAATGTCAGTCCACTTACCCTTTCTAAAACAGGAACACACTCTTCTTCAGTGACCCCTGGATATACGGTACTTTCATAAATAACAATATCTCCTTTTTTAAGAACGCTAGCAACAGTCTCACTGCTCTTATAAAGAGGGATAAGTACAGGTCTATTATTCTTGTCAATTGGCGTAGGCACTGTGACAATATAATAATTACAATCTATAAGATCATCTATGCTACTAGTGCAACACAAACCGTTTCCGCTAGATTGTTTATCCTTTAAAACGGCTGTCAAGTCTTTTTCAGAAACCTCTAAGGTTGCATCAATTCCCTGATTCAATTCATGTATACGGTCTTCTTTGATATCAAAACCAACAACATTATAAGAAGTGGCAAATAGGCGTGCTAGTGGTAATCCTACATATCCTAGTCCAATAATTCCTATTTTAATGTCTTTCATAAACCTATTTTATTTTAAATGCTTCCAATACCACTCCATAGATGCCTGAATTCCTTTTTCAAGATCAAACTCTGGTGTATACCCTACTAGGGAAGTAGCTTTTTCTATCGAAGCTAAAGAGTGAGGTACATCTCCAACACGCTCTGGTCCGTGCATTATGGCTACATCTTGTATAGAACTGTCGTATGTAGTTAACGCTTTTTTTAATATTTCTGTTAGTTGGATAAGCGTTGTACGTTCACCATAAGCAACATTATAAACAGTATTCAATGCCTCAGGGTTAGAAGTAAGCATTGATTTTATATTCATCTCAATCACATTATCTATATAGGTAAAGTCTCTAGAGAAAGAACCATCACCATTTATGATAGGTGATTCATGATTGATGAATTTTTTAACAAAGGCAGGAATAACTGCTGCATAAGCCCCATTAGGATCTTGTCTTCTACCAAACACATTAAAATACCGTAATCCTATGGTATCTAGGTCATATACTTTATGAAATACATCTGCGTACAATTCATTTACATATTTTGTGATCGCATACGGTGATAATGGTTTTCCTATAATGTCTTCTTTTTTAGGTAATAAGGTAGAGTCACCATATGTAGATGAACTCGCAGCATACACAAAGCGTTTAACCTTTTCATCCCTAGCTGCAGTGAGCATATTTAAAAACCCACCTACATTCACATCATTTGTGGTGATCGGATCATTAATAGACCTAGGAACAGACCCTAATGCTGCTTGATGTAACACATAGTCCATAGATGCAATAGCACGCTTACAATCTTCAAGATTGCGTATATCTCCTATAAATAATGTAAAATTAGGATGATCTTCAAACGAGCTAATATTAGCCTTATGACCAGTTGCAAAATTATCTAAACAATGAACAACAGCCTCTTGATCTAACAAATATTCACACAGATTAGAGCCTATGAAGCCCGCTCCCCCAGTTACAAGTACTCTCGCTCCTTTTAATGTATCTATAGCAATGTCGGTCATATATCCGTTATTCAAGCAGTGCAAATATAAGACTTCTTAAGATGTTGATAGCACTATAAATTACAGGCTTTTTTAAAGATGTATAAGCACTTTTCATAGCAATAAAATACGATTTTATGATAACCTTTATATAAAACAATACCCATTATAGTACATTTACCACTGTTTATACCTGATATCTATTTATGAAGTTTTATTCAATATTTATTTTTATCGCACTTACGACAACACAATGCCAAGCACAAGATTATGGCAAACTTGCCTATGAGATGACATTCCCAGAACTCTTAGAAGAAAACTCTGGTATTACCTTATCTAAAAATGGTGAGCTGCTTTATACAATTAATGATTCTGGTGGAGACCCTAGTATATATACCATAGACCTTTATGCTAAAGAAATTGTTCAAGAAATCAGACTCTCTAATGGTAAAAATGTAGACTGGGAAGATGTAACTCGGTATGAAAACACGTTATATGTTGGTGATTTTGGTAATAACGACAATAACAGAAAAAATCAAACCATATACTGGGTAGAAAATATCGAGCAGATTCCTTTGGGTTCTCATACCGCTTTCGCGAAAGCGACCACCTTCACTTTTGAGGATCAGGAAAAATATCCTCCCAAAAAAAAGCATCGCAACTTTGATGTCGAATCCATTATCGTACACCAATCTTATTTTTATTTATTTACCCGCAATCGAATTCCTGATAAGAAGTTTGACGGTACTACAAAATTATATAGAGTTCCTATGAAAGAAGGTCCGCAAACAGCTGTCCTTATCGATGAATTCAAAACCTGCTCAGATCGGGATGATTGTCAGGTTACCAGTGCGGCCATACACGAGCAAACGGGTAAAATTGCCTTATTAAGCTATAATAAAGTTTGGATTTTAGAAAATTACACTGAAGATCATTTCTTTTCAGGTGATGTAACTAAGATCAAGTTAGAACACTCTTCTCAAAAAGAAAGCATCACTTTTAAAGATGCAAATACCGTCTACATCTCTGAAGAAGCATCTAAAAATGATCTAGGAAATCTTTATACCTTAGATCTAAAAAACAGTAAATAGCCTGTTAGTATTGTTTGTATTTGCCGACTTAGGCGAGTAAATTACTTCGAGGCAAGCCTATAAGGGATTTAAGAAAAACCATTTATTTCTAGGCAAGTCTCGGTGAATTTAAATCTCGATGATCAAGTAAATTCTATTTTTCATGAAAACATACCTTCTTACAGTAGCGATTCTACTGACTAGTTTTTTCGCGCAAGCGCAAATGACCAATCAAAAATTAAAAGATATTCTCTCGCAAGAAGTAGACAATATAGAGGGTATAAGCGGAAGATGGCAACTCAAATTAAATGAACTCCCCATGATAGTACTTACAGATTCTGTAAACGATCGCATGCGAATTATCGCACCCATCATAGAGGTTTCAAAGCTTGACAAAGATTTACTGTTAGATTGTCTTACTGCAAATTTTCACTCAGCACTTGATGTGAAATATGCCATTTCTGATACTATTTTATGGTCGGTGTATGTTCACCCCTTAAGTCCGTTAACCGAAAGAGAAGTGAGAAGTGCCGTACAACAGGTATTTTTAGCCGCTGAAACGTTTGGCACAAGCTTTTCTAGTACACCACTCCTCTTTGGAGGTGGAGCCTCTTCCCAACAAACGCCAACTTCCAAGAAGGATACGTTGATTTTTAAGAAAACATAATTATGTGTTTGGCGTAAAGCTATATTCAGGGACTTTTCCGATAGCACCTTCAAAAAACTCGTGAATCAAGGCAAGATCTTGTTTTAAATCCCCTGATGGATATAGGGGTTTTGAAATACGATGCTCTTTTTTGGCGAAGTCAAAAGCCACCATAATGATAGGTACCTTTGCTTCTAGGGCGATAAAGTAAAAACCTGTTTTAAGTTTGTTAACTTTTTTACGAGTCCCCTCAGGCGCTAGTGTTAGTCTAAACTCTTCTTTAGTTTTGAATACCTGCGCAATAGATTTTACCTTGTCTTGTCCAGAAGTTCTATCTATAGGAGCACCTCCCATGAGCCTAAAGAAAAAACCAAATGGCCATTTGAAAAGTTCTTTCTTCCCGACAAACCCTACTTTAACACCCAATGTAGCTCGTAACAAAATGCCCATATAAAAGTCATGCCAACTCGTGTGAGGTACCGCTATCACAATACATTTTTTTACGGTGTCTTGAGAAAAATCTCCAATAACTTTCCATCCTAATACTTTTTTATATATAAATTTTGCTAATCCCATACGTAGTTACTTTGTGAGGAGTTGACGTGCTTTTTCTAAGTCTTCTTCAGTATCAATCCCTATCGCCACATTATGGGAGCGTACCATTTTAATTTTTTTACCATACTCCAAAAAACGAATGCATTCGATCTTTTCGGCAGCTTCTAGCGCTCGCATTTTTAAAAGTGAAAAATCGATAATCGCTTGTTTTCTAAAGGCATAAATACCTTTATGTTTATATATGGTCAAAGCTACTTCTCGATCTCTCACATACGGTAAAGGGGATCTTGAAAAGTACAACGCATAATCCATCGCATCGACAATTACTTTTACATTGTTTGGATTTTTTATATCAGCCTCATCCTCAAGTGGTGTCATGACACTAGCAAGATCAATTTGTGAAGCATCTTCACCATAAAAAACATCCAGCACTGGCGCAAGATCTTCTCTCGTTGTAAAAGGCTCATCACCTTGTACATTTACCACAATATCACAATCTATAGACACTACTGCTTCAGCTATCCGATCACTCCCACATTCATGATCTTCCCGACTCATGAGAGCCTTTCCTCCTGCTGCAGTGACCGCATCGTAAATCACAGGACTATCTGTAACGACATATACGTCATTAAAGAGTTGGGTAGCCACCGTGCTTTCATACGTTTGGACAATCACTGGTTTTCCTCCTAAATCTTTCATCATTTTCCCTGGAAAACGAGAGGCCGCATATCGCGCGGGAATCATTGCTATAATTTTTAAAGACGTCTTCATGAAGTTGGGTACGCTTTCGCGAAAGCGTATAATCAAATATTAAATGCAATTACAAAAATAGCGAAATTCAGTTCCAATTAAGAACGCCTAAGCCTTTTAATCCATCGCCACGCAACCCCTACGATTAACAGTACAAGAACCAGGGCAATAAATGGAGAAAATACGCTCGCTACCGAAATAGTCGTCGCCGCACCTGTCTCTACTGAAGCGATTACAGGGTTTGCAACACCCCCCGTAGTGGCTGTAGAAGTCAGTCGTGTTACGCCTGTAGTCCCCGATATCGCAGCAGCGGCACCACCTCCTGCAATAATTGCCAAAGCCCACGTAAATATAGGGTCTACATCACCCATAGTAATGACCATAAGCAACGTACCTGCTATACCCGCTAGAGGAACTGATATGGTGTCTAGCAGATTGTCTAACCAAGGAATAAAATAAGCAAAGGTTTCTACTACCGCAGCAATACCTAAAAGCCATAAGGCAGTACTGCTTCCTATCCATTGCCAACTTTGATCGACAGGAAACCAACCAAAATGAGCTGCTAAACTGACGAGTAACAACGGTATAAAAATCCGAAATCCTGCAGCTGCAGCTAAAGAAAAGCCTAAAACAATACTGACAATAAGTTCAAAAACCATGAGAAAAATATAGTGATGGTAAGATACTATTTTTGTTCGTATGTTTCAACAAACATATCTTCTTTAAAACCGATGAGGTAGACTTTTGATTTAGCTCTCGTAACGGCCGTGTAAAGCCATCGTAAGTAATCTCGATTCATCCCGTCAGGAAGATAGGGTTGTTCTATAAAAATACGATCCCATTGTCCTCCTTGTGATTTATGACAGGTAATTGCATAAGAGAATTTGATTTGAAGGGCATTGAAAAACTTATTATTTTTAATTTTAAGGAATCGCTTATATTTTGATTTTTCGTCTGCATAATCTTTTTGCACTTCTTGATACAACCTATTTGATTCTTCATAGGGCAAAGAAGGCGTCTCCATAGCAAGTACATCCAGCATCACTACGGTATCAAAAGGGGCCATATTAGGGTAATCGATCATTTGTACTTTGACTTCGGCAAATCGGAAACCGTAGAGCTCTTTAATGGCATAAATTTCTAACACTTTGATAATATCACCATTAGCAATAAAACCTGCATCACTTTTAGCATCTACCCAGAAGTAGTTGTTTTTTACGACCATAAGATGATCACCAGACGACACTTCTTCTTCTTGAAAAAGAATACGGGATCGTATTTGTTGATTATATAAGTTGGCTCTTTTATTAGAGCGTACAATAATAGCGGTCTCTTCGTTCCCTACCTGCTCATAGGAGTCTTGTATCGCGTCCATGATATCATGACCATCTACAAGCCTCACAATATCTTCAAACCCGTTTAAATCAAACTTAAAATCTTCAAAAAAACCATCGGCGAGATGTTCTCTGATGGTAGTGGCATTAAAGAGAATACCACTGCTCTCTTCTTGACGCATGACTTCATCCAGCTGTATACTATCTACCTCTTTATTATACTGTAAGGATAAGACATTACTATCTAATGCAGGAGATAAATCTAATTTTACGGGTGGTAACTGCGCATCATCACCTATGAGTATCAATTTGCACTTATGACCACTATATACATATTGCATCATATCATCTAGGAGAGATCCATTTTCAAACAATTTAGATTCACTTACTCGATCAGAAATCATAGAAGCTTCATCTACGATAAAAACACAATTGCGATGTTTGTTAGGTTGTAATGTAAACGAAACACCTCCCCCTTTATCCTTTTTGGGGAAATAAATTTTACGATGTATCGTAAATGCTTGCCGATTGCTGTAGTTACTAATGACTTTGGCAGCTCTCCCTGTAGGTGCCATGAGCACTGATGATAGCTGGGCTTTCCATAAATTTTTAACCAAAGTTCCTATAATGGTTGTTTTACCCGTTCCTGCATATCCTTTTAATAAAAAAACGGTATCATAATTGCTGTCTAGGAGAAAGTTTGAAAGCTTTTGTAAAAGGATATCTTGCTTTATAGTAGGTGTATACGGAAAGTCTGAACACATGAGTTTATAAAACGAAGAAGGGTCTGTAGACATAGTAGGAAATTAGGTGGGTTAAATATAACGAAGGAAAATATCTTAATATGTTTTTACGATTAAAAAAAAATTGTAGATTTGCGAGTATACGTAAACTAATATTAAAAACCTCTACGAATGAAAATTGTTTTGCAACTTGTACTTTGGGTAATCATAGGTGTGTTATCATATTTACTTTTTAATGCTATCTATGGAGAAGTGAAATTTAATGAGATAAAAGAGAAAAGGTACAAAATGGCCATAGAGAATTTACGAGATCTTCGTATTTCACAAATGGCTCATAAAACTGTGACCAAAACATATCAAGCCGATTTTGACAAATTAGTTAAATTTATAGACACCGCTCAATTTACATTGACACAACGTAGAGATAGTACAGTATTAGATGAAGAACAAACAAAATTATATGGAGTTGATACTTATAAAGAAATAACCATCATAGATACCTTAGGGTTTAAATCTGTAAAAGATTCTTTATTCGGAACATCAGATCGTTACAAAACAATGATTAATGTGCCTATTGAAGGAGCTAATGCTAAGTTTGAAATGAAGACAGGTACGATCAACAAAAGTAATATTGACTTCCCTGTTTTTGAAATAAGAGTATCTAAAGATGTACTTTTATTTGATCAACCAAAAGACTTTGTTACTAAAGAAAAACAAGTAATTTCTGTAGATGGTGTAAATGGAGATGCTCTTATTGTAGGGTCTCTTGATAAAATTACAACCAACGGAAACTGGCCGAAGAGTTACGGTGCAAATGACGAATAATAGTCAACCACATACCATATCAAAGAAATTGTCCATCCAAGTATGCTTAGATGGACTTTCTTTTTGTACCCAAAATATAGCTTCAAAAGAGCTCATTAGCTATCAAACGATTCCTTTTAAGCAAAAAGTAGACCCCGCGTCTCTATTAGGAGAGGTTACTACTATTTTTAAAATACATCCTGAGCTACAAGAACCCTACAAAAAAGTAGAAGTGATTTATAGTAATCACTTATTTACCCTAGTTCCTAAAGCAGTATTTGATCCAGAAAAACTCACTGATTACCTAAAGTTTAATACAAAGATTCTAGCCACAGATTTTGTTGCCTATGACGCAATAGATACACAAGACATAGTCACAGTCTATATCCCATATACCAATATCAATAATTTCTTTTTTGACACCTTTGGAGCCTTTGATTACTACCATGGAATGTCGCTTTTTATCAAACACGTACTGGAAACAGCGTCGAACGATGAGTATCCTAAAGTCTACATTCATCTTCATAAAAACAGCTTTGATTTGGTTGCTACACAAAAAAAGAAATTACTCTTAGCAAATGCCTTTGATTTCCATTCAAAAGAAGATTTTTTGTATTACACATTGTTTACACTAGAGCAATTAGAATTAAACCCAGAGACTGTAACTGTAGAACTCAGCGGACAGGTACAAAAAGAAGATCCGCTATATGAAATAGCCTATAAATACATACGCCATCTCAACATCAAAGAAAACCCAACAAGTATAATTCCTGCTAGCGATTATATTTTAAGCACGCTTATATGACACGAATTATTTCAGGAAAATATAAAGGACGCCGTATTCAGGCTCCTAAAAAACTACCCACACGCCCTACCACAGATATGGCTAAAGAAGCCTTATTTAATATCATACGGAGTCAATTTCATATCAGCTCGCTAAGTGTTTTAGATCTCTTTGCAGGCACAGGAAATATAAGCTATGAATTTGCTTCAAGAGGATCACAACAAATTGTTTCGGTAGATTCAAATTATCACTGCGTACAATTTATCAATAAAACAGCAGAAGCGTTTAATTTTGAAGCCATTCAGACCATTAAAAGTGATGTGTTTAAATATTTAGAACGCGCTTCAGGCACTTACGATATCATTTTTGCCGATCCACCGTATGACATGCCTTTGGAGCAATTTGAAAAAATAGCGATTCTCACTTTTGAAAACAACTTACTAGATCCTGACGGAACGCTTATCATAGAACATAGCAAACATACCAAAATGGATCATCTAGCCCATTATGTAGAAACCCGCCATTATGGAGGCAATGCCTTTAGCTTTTTTGTGTGGCCAGAAAGTGATGAAGAAGAGTAGTATTTCAAGAGCGATTCTTTCTAATTTTTTTTTCGCTTAAAGCGAAAATTTATAAAGGAAGCCACAGAGTAAGGATATATGTTATGTATAGTAATAGAAGGTATTAAATCATAGATCCCGTTTTCAGCGGGATTAGTTCAACTACCTATTTTGTATGCGTCTTTCAGACTTTACAAAACAGTGTTTCACTAAAAAAAGGATGACATTTTAAAACGTCATCCTTTTGCGTATGCTGTATACACTGTAGACTGTCACGCTTCTTGTGTATAATATGGCATCATTCAAGTGTTTTAGTGAGATAAAATTGTGTTTCCAACAATTCTGATACAAAACTACGGTGAAGATGTCATGTAATAATGGGGCAAATGCCCCTTTTTGTGGGGGTTTTAAGAACTAAAATTGAAGATGCGAAATATCAAAGCTTAGATTCTATTAAATACTAAAAAAGTTTAGCAAATAGTCCGATGAGTTCAAGGTGAAATTTTGAGTGCGTCCTTCGGACTTCTCAAAATTGAGTTATGTTAAAAACTAAAAGATCCCGCGGAAAAAGCGGGATGAATTCAACTTACAATTTTGAATGCGCCTTTCAGGCTTTTCAAAATTGAGTTTCATTAAAAAGCAGGTCTATAAGCCGGATTCTGTATCACACCAAAGTGTGACCCTTATCATTTATCTAGGATGTTTATTACTAAACACCTCCATCTGCCTACCCTCCCACAACGCGCGAGTAACACTTAACTGTGGGTATACTTGACATTGCACCGCATAGAGTTTACCTGGTTTCACTACAGCATGACCTGTACATACTTTCTGTTGCACTTGTCCTATCACGCCTAAACATGATGACGGCTGTTAGCCGCTATGCTACTCTATGGTGTCCGGACTTTCCTCTTTTGTACTGAAACATGTCCAATACAACAGCGATAAGGCGACCTGCTTGGGCAAAGGTACAATATAAATGAAGGGAAGTGAAGTGTTTTTAAGAGGTTTTTAGAAAGGATTTAGCAATATTGAGAAGATATGATTACGAAGCGTCTTCATCCATATTCATAAATTCTTTAAGCTTCCGTTCTTCCCATCTATGAAAAGGCTTAAATACTCTAAAAGCTACAAGACCATGAAGTAAGAGACCTATGCCCCAAGGGATAAATCCTAAAAGATTCATCCAATGATTATCAGAAAAGCAAAAAAAGCAAAATGTGAAATTAAAAAAAGGACCTACTATAGACAAAAGAATCACTAAAAGATACGTGGCTAAATGCCAATAAAAACCTTGTATACGTTTTACAGCATCTTTGGCTCGTAAGTATTTCAAATCATTTTCATCTTCCATAGAATCTACATATTTTCATCTTTATCTATAAGTTCTTTAATCTTGCGTTCCTCCCAATCTCTACCAAATAAGGCTGTTTTGGAGAATAATTTATAGGCTTTAAAGATAAGTCCAATTCCCCATCCTAAAGCGGGCCATAAAAACCACATATATGACCAATTATTGAAATAAAAATTGATCCCTGCGAGAATGGCTATAAATAAAAAATAACTCATCAGCTCGCCGTAAAACTTCTTAAGATCAGCTACACGTTGCTTTGCGCGCTCATATTTATCACGTTTTTCTTCGGGTGTCATCATTGCTATCTAGCTTTATTATTTAAAAATCATCATCATTCATTAATTCTTCAATCTTTCTATTTTCCCATGATTTATTGAAGATTGGATTCCACCCAAAGGTATCTGCTGCGTGTCCTATTACACCCCAACCCCATCCTCCAATAGGAAATATGGCCCAAGGGAATGATCCTGAACGTACATTTAAAAAGATAAACACTGGCACCATGATTAAATAAATAGTAAAATGAATATAAAATCCTTTGAGTTTTTCTACTTTCTCTTTAGCTCGTTTATAGCGTTTGTCTTCTAAATACTCTTTTTGCTTAGGTACAAATGCTTTCTGTTCAATTAACATAGGAACACCGATTTCAAAGGTATTTCCATCGTTTTTAATACGTACCCCAGCATCAGTCAATAATTGATAACGCTGCTTGATATTTAGTAATCCTACCCCACTACTCTTCTTGACCACTTGTTTTGCTTGAATATTATTTTTTACAACGAGTCTGTTCCCCTCCTCATAGATTTCAATATGGAGCTTTTTTCGTGGTGTTACCATGTTGTGTTTTACAGCATTCTCTAATAATAATTGAAGAGATAACGGAACGACTTTTAATTCAGAATTTGAGATCTGATCAGGAATATCAACAATAATACTATCTTCAAAACGCATTTTGATTAAGTTCATATACGTTCGCGCAAAAGCTAATTCCTCCTCTACAGGAACCAATTCTTTGTTTTTTTGTTCCAATACATATCGGTATACTTTTGACAGTGAAGTGGTAAACTTTTGTGCTTGTTTTGGATTTTCTTCAATAAGGCTTGCCAGTACATTCAGGCTATTGAATAAAAAGTGAGGATCTAATTGATTTTTGAGTGCATCAAATTTCGCGGAAGCGGTCCTAGCAATAATCTTAGATTGCTTAACTTTTGTATCTTGAGTGTTTTTCCAGTAATAAAAAGCATAAAAAAGTCCAGTAGAAACAAATGCAATGATGGAGGATAGATAATAATCTTTTAATTTTTCGTTTTCCAAAAACGTTTCTAACGGTGTTTCTGTGCGGACAACCTGTAAAAAAACACGTATCAGAAACACGGTAATAAAAGTCGCCATGACACCGCTTAAGAGTCCTATGATGACATTACGTGTTTTCCAAAACTCAGCCCCATAACGATCTAGAAATGCCCTAAACACATACATATTGACCATGAACAACGCTACAGAAAACAGCTGATTCTGAAAGAAAAACTCAGAAACATCACCCCCATACCAAGGATCCCCCAGCAAATACATGATAAGGCCATGTACAAGGAAAATAATCAATCCCAGAGCAAATGCTTTACCAAACTCTCTTAGTATATTTTTCATATAAAATTGTTACGCTTACTTATTACATTGAGCATAGGCTTCTTGCGCACGCTCTAATCCATAACTAGGATGAAATTCTGTTGCAGGTTTAAAGGTAGCAAAAAGATCTATGGCGCGTTTTATTTCTTTACAATAGGGTTCTGTAGAACTTCCAAAATAACGAGCAGCTCCCATATCCCATTCTGCTTTATTAAAAATAAAAATAGGGTTTTCTGGGTCGGCAGCATTTGCTTTTGCATATAATTCGGATACTTTGCCAGAATATTTCATGCCATATTTGGCACCGTCATATGCCACCCAAACCGTATATAACTGAGCTTGCATCTGTTTTGCGTATGGATTTTCCTTATCTATAGTGAGTATATTATTAATGTGTTCTTGCGCTTTATCTAGGTTAGCTTTTAACGTTGCTTCCTTTTGATCATCCCATGTATTCCAACATTTTAAAATATAGATTTGTGCTATGTAATAATCAGGAAGCCATTGTTCTTCTTCGGCAGCGGCAATCCGTTCAAAAAGGTTGGCAGCCTGGTCTAGTTGATTTTGGTTCCAAAGCTCAAAAGCCTTGGACATTCCTTTTTCATAAGGAGTTTGCGAGTTTCCTAAAGTAGCTAAGAGTAAAAGGATAAATGTGATAATGGTTTTCATAAGTGATTGTTTTTTGATGGTGTAAAAATGATGCTTTACACGCTTTCGCGAAAGCAAAACCAACCCAACTGTCATTTTTCACGACTGAATTGTTAGTTGAAACTGAAGTTGGACGCTTGAAGTTAGAAGCAGGAAGTTTTTATAATTTAATTGATGCTGGATGCTGGGAGTAATTTAAAAGTAGGAAGTTTTAGGAATTTCCTTTTTTGTGATTTGAGGTTTAACGAGTACGATGTAAAGAGATTGAGTGATTTTATCTCACCGAAGGGCAGAAATGAAATAGCGCTACATTGCGTCTGCCAAAGTGTATCAAAAAGTACCTCTTATTTCTTTTCTGCCTAAATCCTATGTATCTTTATGGGAATGTATAGACTTCATCACATAAAACAGCGTCTTCTTACCATGTTGCTATTGGCGAGTTTGTGTTTTACATTTTCCTATGAAGTACAAGCACATACAACAAGGACAGAAATTGCGCTTGTAGATACACAAATACATACTAAAAATTCTGGTGTAGCTTATATGCCATTGGTGCAACAAGCAAAAAAAGCAGATTATTTTCCTTTCTTTGTAGCGTTCTCATTTCAGCATTTAGTATATGCTCAGGATCATATGATCGCTCATAGGATTTCATCACAAAAAAAGAATCCAAATACCAAACAACGCACCGTTGTGATAGATTATCTACAACAACACACGATCCTATCTGATGATACAGATACTTCTCACCTTCGTGTAATCCGATCTTAAGGATTCCACGTTTCAATTCACACCTTTTTTTTAACTAGACATTCTCTAAGAGAGGGTCTCACTGTATCATTATTATGAATAAATGTAAACGATATATACGTCTTATGATGCTTATCCTAGTGATCGCTATGGCGGCGGTCCTACCCGTTCCTATGAAATTTACCACAAAAGACAATCTTCCAAAAAATGTCATCGAACAAATAGATTCTAAGGAAGAAGATGAGGAAGATAACGAGAGGGATCTTATTGTGTAAGTTTTTGCTTTCAAGGAACAACGTGACGAAGGAGTTTATATTGAGCTTGTCTAAATACGAAAATGGACTCAGGACAAAAGGGAGTCAAGAGTCAGGACTATAAAAATTACTTTCGCAAAAATGACGTAAGACCGCTACGCTATAAGACGTAGGACTTAAGACTGAAAAAGAATCAAGAGTCAGAATCTTTGTCAGTCTTAGCCTGTCGAAAACCCTTTCGATTGTATAAGCACTTCGACAGGCTCAGGGTGACAGTATTGTATATTGAGCGTAGTCTAAGTGCGAAAGCGGACTCAAGACTCATATTGAAAATGACTTTTGATTCCTACAAAAGATGTAAAATAGAGTACTACTCTAAATTAGAGTAATACTCTATTTTAGAATCCCATGTATGAAGTATTGTGACTTAAGGGTTATATAAGAGTATAACACCTCCCTCTGTCTCTTACTTCGACAAGCTATGCACACCTATTTTCTAGGAGAGAACAGTTTGTTAATCTTTTTGATCTATTCTTAGTAGCTTCTATATTTTTTAAACTTTTAAACTCCTCGACCTCTCAACTCATCGACTACAGACTAAAGACTACCGACTATTTTTTTCGCGAAAGCGGACTTAAAAAACCTCTCGAAAACGCTATCGTAAAAACAAAGACCTAGACTAGGGCTTCAGGATAGAATAACATACCTTTGCAGGCTTAAAATTTAGACATGATACAACGCATATTTAAAAACTTTACTTTTAACCCTAAAGATGATATCCTCTCTGGATTGACGGTAGCACTAGCTTTAGTACCAGAAGCAGTTGCTTTTGCATTTGTTGCTGGGATTCCTCCACTAGTTGGACTTTACGGTGCGTTTATGATGGGAATTGTTACAGCATTATTTGGAGGTCGTCCAGGAATGATCTCTGGAGCTACAGGTGCGATGGCAGTTGTGATGGTCTATATGATCCAAAAAGGAAATGAAGTCGGTGATGCATTAGCAACCCCTATTGATAACCTAGGACTGCAATGGTTATTCATCACATTACTATTTGTGGGAGCCATACAAATCACAGCAGGGGTTTTTAAACTAGGAAAATTTGTGCGTTTGATTCCACATCCTGTAATGATGGGATTTGTAAATGGACTTGCGATTGTAATTTTCTTATCACAATTAAAGTTATTTCCAAGTCTAGGGACAGAAGGGATTTCTTTTTTCAGTAATACAGGCGATTGGTTTGCTGCTGTTTTTTCAAATGGAGCCTTGTGGGTGATGATTGGTTTTATAGCCCTTACGATGGCGATTATGTATTTTTTGCCTAAAATCACTAAAAAAGTACCTGCAGCACTCGTAGCTATTGTGGTAGTAGCAGCGATTGTAATTTTTGGAAAATTAAATATGAGTACTGTAGGGTCATTCATTATTGATAGTGGTGGTACAGGACTAGAGGGTGGTTTACCGACCTTTCAATTTCAAATATTTGGATTGTTAGAAACATTAGACGGGCACTGGGGATTGATCATATCGACAGCTTTCATTCTTGCTGCCGTAGGATTGATAGAATCTCTTATGACCTTAAATCTTATTGATGATATGACTGAAACACGTGGAAGTGGGAATCGTGAATGTGTTGCGCAAGGAAGTGCTAATATCTTAAATGGTCTTTTTGGAGGTATGGGGGGTTGTGCAATGATAGGACAATCGATCATTAACGTAAACTCAGGGGGGCGTGGACGTTTATCTGGAGCCGTTGCTGCCATTGCATTATTATGTTTTGTCTTATTTGGCGCACCACTTATCGAACAAATTCCGATAGCCGCCCTTGTGGGTGTGATGTTTATGGTAGTAATAGGGACTTTTGCTTGGTCAAGTTTTAGAATCCTTCATAAAATTCCAATAGCTGATGCTATTGTTCTTATTGCCGTATCTGGGATTACCGTATGGAAAGATCTCGCTATTGCTGTTATCGCTGGAGTTATTATGAGTGCATTGGTGTTTGCGTGGAGAAATGCTACTATGATTCGAGCGCGTAAAAGCATAAAGGAAGATGGCACCAAAGTATATGAAATATGGGGGCCTTTATTTTTTGGATCTGTTCAAAATTTTAATTCAAAATTTGATGTAAAGAATGATCCTGACACCATAGAAATTGATTTTATAGAATCTCGTGTCAATGATCACTCTGGAATAGAAGCCTTACGCAGTATTGCCAATAAATATATAGATGCTGGAAAAAAAGTCAAACTAACACATTTGAGTCCGGAATGTAAAGCACTATTATTAAAAGCGAATCCAGATTTTGATGAGGTGATAGAAAGTGCTGTCGATGATCCAAGGTATCACGTGGTAACAGATCTTTTGGACACCGAAGTATAACACTCTTAAATAATATATAAGAAGACCTCTAATAAAAAATTATTCGAGGTCTTCTTATGTATAAAATTGATTCATTTCTAAAGAAAGGATTACGTTATACCCCTATTTAAAAAAAGTTTTTTCTTACAATAATAATTTAAATTATTATAAATTATTAACAGTTAATGAATTGACTTATTTAGTGTATAAAACACAGCTAGAACTTACTTATAAGTCATTTCACCTATATATAGGAAAATAGACAAGTGAATTATCCTACAATACGTTAGAAAACATCTAAAATCACACTTTAACTACGTGTATATTTAGATCTTATAAATAGGGGCATTTACCCCTATTTATTGTCAAAACTACAAGTGAAAGATTTTTTTATGTAGATTTGCATATAATTATCTCACTAAAACAATTTTAAATTATGAAAAAAATTACTCTCAAGAGTGTAGTCTTCTTTGCACTTTTAACAGGTTTTGTAGGTTTCGGACAAGGAACAGGAACTACAGACACTTCAACTGATGTACCAACAGGAATCCAAAATAACTTTGGAGTTGAAGACACACGAGGAGCATCTGTTCCATCTGTACTTGTGGCAGCTTCCCCTGGTGGAGGTGCTGACTGGATTAACGATGTAGAAGCAAAATTAGACGCAACAGGTCTTGTTGCTGCCGACACATTCTTAACAGGTGCTGGAACTCCTACATTAGCAGAACTTCAGTCATACGATGCTGTATTAGTCTTTACAGATGCTGGTGCTGCCGATCCTGTGGCTTTTGGAAACAACTTAGCAGCATACATAGACGGAGGTGGAGCTGTTGTAGATGCAACGTTTACACCTAATGTTTCAATTACTGGTGGATTTACAGCGTATGAGTTATACTCTATGTCTGGTCAATCTAATGGAGCTAACTTAGGAATTGGTACTATTTTAGAGCCTGGTCACCCTACATTGGCAGGAGTATCAAGTTTTGATGGTGGTACTTCTTCTTTCCATAACACTGGAGGAACTGTTGCTGCTGGTGCAACTTTAGTTGCAGAATACACAACAGGTGCACCGTTTATTATCGTTGATGAAAATGTAGGTCCTGCAAATACAAGACGTACGTTCCTTAACTTCTACCCACCATCTATCGATGCACGTGATGATTTTTGGAATACAACCTCAGATGGGGCGCTTATCATGGCAAACGCTCTACGTTGGACAGCCAACTTTAGCGATGGCCCTTCTGTACTTATTGTAGGTTCACCTGGAAACCCTGATTGGATTCTTGATGTAGAAGCAAAAATAGAAGCTACAGGTACACTAAGTGCCGATACATTCTTAAGTTCTGGAGGAACTCCTACGTTATCACAACTTCAAAATTATGATGCAGTGTTTTTATTTACAGATGCTGGAGCTGCAGATCCTGTTGCATTAGGAAACGTGTTAGAAGACTACATTGATGCTGGTTTTCCAGTGGTAGATGCGACTTTTACACCTAATGTTGCTATTACTGGAGGGTTTACTCAATATGAGTTATACTCTATGTCAGGTCAATCTAACGGAGCAAACTTAGGTATTGGTACTATTTTAGAGCCAGGAGATCCTATCCTTACTGATGTCAACTCTTTTGATGGAGGTACTTCTTCTTTCCATAATACAGGAGGAACGGTTGCTTCTGGTGCAACTATAATTGCTGAGTACACTACAGGAGCTCCTTTATTAATAAGAGCTGAAAATGTAGGTCCTGCAAACACAAGACGTGTATTCCTTAACTTTTACCCACCATCTATCGATGCGCGTGATGACTTCTGGGATACTACTTCTGACGGTGACCAAATTATGAGAAATGCTTTATTATGGGCGATTGATGGCGTTGTACTTGGAACAGATGATAATGAATTAGGTATAGACATCTCTGTATTCCCTAACCCTGCTCAAAATGAGTTAAACATTTCTAACACATCAGGTGTTTCCATTGAGAAAACATACATTATTGATATGGTTGGTAGAATTGTTAGCACAATTGATGCAAGTGATGCTACTACAAGAACTATTGATATTTCAAACCTTACTACTGGTATTTACTTCTTACGTTTAGAAAGCGCAGATGCTAGCAGTGTTATCAAATTCATCAAGAAATAAGCTTGATCTGATTTGTAAAATAGTTATGATTATACACAGTAAGCCCCGCCATTTTGGTGGGGCTTACTATTTTATACAGTGTAAACTATATCCTAATTACTAAAGCACTCTTTAAACCCATGCCTTTTTGGTAACATAAAGACTGTCTGATCTCATAATATCTATTAGTTCTCTATAATCCTAAAGGATGGTGTCAAGATTTTATTTGTGCAATCTTCAGGAAGGCTAAATACAGTATAAGTCCTTTTGACAATACCTTTTTATATGCTTTCGCGAAAGCGTAGTCTAGACTCTTTAAAACAATATCCAGTACCTATTAATTATATGGATACTATTCATTTCAAATACCATACAAAATAGAAAATTTGATATACTAATCACGTAGTTCAGAAAATAGTTTATTCCTTATAAAGCATAAAAAAACCTCGTCGCCAAACGAGGTTTTCATGTTTACATTTTAAAATATAGTGATATCAAAGATATCGTTTTGTGATGTTTATTGCTGTTTAAAGACATCCATAACGCCATCAAATTTTGATACATCTATATCTCCCGCTTGAATGGTCTTCGCTAAATTTGCCATATCTGCAATATTCATATCATCACCCAGTAAACGTGCGATGACAAATCCTTGTGCATCTTGTGAAGCAAATACAATCACTTCATCTATCGCATCTTCTTCTCCGCGAAAATAGAGTTTCATATTTCCCATATCAGAACTAACTTTCATTAATTCTTCATAGTCATCACTGGCTAAGATGGTCATGACTTTTGTTTTTTCACTTTCAAATGTAGCTGTTGATTCTCCGTCTTTTAACGGGTACGCCATGATATTAATCTTACGTACTGTATTAAGAACTTCTTTTTGTTTTTCGTCCAAAGCCTCTGAATCTTTACTAATCAGACTCGTAGGCACATCTACTAAAATAAAATCTGAGTTTTCTTGATTTGCTACATAATACTCCTGTAGTGTTTCGTCTTTATTACAGCTTGTTAAACTCAAACTAGCTATGAGGACGATCGCTATACTTTTTACTATTCCTTTCATGATTTATCCTTTTTTTGCTTTATCTACATCCTTAAGAGCTTCACTTCCTTTGAAGTCTAACTCTTTTGCTAATTTTGATATTTGTTTCAAATCAATATTTCCTGTTACCTGAAAGAATACCGTACGCATTTCGCCATCTATATCGCCATTGAGAAACATCACAAACTCTTTTACAAAATCGTCGTTACTGCCTGGCTTATAGTAAAACTTAACGTTTTTACCATCATCTGTAGCTCTCATAAGTTCTTGAAGATTGGATGAAGATATATATCCTTTCATTGTACTGCCCATTTGTGAGGCGATATCTTCTTTTGTGGTTGTAAACATTTTTACGTTCTCTAGGTTATTGACTAGATTTATGTAAGCCTGCATTTCTGGATCTGATGAGTTAAGGTCTACTTTACTCAATAGTTTAAACATTTTTTGATTCATCACCATAGATGAAACACCTTTCATAGATTCAAATTTATCAAACTGATTTTGTGCTACCATCGTCATAGAGGATACTAACATAAGCGCTACAATTACTATTTTTTTCATTTTTCTTGTTTTTATTGTTTAAAAAAGTTGCTGGTTGTGGTGTTGAATTCATTGACTGCTCCCAGCTGTGCAGTGCTTTCATTAAACATTTTACCCATTAATCCTAGGGCTTGTTTGGTTTTAAGTATACCTTCTTCTTGAGATACATTTCCTGTATAAACATCACCTTGGGTATCTATTTGCGTAGCGAGTCCTATAAGGATAATTGCTACAGCTGCTACTCCAGAAATCCAACGATATTTTGGTTTCTTTTGTGCTGGTAACTGTATAGGAATATCGTAGGTTTCTTGTGATGCTTTTTGAAAAGCTGTAAACATATCGATATAGCTTTCTAAATGAGGTGCTACATAATCACTTGTAAAATACGTGCGTAATTGCTTTTCTTGTGCAAGTGTGGTTGCTCCCTCAAAATAGGCTTCCAGTAACTGCTCAACTTTATTGGATTCCATAGTTTTGTTTTTTAATTAATGCTTCTCTTATGGTTTTTCTAGCACGTGATAATGCTACACGTACTGCTGTTTCATTCATTTCTAACATAGCTGCAATTTCTGGATTGTCAAATTGCTCTACATCTCTTAATTGCAGTATTAACTGCTGTTGTTCGGGTAAGTCTTTCATTAACTTATATACCCATTCTACTTCGTCTGAAGCTTCGATTTGTCTGCCAGTGTTTCGAGAATGATCTTCATAATTATTATGAACGATTCTAAGATTATTATTCTTTTTTGCTTTTAATGCGTCATAACAGTAATTCTTTGTCATTGTCATTGCAAACGCTTCGATACTTCGGTATTGTTGCATTTGAGATCGTTTCATCCATAAACGTAAAAGGATCTCCTGAGTGGCATCTTGCGCTTCGTCTTCAGAGATCAATAATCGTTTGGCCACACGATATATTTTATCCTTAAAGGGGTTAACAAGACTTATGAACGCTTTCTGATCCATGTATTCATTTCGGTTAGTTATTAGGGAGACGAGTAGTTATATATTTTGTTACAATGAAATAGTATTTTTTCTTAAAACATAAAAATTCAATGGATTATGAAAGTGGAACCTTCACTAAACAAGATTTTATATTTATAGATTATGGTTACTAATTAGACACCACCATACTGCTTCTATAGATAATTTACGTATAAAAATTTTTAAGAAGGTTTTATACGCTTTCGCGAAAGCGTATATTAGATGAATCCATGTAACAACATCACAGTAAAAGATACTAATTGTACAAACAATAAATATGATTTTAACCACTACCAATAGTATAGACGGAAAACAAGTAACAAATTACTTAGGTATTATTGTAGGTACTACGTATACTACAAACTACGGAACAAAGGGAATGTCTTTTAAAGATATGTTTAACAGCCAGAAATATTATAAAAATTATGAAAGCGGATTAAATGAAGCCAAAGAAAATGCTTTTGAAAAATTAAAAGCACAAGCTCTAGAAAAACAAGCTAATGCTATCATTGGGGTTTCTATAGATATTGAGATGATGAGCACTACAGGAGTGACCATGATTTCTGTAGTCGGTACCGCGGTGAGAGTACAATAAATAATCTTTGGGGCAAGCCCACAAGGTATTCAATGAAATATTTTCTTCAGTTTCCAAAGCTAGTTTCGAGGTATTAAACCTCAGATCCCGCCGAAAAAAGCGGGATCAGTTCAACTAGCCATTTTAAATGTGTTGCTTCGTAAATTTTAAAACAGCGTTTCACTAATAAATTTATAAATGACGTGTACAAGAACAACCTCCGAACATCCTGACTTCAAGATGCTCGTCCGCTTATTAGATCAAGATCTCGCGTTACGAGATGGTGACGAACATGGCTTTTACCATCAATTTAATAGTATTGAAGGTCTCAAGCACTGTATAGTCTTACATGAAGATTCAAATGCCATAGGTTGTGGTGCCTTCAAAGCACACAACTCCACAACGGCAGAGGTAAAAAGAATGTATGTTTTAGAAACTCAAAGAGGAAAAGGACTAGCAACAAAGATTTTAACAAACCTTGAGTCGTGGTCAAAAGAGATAGGCTATGAAAGATGTGTCCTAGAAACAGGCATCCGACAACCAGAAGCTATTGCATTGTATGAAAAAAATGGATATAAGCGTATTCCAAACTATGGACAATATATAGGTGTAGAAAACAGTGTTTGTTTTGAAAAGCTTTTATAGCTTTGACACATGCATAAAAATATTCTTATCATAGGCGCTGGATTAACAGGGCTATTACTGGCCTATAAACTCAAACAACAAGGAGTTTCTGTAATTATCCTAGAAGCTAGAGAACGTTTGGGTGGACGTATCTACACCCATCTTTCCGATCAAAATACGCCTATAGAAATGGGAGCTACTTGGTTAGGGCAACAACACAGTGCTTTGCTTGAATTGCTTAAAGAACTGAATATTCCAGTATATCCACAATACATGGAAGGAACGGCTTGGTATGAACCCTCACCTAATGAAAAACCGCAACAAGTAACCTTGCCTAAAAATGAAAGCCCTAGTTATCGAATTAAAGGAGGAAGTTCTTTCATAATTGAAAAACTCGCAAAAGGTTTAGATTCAGAAGACATACAATTAAACACCGTTGTTACTCATATAAAAGCAATTGAAAACACTGTAGAAGTAATTACTAAAGATCAAACATACACGGCTTCAAAAGTCATCGCTACCCTACCTCCTAACCTACTAGTTTCTAACATAACATTTTCTCCTGCACTACCCGATTTACTCGTGTCTATTGCGCAAAAAACGCATACATGGATGGGTGAATCTATTAAGTTTGGCATTTCGTACGCTACGCCGTTTTGGAAAGACCACAATTGGTCAGGAACGCTATACAGCAACGTTGGTCCTATTACAGAAATGTATGATCACACAACAACAGAAAAAGGCAAGTACGCCTTAAAAGGCTTCTTAAGCAATGAATTAGCCACGGTAACAAAAGACATCCGTAAAGAAAACGTACTCGCACAACTCCAACGTACGTTTGGAAAGGAAGCTTTAGATTATCTGAGCTACGAAGAAACCGTATGGCAAGAACAACCGTATACATTTACGCCTTATAAAAGCTTTGTGTTTCCACATCAAAATAATGGACAGGCTGTGTATCAAGAAACATTATACAATGACCGGTTTTATATAGCTGGTTCAGAAACAGCATCGTATTATGGAGGATACATGGAAGGCGCTGTACGAAGTGCTAATTACTGTTTTGAGCATATCCTAAAAGATCTGGTATAACATATTTATCAATAACTTGCTCCATATAAAACAAAATTTCCTTGCTTGAAAGTAGAAGTGACATTGACAAGTTATTTACAGCATGATACCAAAAAAATACAATTTAAATGAATTATTAGTTATTTTAGCCCGCAAACAAACTCATTTACACATGAAACTTTTGACCCTTATTGGTTTTCTTCTCCTAAGTACTTTTATGTTTTCTCAAAAAGAAGGACAAAAATTTTGTGATGTTTTTGCAGGAGATAGTTACTTCCCTATCACTATAAAAGCAAAGAAAATTTTATGGAAGAACACGTATTACATGGAAGAAATTATTGGAAAAAAAACAAGAGGGGGAAAAGAATATGTTGAATATGTACAACAATGGGAAGATGGGACGGCAAGTTTTTTATATCTGAGAGAAGAAAATGGTGTGGTTTATCAATTTGAAGAATGTTGTGACGCCGAAACTATACGATTTGATCCCTCCTTTAAAAAAGGACACACTTGGAAAACCGCAGATCAAAAAGCAACTTATACGCTAGAGGCGCTAGAAGGAACCCTTAAAACTCCTTTTTGTAATTATGAAGATCTCATCGTTATTAAACTAGAAGCAAATACCTTAACATATAAATTTTATTACAAAAAAGGATATGGATATGTTGGAACCAAACAAGAAGGGATTGTTATATCTGGTGTAGCTCCCTATTAAATAACACAATACCAGAGTTCAAAATTCCAAACTGTCCAGAGATCGTGTCGATGCTTATAGTTGTAAAACGGAAATTCCATTTCTATTTGCAGGAAAAAATACAAGTAGAAATGGAAAACCACCACCGTTTAGGAGGCTAAAATAGTCTTTTGTTTACCTATTTATAAACGTACGCCAAAACCAAAGTTAATACGAAGTCCGTCGTCAGAAGTAAAGGCACCAAACTGTCCTGAGATCGTGTCGACAGCTTATTTATATAAAACGGAAATTCCATTTCTATTTGTAGAAAAAAATACAAATAGAAATGGAAAACCACCGCCGTTTAGGAGGCTAAAAATAGTCTTTTGTTTACCTATTTATAAACGTACGCCAAAACCAAAGTTAATACGAAGTCCGTCGTCAGAAGTAAAGGCACCAAACTGTCCTGAGATCGTGTCGACAGCATTGATCCAAAAACCGCCTCCTAGGGAGTTGTGCCAGATATCGCTGTCTTCTCCATCAAACCATACACGCCCCACATCGGCTCCTCCGTAAATTCCTATTTGAATAGGTAGTAATCCTGTCTTAAATTGTCTAAAACTATATCGAATATCAGCGCTTCCTGCTAAGGCTGATTCGCCTGTAAAGCGTTCATTTCTGAAACCTCGAAGTCCGTTGCGGGCACCGAGGGTGGCGCCTTGATAAAATTCAAAATTGTCTCCTATGTTAAACTGACCTTGTACCTTTGTTTTGAGTACCAATCTTTTATTTCGCGAAAGCGAATTATAAAAACCAAGGGTGGGCGCTATATATCCATAAATACGATCACTATCTTTTAGATTAAGTTTTGACCCCACCTTTAGTAAAAATTCCATGCCTTTGGATGGATTTGCAGGATTGTTAGCGCTTAAAAATTGATACGATCCTTCGACACCTGCAAAATATTGCGAGTCAAAAATAGGGTTGTCTGCATCAAATACTTGTGTGATGAAGCGATTTTCGTTGTTTTCTATTTCAATACGTTCTGCTTTAGCGATAAATCCTATTCTACTTCCATAATTATTGTCTTTGACAACACCAATATGTACTTCGTTTATTCCTGTTTTCACCCGGTTAAAATCTAAGTCAAATTCGTCATCTAGATTCACACTATCGTTCCCAAAACCAAAGAAGTTGAGAGCGAAATTCTCACTCGTAAAACGTGCGCCTATTTTTAGGTTCCACTCCCCAATAGAGTTGGCAAATTCACCATCATAGCTTAAGTCAAAACCGCTTGTGGCAAAGAAATACCCTGCTTTAAAGACATGTTTTCTATGATACGGATCATTTTTAAAGCCTTTTACGGTGTAAGTGTCTTGTAATCCTATAATAATCCCGTCATCAGGATTAAACCCTATAGAAGGGAGAATACTGTTGACTTTGGTAATTATTTTATTAAAATCATAGGTGTTATTTGTATAAATATTAGATCTTTTAAAATTAGCTCCTCCCCTTTTTATGATGGTATTCGGTTTGGTCTTGTGATCATAAACTTTAAGACGACGTCCATCATCTATGGTATACACATCATTATTTTGACCTCCAATAATTCTCATAAATATAGGGTTCTTCCCATTTCCACTAACGTGAAAGGTGTCATCGTCATCAAGACCGTATAGCCATATTTCTTTAGTTTCTTTAGGATCTAACAATCGATCGATAAAAGGTTTTTTTACTTTTCCATCTTTAATACGAGATACTTGAATACGGGTACCTTGTTCTTCTCTAGTGATTTCAAAATGATCATCCTTATCGGTTCCTTTAATGACTACCAATTTTGAAAGCTGCTCAAAATATTCCTCTGCAATACTGAGAAGATATCCTCTTCGTAGTTTTAATGATTGTTTAACATCTTGAAGCCGCTCATCTTGAATTTCTTTAGGGAATTTTAAAAAGGCATTATCAATTGTGGCATCGGTAAGATTTTCTTGGATAAACGCTGCCTGATCAAGCCAATCTTTTTTAGTAGCATTGGGAAGTAATGCAATATCAAGTTTACTGCCTGCAATATTCATCCATTCGATATCCTTTAGCTCAGGTCCATACGTTTGAAATTGCCTAGCAGGCGGTATTAAAGCCTTTGCTAGAGAAAGTAAGGTACCGTCATAATTTGAAAATACCTGGTCTCTATCTCTTGGAATAGGTTTGTACACCTTTCCTTTTTTGCTATCAAAACGTGCCCATCGCCATTGATCTGCATGACGATCCCAGTCGCCAATGAGCATATCAAACAGACGTGCCCGTATGTATGAAGCCTGATCTACGCTATATTCCTCATCATCTCGTAAATTTTCTAAGAGGTCTGAAGTACTTTCTATGTTATCTGGCATTCCAAAGGAAGCGACATCTAGAAATCCTTCATCAGGGCGTTCTTCAATGATATACAACTCATCTCCATACGTTTCATTATACTTTCCTAACGCAGGGTGTTTAGGCATCCAGACCAATTCAGGATTGGTATGGTATACATCAATAGCGTCTGCTAAAGTTCCAACTGCTAGCGTTGCATACGGATGACTTGACGTATAAAAGTCCAATATTACTTCTTCGGTAAACGTATCTCTAAATTCTTCTTGCACAAAATTATCCTTAAATACGACCGATTGTAGGAACTGTACCGCACTCTTTTTAACGGCACGTAAGGCAAAATTTCTGCCATTAGGATCTACAAGACGTAAGGATCTTGTTTGATGTCCACCCCCTTTTCGGTCTATAGTCATACCGCCTTTTAAGGTATCTAATGTTAGTACAGGAACTTTAACATTGGTACCATACACATTTCTGTAATGATTTCCCCAAAGCTTTTTAAATCCCTCACTCTTATCCACTTCTTCCTTAGAGTAAATAGAAGCCTCTTTAAAAGGGTCAAATTGTGAAGGAAGATTACTTGTATCGTATTCGATGTCTTTATCAAAAAGTTTCTTTTCAAAAAGTAGTGAAGGCTCCCCGTTTACTGAAGAATAATAACGCACCTCTGAAGCACCATCTTCATAGACATCAAGTACTGCAAACCCTTGTCCGCCGTAGGCGAATAATCCGTCATTACGTAAACGCACTGCTGATTTTTTAGCACCTGATCCGCTCACAATTTGTTTGATTCCGTTGTTTTCTATGTACTGTAGGTTATGCTCATGTCCTGAAATAAAAACGACTTTATTAGTATCGTAAGAAAGCGTTGCCAACCGATTCATCAGCTCTGTATACCGCTTATTTACTTTATCTTGAATAGAAACACCGCCCTGACCACGTACTTGTGTCACTAAAGACGCTATTCCAGGCAATGGAATATTTGCTTGAAAAGGAAACAAATGCTTCTCAATAGCAAACGTACCCCCATGAATACCATTGGTAAACATAGGATGATGCATTGCAACTAAAATAGTTTTGCCATTGTTCTTTTTAAATTCACTTTCTATTTCTAGAAAAAAACTTTCGCGTGTTTTGATTTCACACTCATCATTCATGGTAGGGTTTTTATCCCAATTCTCAAGATACCATTGGGTATCAATAATGATAAGTTCGATATCGTCAGAAACAGAGATAGACTCTACGGGACACCCATTTTCAGGTTGAAAAGCTTCGTTATCATCAAGTGCTTCTTCTATAAATTCTTCTTGACGCTTAAGACCTTCTAAACCCTGACTATACCAGTCGTGATTTCCCGGTATGAAGATCACATCTCCCTTAAATGAAGATACGGCAGCTACTTGTGCTTGTAATTTACGCTCTGCGTCCTTTCTTGTTTTTGTTCCTTTTTTGGGTAAACCAGCTTCATAAATATTATCTCCTAAAAATACAGTGTAGTCCTTTTTATTACTTGCAGTATCGAGCATTTTTTGAAGTGCAAGCAAGGCATCGGTACTTCCATTGGGTTTTGCACCGCCAGCATCACCTATAAAATAAAAGGTAGTTGCTTTTTTTTGCTTTCGCGAAAGCGGACTTTTCCCTGTATCCTCTGCATATTGAGGGGCATATGTTGCACAACCAAAAGTGAAAATGAGAAGGAGTGTGTAAACAAATACGTATTTTTTCTTCATCTGTAATTTTTAATGTAATTTTAGGTCTAAGAAAATAAAATTCTGCGTATGACTTCTTTGGTTGAAAAAACTGATGTATTTGTAGCTGATCTATTAGAAAAACAGCTCCCAAAAACATGTATTTATCACAATTATGTGCATGCAAAACGTGTATATAAAAGTACTAAAGAAATTATAGAAAACAGTGATCTTAGCAAAGAAGATAAGGAAGATATTCTTATTGCCGCTTTTCTACATGACACTGGGTATATTGAAGGTCAAGAAAATCACGAAGAAAAATCATCTGAAATTGCACAAGATTTTCTTTCTAAAGAAGGGCATGCTCAAGCGCGTATTGATGTGATTAAACAAGCAATCATGGCGACCAAAATGGAAAATGAGCCAAATACTGAGCTTGATAAGATATTACGGGATGCAGATGCATCACATTTTGCAAAAAGCTATTTTCAAGAAGCTAGTGAATATTTACGGCAAGAACTCCGCATTCAAGGGATCGCAGAGTATTCTCTAGATGATTGGCGAAAATGCAACATGGAAATGTTTACAACAGCACATCGATACTATACAGACTATGCTATTAAAAATTGGAAACCTAAAAAAGATTCCAATCTTTTAAAGATGGTAAAGGAAGAGAAAAAGCTCAAAAAGGCAAGGAAAAAAGAAAAGCTAAAAGTCAAATTAAAAGATGAAAGTCCTGAAAAAGGGGTGCAATCTATGTTCCGTATTACCCTGCGTAACCATATAAAACTAAGTGATATTGCCGATACAAAAGCAAATATTTTACTATCGGTCAATGCGATTATTATTTCTTTGGCGCTAGCTAATTTAATTCCGAAACTAGACAAAAACTCTTTTCTTATCTATCCTACTGTCATATTTGTATTTTTTAGTATCATCTCGATGATTTTATCTGTACTAGCTACGAGACCAAATGTGACCAGTGGTAAATTCACAAAAGAAGATGTAGAACAAAAGAAAGTAAATCTATTGTTTTTTGGAAATTTTCATAAAATGAATCTTGCAGATTTTGAGTGGGCTATTAACGAAATGATGCAGGACAAAGACTATATTTACTCTGCCTTGACCAAAGATTTATATTTCCTTGGATTAGTACTAAGTCGTAAATACCGTATTTTAAGACTTACCTATACCGTATTTATCATCGGAATTGTTATATCAGCGATTGCATTTGCCTACTTCTTCAATAAATATGGTACCGTTGAAGCTGTAGAGCAAGTAACAAATTCGTTATCGGTTATCCTTTAGGATTTTAGTAATTTACTAAGATCTAATCTCTTCCATGAGATCATCATAGGTGTAGTATTTTTTGTCTTCGTTACTCGTAGGAATTTTATACAACACTTTGACTCTAATCGCCTTAAGACCAGTTACTGCTTGTAAATCTTCAAGTTCTACAATTTCTACGGTGTCGTCTAGATACTGTTTTGCCTGTAAGAATTTGATATAACGCATATACTCGCGTTCATCTTCTTTTTGGCTATATACAATGGCTATTTTACCTGGTTGCGTCACGCGCTCATCTGTTCCTTTAATATGTGCTTTATCAACACGTTTTTTGACCACTTCATAACGAGCATTGTAAGTGCCATCTACATCAAAACGTTTTTCATCCATTCTAAAACGCACTGAAAGTGAAGTATTGAAAATTAAGATCATAGAAGCAACATCTAGTGGATGTGGTAATTTTTTTGAGAGTTTGTAATGTGCATTTTCCATTTCGCACATCACTTGCAATTGCCACAATCTAAGATTGTAAAGGTAAATTTTATTAAAGCTATCTTCTCTAGTGATAGACTCCCCAATATACATATTATGCTCTACGCCATCTGTTTTAAAACGCTCGAAAAAGTGAGGATACATACGTTGTGCTTCTTCTTGTTTTTTGTCAAGTACAGATGCCATACGCTTATTAATAAGCATAACGGACTCGTCGTAAGACTTCCTAAATTTATAAACAAGCCCCATCCCATCTTCTAATAGATCATCATACACTTCTATAAGCGGCGCTATTGATTCGTCATGAGCTTTTAAATGTTTAAACAATGGGTGAATATCTCGGCTTAAAAAATCTAAAATTCCTCGTTCACTATCTACTTGTAAGCCATCTTTTATCCCCTGAATAAACGTATCTATTCTGAATAAGAACTCTTCATAAACAGGCAGCTGAGAGGTGTTAGCTTGATTTAAAATCTTCTTAACCTCTTTTAATTGTAGGAGTAAATCTTTTTGTACTGCCGTGTTTCTAGCCTCTGAAGAACCTTTAATGTCAATCTGCCCAAATAAAGGATACACATCTTTAAATACAATATCTCTATATGCAACCGAGGTTCCTGTATCAATCTGTGTAGTCATCACGCGTTTGGCCTCTTTTCTAAACTTCCAATACACACTAGGATGAATAGAAGTACATTCATTTTGGATGATGATTTCTAATTCATTTTCCATCTGCTCGCGAGAACGCTTAACAGAATCGAGCAGATATGGCATCACATCAAGCAACTTATTCGCATTGATACTATTAAGCTCCTGTCTATTAGGAGATACGATTTCCAAAAGACCTAAGAAAGTATCCCCATCTGCGATAGGTGCAAAAATGGCACTCTTTATATTTTGATCAAGTAAATTTTTATAGAAATGTTCACTTGGATTAGAACTCAAATAACGCTCTACATCAGATACGGCAAAGAATTGTTTTTTTGTGAATATCGTATAAAAAGAACCACTACACAACGCACTACTACAAGCTCTTTTTTGTTCTGTATTCAGTACAAAGCTATCTACATTATTATAAGGAACACGTTCTAATGTTTTCTCTTCATGGTTATAATTTGAGAAACCAACCTTAATTTGAGGAAGATTAAATATCGATTGGAAAATATTGTGAAAACCCTCAGTGAAAGCAACATCACTCTTATCATAACGTAAGAGATTGGTTTTAAAATCCGACAGCGATACATCAGAAGTTGCGTCATATAAGTTTGCCAGTATAAACCCTTTAAAATGCCAACTACGAGGGGGAAATTTCTCTTTCCAAATATCAATATTGTCAAAGTTATCCAACAGTATTTCTACATCCTTATCAGTAATCTCTGGGGTATCTGGTCCTTTCTCAATAGTTAGGTAATCCCCATTATACAACATACGGTAATGTCTTGTGATCCCGTTTTTATCTGGAATGTCATAAAAGAAAGGTCTTCTAAAATCAATATTATACCCATAATGTTGAATAAGAATAATACTACACCCCATGATGTACATGGTCTTCTCGTCAAAATTACGAAGCTCAAGATGATAGTCCTCTCCTGCCTCTGCAACAATTTTCTTGTAGCGTCTTGATGACTTAATAATAAGTTCGTTAAAAGGAAGACAAGCAAATTTAATTTCGTTTTGCTGTAAAATATCAGAAAACAAATCAGCTAAAATAGCATCTATTTGTGGTGTAAGCGCTTCAACCTGCTGAATATTAGTTAGGCCTTCAATAAGCTCAGGATACTGATCCGCAATTTTAAGAACACGCATCGCACGCTCTTTAAGAAGTGGATCTCCATCTTCTATGAGATATGATTTATAAGATTCTACTAACTTCTCAAAGCTAACATGAATCTGCATTGGGAAATCTTCTTCTAAAAAAGCCATGAGTGTTGCAAATAATATTTTCTAATGCGTATTGAGTGCTTAAAACGCGAACTCAGATAGTATATTAGACGGATAATAAGTATTTTTGTTACTCAAATTTACGCATTTATGAGAAGAATTTTTATAGTAGCCTTAGGCTTTTTGGTTTTTGCTTGCGCGAAAGAAGAAAACTACAGTATCAAAGGGACGGCAGCAGGTGTTTCAGACGGTACAGAAATCTATCTTCAGGAGTTGGGAGAAAATAATCAACGTATTGCATTAGACACAGCTGTTGTAACCGCCGAAGCTTTTGTTTTCAACAAACCACGAGAAAAAGGAAAAGGTATCCAAATCCTTACGACTTCTTTAAACAGACAGCAACTATTACTTGTAAAAGATCAGGCGCCCTTAACGATTACCTTATACAAAGACAGTATTGCCTCGTCCCTTGTCACGGGAAGTAAAGCCAACGAGCTTTTCAATACCTATACCACAAATAGCCGCCAACTCAATAAGAAAAAAGCGGAACTCAAACAGAAGCTCAATCAAGCACAAAGAGAGACAGATGGCATCATGGTCACCGAGTACAACGCTCAAATTAATGCTCTTGATAAGCAGTATATCGAAAACAAAAAACAAGTAGTTACTGAAAATACAGATAATATGGTCGCTATTATGGCATTATCTGACTTGATCAATGCAAGGGTACTTGATATAGAAGAAACTGAAGCCTATTATAATGATTTCGCGTCAGACATACAGAAATCTCCGCTTGGAGCAAGTATCAAAAATTATATTGCACAGCAAAAATCACAACGTGCTGCCTCAAAAGTGGCCAGTGTCGGTAACAAAGCCCCTGAGTTTAGTGCTCCTACTCCAGATGGAAAAGAATTAGCCTTATCAGAAACCTTAGGGAAATATACCATTGTCGATTTTTGGGCCTCTTGGTGTAAACCCTGTCGTATGGAAAATCCAAATGTAGTACGTGTGTATAATAAATACCACGATAAAGGCTTAAACATCATCAGTGTATCCTTAGACCAACCTGGACAAAAACAACGTTGGATCAAAGCTATAGAAAAGGACCAAATGGATTGGTACCATGTGTCTAATCTCCAATTTTGGAATGACCCTATCCCAAGATCCTATGGCGTACGCGCGATTCCTGCGACCTTCTTACTGGATGAAACAGGCACTATCATTGCCAAAGATTTAAGAGGGCAAGCTTTAGAAAATAAAATTGCAGAGTTGTTAGGGGATAGTTAGGCATTGCGTTCATTTATACAATCGTCATTCCGAATGAGCTACGAGGAGGAATCGCATAACAGTGAGCTGTCCAGAACGTGTTAGCAAAACCTGTGTGATTTTTTATATAAGTTTATCCTGAGCTTGACCAAGGATCGAAATGACTGTAAAATACTGCTAGCCTCTTGCAAACAATTGTCATTCCGAATGAGCTATGAAGCCAAATCGCATCACCCATTGTAAAACGAAAGAAATATCCCCTACTTCCCAAATCAGGTAATTAACCTCTCTACGAACCATCTACAAATACCTTATGTCTAAGCAAGATTACCTAAAACAAAAACAAAATCAAATTCAAAGTCAAAGTCAAAGTCAAAAATAAACCGTATCTTATAATTCATTAGAGATTATAAATCTAATAACACAAAAAGATGAAGACTAAAACTAAATGGTATAACGATCCACAGATGTTGGGTACATTGTTACTTTTTTGGTTGCCTGTAGGGGTTTATGGGGTTTACAAAAGTAAAACGATAGAACCCAAATGGAAAAAAATAACTTACGGAACGCTTATACTGTCTAGCCTTTTGTTTGTACTATTACGCCAAATCTAATTTCTTTTTTTGACTAGTGTAATTGACGCACATTTGCTTATAGTTACATCTACGAGTAGTACTCTATCTATATATTTTCTGCAAAGCTTGTTTTAGTTCTCTTTTAAGAATAAAACAACAGCAGCACAAAATCTCATTTTACAAAAGATACAATACGATACTCAATACGATCATCTTCATTCACGAAGTAATCTAAAAGAAACGCAAAACGGAAAGTTTCGTTTTTTTTGTACATCCAAAAATTACAAAAAAAGTGAAACAACCACCCCTTACATGAGGTTACAGAGGGTACAACAAACTATCAATTACACGATAGTCAATGCTATTGTCCTCATTGATAAAATACTCAATTAATAACTCACCCCATGTATTGCCATCAGAGAAATCAGCAATGAGCCATCGGTGATTTAATAAATGAACTTGATTGATTTGATATTCGCGTTCGTCACCTTTATACGGAATAAAGACATTGCCTTCTAATGTGTTTTTTGAGATAATCCCATCCGTTACTTGCTGAATAATCTCAGCAATTTCCTGCGGACTATCTTCATAATATTCATACGCATTGGCATTACTGCGCAATCCAAAATATTCGGTTTCACCGAGGCGTTGCTGTAGTGTAACAATACTATCTTTGGCTGTTTGATATTTGGTTTCTAACTTGGTAAAACTTTTTTGCTGATTCTCATAGAATTTCTTGTTGTGTACAAATTGATATACAATCCACAAAGCAGCAAACAAAAAGAGGTATAAAAAAATATTACGTTTCATCGGTAGTTGTTAAAGTTAATCCGTCATACGCAAGATGCACTGTGTCGGGAAGCTGTGCTTCTACTTCCGCGTGAAATCCCATATGATGACTGATATGTGTAAAATACGTTCGTTTTGGTTTAATTGTATCAATAAGCGTGAGTGCTTCACTCACATTAAGATGCGTATCATGTTCTTCATAACGCAATGCATTAATGACAAGTATGTCGAGATCTTGTAATTTTTCAATCTCTTCGGGAGCGATGGTCTTGATATCGGTGAGATAGGCAATACGGTCAAAACGGTAGCCAAAGACCTGTAAATTGCCGTGATATCCTTCAATAGGAATCACATCAATACCACCTAACGGAATCGATTGTCCATTTGCTACTTCATACGCACTTACTTTAGGCGCTCCTGGATATCTATTTTCGGTGGCAAAAATATAGTCAAAACGCTCCTTCAGAATATTCAAAACACGACTATGTGCATAAATGGGTACATCCCCTTGTCGGAACACAAACGGACGGATATCATCTAGTCCAGCCACATGATCTGCGTGTTCATGCGTAAATAAAATACCATGCAAGGGTACAAGGTCTCCAGAAGGTGTACGCTTTCGCGAAAGCGTACTCAGCATTTGCATCCTAAAATCAGGTCCGCAATCTATAACGTAATGGTAGTCTTCCCACTCTATTAGGACAGAGACTCGCAAGCGGGTGTCTCTAGGATCTTCACTTAAACACACAGGATGGTCACTTCCTATAACTGGAATTCCTTGAGAGGTACCGGTGCCTAAAAATGTTATCTTCAAATGTGTAAATTTTTACAAGTAATGTAGGTATAAAATTAAGATGCAAAAATACAGTTAATTTTTTTGGGTACCCTAGCTATTTAGTATATTTGAATACCCTACTAAAAGGACAAAATAAAAGCTATGGCGATTACAATTCTTGGAGATAAGGAATTTGAAAAAGTCCCTTCCATAAAGAACAAAGTATTAAGAATAAATCTTAATGACAACATCTACGGTACATTTGCCGAAATAGGTGCAGGACAAGAAACCGTACGTCACTTCTTTAGAGCTGGTGGCGCAAGTGGTACGATTGCAAAAGCAATGAGTGCCTATGATAAAGATTTTAGTGACGCCATCTACGGAGTAGAAGATGATGGACGCTATGTGACTGAAAAACGTCTCAAAAAGATGCTGACCCACGAGATGCAACTTATCGAGGATCGAATCTCACGCTACAAAGAGCCTAATAAAATCTTCTTTTCCTATGCAAACACAGTGGCTACCATTGATTTTGCTAAAAAATTTAAAGGACATGGTTGGGTAGGTATTAAATTTCAAATTACACCCGAAGGGGAGTTTAATGAAATTATTTTGCATGTTCGTTTTCACGAAAATGATGCAAGACTCCAACAACTTACGCTTGGAACATTAGGTGTAAACCTTATTTATGGTGCTTTTTATAAACATGATAATCCAAAACAATTACTCAAATATCTGTACGATCACATTGATAAAGATCAAATAGAAATAGATACGATTAACTTCTCCGGACCTCAATTTGATGGCGTAGACAACCGTTTAATGAGTTTACAGCTGGTTAAAAACGGAATGACAGAGGCGGTTATGTTTGATCCTAATGGAAATAACATCTTACCAGCAGCTATTCTGTACAAAAAGAATGTACTTGCTCTACGTGGTAGTTTTAGACCTGTAACTAAGGTGAACATGGATATGTATGAGAAATCACTCGCCATGTTTTTAGAAGCAAACCGTGTCAACGAAAAGAAAACAGAAGTCATCTTTGAAATCACCCTTTCCAACTTACGGGCTGAGGGCGAAATAGATGAAGAAGATTTTATGGCGAGAGCACGCCTGCTTTGTTCTTTAGGACAAACAGTAATGATCTCAAACTTTAAAGAATACTATAAAGTAGTCGAGTACTTCTCCAACTATACTAAAGAGCGTATGGGACTTGTGATGGGAGTAAACAACCTTATTGATGTCTTTGATGCTGGATATTACCGTCATTTAAGTGGAGGGATTCTGGAAGCGTTTGGAAAACTATTCTTCAAGGATCTAAAAGTATACTTGTACCCAATGAAAGATCCTAAAACAGGAGAATTAACCACAAGTGAAAATCTAAAAGTACACCCACGTATGAAAGAACTCTATAAGTTCTTTAAATACAACGGTAAAGTGGTCGATATTGAAAACTTTGACCCGTCTATCTCAGGTATTTTCTCAAGAGAAGTCTTACGTATGATCCACGATGGTGAAGAAGGCTGGGAAGATTTACTACCCGAAGGAATTGCTGAAATGATCAAATCGCGTGAGCAGTTTGGCTATGAAGGCATTGCGTATGACCAGCAAAAATAAATCATAAAAAAAGCTCCCAATGGGAGCTTTTTTTATGATTTATTTATAAACTATAGCAATTGCGCTGCGTGATCTTTGGTCTTCACCTTGTCAATCACTTCGGTAACAATCCCTTGTTCATCAACTTTAAAGGTTTTACGGTGGATGCCATCATATTCTTTCCCCATAAATTTCTTTAATCCCCAAACGCCAAAAGCATTAATCACACTATGATCTTCATCAGCTAGTAATTGAAAAGGGAATTCGTATTTGGTGGCAAAATTCTTCTGGCGCTTTTCTGAATCGGCACTTACTCCTAAAAGTGTATATCCCTGATCTTGCAATGCTTGATAATTATCTCTTAGATTACAAGCCTCTGCAGTACAACCAGGTGTAGAGGCTTTTGGGTAAAAGAAAACAATTAGTTTCTTTCCTGCAAAGTCAGAAAGAGAAACGGTATTTCCATCTTGATCTGTGGTTGTAAAATCGGGTACTTTATCCCCTACTTTAAGTGTATTCATTATCTTCGTTTTAAATATGGTTTGACTTTTTTGTCGAACTAATCTTAAAAACACTTGACACTACAGGTCTTGTGTTTTGTTTAATTAATTATATCGCTAAGATAAACAAAATGACCAAGCAAGAAAAAGTAGATTTCGTTATAGATACGTTAAAAGAATTATATCCTCAGATTCCTATTCCATTAGATCATAAAGATCCCTACACCTTATTAATTGCAGTGTTACTGAGCGCACAAAGCACCGATGTACGGGTAAATCAAATTACACCTCTATTATTTGAAGTGGCTGACAATCCGTATGATATGGTAAAATTATCTGTAGAAGAGATTCGAGAGATTATCAAGCCTGTTGGACTTTCACCTATGAAGTCAAAAGGCATCCACGGACTCTCACAAATACTTATTGATAAGTACGACGGAGTGGTGCCTAATGATATTGCGTTGCTAGAAGAGTTTCCTGCGGTAGGACATAAAACAGCTAGTGTAGTAGTATCACAAGCCTTTGGAACACCAGCATTTCCAGTAGATACCCATATTCATAGATTGTTATATCGCTGGGGGTTTACCAACGGAAAAAATGTAGTGCAAACTGAAAAAGATGCCAAACGCTTATTCCCTGAGCATGTATGGAATGACCTACATTTACAGATCATTTGGTATGGCCGTCAATACTCTCCTGCCCGTGGTTGGGATCTCGAAAAAGATATCATTACTAAAACCATCGGTCGTAAGACAGTGATTAATGACTATTACAAAGCACTAGAAAAACGAAATAAAAAGAAAAAATAAGAAGTCTCTAAAAAGAGGTTGTAAAAGAAAATCATCTATTTGAATCAGTCGATATCACAAATACATTTTATGAGATGAAAAAAAGAATACTACTTATATATGTACTGACATTCCAATGTATTGTATTTGCTCAAAAAAATAAAAAATATACCTCGTTTGAAGAGGCGTTACAAGTTGCTGACAGTGTTACCTGGCTTGACCTACACTGTTCTGAAATACCAAGTATGACCAAGCAAATCCATAAATTCACGAATTTAGAATCATTATATCTGACAAATTGTGAACTATATAAGCTACCAAAAGGCATAGAGAAAGTTAAAAATTTGAGCCTTTTAAATATTCAAGGAAATCATATCAGTTCGCTACCCGCAAAACTCATTCAATTACAAAAAATCACTGTTGTAAATCTTAGAGAGAATACTTTTAAGGAAATTCCAGAAGTCCTCACAGCGCTTCCCAACTTAAGAGAAATGGATCTATCCTACAATCCAGAACTCAACCTAGACAAATCAATCCGAAGATTATCACATATAAAGAAGTTAGATTTCCTATACTTAAGCGGAAATAACATAACAACCATTCCTTCTGAGATCAGTGCATTACAATCGTTAGAAGAAATTCACCTATCAGAAAATCCATCTATCGACTTTAAGAATATATGTAGTTCCCTGTCTCAAGTGGCTTCTCTAAAAATTCTTGTACTATCTGGCAATGAAATAAGTACCATTCCTTCAGAATTACAACTTCTAAAACAAATCAACGGACTTGTATTAGACAATAACCCCAATATAAATATAGAACAACTAGTAACATATAGCCGTTCTTTGCCTAATCTAAAAGTCATTTTATTGAGAAATGCTCATTTAAGTACACTTCCTAAAAACTTAGCAGGTTTCAACAAATTGGATGTTTTAGAATTGAGTGGTAATACGTTTTCAGTAACTGAACAGGAAAGAATTAAAACGGCATTACCTACTACAAATGTTGTATTCTAACAGCCAAAGGTAAAATAAAAAGAAACATTCAAGGCAAGTATCGAGGGATGAACAACCTTGATCTAAGAGCACTGGACATCAGAACAATTTTTATCCACAACTTAAGTATCTTAGGTATCTCTTGATACTTTTGATTACTTCTACCCTTAAAACATATTTCCTTACAACCTTCTCATTGGCATACTGACGTATTGTATTCACGTAATAACTATTTGCCTAAAATTCCCTTTCCCATAAAATATTTTTCACATCTGTGTATAATTCTATAACATAAATCAAAAATTATGTAACACCATAATAATGTGCAAGTTGCATCTTTGTAACATAATAAAAAGGAAAAGATGTATACTTTCAATGAATATATTCACTCATAAAAAACAAATTTATATATCCAAAGAAATAAAAGTATTGGGAGATAATTGCAATAATTAAGCAAAGACATTCTAATCAAGCTCCTGAAGATTTAGATAGACTTAGAAAACTTGCATCGTTAGAACTGAGTCGGAATACATTTTAAATGTTTAAAAGAGGAAAATCAAAATTATGCTACCCAATATAAATATCATTTTCTAAAAAAACTAAATTGAGTAAAACAAAATGAAACGTTAAAATACTTTAAAATATTGTTAAATACTTTATTATCAATATTTTACAGTCTATTTTTAACGAACATATAGTAATAATAAACCCAAATTATAATTAGTAACCATTAAAATTAAAAAGTCATGTTAAAAACTATTTTAAACGTAAAAGGAGTTCAAGAATTAAGTAGATCACAACAAAAAAACACAAGAGGAGGATTATTGGATCCTAGTGGCAATAATAGTTGTGGAAGCTCGGAAGTATGTCCAGATGGATCTAATGCTGTGTGGTCAAATGAGTGTGAAGGAGGATGTGAATATGGAACTTGTGACTCAGGGTTTCATATTTATAGACCATGTGAAACAACAGGTACAGAGTTTTAAAATTTATTACTCATAAATAGAAAAAGCCCAATCTTGCGATTGGGCTTTTTACAAAGTTTAGTTGATGAGTGCTTCAAACCTCATCGTTTTATAATGCATAACACTTAAAGCCTTCGAATAATTAAGTAGAAACGAAATCGTCTCTGCTTTTGGTTCCAAATTTTCCGCCTGTTTACCCGGCGATGGTTCTGAGTAAATTCTTGACATATACTTGATTTTGGTTAATGGTTATGTCAATAACGCAAAATCTACCCACTTATTATATTAATTTGTTAAAATAATATCGTGCTTATCAATTACCTTACGTAAGTTAATCAATGCGTATCTCATTCTTCCTAAAGCTGTATTGATACTCACTCCTGTTTTTTCAGAAATATCTTTAAAACTCATCTCTTGATATACACGCATGTAAAGCACTTCTTTTTGATCATTTGGAAGTTCTTCTATCAAGCGTCGTACGTCGCACTCTACTTGATCTTTTATTAATTGTTTTTCTGCATTTAAGCAATTGTCACTCAATACAGAAAATATACTGAATTCACCATCGTTATCAAATTTAGGCATACGGTTATTACGTCTAAAATGATCTATAACAAGGTTGTGAGCGATTCGCATCACCCATGGAAGAAATTTTCCTTCTTCGTTGTAGCGACCTCGCTTTAGGGTGTTAATGACTTTAATAAAAGTATCCTGAAAAATATCTTCAGAGACATCTCTATCATATACCTTAGAATAAATAAAACTATAAATACGCTGTTTGTGCCTCGTGATTAAGATTGTTAAAGAGTTCTCGTCTCCTTTGATATAATTACTAACGAGTAGGGCATCGTCTGATAACACTGATTTCATATTACACTTTTGTAGGTTACAATTTAAAAAGGACTAATCCTTTTATTCATCATTTTAAAAAGTAATAATATGCTATAGGCAGAATTTTGTTTTATTGTGTTAACTGTTGTAAATATAATAGTATTATTTCAACATATGCAAAAAAATCTTAGAATTTATTTAAAAAAAATACCTAAACACTAGTATTTTCGGTATGAAACAGAAGTAGTATCTTTGTTTTCAGAAGTAAAAAACACTATGCTAGAAGACATTTCGTTGGTAAATCCGAAAGAGAACATCATTATTAAAGGAGCAAAACTTCACAATCTTAAGAATATTGACGTCGTAATCCCACGTAATAAGTTAGTGGTTATTACAGGACTTTCTGGCTCTGGAAAATCAAGTCTTGCCTTTGACACCTTATATGCAGAAGGGCAACGCCGTTATGTCGAAAGCCTTTCTTCATACGCAAGACAGTTTTTAGGACGCCTAGACAAACCAAAAGTCGATTATATAAAAGGGATTGCACCAGCCATTGCTATCGAGCAAAAAGTAAATTCAACAAATCCAAGATCAACCGTAGGTACTTCGACAGAGATTTATGATTATTTCAAATTACTCTATGCGCGCATCGGTAAAACCATTTCTCCGATTTCTGGTAATCAGGTAAAAAAAGACACTGTAACCGATGTGGTGACCTATGTAAACGCTTTCGCGAAAGCGGAAAAACTCCTCCTCCTCGCTCCTATTTACTTAGAGAAAGGACGAAAATTACAAGACAAACTCAAAGCCCTACAACAACAAGGATACGCAAGAATAAAAGTGAAAGACGACGTCTTGCGGATTGATGCCGTAAAAGATATCAAAAAACTAAAACCAAATGATATTCTTCTAGTCGTTGACCGAATTGTCACCAATCCAGATGATGAAGATTTTAATAATCGGCTTGCAGACGCAGTACAAACGGCTTTTTTTGAAGGAAAAGGAGAATTATATATCGAATCCTTAAATGATCAAAATAGCAAGCATTTTTCAAATACCTTTGCCTTAGACGGAATGACCTTCCTAGAGCCCAATGTGCATTTATTTAGTTTTAATAATCCATACGGTGCCTGTCCTACGTGTGAAGGCTATGGCGATGTTATTGGAATTGATGAAGATCTAGTGATCCCAAATACAGGACTCTCTGTTTTTGAAAACTGTGTATTCCCATGGCGAGGAGAAAGCATGAGTTACTATAGAGATCAATTGGTGAATAACGCCTATAAGTTTGATTTCCCTATCCACAAACCCTATTTTGAGCTTTCAGAAGATCAAAAACAGCTCTTATGGGAGGGCAACGAACATTTTGAGGGAATCAACCAATTTTTTGAATTTTTAGAATCCAAAGCCTACAAAATTCAAAATCGAGTGATGCTCTCTCGGTATCGAGGAAAAACCAAATGTAATACCTGTAAAGGAAAACGCCTTAGACCGGAAGCTACCTACGTAAAAGTAGGAGATAAAAACATTATTGATCTCGTCACACTTCCCTTAAATGAAGTGGCAGATTATTTTAAAAACCTTACGTTAAGCGCCCATGATACCACGATTGCCAAGCGTCTTTTACAAGAAATAAAAAGCCGATTGGAATTCTTATCAAAAGTAGGTTTAGACTATTTAACACTCAACCGTAAATCTAATACCCTTTCGGGGGGAGAATCACAACGTATTAACCTTGCGACTTCCCTAGGAAGTAGTCTTGTAGGTTCTATGTACATTCTTGATGAACCGAGTATAGGACTACATCCAAAAGACACGGAGAAACTGATAGATGTGCTTAAATCACTACGCGATCTCGGGAATACCGTGATAGTTGTTGAGCATGATGAAGATATTATGAAAGCCGCCGATGCGATCATAGACATAGGTCCAGAAGCAGGAACTTTTGGAGGGCATGTAGTCGCCGAAGGAAGCTATGAAGAAATTCTATTAAGTGATTCGCTTACGGCCCAGTACCTAAATGGTACCAAAGAAATTACAGTTCCTCAAAAGCGTAGAACCACCGACTTTTACGTCGATATTATTGGAGCCAGAGAAAATAATCTAAAAAATATTGATGTACGATTTCCTCTTGGAGTATTTACAGCTGTAACAGGTGTATCTGGTAGTGGAAAAAGCACATTGGTGCGAAAAATCCTGTATCCAGCACTATTGAAAGAAATAGGCGGCTACGGTCAAAAAGCAGGACAATTTACAGAGATTAAAGGAAAGTTTAATACCGTAAAAACCGTCGAATTTGTCGATCAAAACCCCATTGGAAGATCCTCTCGATCTAATCCAGTGACGTATATAAAAGCCTATGATGATATTCGTAAACTCTATGAAAATCAGAAGCTCAGTAAAATACGCAACTACAAAACCAAACACTTTTCTTTTAATGTAGATGGAGGTCGATGTGAAACCTGTAAAGGGGAAGGCGAAGTGACCATCGAAATGCAGTTTATGGCAGATGTGCATTTGGAGTGTGAAAACTGTAAAGGAAAACGTTTTAAGAAAGAAGTCTTAGAAGTAACATTCAATGACAAGAACATCGATGATATTCTGACGATGACTATTGATGACGCTGTTGCTTTTTTCTCTGAGCATAACGAAGCCAAAATCACACGTAAACTAAAACCACTTCAGGATGTAGGTTTAGGATATGTGACGCTAGGACAGAGTTCCTCTACCCTATCTGGAGGCGAAGCGCAACGTATTAAACTAGCCTCTTTTCTTGTGAAAGGTATCACCAAAGACAAAGCATTATTTATATTTGATGAGCCTACTACAGGCCTACATTTTCATGATATTAACAAACTTATCGCTTCTTTTGAAGCACTGATTGAAAAAGGACATAGCATTATTGTGGTAGAACATAATATGGACCTTGTAAAATGTGCCGATTATGTAATTGATCTTGGACTTACAGGAGGTAAAAATGGCGGAAACATTATGGCACAAGGAACGCCAGAAGAAGTTGCAAAAGATAAAAAATCATACACAGGGCATTTTTTAAAACAAAAAGTATAGCGCCATCATGGGTTTAAAGAGCTTTATAGAAAAAATAACAAAAGGAGTAAGACCAGAACCTTTTGATACCTCTATATTTAATGATCCTCTGGCAGACATAACCCCGTGGACTCCTCAAGCACGAGGAGGTGCTAGTTTTAAAACTCGTACGCTGAAAAAAGTATCTTCTTCAGAGCTACACTACAAAGGGTCTACTGGTGGCTTGTTGTTTGCACTTGTCTTTACGATCATGCCACTAGTATTTGTTATTGGCTTTTTTGGTAGTGGGTTCTTTGAAGAAAGTGGAGATTTTAAATTCGCTTTCATTTTTTTTCTTATTTTTCCTGTGGTTGGTTTTTATTTACTTTACAGGCATTTCCAACCGATAGTACTAGATAAGAGGAGTGGTTATTTTTATAAAGGTTTTAAAAAACCTGTAAACAGTCTTCAACGTTCTAATAAAAAAAATCAAATCAAATTAAAGACAATTGCTGCTTTGCAAATTATTTCTGAATATGTCAGAACAGACAAGAGTAGCTATACGAGTTACGAACTTAATTTTGTGTTTGAAGATGGAAGCCGTTACAACGTCATTGACCATGCAAAATATGAAGCCGTTCGAGAAGATGCCGCTGTTATATCAGAATTTCTTGGCGTCCCATATTGGGATGCAGTACATCGTGAAACCTATATTCCAAAAAACAAAAAAAGCCTAGTAGACACAGATGCTCCCTATGATTCTACCAAACGACGGTATAGGGATATGTAATTATTGATTAGTGAGACACAGTACACATAAGAAAAGGCAGGTTTTAAAAATCTGCCTTTTCTTATGATTATAATAATAATAGATAAGATTTTACCAAAATTGACAATATCCATTACTACCACAGTACGTGTCTCCTGGACCTATGTATTGCTCTGGACAATAACAATCGGAATTTCTAAAACAGCGTCCAAAGTTGAGTCCACCTTGAATACTTTTTTGTTCAATTTTACTTAAAGTTGTCCCTAAGTTTGTGATGTTTTTTAACATGATTTGAGGTGTTTTAATAGTTAATATTTCAAAAAGGTAATGCTTGTTTTTTAGCTAAAAAACAAATAATACCCTATTTCATACAATTTAGCGAGTTACTTTATACTAATTTTAAATACTCGAAGACAGCTATTTACAAACAAAAGACTAAACTAACGTTTAGCATTCTGGATCTAAAACATCCAATAAAACAGAAAATATACAAAAGGAACTTATAAAATTTGAGAATACAAAAAGTAGGGTATGCGCCTAGATTACAAAACAGTACTAGATATAAGGAGATGCGACATATATAACGTGTGTAATAAAAAAGATTTGGAAGTCATTTTTTGAGCTTTAAAAGCACTAAATTTACAAGAAAAAAGAAAAATTGTACGTGTTGAGTTATTTTGTCATTATTCCGTATTGCCAAGGGAATTTTTGACACAGTTTTCATTGCATACTTTTACGTTAAAGTAAAAACAAAACCTGACCTTTATTTTCATTGACAATACAAAAAAAAGATCAATGATTACTAATAGTTGGGAGTGCGTACACCAATTACAGACCTATGTCAAAACTACCTGAACGCTATGCTTTTTTAGATCTTTCTGATTACGGAAGACCTATCGCAAAAGTCATCGCGTCTTCATTAAAAAATACCCATTTTACTCCTATCCATGTAACAATAGCCTTTATTATTTCTGGAATAATAGGAATTGTTTTTATACTCAATGGACAGTATTGGTGGGCAGGCTTTTTTATCATTTTAAAATCCATTTTGGATGCTGCCGATGGAGAGCTGGCAAGAATGAAAAATACGCCTTCCTATACGGGTCGATATCTAGATTCTGTCTCAGATATTATCCTAAATATGTTCATTTTCGCTGCCATTCATCTCATTACAGATAGCAACATTATATATACCGTAATAGCCTTTTTAGGCCTACAATTACAAGGAACACTTTACAATTATTATTATGTAATACTTCGTAATTCCCTTCAGGGAGACACCACAAGCCGAATCTTTGAGAACGATACGCCTGTCGCTTTAGAAGGAGAAAAACAACGTCATGTGAATATCCTTTTTGCACTCTATAAATTATTGTATAGCACTTTTGACAAAACCATTTATGTGCTTGATAAAAACGCCTCTAAAGGCACTCTATGCCCAAAATGGTTAATGACCGCGATCTCTACGTTTGGTTTAGGATTTCAATTACTCATCATTAGTGTAATGCTCATTGCAGGATTAAAAGAATACATCATTCCATTTTTTATGTGGTATACCCTACTAATTTTTGTTTTTATAGGGATCAGAAGAATGCTCTAGAGCTTCGGAAATCTATATTTGAATGCATTTTGTGAGTACATTTCACACTGTAAATATTCTTGGTACGCTTTCGCGAAAGCGTATGATGCCTTATCTTTAGAGCAAAACCAATCGTATGCGCATTTTAGTTCTCCTACTCTTTAGTCAGTTTTTTGTTGTTGCACAAACCAATACAGAAGTGTATCTCTTTGATATTGTGGTAGAAGGTGACCAACTGGAATTAGCAAATCAACGGAATATCTCAAACAATGATGGCTATGACAATCAACCGTCTTTTTATAATGACAATCAGGTTCTTTTTGCCAGTACCCGCAACCAACAAACGGATATTGTAAGTTATAATGTACGAGATGCCAAAGTAACTTGGATCAATGATACAGGGTTTGGAAGTGAATACTCTCCGACTAAGATTCCGAATCAAAAAGCCATTTCCGCCATCCGATTGGATACTACGGGTTTACAGAGATTATACCAATATGATTTTGAAACAGGAAAAAACAAAGAGTTAATCAAAGACCTCGTCATAGGCTATCACACTTGGTATACCAATGATATACTAGTCTCAGCTGTCCTTGCTGATGGAGGTTTAGATCTAGTCGTATCCAACCTCAAAGACGGTACTAATTACACCCAACAAAAAAAGATAGGGCGGTCGCTTCATAAAATACCAAATTCAGATCTTATCAGTTATATCAGTAAAGAAAATGACATTTGGGAAATAAAATCCATACACCCCATTACAGGAACGACAGCTACTATTATTGAGACCATTCCAGAAGCCGATGATATGTGCTGGCTACTTAATGGTACGATTTTGATGCCCAAAGGCAATACCATTTATGCCTATAATCCAAAAAAAGACACTACTTGGCGTGTCTTTAGAATTTTTAAAGATGCCAATCTAAGCAATATTACTAGAATAGCTACAAATAGCACCTCTAGTCTACTTTCGCTCGTTTCTGACACAGCCTTATAACATTTCTAAAAAACACCGCCTCATAAGATAATCCGTATTCAATGAAAAACACGTTTATACTCCTCCTCTGTATCTGTACAACCTTCAGTTGTAAATTTGATAAAGAATCCAATGAAGACGTTGCTGAAGTATTCTTACCAAAGACAGATCACCAACTTCGACAAGTGCCAAAAGCCATCATCACACCTACTGTAGACGGCATAGCAAATGATCCTGCATGGGAACATATCCCTTGGAATGCATTAGACCAACGATGGCTTGGAGAAACATACACCAAAGAAGACTTTTCAGGACGTTATAAACTCACCTGGACCCCAGAAGCTTTGTACCTACTCGCAGAAATAGAAGATGATGTCTTATACGATCAAAACAAAGACCCGCTTACCCTATGGTGGGATGATGACTGTCTAGAAATTTTTGTCGATGCCGATAATTCTGGTGGAGGGCATCAGTTTACACACAATGCCTTTGCGTATCACGTAGCCCTCGACGGACATGTAGTAGACATTGCACCTGGAGAAGTACCCACCTTGTATGATAACCACATTAAATCTGTTCGCAAAACCACAGGAAATACAACGCTTTGGGAATGTGAAATCTTTGTATATGAAGACACTTACATAGACCATACCGCCAACGAAACAAAAATACTTGCAGCCAACCAAAAATTAGGATTTGCCCTCGCCTATTGTGATAATGATAGTAGTGAGCAGCGCGAAAATTTTATAGGCTCCGTGCCCGTAGAAGGAGACGATAAAAATAGAGGATGGATTGATGCAGGAATCTTTGGCACCATCCAACTCACAGAAAACACCAACGAATAATTTTACCTTACAACTCATCTCAAAAATAAACCCTCATGTCACACAAACTCTATCCCAACGTAAAAAGAACAACTGCATTTGTATGCCTATGCTTTCTTATAGGAGCGGTAAGTCTCTCAGCACAAACAGATACACGCATTTATGATATTATAGATGCCGTTTCTGCTGATAGAATTAAGAACGACGTAAAAACACTCACCAATTTTGGAACACGGCATACCCTGAGTGATACCGTATCTCAAACTCGCGGAATTGGTGCTGCTCGTAGATGGATCAAAGGGCAGTTTGAAGCAACTTCAAAAAACTGTAATGGCTGTTTAGAGGTATTTTACCAAAAAGATTTGGTTGAGAAAGGACGGAATGGTCGGATTGTAAAAGATGTCGAAGTCGTCAATGTAGTCGCCATCCAACGCGGCACCAAGTATCCAAATCGATATATTATCATGAGTGGAGATATTGATAGCCGTGTCACAGACCCTACCGATTATACCTCAGATTCGCCAGGTGCTAATGATAATGCCAGCGGGATGGCAGGAACCATAGAAGCTGCCCGTGTGCTATCAAAATATACCTTTGAGAATAGTATTATTTATGTCGGTCTTTCAGGAGAAGAGCAAGGACTCTTTGGGGGGCAGGGTTTGGCCGCTTTCGCGAAAGCAAATAATTGGGACATCATAGGTATTTTAAACAATGATATGATCGGAAATATCACCGGTGTAGACGGCGTGATCGATAACCGAAGCTTCCGAATCTTTTCAGAACCCGTGCCTCCTACCGAAACGGAGCAACAACGTCGCGCACGTCGTTTTTATGGAGGTGAAGTCGATGGCATCTCACGACAGTTAGCACGATACATTCATAAAAATGTTAAAACCTACATGCCAGAAATGAATCCTATGATGATCTATCGTTTGGATCGTTTTGGTCGTGGCGGACACCATCGCCCTTTTAATGACGCGGGATTTGCAGGCATTCGTATTATGGAAGCGCATGAAAATTATACCCAACAACACCAAGATATCCGTACGGAAAATGGCATCAATTATGGAGATACGTTTGAGCACGTCAACTTTGACTATGCGGCAAAACTCACGGCGGTTAATGCCATTAACTTAGCAAGTATCGCTTGGGCACCCCCTGCACCAGAAACGGTAGGTATTGGTGGTGCGGTACGACCTAACGCAAAATTCACCTGGAGCCCCGTAGAAGGAGCAGTAGCTTATAAAATCTATTGGAGAGATACCACCTCCCCAACTTGGGATAATGCCCGCTTGGTCGGAAACGTCACCGAATACGAACTCGAAGGCATTGTTGTCGACAACTTTTTCTTTGGAATAGCTGCCATTGGAAAAGACGGACACGAAAGTATCGTTGCCTTTCCGAATAGTATTGTTAGGAATTAGTCTTTAAAATCTCAAATTCCAAAAAAAACAAATTCCAAATCTCAAAAAATGTCTAAACCATATAACTTAGAAGAAAGAACATTTTTATTTGCAAAAAATGTAAGAGATCTGGTGTATACATTATCCTATAGCATTCCAAATAAAGAAGATGGAAAACAGGTCACTAGATCATCAGGATCTATTGCTGCAAATTACATTGAGGCAAACGAACATCTAAGTGACAAAGACTTTGATTATAGAATAAAAATTTGTCGTAAAGAAGCAAAAGAGACAGTATTATGGCTTAACCTATTAAATACATCTTTCAATAAAGATTTTGAAAAAAAATGCATTGAATTAGCAAATGAAGCTGGAGAATTAAAAAAAAATATTCTCTGCCATTATTGAAAAAAGAAAAAAAATCAACCTAATCCAACGAATTGAAGATTTTGAGATTATTAGTTTAATTTTTTGTGATTTGTGATTTAAAACTAACTAAAGAAAAACTAATGAAATACCTTTCATTCCTCCTACTATGTACCTCACTAAGTGTCTTCAGTCAGAAATACAGTAGACAAGACACTTTACGGGGTTCTATTACGCCACAAAGAGCTTGGTGGGACCTTAATCATTATGACCTTTCGGTCAATGTGAATCCAGAGGCACAGTTGATCCTCGGAACCAACGTCATGACCTATACTGTACTTGAGGAGGGAGTAGAAGAACTACAAATAGATTTACAGTCTCCTATGGAGCTGAACTTAATTACACAAGATGGTATTCCGTTAGAAGTACGTCATGAAGGAAATGCGCACTTTGTAAAGCTCAAGAAAAAACAAGAAAAAGGAGCGATTAATAAACTGACCATGGGTTTTGAAGGAAAACCTCGAAAAGCTAAAAATGCACCTTGGGACGGAGGATTCTCATGGAAAAAAGATGCAAAAGGACGTCCTTTTATTGCCACGTCCAATCAAGGAATAGGTGCGAGTGTTTGGTGGCCCAATAAAGATCATACCTATGATGAGGTAGATAGTCTCGATATGCATGTCACCGTCCCAAAAGAATTAACTGATGTCTCCAACGGACGCCTTGTAGGAATCGATTCGACGGCAACCACCAAAACCTATCATTGGACAGTCAAAAATCCAATCAACAGTTATGGAGTAAATCTAAACATAGGACACTACACGCATTTTAAAGAAGTATATCAAGGCGAGAAAGGACCACTAGATATGGAGTATTGGGTGATTGAAGAGAATGAAGAAAAAGCAAAAGAACAGTTTAAACAAGCTCCTATGATGATGAAAGCTTTTGAACATTGGTTTGGTCCCTATCCTTTTTATGAAGATAGCTACAAACTTGTAGAAGCACCTTACTTAGGAATGGAACATCAAAGCTCTGTGACGTACGGAAATAAATACGGAAATGGGTATTTAGGGCGTGACTTATCTGGAACAGGATGGGGACTAAAATTTGACTTCATTATTATTCACGAATCTGGACATGAGTGGTTTGCAAATAATATCACCAATAAAGATGTAGCCGATATGTGGATTCATGAAAGCTTTACAAATTATTCTGAAAGTCTGTTTTTAGATTATTATTATGGAAAAGAAGCCGCCGCAGCATATGTAATAGGTACCCGAAAGAACATTCAAAATGATCAACCTATCATAGGCACTTATAACGTTCGCAAAACAGGAAGTGGCAGTGATATGTACTACAAAGGAGGAAACATGTTACACATGCTCCGCACCCTTGTAGAAGATGATGAACTATGGCGAAGTGCTTTAAGAGGTCTAAATACAACCTTCTGTCACCAGACAGTCACCACAAAGCAAGTAGAACACTATTTAAGTAAAAAACTAGGAAAAGATCTAAATGCCTTTTTTGATCAATACCTTCGTACCACAGACATTCCCGTGTTAGAATATCAGAAATTGCGAAATAAAATTACATTTAGATATACCAATGTAGTCAATGGATTTGATATGCCCATACAAATGATCATTAATGATAAGAAAGAATGGATCTATCCTTCTAAACAATGGAGAACCTACAAGGCAGATGATCGCATTAAAGATTTAAAAATCGCAGACGACTTTTATGTAGAATTGCGTAAAATTAATCCGTAGGATATCGTTCCCAACAAAAACGTGTCTCCTTGTATGATTGAAGAAAAAAACACGAGAACTCATCAACTATTATGTGAAAAAATCATTGATTTTCTGGAATCAATTCGGATTCCCGTGGTCAAAGAAACCCTCCCTAAGGACACCTTTCTACCTGGGCTACGCCTTCAAGGAGGAAGTATTTTAATGGACCCAGCACAATTACAATATCCTGGTGATCTATTACATGAAGCTGGACATATAGCTGTTACAGAAGAAGCATTACGCCCTTTGATAGGAACAGAAAATATGGATCCAGAGTGGCCTTCAAGTGGTGATGAAATTGCAACGATTCTTTGGTCTTTTGCCGCTGCACGACACCTAGAGCTTGATCTCCATGTTGTTTTTCACGCAAGTGGATATAAAAATGATTCCGAGTGGATTATCGAACAATTCAATAATCATATTTATACAGGCTTACCCCTTTTGGAATGGATGTCTTTGTGTACCAAAGAAGAATTCCCACTCATGAGAAAATGGCTTCGGTAGGCTACTATAGGCTCTTTTAAAAGTAGCTGTTTTTTTGTAATGTTCGCAATTATACGCTTTCGCGAAAGCGGACACCACAATTTTTATATCTTTATAGATTTAGGTACGTAGTATTTTAATGTATTATTATAACACCCATATATTTTCTATGTCAATCAACTATTCCTTTGGTCTTCCTCTCAAACATAACTTTGCCGAATATGTCTACTATCAAGGCTTATTTCTACCACACGAAATAGATAGAATCCTCCACTTTTGGGATGATAAAAAAACGGTAGAAGCCACCGTTTCTGATCAAAATATTAAAGATGATTCATTGAGAAAGAGTTCTGTGATGTTTATAGATGATACCGATGAAAATAAGTGGGTCTATAATAAACTAGCAGGGCTGGCGATGAATTGTAACAACGAGCGATATTGGTTTGATTTGTTAGGTTTTCACCAAGAGTTGCAACTCACCCGCTACTCAACAGGTGATTTTTTTGATTGGCACATGGACTTTGGCCCTGGTGGAATTTCAGCTAGAAAATTAAGCATGACCATTCAGCTATCTGATCCTGATGAATATGAAGGTGGTGATTTACAATTTATGATTAACAAAGAAGTCGTCAACGCACCAAGAGAAAAAGGAACTATCATTGTGTTTCCTTCTTTTATTATGCATCGCGTCACTCCTATCACCAAAGGCGTACGTCAATCTATTGTCGGTTGGGTTTCTGGCCCTCCGTATAGGTAGTATTCTCGCTATTGGTCGTTTATAATTAGTTAAACATTCTTAGGCTAGTAATCAATTAATTTTATACCTATTAATCGTAAAGAAACACAGCATAGAATAAGGTTATAATATACATAGAAACCTAGATTTCGTCAATATTTAGACTTTTAAACTTTTAAAAAACACATATGAAAATCATTATTCTTAGTCTTGTGCTTTTAATAGGAGCTCAGAGCTTTGGTCAAGACCAAATACATCCTATAGATCGTGAAAATAATAGATGTATAGAAAATGCTACACCTACAACTATCGGATCAATCAATTGTGAGAAAGAAGCACTTGACGCTTGGCAATCCGAAATGGAAATCGTACTGCAACGCTTACGAGAAAATCCTGAACTTTTAGATGTTACGTTGCTTGAAGCATCTCAGACCACTTGGAATACGTTTCATAAAGCAGAAGTTAACATGTATTATTCCTATTACCAAAAAAACTACCAAGGAGGAACCATGGCAAGAGCCGCTGCGCTAAGTTTTGAAAAAAGACACTTAAGAGAACGTGTGTTGTACTTAATAGATCTACACGAAGAACTAAACGAGCACTAAATGAGCACTAAATGAACATATCCCTTATTAAAAACGAATGATACCAGGATCATTAGCCTATCAACAAATGAATTTCACAACCGATCTCATAGCACAACTCACAGCTGCTGCAAATCCTGCACAGGCAAAAGAGATGAACATCTATATGAGAGAGCGATATTCCTTTTTTGGGGTCAAAGCACCACAACGTAAAGCCATTCTTAAAACAACCATAGACACGTATAAATCTCAATTAGACAGACCTACAGTTATCACTATTGTAAAAGAACTATACACACAACCCCAACGCGAACTCCACTATTGTGCAATAGAACTCGTAACTCGGTTCCTTAAAAAGAAATTCCAAAAAGAAGACATTACTTTTATTCAACAGCTCATTATCACACATTCTTGGTGGGATACCGTAGATATGATCGCCAAGCATCACTTGGGTGGGTATTTAAAATCATTCCCAAAAGAAACAACACGCATCATACAAAGCTTTAGTAATGCCGACCACTTATGGCTGAATCGAAGCGCTATTCTTTTTCAATTAGACTACAAAAAAGAAACCAATGCTGATCTTCTATTTCAACTATGTCTAAAACATAAAAATACAGGAGAATTCTTCATCAACAAAGCTATTGGTTGGGCATTGCGAGAATATGCAAAAACAAATCCTCAAGCAGTGATTACTTTTGTCTCTGAACATAGCCTTTCGCCTTTGAGCGAACAAGAAGCACTTAAGAAATTACGTTAAAAAACATAAGATTCTAAAAATTAACAACTTGCAGCTATTTTTATTTAAAATAGTAACGTAAAAATGCATAAAACCAAAAAAAATGTAATTAATTGTAATTCAGTAATTTATATTAACAGTAATTCTCTTGTATTTATGACTATAGTTTTTATATTTAATTATTAATGGACTAACAATTAAATATTTACGAACTAAAAAAAACACATCATGCTGAAAAAAATTAAAAACATCGGAAACATCGTATCCAAAGAACAACAACGAGAGGTTAATGGCGGACTCAGCAAAGGAGACACCTGTAATAATCCATACATCAATGAAGGAGGACCTTGTAATCAAGGATACTATCCACATCCAGTATATGGACATTGTATATGCTGTGCCTATTAATTATTAAAAATAGACGGACTATATAAAGAGGTTATCACAGTAGTTAACCTCTTCATTATTTTATAAGACTACACAAATTAATGATTCATTATACGCTTTTGCAAAAATGCCTAGCTGGTAAGCAAGAACGTACTCAAAACCACTTTTCTAAAAGGGCATACACTTTTTATATAATAGTAAGTATCTATACTTCATACAATTTCTAAGAAAAATACAAAATACACTTTTCTCAAAATTCCCTAGCTATACATGATATAATCGTAATTTACGATAAAAAATGAGCGCAAATTCTTAATAGAATCTCCTTTATAATCTCACAAATCTTCTTCTTTTGTGAAATTTATTTTCATTTTACTATGCATGCATAGTAATTTTATGTATATTTACAACGATTTCGAATCCAATCATCCCTATGAGAGACAAAACTATCGATTTTTGTTTGCGATATACTTGGCAAGCAGTTATAAAAATGTATAATGAACAGGCATCTAAGTACGACGGAACCATGGCACATGCCTTTGCTTTGTTAAGTATAGACCCAGAAGAAGGAACTCCTTCTACAGCCTTGGGACCTCGCATGGGAATGGAAGCTACTTCCCTATCCCGCACACTAAAAGCGATGGAAGAAAAAAATCTCATTCAGCGTAGACCCAATCCTGCCGATGGTAGAAGTGTTTTAATACACCTTACCGACGAGGGGAAATTAAAACGTCAATATGCAAAAGACCACGTACTTCAGTTTAACACTACCGTAAGAGAGCACGTTTCAGAAGAAGAAATACTAGGGTTTTATAAAGTGATAGAGACGATAAATGATTTAGTACAAAACAAGAAAATATTTAATAAAGAAGAAACTATACATAAATAATGGCAAAACGTATCATAAGAAAAGTAGCCGTCATCGGTAGCGGAATTATGGGAAGCGGCATCGCTTGCCACTTCGCAAATATTGGTCTAGATGTGCTCCTTTTGGACATTGTTCCACGCGAACTAAACGAAAAAGAGAAAGCTAAAGGACTTACCTTAGAGCACAAAGTAGTGCGTAACCGCATGGTGAACGACTCACTAACTGCTGCTTTAAAAAGTAAGCCCTCTCCTATTTATCATACCGCTTTCGCGAAACGTATCACTACCGGAAACCTCGAAGACGATATCGCCAAAGTAAAAGACGTCGATTGGATCATCGAAGTGGTTGTAGAGCGTCTAGATATCAAACAACAAGTGTTCGAGAATCTAGAAAAGCATAGAACTCCAGGAACGCTTATTACATCAAATACCTCAGGAATTCCTATTCACTTTATGAGTGAGGGCCGAAGCGAAGACTTCCAGAAACATTTCTGTGGTACACACTTCTTTAACCCTGCACGGTACTTAAAGTTATTTGAAATCATTCCAGGTCCCAAGACCGATCAGAGCGTATTAGACTTCTTAAACAATTACGGAGAGCAATACTTAGGAAAAACCTCCGTAGTCGCCAAAGATACCCCTGCCTTTATCGGAAACCGTATCGGAATCTTCTCTATTATGAGCCTATTCCATGCTGTAAAAGAAATGGGACTCACCGTAGAAGAAGTCGATAAATTAACTGGTCCCGTAATTGGACGCCCTAAATCAGCGACGTTCCGTACGGTAGATGTTGTCGGACTGGATACCTTAGTCCACGTTGCCAACGGAATTGCCCAAAACTGTCCCAAAGACGAGCGCAAAGAACTCTTTGCCCTACCCGATTTCATCAATACTATGATGGAAAACAAATGGCTCGGATCAAAAACAGGACAAGGATTTTATAAAAAAACAAAAAACGCCGAAGGGAAAACAGAAATCCTTTCGCTAGACTTAGATACCTTAGAATATCGCCCTAATAAACGTGCAAAATTTGCCACCCTTGAATTAACAAAAACGATCGACAATGTAGCCGATCGTTTCAAAGTACTCGTTGGCGGAAAAGACAGCGCAGGCGAATTCTATCGCAAGTCCTTTGCACACCTATTTGCCTACGTTCAAAACCGTATTCCAGAAATCACCGATGAGCTCTATAAAATAGACGATGCCATGAAAGCTGGTTTTGGATGGGAACACGGACCTTTCCAAATTTGGGACGCCATTGGTGTAGAAAAAGGAATAGAGTTAATGAAAGCCGAAGGACTGGACGTTGCCTCATGGGTGACAGAGATGATCGCTTCAGGAAGCACCACCTTTTATACTGTAAAAGAAGGCGCAACGCATTTTTATGATATCCCTTCCAAAGCACAAACCAAAGTACCAGGACAAGATGCCTTTATCATCCTAGACAATATCAGAAAACAAACCGAAGTCTATAAAAACTCAGGCGTTTCTGTACAAGATTTAGGTGATGGGATCTTAAATGTAGAATTCCGTAGTAAGATGAACACCATTGGGGGTGATGTACTCGCTGGTCTTAATAAAGCAATTGATCTTGCTGAGAAAGATTTCGCTGGACTTGTTGTAGGAAATCAAGGACCTAACTTCTCTGTAGGTGCCAATATTGGGATGATTTTTATGATGGCCGTTGAGCAAGAATATGATGAACTCAATATGGCGATCAAGTATTTCCAAGATACCATGATGCGTATGCGTTACTCCGCTATTCCAACCGTTTCTGCCGCACACGGTATGACCTTAGGAGGTGGATGTGAGTTATCACTACACGCAGACAAAGTTGTCGCTGCTGCCGAAACCTATATCGGACTTGTAGAGTTTGGCGTTGGTGTAATTCCAGGCGGTGGAGGTTCTAAAGAAATGGCATTGCGTGCTTCAGATACCTTTAGAAAAGGAGATGTAGAGCTGAATGTTCTTCAAGAGCACTTCCTGACCATCGGAATGGCAAAAGTATCCACCTCTGCTTATGAAGCGTATGACACAGGGATTTTACAGAAAGGTAAAGACATTGTGGTCGTCAATAAAGACCGTCAGATTGCGACTGCAAAAGCACACGCTAAAATCATGGCAGATGCAGGCTACACACAACCTGTAAAACGAAATGACGTGTTGGTTTTAGGAAAGCAAGCCTTAGGAATGTTCTTAGTTGGAACAGACAGTATGGAAGCGAGCCATTATATCTCAGAACACGATAAGAAAATAGCCGATAAACTCGCTTATGTGATGGCAGGAGGAGACCTTTCAGAACCCACCCAAGTATCAGAACAATACTTACTGGATCTAGAACGTGAAGCCTTCTTGTCCCTCACCACTGAGCGTAAAACATTGGAGCGTATTGAGCATATGTTGAAGCGAGGGAAACCGTTGAGAAACTAAAGCCCCACCTAGCCTCCCCAAAGGAGAGGAATAAAGAAATTAAAATGGTAAGGTTTTGCTTTCGCGAAAGCTTAAAAAGAATATAGAAAATAGAGCATAGATTATAGAGAACATAGATGGCGAGACATAATTTTAGGAATTTAAAAATTTGGAAAGACGGAGTCGTCTTTGTTTCTCTAAATTATCAATTAACTAAAACCTTTCCAAAAACAGAACTCTATAATTTAACAAGCCAAATGAATAGAAGTGCTATTTCTATTCCATCAAATATAGCTGAAGGAACTGCTAAGTCAACAGATAAGCATTTTAAAACATATTTGGAGACAAGTTTAGGATCAGCATACGAATGGGAAACACAACTAGAAATTGCAAATATTCAAGGATATATTACAGAAACAGATTACAAGGAATTAATAGATAGAATACAGCAAATACAAAGAATGATTGGAGCTTTCATAGATCGGTTAGACAGTTAAGTCTATATTCTATACTCCATATTCTATAATCTTATATAAAGATGAAAACAGCATACATAGTAAAAGCCTACCGCACGGCCGTAGGGAAAGCACCAAAAGGAGTATTTCGCTTTAAGCGAGCAGATGAGTTGGCTGCAGAAACCATTCAATACATGATGAATGAGTTACCCAACTTTGACAAAAAACGCATCGATGATGTGATTGTAGGAAATGCGATGCCAGAAGGCTCACAAGGACTCAATATGGCACGTTTGATCTCTCTAATGGGATTAGACATCATTGACGTGCCAGGAGTAACTGTCAATCGTTTTTGTTCCTCAGGAATTGAAACTATTGGAATGGCCGTTGCCAAAATCCAATCAGGAATGGCAGAATGTATCATCGCAGGAGGCGCCGAGTCGATGAGCTCTGTGCCCATGACAGGCTTTAAACCTGAATTAAATTACGATATCGTAAAATCAGGACATGAAGATTACTACTGGGGCATGGGAAATACCGCCGAAGCCGTAGCTAATGAGTATAAGGTTTCTCGTGAAGACCAAGATGAATTTGCGTACAACTCCCATATGAAAGCCTTAAAAGCACTCGCCGAAGACCGTTTTCAAGATCAGATCGTACCGATTGATGTGGAGCAGACCTATGTAGATGAAAACGGAAAAAAAGCCACCAAATCCTACACTGTTACTAAAGACGAAGGCCCTCGTGCAGGAACAAGCATCGAAGTATTAAACAAATTACGCCCTGTATTTGCAGCTGGCGGAAGCGTTACCGCAGGAAACTCTTCACAAATGAGTGATGGAGCGGCATTTGTACTGGTGATGAGCGAAGAGATGGTGAAAGAATTAAACCTAGAGCCTATCGCACGTATGGTCAACTATGCGGCAGCAGGAGTACCGCCACGTATCATGGGAATTGGTCCTGTAGCCGCTGTGCCAAAAGCCTTAAAACAAGCAGGATTACAACAAAAAGATATTGAGCTGATTGAGTTAAATGAAGCCTTTGCCTCGCAGTCATTGGCGGTTATTCGTGAGTTAGACCTCGATCCGAGTATTGTGAATGTAAACGGAGGAGCGATTGCCCTTGGTCACCCACTAGGATGTACAGGAGGAAAATTATCGGTGCAACTCTTTGACGAAATGCGTAAACGTGATATGAGTGGTAAATACGGGATGGTCACTATGTGTGTAGGAACCGGACAAGGAGCGGCTGGGATTTATGAGTTTTTGAAATAGAGAATATAGATTCTAGAGTATAGAACATAGACTTAAAATAGAGTATTACTCTATTTTATATAAATGAAGTAAGTTTTCGCGAAAGCGTAAAGAAGAATAAAGATAATAGAGCATAGATTATAGACAAATTTGTATTCAAAAAAATAGAGTAATACTTAATTTTATATAAATGAAGTGAATTTTCGCGAAAGCGAAAAAATAATAAAAATGGAGAATATGAAAGCATAACATATAGATTATTCAGACCTACTTAAATAGTGTCTATTCTCTATATTCTATGTGCTATACTCTTATAAAACAAAAGTAAGCTTTCGCGAAAGCGAAAAAAAATAATAAAAATCGGAGACATAACATATAGATAATTCAGATCTAATTCAAAATAGCATCTATATTCTATTATCTATTTTCTATACTCTTTAAAATAAATAGACAACAAAATGAGCACAGAAGCAACAGAAAAAGAAATCCTACGTGGCGGGCAGTTCCTTGTGAAAGAAACCGCATGTGAAGATGTATTTACCCTTGAAGACATCACAGAAGAACAAAAAATGATGCGTGACAGTACCAAAGAGTTTGTAGATCGTGAGATCTGGGCACATTGGGAACGTTTTGAGCAAAAAGATTATGCCTTTACAGAAGCGTGTATGCGCAAAGCTGGCGAACTAGGATTACTAGGTGTTGCCGTACCCGAAGCGTATGACGGACTCGGAATGGGCTTTGTATCGACCATGTTGGTGTGTGATTACATCTCTGGAGCCACAGGATCGTTTAGTACGGCCTTTGGTGCACATACAGGGATTGGTACGATGCCAATTACTTTATATGGGAATGAAGAGCAAAAGAAAAAATATGTCCCAAGATTGGCGACTGGTGAGTGGTTTGGCGCGTATTGTTTGACAGAGCCTGGTGCAGGATCTGATGCGAACTCTGGGAAGACCAAAGCCGTATTGTCTGAAGACGGAAAGAGTTATAAAATCTCTGGACAAAAAATGTGGATTTCCAATGCGGGGTTCTGTAATATGTTCATTGTATTTGCACGTATAGAAGATGATAAAAATATTACTGGTTTTATTGTAGAAAATGATCCGAGCAACGGTATTTCTATGGGAGATGAAGAGAAGAAACTCGGGATTCACTCCTCCTCTACCCGTCAGGTATTTTTTAATGATACGGTGGTACCGGTAGAAAATATGCTTTCTGAGCGTGGAAATGGATTTAAAATTGCTATGAACGCCTTAAATGTTGGTCGTATTAAATTGGCTGCGGCTTGTCTAGATGCACAACGTCGTATCGTTGATGAGTCTATCAAATACGCCAAAGATCGAATCCAGTTTAAAACCCGTATCATTGATTTTGGCGCAATCAAAGCGAAGTTAGCGCTTATGGCCACCAATGTGTATGTAGATGAATCTGCATCATATCGTGCGGCTAAAAATATAGAAGATCGTATCGCTTTACGAGAAGCAGCTGGAAATACCCACCAAGAAGCCGAATTAAAAGGTGTAGAAGAATATGCGATTGAGTGTTCGATCCTAAAAGTAGCTGTATCTGAAGACGTACAGCAAACGACAGATGAAGGAATTCAAATTTTTGGAGGAATGGGCTTTAGTGCCGATACGCCAATGGAATCGGCGTGGCGTGATGCCCGTATCGCACGTATCTATGAAGGTACCAACGAGATTAACCGTATGCTTTCTGTAGGGATGCTCGTAAAGAAAGCCATGAAAGGTCATATTGACTTCTTAGGCCCTGCAACAGCTGTAGGAGAAGAATTGGTTGGTATTCCTTCGTTTGAAACCCCAGATTACTCAGAAACTCTTTCGGAAGAAAAAGCGCTATTGGCTAAATTGAAGAAAGTATTCTTAATGGTATCTGGTGCTGCGGTTCAAAAATACGGACCACAGTTAGAAGAACACCAACAGTTATTAATGAGTGCTGCCGATATTTTAATTGAAATCTATATGGCAGAAAGTGCCATCTTACGTACGGAGAAAAACGCTAAGCGTTTTGGCGTAGACACACAAGCAACACAAATTGCCATGTGTCAGCTGTACTTATTTAATGCGGTAGACATCATCCAAACCAAAGCCAAAGAAGCGATTGTTTCTTTTGCCGAAGGCGATGAGCAGCGTATGATGCTCATGGGGCTGAAGCGTTTTACCAAATATCAAAATCAGCCAAATGTGATTGCGTTACGTAATCAAATTGCTGCCGATCTAGAAGAACACGGACAGTATCGTTTTGATGGATAAAATGTATGTTGTCTTTTTAAAACAACAAGGTTTATTTTTAAAAAGCCACTTCGCGATGAAGTGGCTTTTTTGTTGTTTGAGTTTCTACTCATAAGTCTAGGTTTTAAACTCTATATTCTATTCTCTCTATATTCTTTTTAAGCTCGCTTTCGCGAAAACTAACACAGTAACTTTTAGCAATTAATTACACTGAATATCCTAAAAATTAAGCATATTTGACATGCATTTAAAATTCATTTTTCTTGTTAGTAATAGACAGCACTTTAAAAAAACAATTCCGTCGTTGGGGAAAACAGTTATTAATACTCCTTTTTATTGCCCTAGTAGCAAATCATCTCACAAGTAAAGACCATTTCCCTTTTCATGAGTCTTATCGCTTCCCGTTCTATGGAGTTTTTACTTCTATTTTTTTAGGAATCGTTATCCTTATCGTTACAGAGTTTGTTTATAACTATTTTATACACCACGTCTTTAAAGAAAAAGTGACCCTTACGCTAGGAGTACGCTTTTTATGTGTGAATCTAGGTATTATCACTTTACTTTATATACCTATGTTTTATGTTTTTGGAAATATAGAAGGTAATGATTTTGATTTGTATGCCTTAGTTATAGGTTTATTAATCACGCTGGCCATATGTACAATACTTATTACAATCGTGTATGCATTAGAGATCTATACTTTGTATAAAAATACGTTAGACCAAGGAACGTTAGTAGTTGCTTATGGAAATCGCAAAAAAGTGATCCCCATTAAAGAGATTTCCTATAGTTATAGCGTGCACAAAATAGTATACCTTATAGAAGAAAATGGAACTATAAGCGCTACAGATTTTACACTCCAAATGCTTGAGGAAAAGCTTGAAACTTATGGTTTTTTTAGAGCATCTCGAAATGTGTTAATACAGCATCGAGCAGTCAAAGAAGTAAAAGCGATAGAAAATGGAAAGTTAGTGGTACTAATTACTCCTTATTTTCAAGAGCAAGAGCAATTAAAAATAGTAGTGAGTAGATACAAGAAAAAAGATTTCTTGTTATGGTTTGATAATATCCCTCCTATCGTATCTACCATTGGGTCATAAAAACACGACCATTCGGTCAAGTTGACTACTATTACTGGTATCACGTGAGAAGAAAGTGATTACTTCGTTGTTGTAATTAAAACTAAAAATCAATGAAAACATCTCTTTTAAAAACAAAAATTGTCCCTCTGATTAGTGCTATTATAATCGGTATTATATTTACGGTACCCTTAGGTTTAGGGAATTTTACCAATATTGTTGCAACGCTTCTCCTTATCCTAGCAAGTTTTATTAGTTACGGTAGCGATGGATTTAAATCATTAGGAATCTCAAATTTTAAAGATCAGAAACGTGAGTTTTTTGTGTACGCCCCAATTCTTGCCATTATACTATTTATGTTTTATGCATATGCTTTAGTTCCTGGAACCACAAAACTCACTGGACAACCTATAGACTACTCAGAGTTTAGCTCACTTATAGGTAATCTTCCTGCCTGTGCCGTACTACTGGTTTACATTTGGATCTCTGCCGCTTTTGGTGAAGAAATTATATGGCGTGGCTATTTTATGCGACATTTTGTTCGCTTTTTTGGAGATCGTATACCTGTACTTGTAGTGAATATTATCCTATTTGGTATTGTGTTTGGTTACTTGCATAGTTACCAGGGCATTACTGGACAAATTGTTACTGGAATTATAGGGATGATTCTTGCATTTATCTTTTACAAAAGAAAATACAACTTATGGTTTAATATTGCCATACATGGCTTCTTCGATACGATTGCCGTCATTTATATGTATAATGGATGGATTTAACCAAAGTTATTGGTATTAGCGTCGTTGTTACAGTTATTTCTTTTGCATTTTATGAAATTAGTAGAAAAAAACACTATGTGTATCAATTAGGTATCGCATACAAAAGATGTGTCATAAAAAATAAACCATTCTGAAAAACTTAAGTTTGCTTTCGCGAAAGCGTATACCTACAAATTACCACATAAGTATAGTAATGTATTTTCTACTATACATATCATAAAAGGAATATCTAATCCATATATGCTTGCCACGTTACCAAAAGATATTTTTCTTTTTGATTTTCTTTTAAATCTAAAAAGCCATATTCATAACAAAATGTAAGCTTCCCTAAAAATAGGACTGTTCAAATTCAAATTTAGAGGTGTCCTAAAAAGGGGAAGCCTACAAATAAAGACTAGATGTTTTTAAACATCATAATTCCAATAAGAAATCAGGACAATATACAGGAATAACAAAAAATACAAATACTAAAAATAGTACAGCCCAAAGCACCCACATCAAAAGGGGAAACGTAATTAATTCACCTTTAGATTTTGGGTTTAATGAATGCGCTATCAATCCGTGAATACCAAGACTAAATATTAAAAAATCAATGCTTGCGGCAATGATTAAAAAACTTTTTGAAAAAGAATCTTTTGTTACAAAAAGATAAATCCATAATGCAATCGCGATTGCAATAACTATTCTAAATATTCTTCTGGACATTTTACAATTGTTTTACGTTTTTAAAGATGGAAAGCACCATAATTTTTGGCGTTAAAGCTTAGCAAAGGAATCTTACCATAAGTTTCCATTCTTTTTACTAAATCTCGATGAAATACTTTTGATGTCAAACTTTTACTTTCGCGTTCAAGCATGGCAACTAAGTCTGCATTTGAATTACCTAAGTATATTTTCAAATCATTAAAGACATCATCTGAATAGAAAATGTCAAATTCGAGATTGGTATATTCGATATACTTATGGATTTTTTCTTTTATACCCTTGATTGGCCATTTTTCAACCATTTCTTTCAATGGAGAAATATGTACTATCTTGATTAGCGCATTGAATGGTTTAGCAATTTCTGTAAGCTTATCAATGGCTCCAAAATCTTCTTCTTCAAAATCCGTAGCATATACTATAGTTTCAATTTGTTTATGAGTTGCATCACTAGGAATAGTTAGAACTGGACACGATGATTTTTCAAGTAGATGTTTGGTCGTATTACCCATAATGATTTCTCGTAATGCACTTCCACCTTTCATTCCTGTAATGATTAAGAAGGCATCGACCTCATTTGCTTTTGAAATGATCCCTTTTACTACCGACTTGTCTTCAATGGCTTCTATTTCAATATTTAAATCCTTTAAATCATTGTTTAAGTTTTCATTACAAAAACTGTTAAGTTTTGAGTGATGCTTTTTAAATGCATCACCTTCAATATCTGGAAAAGCATCTTCCCCTTTTAAGCTAAAATCGTCCAACATTGTTGGATAATCAAATACATGAACCACTAATAATCTCGCATTCATTTTCGAACTCATTGCATGAGCATATTTTAGGGCTGCAATTGAGTTTTTTGAATAATCGGTGGCGTATAGAATAGTTTTCATTTTGTATCTGCTTATTCCTTATATGATGCTAAATTAAACGCCATTAAAGTATAAATAAATGATTTACATCAGTTTGTTTTTTTATCCTGATATAAATCATTTGTTTTAAATGATTACAACATTATTTTTAAAGTCTAAGTTTACCCATACCATATGAAAGATTTGCACAACATACTTAATGAAATAACGCAACTCACTACAAACATAGAAACTAACTATCCAGAACTTTATCGATCTTTAGATGAAAATCCGATAACACTGCCTGTTAGTAAATATCCACATATTGATAAAGAGGTTATGCAGGAATATCTAGAAAGTTTAAAGCTATTGCTTGAGCATCATTTAGAAAAACATAAGAATATATTATAGACATGGGAGAGATAGCGACTTCAGACAGGCAAATAACACTATTTTATAGTTCTAAATCTATAAGAGCAAAACAAACTTTGGCCTATGCCAAGGCCGAGGGTTTACCAATACAGGAAATAGATATTTTAAGACAACGCCTTACAGGTACGCAAATAGCGGAACTTGCAGACCGATTACACATAGAAATAAAAGATTTAGTCAATCAAGAACATCCCTCATATACATCAAGTTTTGAGCATCATAATTTTTCTGATGATGATTGGATTAAAATGATACGTCACAATCCGAAAATAATGAAACAGCCTATTGCCTTGAGAGGGGATATTACCATTCTAGTAGAAACTCCAACAGATATTATTAAAATATAGTTAAGACTCTGCATTTAAAATCTTTATATAAGTAGTCATTTGTCCGCTGTAATAGGTTTCATACTTTAGGGGAGTATGCATTATAAACCTCCAAAATGTCATTTCTTCGCCTTTTGCATTACAAACCAAATCATTTATGGTGATGGTATTAAACTCGGAAATTACTAAAAATGATTAAATGATGTCTCCTGATAAATGATAAAGTTTTGCATACAATAAGTTACTATTTTATGAACTTTTAGCAGACGTTGTGCAACAGGCACAATGTTATAAGTTATTACTCATTCTTGCCTACTTCTGAAAATCCTCCCACGCACAAAAGCGTAGTAGATCTAGATGTTTTATTTAGTTTTTATTTGCTAAATTCGTTTTAAAACACGACAAAATCATAAACAAAATTGTTGTGTAAGGGATAAAATAAAAACTGAAAAGTAGAAATATGATACCAATTAATGATTTACTTCTATTTGCGTTAGCCGCACTGATAATGGTACTCTCCCCTGGACCAAATATGATTTATTTAATATCAAGATCATTGTCGCAAGGAAAAAAAGCTGGAATTATATCTCTTGTGGGAGTTATGTGTGGGTTTTTATTCCATATACTTATGGTTTCTTTTGGGCTTACTGCCATATTTTTTGCCGTACCATATGCATTTATTATTGTTAAATGTCTCGGCGTAGGATACTTATTGTACCTAGCTTATAATACGGTTAAATCTAAGAACAAAATATTTGATGCAGATCAAAATCTAAAAGCTGACAAACCTTTAAAACTGTTTAATATTGGACTCTTTACAAATATTTTAAATCCTAAAATGGCCATATTTTATCTTTCCTTTTTTCCTCAGTTTATAAAACCTGAATATGGTTCTATTTTAGGTCAAAGTTTTCAACTCGGAATCGTACAAATTATAATAAGCTTTTCGGTTAATTTCCTAATTGTAATATCTGCCGCCAAAATGGCAAGTTGGTTCTCAAAAAAACCAATTTGGCTTAGAATTCAAAAATGGTTTATGGCTTCTGTATTAACTGGACTTGCTGTGAAAATGGCATTAGCAAAGGCAAAATAAGCCGATTCAGTCTAGTAGTAGCCTTTGTGCAATTCATTTTAATAAATGGTGTATTTATTCCCTTTTATATCACTTAGAAACTCTGGAGAGAATTGAACGAATAAAATCAAACATAAACCAGTGTAAAATATAGATTAGTTCAGACTTACGTACCTCACTCCTATTCATGTATAAAGTGTTTGATCCAATTCATAAAATAACAAAATGATTGATAATAAATTTAATCTAGGCTTTTTTCCAACCCCACTACACAAATTAAGAAAATTATCGAAAATTTATCCTGACTATACCATTTTCATAAAAAGAGATGATCAAACTGGACTAGCCTCTGGTGGAAATAAAACTAGGAAACTTGAATATTTAATTAAACAAGCTCTTGATGAAGGTTGTGACACCATCATTACAGCCGGAGCACAGCAATCAAATCATTGTAGACAAACTGCCGCAGCTTGTGCATTAGCTGGACTAAAATGTCATTTGCTTTTAGGAGGTATAAAACCTGAAGTATATGATGGTAACTTATTACTTTCATCAATCCTAGGAGCAGCTATCCATTTCACTGGTGAGAATAGAAAAGGTGAAGACGTAGAAATATTAAAAAAAAAGCTTGAGAATAAAGGGCGTAAATGTTTTGTAATTCCATACGGAGGCTCAAATTTTACAGGCGCTATGGGGTTTGTCAATGCTGTGAAGGAAGTAAAAGAGCAATTGATAGAACAAAAATTAAAAATCGATTATATCTTCTTTGCATCTAGTTCAGGAGGGACACAAGCAGGATTAATTCTTGGAAAAGAAATCTATCAATTACAATCAGAGTTTATTGCTATAAATATCGATAAAGATGAAACAAAAGGAGTATCTCTTGAAGAAGTTGTAGAAAACATTGTACAAGAGGGATTACAAAAATTGAATATTGACAAAAAAATACAGCTATCAGATATTTACTTAAATAGAGATTATGATAAGGAGGGCTATGGTATTGTTACTAATAATGAAATTAATGTTATCAAAGAATTAGCAAAAAATGAAGGTATTTTATTAGATCCTGTATATACGGGGAGAGCATTTTATGGTATGCTAGACTTCTTAAAAAGAAAAAGAATTCCTACGAATACGAATGTACTATTTTGGCATACAGGTGGGTTGCCCGCCCTATTCAAATATGCGAATGAACTAAAATAAATACTATCAACATCGATAACCGTATTTAGAAACACGCATATCCAAAATGATTTCGTAAAATAGAGACAAATGGTAACTCCTTACCTATAACAAATTACTAATTATGTGTATTTTTAAGGAGCTTTTACAAAAGGCACAGCATGAGAGTTAAAAGCTCGTATCTTATAAATTCAAAGAGTATGACTAAGCGTAACTTTTATGTAAGTTAAAAGTAAAATACCATACATTAAGTAATATATTCTCAATTAATCATTTGAAATAAGAAACAAAAAAAAATATCGATGAAAAAAATACTAGTAGCAATAATCACAGTACTAATTATTTCCTGTAATGAAAAACCAACAACAGGATTCTCACTGAGCGGAACAACTAATGGGTTTGAAGATGGTAGTTTACTTTATCTAGACTATGATAACAAAGTATTAGACTCTGTAGAAATCAAAGATAACGCGTTCGTGTTTACAACAAAACTACCAAAAGCACCCATGAAATTATGGCTTCATAACAAGGATTTTTCAAATTATACAGCTTTTTGGGCAGAAAACAAACCAATGACTCTTGATGCTACAAACACTGATTTCAGAAATGCTATGATTACAGGTTCTGAATCAGAAAAATTAAGCGCCAGTCTTTATAAAAAAATAGACACCTTACCGCGTAGTGAAAGACAAAAATTAGAAATGGAATTTGTCAAAAACAACCCAAGTAGTATTGTAAGTGCTTCAATGCTATCAATTTACGCTACCACTTGGGGGAAAGAAAAAACGACAGAACTTTATGAGCAATTTTCAAAAGAAAATAAAGAATCTGAGTTCGGGCAAGAAATTGCTCGGTATATTGAATTGAATAAACAACCAAAAATAGGAGAACAGTTTGTAGATTTTGAATCTGAAAACCAAATTGGTCAACTAAAAAAATTATCCGACTTGAAAGGAAAAGCTGTCCTTCTTGAATTTTGGGCTTCTTGGTGTGGCCCTTGTCGTCAAGAGAATCCAAATCTTGTAAAAACGTACAAAGAATTTAACCCAAAAGGCTTTGAAATATTTGCCGTGTCTCTTGACCAAAACAAAGAAGACTGGCTAAAAGCAATTCAAAAAGATAGCTTAGATTGGGAACACGTAAGTGATTTAAAAGGCAGTAGAAATGAAGCTTCTCTGATTTATGGAGTGAATGGAATCCCTGACAACTATTTAATTGCAGAAAACGGCAAAATCATTGGTAGGAATTTGCGAGGTGAACAATTAAATGAAAAACTAAAAGAAATACTCGAATAAAGCCAGTTGTCAACTTGGTGTGTAAGTAAGTATACCCGCCTCCATTAGTTACCAAAATGCGCTCAGGCTTTTATGCGATGTATCGTTGCAAAGGCCTCATAATTTTAAAATAAAGAGTATTAAACCCTAGATCCCGCTGAAAAGCGGGATTAGTTCAACTAGCTATTTTGAATACGTCTTTTCAGAGTTTACAAAACAGCGTTTCACTAATAAACAATTATTCAATGAGCTGTCCTCTAGAGACCATTCTAACTACCATTACCGCTAAAAATCCTGCGCATGCCCAAAAATTAAAAGCTAATCTTGCATCACTGCATGAATCCTTTAAAAAGGAAGCCAATGCTTTTTTTAATACCTACAAAGCTTATTTAGAAAAGCAAGCCATAACATTAGAGTATAGTGTTGATTGTTACCTGCATTTACTCGAAGATATGATTCAAGAAAGGTATCAGTTTATCTATACAGGCCACTACTCAAACACCTCTTTTGAAGAGGTTGAAAAAAGAATTTATGGCAACCCTGAGATCATGAAATACCATATGCATGGATTGGTTTTGGCACAATTTCTTTGGTTTGATCAATATGAAAGATTCCTTTTCTTCAAACAGAATTTAAAAAAACACATTAAAAACAGAAATTCATATTTAGAAATTGGAGGCGGTCACGGTTTGTTTATAGGTGAAGCCCTTAAACTTCTTCCAGACATTAAACGATTTGATATGGTAGACATCAGTCAGAGTTCGTTGGATCTGGCCAAAGGCATAATAAACACTCCCCATATCAACTATTATTTAAAGGATATTTTTGATTTTTCAGAAAATGAAACTTATGATTTTATCACCGTAGGCGAAGTAATCGAACACGTTGAAAATCCATTGCAACTGCTTAAAAAAATAAAAGAACTTTTATCGAATGAGGGCGTTTGCTATATGACCACCCCTATAAATGCCCCGATGATTGATCATATTTATTTGTTCTCGAATGAAAATGAAATTAGAGATATAGTCTACGCTGCGGGTTTTGAAATTCTAGAAGAAAAAATAGTCATCTCAGAAAAAATAACGAAAGAACAAGCGATAAAAAATAAAGTCCCTATTATGTATGCCTCTTTTTTAAAGAAGAAAAATAAATGATCTCGTTTTTACTGGTTTTTTGTTTAAAAAGAAGGAATATATTCGAGTACTAATAAATATGCTTTCGCGAAAGCATACAAAGCTTGCTTTACACTCCTAATAATACGTAGTATGAGAAAGAAAATTAGTTGGATATTCATCATTGGTCTGCTGGTAAGTATTGGCTATCTAGCGACACTCTCAGATGCACCGTTGGATGAATCTATAAAATTTGTTGATATTGACAACCATTTGAGCAAGCAAGAGATGTCAAATGATATAGATACTTTACTGCACACCTTTGAAAAAATACACCCAAATCCCTACCGATTTACCCAAAAAAGCCATTTCATATCAAAAATAGAAACGGTAAAAAAGCAGCTCCCAGATAGTTTAAAAACAATGCAATTTTGGCGAATCATCGATCAAATCATCGTCCAGTATAACGATGCGCATTCCTATGCACTAGACAGCTACGTATTAACCGATTATGTCAAAAAAAAGCGACTCTTCTTTCCTATGGCTGCACATATTGAAGCTGATGAAATTCTAGTATCAAATAGCGATCACTTAGAACAAATGTTACCCGTAGGAGCAGTAATAAAACAAATAAATGGCCGAACGGATAAAGAAATCATACAAGATGTACTTACACATGCCACCAAAGAAACCCAATCACTGAAGCGTCATCAAATTTCAGATGATTTTGGGTTTTACTTATGGAAAACATACGACATCAATGCTGAGTTTAACATCCATTACCAAATTGATGATTTGAATACTATAGATTCAATAACTGTAAAAGGAATAAGCTGGGAAAATCGAAAAAAACCGACATCTACTGAAAACAGTTCCCTCTCTTTTGAACTGTTAGAAAACAATACTGGCTATATGAAAATAGCCGACTTTAACGGAGATGAAAAGGAAATAGAGGCCTTTTATAAACAATCTTTTCAGCGATTAAAGGAAAGAAATGCATCCCATCTCATTTTAGACTTTAGAGGACATAAAGGCGGGAGTGATAGTTACGGTGAGCATTTAGCTGCGTATTTTGCAAAAGAACCCTACAGAAAACTATCAAAAGGATATTGGAAAATAACTCCAGAATTTAAAGAAGCATTTGATCGGAAGTTTGTTCCAAAGAGCGTAAGATGGTTTAAACCTATTTATTTGGTTAATGAATATGCGAGTGTTTTTTATGGCGCTGCAGCCAATGAAGTTGTGACAGTCGATTATGAATTTAAAAATCCTTTGCCAGAGGAAGAAAGGTTCCTTGGAGATGTGTATCTAATTACAGACCATAATACCTTTTCGGCGGGATCCATATTTACTGAAATGTTTAAGTATTACAAGATGGGAACTGTCATTGGTCAGCCAACAGGGAATTTATATTCATTTAACGGATTTGCTTTAGCTACTTTTACTTTACCCAATTCAAAATTGACCTTTCAAGTTTCATCTGTTTATAATATAGCCAATAATGAAGAAGAGGGTTTGCAGTCTGTAGCACCTGATTATTTGATTGATGCATCCACTGATCCATTACAATATATTTCTGAAAATTTGATAAAGTGATTGCTCAACTTTTAGGTATTTATAATCTTAGGGAGTTCATACCGTTAATACATTATACTGTTCTTTACTAGCCTAAAAATGACCCTCCGAAAAAACATCCTCATCATCATCACTTTACTTCTTTTCGGATGTAAAGGAAATAATGAGAAACAAGAAACGGACGTAGTGTCGACGGTTATCAGTACCTCTACAGTTGAACTAAAAATAGAACCAGCCTCAAATACAGCATCTTTAACATCGGTGGCGCTTTTCGCGAAAGCAGTTTTAAAAGAAAATATCCGCGTTCATTCATTTGACATAACAAATCTGGAGAAGATTGCCTATTTGGAGGTATTCAACAGCCAAGGACTTGAAAACATAATAGCCTATTCCAATAAGAACTACCCCAAAAATACTGAACCGAATTATTATGAGCATTTTACTCTTTTCGTGGCTTCCTATAAAGGTGAAATTGCTACTCAAAACGCTTATAATCGAATTCTAAAAGAATCTGCATATGGGTTTTCTAACCTAAATAAAGTTGATGGAGAAGTCGCCGAACGCGTTAAAACCTTAGCTATAGTAGCAAAGGCAGGTGGTATGATCTTTAATTTTTAGCTTAGTTGAAACTTGTCGCAAAGCTCCTGTAGGTAAAGATTGGATGGCCTATGAAAACATGTTTTTGGAATACATAAGAGAAAATGGAGAAGACATTGAAATTTTGAATGCCAATTGTGGCATGGATCGGTTTCACATCGAAAAAAGGAAAGAGAAGCAGTAATTCGATATCTGATTATGTTTTAAACAGTACAACAACCTATACTTCGCAACGACCAATCGCTACTGTTATTCCTAAAACAAACACTCGTTCACGTTTTGACATGTCCATAACTTCAAACAATACTTAGCTGGACAATTCATCCCATAACAATTTTCGCGGAGCTGCCCAGCAGGCAGCGGAAGCAAAACAAATTGAATACTCGTTGCAATAGCTACGGGTAAAAATACGATGCCCTACTACCCTACCTTTTTTCTCACAAATCTTACATACTTATAAACAAGACATTACAAAATATTTGTACATTTAAGAACTTCTTCCTAAAAGGAAAATTAATTAAAAAAAAACTTAATTACTGATCTAAGAAGAAGTAATTCACCACAGAATATCCCTACGTTTCTAACAACTATTTATGTCCGTATGCCTCAAGGTGTACGGCAATCTATGTTATTTATAAAACACAAAAAACATGTTAGACGCACAAAAAATACAGAAGAAAGAATCCATTCAAAAAACAAATGATACGGCAGCAACCACTATTTGCGAGCTGATCGCAAAACAAATGCAAGCACACCCCAAACGGATGGCTATTATTGATGGTCACACTGAAATTCACTATGAAGATCTTAGGCAACGCGTTCACGAAGTGGCTGGGGAGTTGAAACATCGTGGGATACAGCCTGGATCATTGGTAGGCGTATGCATGCACCGGTCCTGGGAACTCGTAGCCACGCTGCTTGGCGTGATGCAAGCAGGATGCGCTTATGTTCCTTTAGATCCTGCCTATCCACATGATCGGATTCGTTATATGTTGGAGAATTCACGAGCGGTTGCGGCCATCGTCGATATAGAACATACGGCCCATCTCTGTAAGGACGTTCGCGAAGTGATAAGGATGAATGATATAGGAGCACATACAGATGCGACCGTACACCCCACCGCATCTGATTTGGCGTATGTCATTTATACTTCAGGATCTACAGGGCAACCCAAAGGTGTTGCGATAGCGCATAGAGGCATGGTCGCTATGCGTCAGTCGATGCTTGGACTTTTTAGTGATGAGGAGTTGAAAGGCGTCCTTGCGGCGGCTTCGGTCTGCTTTGATACCTCCGTTATGGAAATTATGGGAACCCTATCGTTGGGCGGTACCATCATCCTTGCCAAAAATGCGCTGGAACTCACCAAACTTCCCGCTGTAGATCAGTTGCGAACCTGCGTCATGGTCGCATCGGCCATGCAAGCCATACTCGCAGTAGATAAACTCCCCAGAAACTTGCAATGCCTTGTTTTTGGAGGTGAAGCCCTCAAACACTCACTCGTCCAACAGGTATTTGCTCAAAATCCAAGCATACGCGTATTCAATGCCTACGGACCTACCGAAGACACGGTCTATTCTACCATTGCCGAATTGTATCCTGACACCGAACTTGTGACCATTGGCAAATCAGTTCCTAACTCCCGTGCATACATCTTAGATCCTAATTTACAACCTGTTTTAAACGGAGAATCAGGCGAGTTACACCTTGCGGGAAACAAGCTCGCACGGGGCTATTTGTATGATGAGGCATTAACAAAAAAGCGTTTTATTGAGAATACACCCAGTGATCAGATTCCAGACCATCGTTTGTACAAAACAGGCGATTTATGCCGTTGGACAGACGAAGGCAACATCGAATTTCTTGGGCGTATCGATCAGCAAGTAAAAATAAGAGGTTTCCGGATTGAATTAGAAGAAATTGAATCTACACTTGAAACTATGGATGGTATTGATGCTGCCGCTGCTGCTGTGATTGAAGGTGGTATGGGTCAGAAAATACTTGTTGTGTATGTGGTGAGTCAAGATACCACTATCACAGCCCAACAAATGAAAGCATATATGGCAGAACGACTGCCAAGCTATATGGTGCCGCAAGTGATTAAATACTTAGCGGCGCTTCCGTTATTACCCAATGATAAACTCGATCGTAAAAAGCTCCAAACGCTAGAAGCGGAGATTCGTCTCGAACAAGAAGCATCCATTACGTCCTTGGGAACCAATCAAACGAATCCTTCCCAAGACCTTATCCAGCGTTTACGTGGCTCCCAAAATGAGCAACAGGCGACCATTTTGGCTATTATTCAAAACGAGCTCGCGGCGCTTCTTCATTTTGGGGATCCCTCAGAAGCAGAAGCCGACCACTCGTTTAACGGACTAGGACTAGATTCGCTCAGCACCTTAGAATTCAGTAGGCGACTCAGTAACATCATCGGACAAGAGGTTCCAGATCAAGCGGTTTTCAAACATGCAACACCGAATGCCTTGGCGAATTACATTACCCGTATGATGGGCAATGGTGCTGATACGTCAACAACTTCTGAACTAAAAAGTGTTGCCACAGATTCGCTTGCAGGCTTTCAAAAACACATGCAGTCTAGCCATCCAACATTTCAAGCCGCAAAAGTTAATGCATGGTCAGTGAATGATAAGAGCAAACTCGTGCAAGAAGTATTGCGTATGGTAAATGACAATCGCAGAAATCCGTACAGTAAAGTATTGCGTTCTGGAAGTGGCACCAGAGGTTTGGTGGGCGATGCCTACAATGACGAAGAGCAAGAATCTATTATTTGGACCACCAATCTATACCTTGGTTTGAACCGTGACCCAACAGTCATGGCAGAAGCCACAGACGCCTTACAACGCTACGGGACAGGGATGGGAACATCTGCTGCAGCTTCTGGTATGACCAATCAGCATCTCGAATTTGAAACCGAATTCGCTGATCTCGTGGGCAAACCGAGTGCTTGTCTATTTCCGACGGGCTACACCGCCAACGTCGGTGCCATTGCAGGGATTTTAGGAAAAAATGATGTGGTAATTATCGATCAGTTGTGTCATGCCTCTATAGTAGATGGCGCCCGACTCTGCGGAGCGTCGATTAGAACCTTTCAACACAACAACGCTGCCGATTTGGAAGCCGTTCTTAAATCAGAAGTATCTCCCTATCATACCGTGATGGTCGTTTTAGAAGGAGTGTATAGTATGGGAGAGGGCGCTGCGCCTGTCGCAGACATCGTTCGCATGGCAAAAAAATACGGTGCCTTGGTATTGGTTGATGAAGCCCATTCGTTTGGATTTTACGGAAAAGGAGGGGCTGGAATTTGTGCCGCGCAAGGGGTTACAGAAGAGGTAGATTTTATTATGACCACCCTGAGTAAAGCGATGGGAAGTTTGGGAGGCGTTGTTGCTGCGAGTCAGCAACACGTGGATTTGATGAAATCTGCTTCGAGAGCCTACATCTTTCAAGCTTCGGTAAGTCCAGCCGATATGGCCGCTGCCCTCACGGCTTTGCGACGTCTTCGGGTAGATGATGCCTTGCGCGAGCGATTATGGACGACCACCCGCTATATGCGTCAGCAATTTGAAGAGGCTGGCTATAACCTTGGTACTGGAGATGGGCCGATTGTCACCCCACATTTTGCCGATAAAGATAAACTCTATGCTATTGTACAACACCTGTATAAAAAAGGCATCCAAACATCGGCAGTCACCTACCCGATTGTCGAAATGGGTCGAGGTCGTTTACGCCTGATCTGCTCTGCAGCCCATACGAAAGAGGATGTCGATAAAACCCTAAAAGCGCTTATCGAAGCCGAACAGGAAGTCGATATTCAACTCGCTAAAAAACAGCACAAAACCACCGATACCAACATCAAAAGTACAGATCTCAAAGATTGGGCACAATTGTTTGCCACTTATCTTCAAAAGTCAGTGGCAAAAAGTACGGTCCTCACACCCAACCTTGCCATTGTCATTCAGGTATTGGAGGAATCTGTCCCTATCATTTTCCTCATAAAAGATCGCACGGTCACTTTAACCACTCACACCGAAGAAGCATTGCCCACTTGTTCGTTACTCCTCACCGATCCCACAGCCGTCACCGCCCTACAGACAGGCGATGTACAAGCAATACTCAGTAGTATTTGTGACGGAAGCTGCACCCTCAAAGGTCAAATCGAAGCCTTTGTATGGTTTGTTGCAAGAATGGTCGAGCGGGGTTGAGACGGAAGTGGACTCTTTCCGCTTTCAAAGAGCGTAGCGATGCAGAAGTTTATGCTAAGCCTTTCAACTAGCTCAAGACAGGCTTTAACGAAGTACGAAAAGGAGTCAGGAATCAAAGGAATCACGAATCAGGATTGAAAAGTTGGGAGTGGTGAGACGTGAGTCTGTGGATTGGGAATCGGAAGCGTTACGTTTTTAATGACTAGTCTTACATCTTACAGCGGAGCGGTCTTTTCTCTTTTTCCGCTTTCGCGAAAGCGTACCCTGTATAAATTCCTACAGGATGGCGAGCTGAATCTATCGAAGTGAGAAAAAGAGCGTACCGGTAACGTAACCATTGCAAAAGTTCAAAAATCTGATTAAAATGACGCCTACAACCCCTCATTGTCGAGGTTTTTTACGACAACTCCTAGTAGGATGTGATTTTAAAAACCTGGATCGTAAAGAATATGAGCTGATACCAGTTATTAATTGAATTTACTAGAAAAGAAAACGATGATTTTTTTCTTTATATGAGAAAGAAAACTAAAGCATAGCCTAAGCTACGGTTTCTTTTTTCTTGTGAAATAGAAAGGAAAAAAGGGTGTTTTATTACAGTAAATTCAATTGATAAATGGTATGATATGGTCAATTTATACAATCCTAACAAAAGCCCCCATTTCTAGTCCACTTTTGTGTCTTTTTCTAAGTATGCATTTTAAGGACATCGTACATAAAATTAATAGGTAGCACACACCTACTCGTAGCCACTATGCATAACAGCCTGTTGATCTTACATTTTACATTTGATTTCTATTTGCTACATTAGATGCGTAAATACTTAACTCATCACAAACAGAAACTTTAGACTCAATTTGAGAAATGAATATTACAGAGAAAATTCAACAAATCGCTACCTGGACTTCAGAAAACTTTAACGAAGAAGTCAACAAAATCAACTACGAAAACGGTGAAAATGATTTTGCACAAATAGCGGAAATGCTGGGAGAGACATTACCAAAAGTCTTTAGTGAAATCTATACGCATTGTAATGGAGAAGTAGGTAATAATCTTGGTATTTTGCTTGGACATGAATTCTTAAGTACCAAAAAAATCATATCAAATCTTGAGTTTGCTTTGGGGCTTCGTAAGCCAGCGAAACGAATAATAATCGATCCAAATGCATCTGAAAAAATACTCAACAAAATCTCAAACTTATACTTAAAATCCATTCCTACTAAAAAGAGGTTGGGTTTCTTTTCTAAAAAATGGAGAAAAGCTACTTTCTCATGTTCACATGAGACCTATAGTCAGGTTTCAGTAGCATATGAAAATGGGGAAACTGAAAAGTACACCGTAAAAGAAAAATATTCTGATAGCATCTTTGATCTTGGATCAGAACTTCATCAATTGGAAAAGAAAGACTATAATTGGGACAATCTAGCGTTTGAACTATTTCCAGATGGAAAATATACCGTAGAAAGAAAAGATTTTATTTGGGAAGAAGAAGTTAACTTTTCTTCTTGTCCAAAGGACGCTATCAAAAAGAAATATTTTCATCATAAATGGATTCCCCTTTTTCATGATTATGGAGGCAATTTTATTGGAATTGATCTTGACCCAGATAGTAATGGGGTAAAAGGACAAATTATTATTTATGGGCGTGATGAGGAAAAAATGATTGTTGTAGCAGAGAGCTTTGACAAATTTCTAGATTTAACCATTCAGGAAATAAATGACAATCCATCCCGTTTTACATCTGAAAATCATATTCACGAAGTGTATATGGAAATAAAAAATTGTGCCTAACAGTAAAAAAAATGAGAAAAATACTTCTTTTCGCATTCTTAGCAACAATCAATGCCTTGTTTGCACAAACCACGACTTCAATAAGCTTCCACTCGGAAATTTTAAATAAAGATCGGAATATTCGAATTCATCTACCTAAATCATTTAAGGCTACAGATACAATTCAATATCCTCTTACATTGGTGTTGGACGGAGAATATTTGTTTTATTCAATAATGGGTGTGGGAGAAGTTTTAACTACTCGCAAGATCATACCAGAATCAATAGTAGTAGGAATTGACCAAAATTATATTGCCAAAGATCCATATAGTGCAAGGTGGCTTGACTGTTCCTATGATAACAAATCGGGGGAATTGAAAGAAAACGGTTTAAAATTTAAAACCTTTATCGAAAAAGAACTCCTCCCATTTCTTATCAAAACCTATAAAGTGGGTCAATTTAAGACGATTGCAGGGCATTCATTTACTGCTAACTACATTAATTTTTTTCTTGATAGCTCACTATTTAATGGATTTATTGCTATCAGTCCTTACATACCAGAATCTTTAGAGGAACACATTAAAAATGCTATTGAGAAAGCAGATAAGAATATGTATTACTATTTGTGTACAGGCGAAAATGATCTATCAGGTCATATCCCTCAAATAAAAAAACAAGATGCTACCATTTTTAGTCAATCAAAAAATCCAAACTTCCATTATGACTTTAAAAACTATGAAGGAGAATCTCATATGTCATTAACGGTAAGGGGCATCTCTGATGCATTATCTCTAATGTACAGTGATTACGCTCCTATTTATACACTTGATATAGATGATATATTACTAAAAGAAAAGGACTTAATCTCTTATTTGAAAAATAGATACAATAATATAAAAACTACATATGGACTATCGATTCCGTTTAGGGAAGATGATATTACTTCTATTTCTTGGATTATTGAGGAACAAGAAAATTGGGATAAACTAAAACAAATAGGAGACATTGAGATTGACCTTTATCCAGAAAGTGTGTATGGGTATTATATGATTGCGCTTTCAGAAGAGAAAAAACAGAACTTACCCCTTGCCTTAGAATATTACAAAAAGGGATACGCAAAATTGGGAGATGATATAGGAAATAAATCTGATTTTTATGCTGATATCGAACGCGTTGAAGAGTTAATGAAGAAACAATAATAATAGTGACAAACTCTGTTAAAGACTGCACATCTGACTAATTCTAATAAAAATGACTCATGTAAAGCCTCTCTATCGAGGCTTTTTTTATGCTATTTAGCATCGAGGTGTACTTTTTAATTTAAATCGACAAGTACGAACTGATAAAAAGTAATGTTGTTACATCTAGAGAAAAGCCCATTTCTTACACCACTTCTCTCCTTTTTATGAACGTACAAGAATTTGAATACTGTTGTATTTGCTTTCGCGAAAGCGGACATAGATATAAAAATATTTCAATAATACATACGAGCCTCCATTTTCTATTCGGTTTGTATTCCTTATTTTAGTCCATAAACTAGCTAACTAATTCTTTGCAATAAGCATCACGACAAATTAAAAAAACGCATGAAAAGATTGTTAATTCTGATCATTTTAAACCTAACATTCACCAATATTTATTCACAAAATTGTGTTTTAGATTCGAATAATCGGGAAGAAATAACACAAGCACTAAATGAAAATAATTTCATTGCTCACATCGAAATTTATCGAAATAGAGGTAGAAAATTTGACGCCACCGTGTCGTTTATATCTCCTAACGTAATTGTAGGTGCAGGGCACTCTTTTAGAGAACGATGGTATTCTAAAATTGATTCCATGAAAATTTTTATTGGACAAAGAAGTAATGAAACGGGGGAAAATGTTTTTATTGCTAAACACACCTTTAAAAGAAAAGATATAAAAACGTGGGTTCATAAAAAATTTCAAAGATGGGGGAATCCTGATTTTGATTTTGCCATCATAGCCCTAAACAAAAATGTAGTGAATCAATATTTTGAGTTAGCTAAGTTTTCAGAAATTAAAGATGATATAGAATTAGTCACTATAAATGGATATCCAGGCGATAAAGGAAATATTGAATTATGGACCAAAAGTTCACTCACTGAAAATGTAAACGAAAAAGAAAATGTATTGTTATACGATATGTTCACTTCCAAAGGAGACAGCGGAGCACCCGTTTGGAGTGAAAAAAATGGAACATATCAACTTATTGGGATTCATGGAACTGGGCATTATAGAAATGGAAGCTGTAATGGTGCTGTGAAGTTAACCGATGCGTATATTGACTTTTTCGAAGGGTTTATAAACGATACTAAAATAGAATGAAATTATGTGAAACTAGTCAGAGCCCTTTTATAATGAGGACTCAAAGTTCTCCATAAAACGAACATACTACTCTTTCCGTGAACACATAATCACACTAAATCTAAACCAACAGACTCTATTCCCAATGATTTTTTCAAGACATTGTACCTTATGCGAAAATGAAATCAAAAGTCTTGAAAAAGGAGTGACCTGTGCATTGACGCAAAAAAAACCTGATTTTAAAAAAAAGTGCCCTGATATTCAGCTGGATCTCAAATTTCAAGAAAAGTTAGAAATCGCTCATCTCAAATTAGAAAGAATACGCAGAACTAAAAATTCAACCTATGTGATTGCTTTCATTACTGCTATGATCGGGATATTAATTATCAGTAACTACTCCTTCGTAGCTGATTTAACCCCCAATTCAACGTTTTATTCGAGAGATCTAATTGGATTCGTTGCCGTTGGAATTATAATCACATCAACTGGGTTTGGTCGTATCATCAATTTCAGAAGAAAACTAAGAAACACCCAATTTGACATAGATATTATAGATGAAGTACTGGAAAAATATGGTATTAGCTATAAAATTATTTGTGAGTATAAAGAAAAAATTCACGGGGATCAATACGTAACGGTTACCATAGAATATGAAAATTGGATTGAAAAAAGTACCATCACCACTTATATCATTGATTCTTAACACTGCCATATAGTAAAAACGGTAGAGTAAGTATACAGAGATGTCTGATAAATCCTTAAAATCACAACTCTTTTATACACCTCAAACATCTTTAAACGAATTCTGAATGTTATTTCTCCTTTCTCTATTATCAAAACGCACTAATTAAAAAATCTTTTTTTTGAAATAAATCACTCTCCATCGTAAATACAATAAGTTTTGTGCTTAATTTAGATGCTTTAAAAAATTAACTACTTCTGAATATAGACTTAATTGTGTATTTCACGCGCTTCCCCTAGCGGCAACTTAGATACGTTATCCTTTCCAAGTAGTGCCATTTATGAACGTTATACACTTTACAATGAAAAAAATTACATTATTAGTAGGTCTACTCATTTGCTCCATCGGATTTTCTCAGAGTTTACCTATAAATTTTGAAGGGGACATTACCACGGCAGACTTTGTGGATTTTGATGGTGGTACAGCTACTGTTCTAGAAAATCCCTTCCCTTCCGCCATGAATAACAGTGCCACAGTGGCGCAGATTATCAGAGATGGAGGTGAAATATTTGCAGGTAGCAAAATTTTATTAGCAGACAATTTAGATTTCTCTGTACTAACTAAAATCACCATGAAAGTTTATACAACTGCTCCCGTGGGAACAACTGTAAAATTTAAATTAGAAGGATCTGGCCCATCCGTAGAGGTCGATGCAACCACGACGGTCTCTAGCGAATGGGAAACCCTTGAATGGATTTTTGTAGGCACTGAAAATAACTTGAACGAAGTTGTTTTTATGTTTGATTTTGGTAATGTAGGAGATGGCTCAGAAACTTCAACGTTTTATTTTGATGATATAGCACAAGTAGAAGGGCCTGTCGCTCCAGTACCTACCAATCTACCTATTGATTTTGAAACCGACATCGTAGATACTGACTTACTTAATTTTTCTGGTGCGACAGCAAGTGTCATTCCAAACCCTCAAATAGACAGTGCAAATCCAAGTGCTACGGTGGGTCAAATAGTACGTAATGGTGGTCAATATTGGGCAGGAAGTAAGATTTTCTTAACCAATGATATTGATTTATCTACCATGTGGCATATTTCTATGAAGGTATATACCACAGCACCTGTAGGCACACGCATGAAATTAGAACTTGAAAGCGCTAGTGGAGTCACTAACCTAGATTACCTAACCACTGTCTCTGGCGAATGGGAAACAGCGAGTTGGAATTTTGACGGTCAAGCGAATACCTACAATAGAATCAACTTTTTATTTGACTTTGGAAATGTAGGTGACGGCTCAAGTGACTCTACGTTTCTTTTTGACGATATACAGCAACTCGTAGGTCCTCCTATCCCAGACCCAATAGCAGCCAGTTTACCTGTTGATTTTGAAGCCAGTGTTGTAACCTCTGACTTTACTAATGTAAGCGGGGCAATCACTACAATTATTGATAATCCGCAAGCAGACGCAGACAATCCAAGTGCAACGGTTGCGCAGTTTGTAAGAAGCGGTGGTGCTCCATGGGCACAGAGTAAACTGATACTCACCGAATTTTTGGATCTCTCCACTCAGAGTGCTATTTCTATGAAAGTCTATACAGACGCTCCAGTAGGCACTTTATTGAAACTGAAAGTAGAAAGCACAGACGAAGGCTTTGCCAACGAACGCGATATCAATACCACCGTATCTGGGGCTTGGCAAACCTACACATGGGATTTCGCGGGAGATCCGCCAGTATATAATGTATTGACATTTATGCTAGGATATGCTACGCCAAACGATGCTTCGCCCTCTGCGACTTTCTTGTTTGATGATATTGTGCAAGTAGATCCAGCCTTAAGCGTGGATGATCAATCCTTAGATGTAAACGATATTATTAGTTACCCAAATCCTGTAAAGGATGTGTTTACAATCAGTACTAAAGACAAAAAAATTACTACCGTGACGATTTTTGATATTCTTGGTCAACAGATAAAAACAGTAACTCCAAATAGCACTCAAGTACTACTTGACGTGGCAGACATGGTAAAGGGACTATATATCGCACAAATAGTAACTCCTTCTGGAACAGCAAGTATTAAACTTATCGTACAATAAAAACTCAAAGGAAAGCCAATCACCCTGAATAGAATCTATTTTCGATTTGGTGTATCTAGATATAATGCTCTATATAAAGTTTGATATACAAGACGCTTCGGCGTATCAAGATTTTCAAAAACTATATGGTCACATGGTTGCCGTAAGGCAACCTGATCATGAGTTTGATGATGATGAAGACCCCGATTTTGACTGGGATAATATGCCCCAAGAGGAAGTAACTAGATCCTTAGAAATACTCGATGCATTTCTGGATGAAGCCCCCCAAGCACGCAGGTACAAAAGCCTTATTCCCGACTATGCTCATTTGTTTATGGGACGATATTTTCAAGGTGCCCATCAAACGCTAGAAACGCTGGCTATAGATGACATACTTTCATTGTTCAATTATTTAGAATTCGATTTTGAAGTGGATATGAACCGGCTTGAAAAGTTAGGCGAAGCATCTGGAATTGTCGAATTTTCTACAGGTAACTACCCTTTTGGAGGTTTAGAGCGTTTTTTTATCACCTTAAAAGCCTTCGGTTTGATTCCAACTGAATGTTTTGATGGGTTTACCATCGCTGCATTGCAATGGAAATCCGCTTTTGAATACACTGCCAGCGAACTCCCAGAAAGAACAAAAGACTACCTGCGTCAGTACGGCAACTCATAAAGGTGTAGGATGTTTCTCCTGTATGTTTTTTCGCGAAAGCGAAAGCAACATAAAAAGGATGCTGCTTAAAAACATCAGTAAAAATAGCATTACAAATTCTTGAAAATAACCCAAAAAAACCTTGAAAAATAAGTTTTGAATCTTAGGGTTGGGTTTTGTAAATTTAGTTTTTTGCAATCAACCTAAAATAGAAAGAATTCACACGTTCTCATCCTATTTGAAAAACAACCAAAACACACGTATATGGCGTCAAAAATACTAGATTTCAGTAATATAAAAGGAGATTTCACAGGAGGCTTAGTTGCCGGTGTGGTTGCCTTACCCTTAGCACTTGCTTTTGGTGTACAATCAGGAATGGGAGCTACAGCAGGGCTTTATGGCGCTATTATGGTTGGAATTTTTGCGGCGATTTTTGGCGGTACTCAAACGCAAGCGAGTGGTCCTACGGGGCCTATGACCGTGGTTGCTGCTGCACTAGTGACTGCTGCCGTTCAAATAACAGGAAGTCTAGAAACGGCTATGGGCATCATCCTTTTGAGTTTTTTATTAGGAGGGGTTTTACAGATTGTCTTTGGTCTCATTAATATTGCGGGTTACGTAAAATATTTCCCCTACTCTGTGGTGTCTGGCTTTATGAGTGGTGTGGGTCTGATCATTATCATTCTGCAATTATTTCCGTTTGCAGGGCTTTCATCGGCGAAATCAACGACTGCAGTCATTCAAGATCTACCAAGGCTTTTCACCGACTTTAATATTTACTCCCTCGCCTTGGGTGCGTTAACAGTACTTATTTATTATGTATTTCCATACATCACCAAAGCCATTCCAAGTGCTTTAGTGGCACTCATTGTTGCGGCACTCACAGGTTATTTATTAGGCTGGGATGTGCCTATCATTGGCGAAATTCCTTCTGGGATTCCTAGTTTACAGATTGAAACCATGTTTACCAATATCCCACCAGAATCCTATACGCTGATATTAGAATATGCGGCGGTATTGGCAGTTTTAGGAAGTATTGATTCGTTGTTAACCTCCGTCATTGCAGATAATATGACAAAAACACGTCATAATAGTAATCGAGAATTAATTGGACAAGGTATTGGAAACATGCTCGCGGCTATTTTTGGCGGCATTCCAGGGGCTGGTGCCACCAAAGGGACGGTTGTTAATATCAATGCAGGAGGTAAAACACGTATTTCGGGTGCAATTCACGGCTTATTTTTATTAGCCGTCTTGTTAGGACTGGGATCACTTGCGGCCTATATCCCGTTGTCGGTATTGGCGGGATTACTCATTCCTATCGGCTTTAAAATCATTGATGTAAAAGGCTTAAAACATTTATTAAGAGTTCCAAGAGCCGATGCTGTCGTATTGGTATTAGTTTTATTAATCACCACCTTTGGGAGTTTGATTCAAGCAGTTGGAATCGGTGTGGCACTTGCGTGTATCTTATTCATGAAAAAAGCAAGTGATCTCGGAGAAAAAGGAATTACGATGGATACCGTAGCAAACCTAAAAGATGAAAAACCATGGCAGGATGAGTTACCGTTTTATGATGAGTACAAGGATAAAATACTCATTAAGCACTTAAAAGGACCCTTATTTTTTGGATTTACCACCCATCTGAAAAATCAAATGACAGAGATAGATGACAGTATCAAAGCGTTAATTATCAGAATGGATGAAGTCCCGTTGATTGATCAATCAGGATTGTACACACTAGAAGATATCGTTTTTAACCTTGAGGAAAGAGGCGTGCAAGTGCTCATGGTCAATATACAAGAACAACCTATGGACACGCTACGATCTATTGATATTATCCCTGACTTAATCGCTGAAGAGCATATTTTTGAGAATATAAAAGGTGCTTTTGCATATCTAAAAGAGACTATTGCAACGTCTTAAAATGGGAATTGGAATTTAATTTTTATACGCTTGTCTTCTTCCGAAGCTGGTTCACTAAAAGTCTATAGATTCCAAAATCATGCGTGTACAATCATCAAAAACGCAACCAACATGAGATATAACACCACTGTTCCAAAAGCACTGCTACCCTACTATCAAGAGGCATTAGCAAACTATAGCATCGCTTATAAGAAAGGGCATTTAGAAACTGCTTGGCAGTACTTGGAGCGTGCACACATTATTGGTCAGCGATATCCCTATGCGCATACATTGGTACATTGGAAAATGTTGCAATTTGGATGCAAGATTAAAAGTAGAAAAGAAATCCTAGGGCAAATCCCGCGTCTTGTTTTCGGAGGTGTAAAATCATTTGTAGGCAAAATTCCTGTTGGTAATCCGGGAGGAGCCAATGTTCCACCTTTACGATCCTTTCCAATAGAGAAAGAGCTACAAGATATCTTTGTCAAAGCGGGTGTGGCTTTAGATTGAGAATATTAGATTTGAGTTAATAAATAAATGAAGTTTTATAGAAATTTAACAGATGGAAAAAAGAGTGCTTTAATTGGAGGAATTTTGATTTTAGTATTCGGAATTGCTTTTTCTATTTATCGACAAAGTAGACTTGAAAAGCTTAATTCGGATTTTATTTTGACAGAAGGAACAATAACTGAAATAAGACTTAATGTTTCTAAAGGAAGAACACAAACAGAAGATATTTTCCTATTTGAATTTAAACACAATGGAAAAAATATAATAAAGTCACGAACAGCCTATAAACCTGAATTATTAAAAGTTGGACAGAAATTTAAAGTAAAAGTTCACCCTAAAGATTCTGATTTATTGGAAATTGATTTGAACGGAATATAAACTGAATAAAAAAACGAACGCGCAACACATCATTGAATATGGAACCTACTATTTTGACTTCAATTCTAGGAATGACAGTCTTTAGTGCGATAATGTATTTTGGATATACATACGCAAATGGAAATTGGAACGTATCAACATCTAAAAAAGAACATTACCTTAATTGGGTAGGTAAATATGGGAAAACTACGAAAAAATCAATACTTATAATTTCGATTATATACGGAGTTTCCATGTTGATACAACTGTTGGTGCTGATATAAAAAGAATAAATACTTCATATTCATGATCAAAAAAATACTATTTCTTAAAAAAACAACGGTGATAATCTACAATCTATAAGAAACACAATGACATCCACCGAACTAGAAGATTACAGAGCCATCTTATCGATGGATGGGCAAATGGATAAGGAAGAAAATATAAATTAAAATAGCTGTATTCTGCTTTCGCGAAAGCGGTGCTATCAGTAAAACCAATACAACTAAGATCATGAAAAAAATAAGTATATTTCTGATGTGCATCCTATGCTCACTGGGGATTAAAGCGCAAGATATTGTAGGCGCTTGGGAACGCTATCACCTATCTGAAAATGGAGACAAACTGAAAAGTGTTGTTATTTTTTCTGAAGGCTATCAAGTAATTACTACGTATGATGCAAGCACAGGGAAATTTATAAGCACCAATGGTGGAACTTGGAAGCTAACAAATACGACCATGACCGAAAAAGTTGAATTTGACAGTGTTACCCCTGAACGCGTGGGTAGTGAAGTGAGTTTTGAAGTCGCTATCAGCGAAACTATGATGGAAATTGTAGGGAGTGACATGAAATTTAAAAGAATAGATGATGGCGCACCTGGAAAATTACAAGGCGCTTGGCTAATGTCTGGTAGAAAACGAGATGGTAACATACAATCAAGAGATACGAGTCGGCCCCGAAAAACCATGAAAATTTTATCAGGAACCCGTTTTCAATGGATTGCATATAATACCGAAACCAAACAATTTATGGGAACTGGTGGCGGAACCTACACCACCATCGATGGAAAATATACCGAAAGCATCAAATTCTTCTCAAGAGATGATTCTAGAGTAGGTGCGGATTTGACTTTTGATTATGAATTAATTAATGGTGCCTGGCATCACTCAGGCTTATCGAGTAAAGGACAGCCTATCTATGAAATATGGAGTGTTCGGAAATAAGTCCTGATGCTACATAAAAACAGTTGAATATATTTTTGAATTACGTATGGATGACGCAGTACATAATGATATCCCTAAAGAGAGAATTAAAGAAATATGCCTTTCTTATTTACGTAGATATGAAGAAAAAGACCTAAATGGTATTGAAAAACTATTTTCGGATGCTATCGTGTTGCGTGATTGGAAAATTAGAGTGACGGGAAAGCAAAATGCCTTACTAGAAACGCGTAAAAATTTTGCAGCTGTTAATTCCCTAAAAATAGAAGTCTTGTCTACTTACCAAAATGAAAACACCGTAGCGGCGGAGTTAAAAATAACCATTGACGCCACCGAAGAACTTTATGTTGTGGATGTCATTACTATTGATACTGCATCTAAAATAGCCTCTATAAGAGCCTATCTAGGAAGAGGTGATGTGTAATTTTTTAATGCTGAATAAATTTCTAAGTTTTCTCTTATACCTATCATCTCAAAACATAAAATTAAAAAATTGGAACCCTACAAAAGTATACTACAAAATATTGAACGTTACGTAACCCTTTCTGATGATGAAAAGAAAAAGCTCATCGCTATCATTAGAACTACCAAGATTAAAAAGCGTCAATTTATTGATCAGCCTGGGTATGTGTGTCAGTATAGAAATTATGTAGTACAAGGAACCTTCCGTTCGTATTTTATAGACAGCGAAGGGAAAGAACACACCGTACAAATTGCTATTGAAGATTGGTTTGTAAGTGATTTTTACAGCTACATTACCCGAACTCCTGCAACCCTTTTTGTAGAGGCCATAGAAGATTCAACGATATTTCAAATGACGTATGATGACATTGAAGGACTATGCAAGGAAATTCATGGACTAAGCGAATACTTCAGAATATCGACAGAAAGGGCGTTTGCTTTTTCGCGAAAGCGAGCTTTATCCAATTTAAGCATGACTGCAGAAGAGCGATATAAGGAAGTATTAGATCGCTACCCAACGATTGTTAGACGTGTACCACAAAAGGTAATAGCCTCATATCTAGGCATGACTCCTGAATTTATGTCTAAAATAAGAAAGAACCTTTCTTCAAAATCTTAATCTAGTTCAAGACAATTTCATAAACCAGTTCATTTTTTAAGAAGGCCTTCAGCAACAACTTTGTAATGTCGATTTTGACTTCACAAAAACAATAAAAATGAATCTAAAAACAAATTCTTACCAAAATGGTTTAAAAGAACTACGCACAAATTTAAGCGCTATGCTACCTGAAGACGCCTTAACTGTTTTTGATCAGGATGCAAAAAGCCTGCAAGCAAATCATCCATCTATTCTAAAATTAGAGGTGGGTGATATAGCACCTGATTTTTCACTTTCAAATGCAAATGGGCAAACTAGCAAGCTTTCTGAGCTACTTCAAAAAGGGAAAGTGATCCTCGCTTTTTATAGAGGAACTTGGTGTCCATATTGTAATTTACAATTAGCACATTATCAGAGTGCACTAGAAGAAATTCAGGCATTGGGGGCGCAGTTAGTCGCTATTTCACCTCAAACTCCAGATGAGTCACTTACAATTAAAGAGAAAAACGAACTCAAATTTGAGGTATTAAGTGACAACGGAAATATCGTTGCTCGCAAATACACAAACGTATTTAAAAATAGTGATGTTCCAATAGAGACAATGACTGCATTAGGTTTTGATTTTGACAGCCATTATTCTGATGACTCAAGAGAATTACCTATTCCTGCGGTTTTTATTATTGAGAAAAATGGTCGTATCATTTTCGCGAAAGCGGAAGGTGGCGATTATAGAAATCGAGTAGACGCATCTGAACTAATAGAAACACTTAAAAAATAATTACATGAAACATACACTCATTTATAAATACATATTATGAAAAATAAAATTTGGTTCATCACAGGGATTTCTAGCGGACTAGGCAAAGCACTTGCCCAATCTGTCATAGAAAAAGGAGATTTTGTTATTGGTACATTCAGGAAAAAAGCACAAGTTGAAGCATTCAATAAAGAACATATAGATAAGGCACATTCCATTTTATTAGATATTACTGATGAAAAAAGTATCGAAAATGGTATTCAGAAGGTAATTTCAACATTTGGTCGCATTGATGTATTGGTCAATAATGCAGGTATGGGCTTTGTAGGCGCCATTGAAGAAACATCCACTCAAGAAGTGAGGACTGTTTTTGAAGCAAACTTTTTTGGAACTTTAAAACTTACGCAGATCGTACTTCCTTTTATGAGGAATGAAAAAAAGGGGCATATTGTTCAAATCTCTTCCCATGGCGGTATAAAGGCTTTTGCAGGATTTGGTATCTATAATGCGAGTAAGTTTGCACTAGAAGGGTTTAGTGAAGCCCTAGCGCAAGAAGTTGTACCATTAGGAATTAAAGTGTCTATTATTGAACCAGGTCCTTTTCGAACAAAATTTGCAGGAGATAATTTAGGACTTGCTAAAAAAATAATTGATGACTATTCGGAAACAGCAGGAACTTTTAGAACTAAATTAAAAGGAGTTGATGGAAAACAAGAAGGCGACCCAGTAAAAGCATCAAAAGCAATTATTGATTTGGTGTATACTGAAAATCCAACGCTACGTCTTCCGCTAGGAAAAATAGCCTTAATGACTATTCGAATGAAATTAGACAGTGTAAAAGCAGATGTAGAGAAAAATAGAAAAACGGCTGAAGAGGCTATATTTGATTAAAATACGATCCAAAATATAGTATCTGGCCTCGTGGATTAGCGTATGTGCACCAAGACAATCAATTCTTATTATTATTTGATTGCCTTGGTGCATATCTTTTTTATGTGATTATTCTAAAATATATACTGTATTTTTAAACCATAAAATGTATTCTTCAGAAATCCACTAGCCAAAAAAATTGAAACATAAAAAACAACGTATTTATACAATCTCTATAAAAGGAATTATTGCTTCCCTCCTAGTAGGATGTCTTATCAGTTGTACTAATACCGAAATACATGTTCCACACTCACCATATCCCATGAGCGAGGACTCGTTTTCTTTAGACACCATTGCAAGGGGTTTTACCATTCCCTACGGAATTGCAATTGTTGAAGACAATGAATACTTTATCACCGATAGGATTGGAAAAATGTTTCATCTTAAAAATGGTCAGCAGATAGAAATAACGGGGATGCCCGCTATTGTTACATTTGGTACGCCTGAAATACCTGCCGTGATGCATGGTGGATTGATGGACATCAGTATACACCCTAGCTACAGTACAAATGGATGGATCTATATATCCTACCTAGCATCAGATGGGTTTGCAAAAGTGTCTCGATTTAAAATACAAGACCAAACAGCCACTGCTTTTGAAACTATTTTTACAACAAGAGCTCAAAATTATGCAGGAAATGGGATGCGAATTGTATGGGAAGATGACACACATTTCTTTCTCAATGTGGGAAGTAGTAATTTTTCTACAAAAGCCAATCCGTTTTTAAATGCACAAGATCTACAAGATGATTCTGGCAAGATTCATAGAATTATGGATGATGGGAGTATTCCTGAAGACAATCCTATTTTTAAGGGCTTGACCACTCCCACAACCATTTGGAGTTACGGACATAGAGATGTACAAGGTCTGTATTTTGATCCAACCACACAAACCCTTTTTGGAGCTGAGCATGGACCTAAGGGAGGTGACGAATTTAATATCATAGAGAAAGGAAAAAACTATGGTTGGCCCCTTTTTACACATGGAATTAACTATGATGGCGCATTGGTATCTACTATTTCAGAGGAAGAAGCAGCTACCTTCACTGTATTTCCTGAACATTATTGGACGGTACCTACAGAGGATGGAGGGCGTGCCATTGGTCCTTCTTGCTTACTAAAAGTAGATGGAAGTACCATTTCAGATTGGAATGATTATTTTGTGTTTGGTTCACTAGCATATAGACGATTAATGAAGTACGATCGTAAAACTGATGAAACCTTTGGACTCAGTATTGAAGGAAGAATACGAACCCTAAAACAACTCCCCAGTGGTGATCTCATTGCCTTAATCGAACGAAATGACCTTAAGAAGTCAAACGGTATGATTATTCGAATAAAAAAGTAATCGCATTTCATAATTAATCAGGATTTTATCTAATGACCAAACAAAGTACCAGAGAAACCTATGTTGCTTTTTTAAGAGGTATTAACGTAGGGGGACATCATAAACTACCCATGGCTGACCTTAAAGTGCTTTTTGAGTCTTTGGGATACACACATATCAAAACGCTATTAAACTCAGGAAATGTGATTTTTGATGCGCCATTACAAGACATAAAAGAGCTCGAACATACCATCGAAAAAACGGTAGAGACCAATGTTGGTTTTCCTGTTCCTACCTGTGTCAGAGAGGCATCTTTTATAGTACGCTTTCGCGAAAGCGATCCCTTTAAGAATAAAAACATCACAAAAGATACAAGATGTTATATCTCATTTTTGAAAGACGATGTTATCGCTGACATACGACTTCCTTGGACAAGTGATGATAACTCTTATCAAATTATTGAAAAAAGGGGGGAAACCATTCTAAGCGTATTGGACCTATCACTTTCTCAAACCACAAAAGCAATGCGCATCTTAGAAGTTACCTACGGAAAAAACATCACCACTCGAAATTGGAAGACTATAGAACGCATCATAAAAAAGCTTTTGAATTAGACCTTATATCATAAAAAAACCGCTTCAATACTAAAGCGGTTTTCTTATTAGCTGAATTAAAAGTGGTTTTTAATTCCCTCCTTCTAATGTTTCTATTTTAGCTTTCATGGCATCTGCCTTTGAGGTTTCCCCTAATTGCTGATAGATTCCATATAATGTTCTTGATAACTCTAGAGAACGAGCTGGATTATCCTCTCCTGTTCTATTTTCTAATGCTTTTTCTAGATAGGGAGCTGCACTTCTGTATAATCCTTTGCGCTTTTCTTTAAGAACCTCATATTTATCATAATCTGCATTTGATGTCCCAAGACTATTCATTTCATCAACAATAGCTCTCTCTTCACTTAAGATTAATGCTCCAATGTTATTGTAAGCAGCAGCATATTTAGGGTTTAGAGAAATAGCCTTTTCATAATTTTTAATGGCTTCTTCCTTATTACCAAGCTTGTCTTCTCCTACACCTAAATTGTAATATATTTCAGGATTGTTAGGGTCTTTTTCAAGAACTTCGTTCATGGTTGCTTTATACTTATCAAGTTGTTCCATTTCTAAGTATATGTTTGCCTCAGAACGTATTAACATAATATCATCAGGGTTTTCAGCACGAGCAGAAGCCATTGCTTCTAATGCTTTTTCATTATTCCCTTGAGACATGTAGATTAATGCAATATTCTTTGCAATCTCTCCACGCTTAGATTCACTTTTTTTCTCTGTTGGGTTGATGTGCGTTTTAGTTAATACGGCTACGTCTCTATCTTGTATAGATGGAAATTTTTCTTCTTTGTTAGTAGTTGCATTAGTTGCATAATACAACGTCTCTATACCAGAAAATTTAAGTCCTGTAAGTTGATTATAATACTTTAATGCAGTATCATAATCTTTACCATTTACAGCATTAGACGCTGCATAATATAAATATATGGTGTCTTTTTTACTATAGTTATAGGCATCGGCAAGTTTGGATACGGCACTTTTATAATTTTGAGTATTTTGATCATCTATTGCTGAGTTTATCATTGCTACAACCACATTAGAAATACCTTTCTCTGCTTCTTCATCATATTTAGAACCTTTTAGCTCATTATAAGCTGCGGCGGCTACTTTTAAATCTGCTGCGTCTTTATTATCGACACCTAGATAAGCTTGTGCTTTTGCTAATAAAAAGTTTTCTTTTGTCTTCTCATCCATAGATCCTATTAAAGCTTCTGCTGCTCCAACAAGATTTTTTGCTTCTCCATAACTACCGCTTTTTATTGCTTTCTGTATGGCTTTTACTTCTTTCTTTTGTGCAAATGCTGAGATACCAAAAGCAAGCGCTATTACAAATAAAAATTTAGTCTTCATTATCTATTATTTAAAATTAAGGGTTTACAAAATTAATTAAAATTTACTCAACCCCATTATTTATTCTTCTTCTTCAGAAGCCTCATTGTTTGGAGTTGAATCAGTTTGTTGTTCAGTCGGTTTTGCTGCGTCTGTAACACCTTCTATATCATCTTCATCTATTTCGTCTTCATCGTGTTTTACTTTCGCGACAGCGGCAATAGAATCATTTCCTTTTAAGTTAATAAGTCGCACCCCTTGTGTGGCTCTTCCCATTACTCTTAAATCTGCTACTTCCATACGAATAGCAATCCCAGATTTATTAATGATCATAAGATCATCCTCGTCTGTTACATTTTTTATAGCAACTAATTCTCCTGTCTTTTCAGTTACAGAAATGGTTTTTACACCTTTCCCTCCGCGATTGGTAATACGGTAATCCTCAAGACTACTACGCTTACCATATCCTTTTTCTGAAACCACTAAGATATTACTCTCTACATCGTTTACAGACACCATTCCTACAACTTCGTCATTCTCGTTTGCAAGAGTTATGCCACGAACACCAGAGGCACCTCTACCCATAGGTCTGGTCTTGCTTTCTTCAAAGCGAATGGCCTTACCAGACTTCACAGCCAGCATGACTTGGCTTTCGCCATTGGTAAGCTTTGCAGATAATAACTCATCACCTTCTTTTATCGTTATTGCATTGATACCATTTGTTCTAGGGCGCGAATATTGCTCTAATGACGTTTTCTTTACTTGACCTTTTTTAGTAGCCATGATGATAAAGTTACTATTTACGTATTCTTCATCTTTAAGATCATTGGTAGTGACAAAGGCTTTTACCTTATCATCTTGTTCTATATTAATAAGGTTTTGAATCGCTCTTCCTTTTGAGGTCTTACTTCCCTCAGGAATCTCAAACACACGCATCCAGAAACATTTTCCTTTTTGGGTAAAGAACAGCATATACTGATGATTGGTTCCTACAAAAAGGTGCTCTAAGAAATCCTCATTACGTGTTGTTGATGCTTTTTGTCCTACGCCTCCTCTATTTTGAGTTTTATACTCAGTAAGTGATGTACGTTTAATGTATCCCGCATGAGAAATCGTAATCACCACTTTTTCATCAGGAATCAAATCTGTGATACTAACATCGCCTCCTGCATATTCTATGACAGAACGACGCTCATCCCCATATTTGCTTTTTACTTCAATAAGCTCCTCCTTAATAATATTCATACGACGCTCTTTGCTCGCTAGGATATCTTTTAGGTCTTCAATTGTTTTCATGATTTCCTCGTACTCTGCGCGTAACTTGTCTTGTTCTAGACCTGTTAACTGGCGAAGTCTCATTTCTACAATCGCTTTTGCCTGTATTTCTGAGAGTTTAAAACGCTCGATAAGGTTGGCTCTTGCTTCATCTGCATTAGAGCTGGCTCTTATGATCGCAATCACCTCATCAATATTATCTGATGCAATGATTAACCCTTCAAGGATGTGTGCTCTATCTTCTGCTTTCTTAAGTTCGTATTTTGTTCTACGAACGACTACCTCATGGCGATGCTCCACAAAGTGATGGATCATGTCTTTAAGGTTAAGCATTTCTGGTCTACCGTTGACCAATGCAATATTATTGACACTAAAAGAAGATTGAAGTGCTGTATATTTATATAAGGTATTTAAAACGATATTAGGAATTCCTTCTCTTTTTAATACGTATACGATACGCATCCCGTTTCTATCGGACTCATCACGTATCGCAGAAATACCATCGATTTTCTTATCGTTGATCATGTCTGCCGTTTTCTTGATCATATCGGCTTTATTCACCTGATATGGAATCTCGGTCACGATAATACACTCACGTCCTTTTACTTCTTCGATCGTTGCCTTTGCGCGCATCACAATGCGACCGCGCCCTGTTTTAAAAGCTTCACGTACGCCTTCGTATCCGTAAATAATTCCTCCAGTAGGAAAATCAGGAGCTTTTACGTGCGTCATTAACTCATCAATGTCTATATCGTTATTTTCGATATAGGCCACGATGCCGTCTACAACTTCAGAAAGGTTATGAGGAGGCATGTTGGTTGCCATCCCTACAGCAATACCAGATGCTCCATTAATAAGTAACCCAGGAACTCTGGTTGGTAATACTTTTGGTTCTTTTAAAGTATCATCAAAATTGAGTTGATGATCTACTGTATCTTTTTCAATATCGGCAAGCATATCTTCAGATATCTTACGCATACGTGCTTCTGTATAACGCATGGCAGCTGGGCTATCACCATCTACAGATCCAAAGTTACCCTGTCCATCTATAAGCATATATCGTAAACTCCATTCTTGAGCCATACGAACCATCGCGTCGTATACAGAGGTATCCCCATGTGGGTGATACTTTCCTAATACTTCTCCAACGATTCTCGCCGATTTTTTGTGAGCCCCACTGGCACGTATCCCGAGTTCATGCATTCCGAACAAAACTCTACGGTGTACAGGCTTCAAACCATCTCGTACATCAGGTAAAGCACGTGACACAATGACTGACATCGAATAATCGATGTACGCTGACTTCATTTCATCTTCAATATTAATTGGGATCAATTTTTCTCCTCCTGCCATATATAGATTGATTAAATTTTTATGTCGATTTTACTAGCTAGCAATATACCGATTTTAAAAGGTTTCTGCAGGTATACGCTTTCGCGAAAGCGTATTTTTTATTAACAATATTTAATACCGTATTTTTAATAACTACCCAACAATATACTTGGCAAACTGTCAGTTATTTTGTCTATTAGCTACTAAGTACTTCCTGCGGAATGATTTTTGAAGGATATTGCTTAAATTTACAAAGAACGTAAGGAGATCGAAATTATGGATGATAATTTTTCACCTAGAGTAAAAGACGTAATTGCCTACAGTAAAGAAGAAGCTTTACGGCTAGGTCACGACTTTATAGGAACAGAACATTTATTACTTGGACTACTAAGAGATGGTAGTGGTAAGGCTATTAATATATTAAGTGCTTTACAAATAGACTTAGAACACCTACGACGTAAAGTAGAAATCCTAAGTCCTGCAAATCCTAATAGTAGCTTACAAGGCAATGATAAAAAGAATTTACACTTAACAAGACAGGCAGAACGTGCTCTGAAAACGACATTTTTGGAAGCAAAACTATTCCAGAGCTCTTCTATCAATACAGCACACTTGTTATTGTGTATACTTCGCAATGAAAACGACCCTACCACAAAGTTATTAAACAGACTTAAGGTAGATTATGATAACGTAAAAGACCAATTTAAAGGTATGATGGCAAACGAAGATGATGATTATATAGAACCTATAAAATCAGAATTCAGTGATGAACAGGAATCAAGCAACGAAGGAGAAAAAGAAAATCCATTCGGAAATGCAGCTTCATCAAAAGGCAGTAAAAAAAGTAAAACACCCGTTTTAGATAATTTTGGGCGTGACCTTACTGCGATGGCAGAAGAAGGAAAACTTGATCCTGTTGTAGGAAGAACTAAAGAGATAGAACGCGTCTCACAAATTTTGAGTCGACGTAAGAAAAATAATCCTTTACTTATAGGAGAACCAGGTGTTGGTAAATCTGCCATTGCTGAAGGACTTGCGCTTCGTATTGTACAGCGTAAAGTATCACGTATCCTTTTTGATAAAAGAGTGGTCACACTTGATCTAGCTAGCTTAGTGGCTGGTACAAAATACAGAGGACAGTTTGAAGAGCGCATGAAAGCGGTAATGAATGAACTTGAAAAGAATGATGATATTATTCTTTTTATAGATGAAATTCATACTATTGTAGGCGCTGGAGGAGCTACGGGATCTCTAGATGCTTCTAATATGTTTAAACCTGCACTCGCTCGAGGCGAAATACAATGTGTAGGGGCTACTACCTTGGATGAATTCCGTCAACACATCGAAAAAGATGGAGCTTTGGAGCGTCGTTTCCAAAAAGTAATCGTAGAACCTACGACGGTAGAGGAAACCATAGAAATTCTCCAAAATATCAAAGAGAAATACGAAGAGCATCATAATGTAACGTATACAGACGATGCAATCGAGGCATGTGTGAAATTAACGAATCGATACATGACAGATCGATTCCTCCCAGACAAAGCAATTGATGCGTTGGATGAAGCAGGGTCACGTGTCCATATTACAAACATTGATGTCCCAAAAAAGATTCTAGAATTAGAAAGTAAACTAGAGGAAGTTCGCGAACTCAAAACAACGGTTGTTAAAAAACAAAAGTATGAAGAAGCAGCGAAGCTACGTGATGATGAAAAGAATCTAGAGAAAGAGCTCGCTATCGCCCAAGAACGTTGGGAAGAAGAGTCAAAACTTCATAAAGAAGAAGTGTCTGAAGATAATGTGGCTGATGTAGTAAGTATGATGACAGGTATTCCTGTAAATCGTATCGCGCAGACAGAAAGTAATAAACTCGCTGATTTGCCTGCTACCATCAAGAAAAATGTCATCGGACAAGATGAAGCGGTAGCAAAAGTAGCAAAAGCAATACAACGAAATCGTGCTGGATTAAAAGACCCTAATAAGCCCATTGGCTCTTTTATATTCTTAGGACAAACTGGGGTTGGAAAAACACAACTTGCCAAAGTCCTTGCTAAAGAATTATTTGATAATCAAGATGCACTCATCCGTATAGATATGAGTGAGTACATGGAGAAATTTGCGATCTCTAGACTGGTAGGAGCACCTCCAGGATACGTAGGATATGAAGAAGGTGGACAGCTTACTGAAAAAGTACGAAGAAAACCCTATTCAGTGATCTTACTAGATGAAATTGAAAAAGCACATCCCGATGTATTTAATATGCTACTTCAAGTGCTAGACGATGGATTCTTGACAGATTCATTAGGTCGTAAAATCGATTTTAGAAATACCATTATCATTATGACATCAAATATTGGTGCACGTAAACTAAAAGATTTTGGTCAAGGTGTCGGTTTTGGAACAGCAAGTCGAAAAAATCAAGTAGACGAAAATGCAAAAAGTGTCATTCAAAATGCCCTAAAAAAAGCATTCGCACCAGAATTCTTAAACCGTATTGACGATGTGGTTGTATTTAATGCTTTAGAAAGAGAACACATACACAAGATTATAGATATAGAACTTGCAAAACTATTCACTCGTATTAAAGATCTTGGTTATGACCTTCGCCTGACTGATGAGGCTAAGGATTATATCAGTGACAAAGGCTTTGATAAAGATTATGGAGCAAGACCTCTCAAGCGTGCTATTCAAAAATACATTGAAGATGCCCTGGCTGAAGAGATCATATCTTCAAAACTGACCGAAGGAGATGCTATTCTTATGGATTTAGATAAAAAGAGTGAAGAACTCACAATTACCATAGAAAAGGCAACGACAACGGAGTCTGAATAAATAAATGAATTATATATTTAAAAACAGGTATGCTGTGTGTATACCTGTTTTTTTATGCGCAATTTCACTACACTTTTATCTAATTTGTATTTCAAAAAACAACCTATAAACTAACAATCATTAGTTGTTTTCCTTCGCTATATACCTTATTACTAATCTTATTTAAATTTTATTTGATTGCTAAAATATTTTGTTGGAAATTTGATCTATAATATTGTTACTAATCCCCCTAACGAATAACAACTTTTGAATACAATCGAAACCAATTTTGACTTCGGAAAAGTCAAAATACAAGATGATATTGTGATTGCTGAAATGAAAGAAGGTATTACAATTGATATTAATTACAATAAGGAGTTTCTAGAATTTTGCGAAAATTATTTTAAAGGGAAACCTTATGGTTATATCTCTAATAGAATATATTCTTACTCCATAAATCCTACGGTATACTTAAACACTGCAAAAAACTCTAATATAAGAGCTATTGCAGTGGTATCATCAGACCCTGTTAATCAGAGAAATGTAATTATAGAAAAGCAGTTTTTTGAACACCCTTTTGAAGCTTTTGCTACCTTAGAAGAAGCGATTGCATGGATACATGGAGTGTTAGCTAATTAAAGAGCATTTCCGAATCCACTTGAATAGAATTCATAAATTCCTTGGTTTTATGAATGTCTATAGAAAACATTCTGTCTTCAGTGGCAAAAGGAACTTCACTTCGATAAGCGGAGACTATAGACTCTAAAAAAGGAGAGGTTTTTGACGGTGCTCTAAAGTGTAAAGCTTGAGAGGCATTCAAAAGCTCTATGGCTAAAATCGTTTCTAAGTTCTCTACGACTTTATAGAGCTTTGTAGCAGCATTTGCGCCCATACTTACGTGATCTTCTTGTCCGTTGGACGAGACGATAGAATCCACGCTTGCAGGTGTGGCCAGTTGTTTATTTTGACTTACAATACTCGCTGCCGTGTATTGCGGAATCATCATACCGCTATGTAATCCAGGATTATCTACCAAAAAAGGCGGAAGATCTCTAAGACCACTAATTAATTGATACGTGCGTCGTTCGCTGATACTCCCTAATTCTGCAATGGCGATGGCCAAGAAATCCAACGCTAATGCTAAGGGTTGGCCATGAAAATTACCGCCACTTATAATCTTATCCTCATCAGCAAAAATGTTAGGATTATCTGTGACACTATTCATTTCTGTTTTAAACGTCTTTGAAGCAAAAATAATAGCATCCTTACTTGCGCCGTGTACTTGAGGGATACATCTAAAAGAATACGGATCTTGTACGTTAACTTTTTCTGTTTTTGCTATTTCGCTATCGGCTAAGAAACCTTGTATTCGCTCTGCCGTTTTGATTTGTCCTCGGTGAGGTCGCACATGATGCACTAGAGGATCAAATGGTGATAGGTTGCAATTAAAGGCATCTATAGAGATGGCTCCGATCATATCGGCTAGATACGATAGCTTATGGCACTTTAATAGCGCATCTACCCCATATGCTACCATAAATTGAGTTCCGTTAAGTAAAGCTAATCCCTCTTTAGATTGCAGCTTTATTGGACGAAGATTATGTTTTTCTAAGATCGCTTTCGCGAAAGCGGGAGTATCCCCATCCCATACATAACCTTCACCTATAAGAGGTAGAGATAAATGCGCCAAGGGAGCTAAATCTCCACTTGCACCAAGGGAACCTTGTGTGTACACCACTGGAAGAATATCTAGATTATAAAAATCAACAAGACGCTCTACGGTGTCAATATGTACGCCACTATGACCATAGCTTAATGACTGAATTTTTAATAAAATCATTAATTTGACTATAGCCTTAGGTACATAGTCTCCAGTACCACATGCATGAGAACGCATGAGATTTTCTTGTAATTGAGTCAGGTGTTCGTTTTTTATAGCGACATTACATAAACTCCCAAAACCTGTATTAATACCATATAAGGGAGTGGAATTTCCTGCTATCTTTTGATCTAAATACCCTCTAGAAGCATTAATATTATGGCGACTTTCTTCACTAAGTTCTAGTGATTTATTTTCTTGTAGGATCGATGAAATCGTAGCCAGATCTAGGATTGCACTACTTATGTAATGAGTATCTCGCATAAAAATTATGATTTTTTAAAAGTATTGCAATTACGTAAAAATAAACAGCAATTACTAGCCTTTAAACAAAGTTCAAGCAAACTTAATCAAGTCACTCATTAGTAGTGAGGTACAAAAAAAGCGATCACTTACTAGTGATCGCTTTTCTGTGAGTTTAGTAAATCTATTACTTTTTGATTTCTACTTTTTCTGCATAGCGCTTCCAAAGTTTTGTTTGATGTGTTTCCAAACTAATATCTCTTCCTTGAATAAAAGCTCTCGTCAATTGATTTCCTCGCATATCAAGTGCATTCCCTTCACTTATAAACAAGGTAGCATCTTTTCCTACTTCTAAAGTTCCCGCTGAGGCGTCTAGTCCCAAAATCTTTGCAGGGTTTTCTGTAATTAATTTTAAGGCATCTGCATCACTCATTCCAAACTGTGTGACTTGACCTGCATAAAAAGGAAGGTTTCGTACTTGCCAATACTCGCCATCGTATCCTAAAGCGACAAGTACCCCAGCGTCTGTCAATAATTTTGGCAACTTATAAGGCAAATCATAATCATGATCATCCATCGCGGGTAAATCTTGAACACGCTGTAAAATGACAGGGATGTTGTTTGCTTTCAATTCCGCCGCTACTTTGTAAGCTTGATATCCTCCTACAAGAACAACATGAGGAATATTCATTTCATTTTTGAATGCAATCACATCACGGATTTGACGCTCATCATTAGCGCTAATAAATAAACGCTGACTTCCGTCAAAAACACCTTTCATCGCCGCAAAAGGGAGATTAACATCAGAATTTCCTTTTGAATATGCTTTTGCATTATTCATAAATGTTCGTAATTCATCTATATCCTTTGGATAGTTTTTATTAGGCTTAGAACCTGGATCTTCGCCTAACCACCATCTTCCTCTAGTCATACTAAGAGGCCAATTAGCATACACGCCATTATCTGCTTTTACAGCGGCATCTTCCCAGTTCCATGCATCGAGTTGTACCACTGATGAAGTTCCCGAAATTCTTCCTCCAAGAGGGCGTATTTGTGCCATCAGTACTCCATTAGGGCGCATACTTTCTACGACTTTAGACTCTGCATTGTATGCAATAATAGAACGAACATGAGGAATCATATCTCCAATCTCATCATCGTCATTAGTTTGACGTACTTGCCCTACTTCTACCAATCCTAGGGTGGTGTTTGTGGCGATGAGTCCTGGATAGATGTGTTTTCCTTCGGCGTTTATAATCTTACCTCTTTGAGCAATCTTAGTTGTTGTGGCATCTGCACAGACACTTATTTTACCATCTTCTATAATCAATATGGCATTATCGATGACAGTTCCGTTTCCTATGTGAGCTGTTGCTCCTATAATTGTATACACCTCTGTCTGAGCAGGTGCTGGTGTTTGTTGTCCTATAGCGACCGAAGCGATGCATACGAACGCTATCGTCATGTATTTTGTTAGTGCTCTCATATTAATGTATCGTTTCTGTAGTGTCACAATGTAAACGCTGCTTTTCTTTTTTCTTGGCAGGTTGCGTTTTTAACCCTTTTTTCTTTTCTGCGAGCATCATAGCAATCAATTTGCTTTTTTCTGCTTTTACAGCTTCTCTTAATTCTAGGTCTCTATTAATATCAAAATAAATAGTTCCTTCAATAATTGTTTGTTCTGCTTTTGCTTTGATAGACAATGGATGGTCAGACCATACCACTACATCACCATCTTTTCCAACTTTAATACTCCCTGAGCGATCGTCTAGGTGTAATAGTTTAGCAGGATTTAGAGTGATCATTTTAAGCGCTTCTTCTTCAGAGACTCCTCCGTATTTTACAATCTTAGCGGCTTCTTGATTCAGGCGTCTTGACATCTCCCCGTCATCACTATTAATCGCCACCACAACACCTGCATTATGCATAATGGCAGCATTGTAAGGAATCGCATCATTTACTTCATACTTATACGCCCACCAATCTGAAAAGGTAGATCCTCCTACCCCATGGGCAGCCATCTTATCTGCTACTTTGTATCCTTCAAGGATATGAGTAAACGTATTAATTCTAAAGTTGAAACGCTCTGCAACTTTCATCAACATATTGATCTCACTTTGTACATACGAGTGACAAGAGATATAACGCTCTTCATTTAAGATATCAACAACGATTTCCATCTCTTCGTCGATACGATAGGGTTTTCCGCTGTTTTTCAAAGCTTCGTATTCTTTTGCTCTGGTGAAGTAGTCTACAAATACTTGTTCAACACCCATTCGGGTTTGTGGAAAACGACTATAGCTTTGCCAGTTGGCCTGCTTTACATTTTCGCCGAGAGCGAACTTAATAAACTTCTTATCTTCTAGAAGCATCTCATCGATAGCAGAGCCCCATTTTAATTTCATAACTGCGGACTGTCCTCCTATTGGGTTTGCAGATCCGTGTAATAATTGAATGGCGGTAACTCCTCCTGCTAGGTTTCTATAAATATCACTATCATCTGGGTTAATCACATCCGACATACGCACCTCTGCGGTTGAGTTATGTCCTGCTTCGTTAATATCAAACGCTGCGATATGTGAGTGCTCATCAATAATTCCGGCAGTAACATGTTTTCCTGTACCATCAATCACTTTTGCTCTACCCGCTGAAAGGTTTTTACCGATCTTGCTAATCTTACCATCTTTAATAAGAACATCTGTATTCTCTAAAACGCCTTCCGCTTCACTCGTCCAAACCGTCGCATTCTTAATCAGAATGTCCTGTTGACTTGGTGGTTGTTCAAAACCAAAAGCAATATTAGGATACGTCATTGGCATGATCACTGGTGCTTTATCATCGTCTTTCCTTTTGTCTTTTCCTTTAGCATCTTTTGTCCCTTCAGTAGCTTTGGTTCTTTCGGTTGTAATGGCTTGCTCGTCACCATTAGGTAAAACGGCTTTTCCAACAAAACGATCATCAAGGACTTGCCCAACTAAACGTACAAACGTATTATCTCCTTTTGGAAAGGTAAGATTCACCCATGCATCGGCATAATTTCCATCACTTTTTACGTCATTTTCTCCTTCCATCAGAGTAAAATCAGTTTTTCCTTCTGTAGAATTTTTGATATTTAATGTATATGACGTTCCTCCTATACGCATCCCGTACGTACCATCTATATCAACGGTATTCATATCTTTTACAACTGTTTTCTGTCCTTGAATCCAGTGCTCATAAAGCATTGTTTTATCTTCAAAAAGTTCTCCAGAAGTAATCATAAAGTTTGCCCAGGCACCATCTTTTAAGCTTCCTATTTCGTTACTCTTTCCTAGTAATTGTGCAGGCACGGTGGTTAAAGCCGCTAATGCTTTTTCTTTTGAAAGTCCATGTTTGATGGCTTTCATGAGTTGTCCTTTGAACTCTTTTGGTGATTTTAACTTAAACGTTGTCAGCGCAAAAGGAATTCCGTTAGACTCAAATTGTTTTGGGTTAGTAGGCGCTTGATTCCAGTGACGCATATCTCCTAAGTCTATGTAGTTTGCAGCATATGGATTTTCTACATCATACGCATCTGGAAAATCTAGTGGTAAAACAAACGTTCTATTCAGGTTTTTAATCTCCCCGATTCGCTTATACTCGTCCCCTGCTCCAATGATCATATAATTGATTCCAAACTGATCTCCTATTTTGTCAATACGCATCGCATCATATACATCTTCTGCCTCGAAGAATTGCGTAAGGTTTTTATTTCGCGTAAGCGCTTCTAAAGAAAGATCTTTAGTCGTTACATTTCCTTTTTCATACCAATCTAAGTCATAATGAACTTGGCGTAATAAAGACGTGGCTCCCATTTTTGAGGTAGGATATGATTGTGAAGACGTATTACTCTTATCAAAAGAAAAATACTGTCCGAGGTTATTGTCAAGAACCCTGTTAGCTGTATTACCGTTTGTATTCAGGGCAATTAAAGCGCCTGTGCCTCTGGCAATCCCATCATGTTGATGGGTTGCAACAACCCCAAACCCAGCTTCTATAAAAGCTTTAGCGCTTTTGGCATCATATTTAAACGCATCAATTCCTTGCGTTTCTGGACGTATATGGTCATTCCAATAATAACCATCACGGGTATTATCATATTGAGAACCGCGACCACCCCCGCCCGAGCGCTTTGGCTTTTCGATTCCAAAACCAGTATACATATCAATAAACGAAGGATAGATGTGTTTACCCGATACATCGATGGTAATAGCATTACTTGGAACTGGAATTGATTTTCCAACACGTACTATTTTTCCATCCTTGACAATCAGTGTCCCGTTTTTGATAGTTTCTGTAGGTGAAGTGTGAATGGTTGCATTTGTGAAAACTGTGTAATTCTCATTCTTAGATTTTACACCGTCATTTGAAGGAAAATAGTCTTGCCCGTACATCGCAAACGAGCATGCAACTAATCCCACAATAAGGATTTTCTTTAAAAACATAGTATGTAGTGATTATTTAGTCCTTAAAGATACATCCATCAACAGCGGTCACCCCTGCTAATTAAGAGTTTTTTAACATCAAATAAACGCCAATGAAATAATGGTTTAATAAAATAATGTGGGAATTGCTGGGCGCTAAATACTATATCGCTAATGGAAAAGATTTGTTATAATTTACTAATAAGGCAACCATATAGCTGTAGCTTTTCATTCCTTCTGGTTGGTTATTTGCTTTCAAGTAATTGCTATAAAACAATTTAAAAAAAGGCTCTAGCGGATTATCCATCTCATCCCAAAATGCGCGAGACGCCGCATAATTCTTGAGAATCCCAGGGCGAATCTGATCACGTAGTTTTTCTCCTAGCTCGCTATCGCGGCGAAAAACGTCATTGATACAATACCGTAGGGCAAAAATGCTTCCAGAATATTGAAAGTATGGGTTCTCGTTATGAATCGTTGCGAGTACACCTATAAAATTGGCTTCGTTTTCCTTGGCAAAACCTAATTGATGTGCTTGTTCATGACAGCTTATCACTGGATGCCTGTGACTTGGCACGAGTCCGTTGATGTGTGCCTCATTAGTAATGGGATTTAAGTAGCCACTATATCCCATCACCGAAAGTGGATAACTCAATAAGGAGGTTTTGATGCTTTTGGGAGGATAATTGAGTTTTGGAAATTGTGATTGTAAGGCTTCATACCCTTGCAGCGTGTTCTCAAAAACTTCAGATTTTGAGAGTGGCACCTCCACCATCATGGTGTCATTGGTGGCCAACTGGTCGTACAATGTATTACTTTTTACGATTAGTTTTTCAGTTAAGGCAACCAATTCTTCGGTGGTATATTCACTTTCTATCGAAAGCGATTCGTGTAAAGGAGGTCGGTAATAATTCATACCCCACAGTAAATGAAACGCCCCATATACAATAGATGCTAGCGCAAGCGTACGAATACAAAAGGTTTTCCACTGACGGAAACGAGATTTGAACAAGTGTACGATTTCGCGCAAAGCGATAAAAATCAACACCAAATACATGATGTCCCCAAATGAAAATGGTAACCAGCCAAAGGCATATCGGAATCCTTTTGAGATCACAGGGTAAAGACCGTTACTGTAATAGTTTTCTATGAACTCCGGAAAAAGGGCAAGGATACGTACAATCCCCATTTGGACAACTAAAAAGAGACCGATAATCAGTAGAGGGCGGTTTTGTTTCATTGGGATAAAAATAAGGAAAAGGAAATCCAAACCGAAATCAAAGTCGAAATTGAAATTGAAATTGAAATTGAAATTGAAGTTAAAGTTAAAGATGAAGATGAAGATGAAAAAATATTAGGAGCGGGAAGTCTGAAGTGGGAAGTTCTATGAAACTTGCTGGATGCTGGATGCTGGATGTTGGATGTTGGATGTTGGATGTTGGATGTTGGATGTTGGATGTTGGATGTTAAAATAGAATACTTACTTTAAATAAAATACTACGCTATTTTATCATTTCTTTTATGCTTGCGCGAAACATCATAGCGAAGAAGTTGTTAGGGAGTGTCACACTGAGCAGTTAAAAGTCGAAATAGTTCACCTTTCTCCTCTGGTTTTTTAGAAATTTAATAAATTAAAACTTCTTGTAAATATATGATGCTAATCTAATAGCCTGTCGAAGTGCGTAGTAAAAGTATGAAAACGCACTCTTGTAAACTCTTTCCTTTAAGAATCTTCACACCCTAGAAAGGAGGGCTAAGGAGGTGTTTCACTAAGTTTCTAATAGCAAGGTGGATGTGTAAAAACGACATACAGACGGAGGAGAGGTTTGTTTCTTGTATGATTTCAGTTATTGTTTACCTTGACTTCTATAACAATTACAAACGTCTTTAATGATTAAAACATTAGGTGTATTTCATTTTAATACTTCCAAACAAGCGTTTCACCCTTTTTTAGCGTATTTTAGGTAACTTTATATACTCGTTGTACTTCATACAACCTGATAGATACGCTACTTTACAAACCTATGATTACCCATGTTTTTGCTTTCTTTCTTAACATTTCTCCTCGACTGAAACGAGCAGTTTGGAAACAACTATATCAGTATCTGGCAAATAAGTATCCAACACAAGAATGGACGTATATGAACTACGGATACGAGCCCAGCAACCAATCTATTAAAATCCCTCTGAAAGAAGAGGAAGAGAATGACCGGTATATGATTCAATTATACCATCATGTGGCAACAGCTGTAGATCTTACTAATAAAGACGTAGTAGAAGTTGGTAGTGGACGTGGAGGAGGTTCATCGTATATCAAACGGTACCTTATACCAAAGACCATGACCGGAATTGATTATTCTAAAAACGCCATCAAATTCAGCAATAACCATCATTCGGTAGAAGGATTGACTTTTATGCATGGGGATGCAGAAAACATACCGTTGGCTAGTGCAAGTGTAGATGCGATTGTGAATATCGAATCTTCACATTGTTACGGATCAATGAAAAAGTTTGTGGAGCAAGTCTATAGAGTGCTACGCCCTGATGGTCATTTTTTGTTTGCTGACTTACGTCCCTCAGAAGAGATGAATGAACTAGATACTATTTTCAATGCTGCAGGATTTGAAATACTCAAAAAGGAATTAATTTCGAAGGAAGTCGTCAATGCAATGGAGGCATTTCACGAATACAAATTGGCATTCTTCCAAAAGATGGTAAAAGGTTGGTTAAGAAAACCCTTAAATGATTTTGCAGGAGTGAAGGGCTCAAACATTCATAAAGAATTGAGTAATGGCGAGATGGTGTATTACCATTATGTCCTGAGAAAATGATACGCTTCTCCCTCCCAACAAAAGCTAAAAGCCAACAGCCAAAAGCTAAGACGAACAGTCGACAGCTAAAATTCCTATATTAGCGCCCAACAAATCCTAATATATGCAACCCTATCAAATCTTACTCCTTATTGCTGGTTACTTTGGTGTCTTGATGCTCATCAGTTATCTCACGGGTAAAAGTGGCTCCAATGCCGATTTTTTTAAGGCAGGAAAGCAATCGCCATGGTATCTCGTCGCCTTTGGGATGATAGGCGCTTCGCTCTCGGGAGTGACGTTTATATCGGTACCTGGGTGGATTGAAGCTTCCAGTTTTAGTTACTTTCAGGTCGTATTAGGATATACGGTAGGATATGCCGTCATCGGATTAGTGCTCCTCCCACTCTACTACAAGCTGAATTTAACGTCTATCTATACCTATCTCGATACTCGGTTTGGGAATGCATCCTATAAAACAGGGGCTTCCTTCTTTTTACTGAGTCGGATTGTAGGGGCTAGCTTCCGATTGTATTTGGTAGCAAACGTATTACAGTTATTAGTCTTTGATAAAATGTCATTTTTTGGTCAGGAAGGCGTTCCTTTTTGGGTCACCGTGACCATTACTATTTTATTAATTTGGCTTTACACCTTTAAGGCTGGTATTAAAACCATTGTATGGACCGATACGCTCCAAACCTTGTTTATGCTCATTGCCGTAGGTGTGGCTATTTACTACGTTTCTGAACAAATGGGCCTTTCAGGTGGTGAGATTATGAGCTTTGTTTCTGATAGTGATTTGTCTCAAGTCTTCTTTTTTGACGATTGGAAAAGTGGTGATTACTTCTTTAAACAATTTTTCTCAGGAGCATTTATAGCCATTGTAATGACTGGATTGGATCAGGATATGATGCAGAAAAATTTGACCTGCCGCAATCTGGAAGATGCCAAAAAGAATGTGTTTTGGTTTACGATTGTACTCACCATTGTAAACATGGTCTTTTTAGTTCTAGGTGTTTTATTAACTGTATTTGCAGCCCAACAAGGTATTGATGCTCATAAAGACCAACTCTTCCCGACCGTGGCAGTAGAAAGTGGATTGGGAGCCGGACTGGCAATTGTATTTCTCTTAGGGTTAATTGCTGCGGCATATTCTAGTGCCGATAGTGCCCTGACGTCTTTGACCACTTCATTTAGTATTGATATTCTCGATATCGAAAAAAAATACGAACCATCCGAGCAGATACGAATGCGTAAACGTATTCATGTATTGATGTCTGTCGTATTAATTCTCGTGATTATTACGTTTAAATATATTATTGCTGATGATAGTGTGATTGCTCGTTTATTCACTTTTGCAGGATATACTTACGGTCCTTTACTTGGTTTGTATGCTTTTGGACTCTTTACGTCTTGGAAGGTAAAAGACGCCATCGTTCCTGTAATTGCGATAGCATCTCCCGTGTTGGCGTATCTCATCAGTGATCTCTGTAAAGAATATGCAGGCTTTGATTTTGGGTTCTTTATCCTGATTCTTAACGGGGCACTTACCTTCTTAGGGTTAATATTGATTCGTACCCAAAAGGACTAACGTACAAGCGATTTCATACGCAATATTATTTTCTTTTAAAAGAACATAAAATGCAGGATTTTCAGTCCCTGGATTAAAAATGACACGTTTCGGTTTCAGCGAAATCACATAGTCCATATAAGCCTCTTGACGCGGCGGGCTCAAATATAAAGTAACCGTATCTATGGTGTTTGTATGGGTTTCCGCTCCTGCCTGCCGGCTAGGCAGGTTCGCGAAAGCGGACTCAAACGTGATCACTTCTTGACCATCAATGGTGCCTTCCTTCAAGCCCACAGCAATAATGGGATGCTTGTATTGTTGCAACCGACGGACGGCAATATTTGAATATCTGTTGGGTTTAAGAGAAACACCAAGAACGAGGGTGGGCTTTACTATCATAAAACAAAGTTAAAAAATAAAAACGCTGTAACACTCGGTAAAATAATTCGTCTATAGGATAAGAAGTTTACTTCCTACTGGCTAGACACCTTTTAATTCGTTTTGATGGTTAGTGTTAATTAGAAGAAATGTCTACCACAAAATCCCAGAGTCCGGACTCTGGGATTTTATTTGTAAAACGTAGTTTTGAAAAACCCGAGAGATGCATTCAAAACTACTAGTTAAACGAATCCCGCTGCTTACTGAACTCGTTTCAGTATCTAGTGGGATTTTTTATGTATTATCACAGATCAATCTCTATCGAATATGCCTTTTCCCGTCCCTAAAGAATGGATATATTCTCTTCTCTGCTCCCTTTAGAATTAGCAAAACAAAGCAACTCATACCCCTCTACGGGTTAAATAATTGTTAATCTAACCATTGAAATGAAACGTTGGCCAACTAATTGCGTCTATAAAAGTAACAATCAAAGATTGCTGAAAAAGATTTTATAGATTATTTGAATTAGCCTTCTTACTTATAAAATCTACTCAAAATATAGTTGATTGAATTAAGCAACATATAAAGCTCTCTACACCAAGAGAGCTTTTTTTATGGGGTTAAGTTTTAAATTTTGAGATAAGGTTTTAATTATAATTTTTAAGGATACTGTGTTCGCTTTCGCGAAAGCAAAATTAGTATTGATCAAGAAGTAACTTCTTTTTTATACAATCGTGGTAATTGCCAATGAAAAACCACCGCAAGAATACGAATGGTTATGATGATAGCACCTGAGAGTATCATGGCTAAGGTTTGTGTCATCGTAAATTCAATAAAGACTAAATAGGCAGCTGCGCCTGCAATACAAGCCGTTGCATAAATTTCTTTATGAAAAATAATAGGGATTTCGTTACACAAAATATCGCGTAACACCCCACCAAAACATGCCGAAACTGTACCTAATATCACACAAATAAGGGGATCTAATCCAAAGGCCAAACTCACTTGCACTCCCGTTACAGTATAAAGACCTATCCCAATAGTGTCAAACAAAAATAAAGAACGCCTAAAATATTTAAGCTTGCTTCGAAACAACACGGCAAATACAGCTGTAATAAAAATGACCGTAGGAAACACCTGATCTTGCATCCAGGTGACAGGTGTTTTTCCAATCAATACATCTCGCAAGGTACCGCCTCCAATAGACGTAATGAGCGCAATAATTAAAATTCCAAACGCATCCATACGCTTATTCATAGCCGTTAAGACACCAGAAATCGCAAATGAGATGGTTCCTAAAATATCAATGAGTGTAATAATTTCCATTATTGCTGTGTGTAGTAGTTATAATCTGTAATCACACGATCTACAAATTCAATATTTGTTTCTTGTGGATCGACAACCATTTTTTCTTTTAACCGTTCGGCCAACTTTACGATCACATTATGATTGCCATTACGCTTTGCGTCTGTATATAAGGTTTTGATGGTTTGTACATCTTGATCATTAAAAACAGTGACTTGTGGATAGGTGGGCACATAATTATCTGGAACTGTAACGAGTAAGCTTTGAGATAGGTTGACTCTCTTTTTTTCGCTTATTACGGTGGTACCTGCCGCAAGATCTCCCAATCGTTGTCCTTTGTCACTTATAAGTATACTCACAACAGCAACACCCCCAGTGGTAATGCTAATATCTACGATACGCATAAGCCAACGTGCAAAATAACTTCCAAAACCTGGTTTTGAACCGTCTAGCTTGACTACACGTAGTTTCATAGCAGCTTTTCCAGGCGATCGACCATTCCAAAAAGTTTCAAAAAATAAATGATACAAAAAGATCGGAAGACCAAGCACCATCATAAATACCCAAACATCATCATCATCTGTCCCTAAAGCACCTAAAAGGAAGATAGATAAGAGCCAATAAGAGAATATAATAAGTATATCAATGATATATGCCAGTATCCGATCTCCAATTCCTGCAACATTTTGATAAATACTTACATTTTGAGCGGTTTCTATTTGAAAATTATCCATTTATTCTCTTTCTTTACTTTTTAATTTTTCTGTAAATGCGTGAAGCTGCTTTTGTCAAGCAAAATAAGGATAAATGGTTGAAGTTTGAAAATGTTATTACTAACAAAAATCAAATACATCCAGATGAACTCTCTAATCTCTACATTGAGGTCACAGACCATCTTAGTTATGCGCAAACATTCTACCCAAAAAGTAAAACGTTAGAGTATCTAAATTATCTAGCGTCACAGTCACATCAAATCATTTATAAAACCAAACGAGAATCTAGTAAACGATTTATTACCTTTTTTACTAAAGAGTTTCCGCTTTTGATGTATGCCTATCAAAAGCAATTACTCATTGCGTTTTTAACCTTCATGCTTTTTACCCTAATAGGAGCATACAGTGCGGCACATGATGGTACTTTTGTACGATCCATTTTGGGTGACGGTTATGTAAACATGACGCTGAGCAATATAGAAAAAGGAGATCCTATGGCGGTCTATAAAGAACAAGGAGAACTCAATATGTTTTTAGGGATCACCATTAACAATATACGTGTTGCTTTATATGCTTTCATTCTTGGTATCCTGTTTTCTGTTGGTTCCTTAATGATTATTATGCGTAATGCCATCATGCTTGGGAGTTTTCAATATTTCTTTTTTGAGCAGGGTGTGGGATGGGAGTCGGTACGTACCATCTGGATTCACGGCACTATTGAGATTTCTGTAATCATCATCGCAGGTTGCGCAGGAATGGTCTTGGGTAATAGTATCTTATTTCCTGGCACCTACACACGGCTTACATCCTTTAAAAAAGGATTTATAAACGGACTTAAAATTGTCGTAAGTACCGTTCCGTTATTTATTGTTGCTGGCTTTTTAGAAGGCTATGTCACACGACATACCGAAATGCCAGATTGGTTGGCCATTCTTATCATAGCTAGCTCGTTGGGATTGATCATTTTTTATTATGTGATCTACCCAAGACAGCAATACAAACAACAACAACGCGACATCGCTAATACGCCAAAAATACCAACACTGTAAATGATACCATCTGATTATATAGAGTTTAACAAAAAAAGAGAAATTGGAGATATTATTACGGATACCTTCAAGTTTTTACGAAAGAACCTGAAGCCATTATTTTCTGTTCTTCTTAAAACTCTTTTAATACCCTTTATTTTGCTTGTGGTTGCCGTTGCTTATTATAGCATGGCAACAAGTGAAATGGACACAATTTATTTTCTACGTAATTATAATAATATTGCAAATATTATCATATCTGTTGTTGTACTCGCTGCAATGCTTATCATCTATTCTGGTATGCTCTATGGGACTGTAAGTGAATACATAATGGAATACAAAAAAACACAAGGAGTACCTACTGAAGAAACCATATTGCAGCAAGTTAAAAAGAATTCTGGTAGCTATATCAGTTTAAGTTTCTGGAATTTACTCTATATAGCTGGTTTTCCATTTTTATTGTTTTTCCTAGGGGGGATGATTGTTGGAGGTGTAGGATTTCTTGGGGTTCTTGTTATATTAGGAGCCTTAGTTTATATGATATATTTATATACAAGATATGCCGTTATTTTTCCTTCTTACATACATAAAAATACCACTATTACTAGTAGTTTTTCTTCGAGCACAGAACTCGTAAGAAATGAGTGGTGGAATACATTTTTGGCATTATTTTTATTAGGTCTTATTACAGCAGCCATCAGTTTTGTTTTTCAAATACCCGCACTCATATATGTTGTTTCACAAGAATTTGTAAATCCTGGAGAATATTCCTATGCTGAACCAACTACAGACTGGATACTTGTGATATTTCAAACTATATCTAGTTCTGTAGGGTATCTATTGTATATCATTCCTGCATTAGCAGTCAATTTTATATATTTTAATTTGAGTGAACGAAAAAACCAAACAGGTTCTTTGGAGAGAATAAACGCCATAGGAAGATCTGATGAGGAGTAAAACAATTTGGATCTTTATTTTTTTATTTTCGCTTTACGCGAAAAAAACCGATGCCAGCACACCTCCTGTTGTCACGATCACTATGCAAGATAGTACTGCCTTTAGTTTAGAAGAATTACAAAAAGACAACGCACCTCTATATCCCATCACCCTTGATAAAGAACACATAAAAGAATATCAAAATGACAGTGATTTTGATTATACCGAAGCGATAGAAGAAGACAATTGGTGGACTCGTTTTAAACAATGGGTGAATGATGTTTGGTCTAGCTTTATACGTTGGATTTTTGGAGGAGATGAAGTTTCAGGCACGGCTAGTTTTTTGATACAATTGCTTCCCTACTTAATCGTTGCTTCGCTGGTAGCACTACTTGTTTGGGTATTTCTAAAAATGGATTCAGGTCAATTAACTTTTGAAACAAAACAAACCGCACAAGCCTTTCTCTCAGATGACGAAGAACTGATTAAGCGAGATGACATACAAAACCTTATTGACAAAGCAATTGCCGAAGGAAATTACCGACTAGCCATTCGTTTTTACTACCTACTAGCACTTCAAAAAATGAGCGGAAAAGAACTCATTAACTGGCAAGTACAAAAAACCAATCACGAGTATATTTACGAAGTAACTGATCCTAACCTACGCAAGCAATTTAGACATGTAACAGACCTCTACGACTATATATGGTATGGGAATTTTGACGTAGATGAAGCTTCTTTTCAAAAAGCACAATCCTCTTTTGTTAACCTAACACGTCAATTATGAGCAATAAGTTAAAAATACTTGCTGGGATCCTATTGACGTTACTTGCGTTACTTGTTTTTCTAGAATCTAGTCAAAAAGCACCTGTCAATTGGTTTCCGAGTTATGCTAAGAAAGATAAAATACCGTATGGCTCTTTTGTGTTATACAACACCCTGAAAGAAACGAGGACAAACAAAGATTTTAAAGAAATTTCTAGACCCCCCTATGAGTTTTTAGCAGATAGTAATCATCAAAGCGGTACCTATTTTTTTGTCAATGATTATATCAATTTTGATGAAGCTGAATCATTACAACTCCTGGATTGGGTTTCGCGTGGTAACACATTGTATATAGGTGCTGGAGGTATCGGAAAAACAATTCTAGACACCTTATCTCTAGAAACAGAACTTTTTTATGACTTGGATAATATTTATAGAAAAACACCACTTCTAGAGTTAGTACACCCTGATCTTACCAAAGAACGCCCTTATAAATTAGACCAAAGCATACAGACCGTTTACTTTACTGAAGTTGACACCCTTCAAACAATTGTCTTAGGCGCCTACGATTACCAGAAAGGAGATGATTCCTTAAGCATACAAGAGCCAAAAGTGCATTTTATCAAGCAAGCCTTTGGCGAGGGAACCATCATCCTGCATTTAATGCCTGATGTGTTTACCAATTACTTTATGTTAGATCAAGAAAACTACACCTACACAGAAGCGGTCCTGCGATACATTCCAGATGATGTACCGATCTTTTGGGATAACCATTATAAAAATGGAAAAACTATCAATACCTCTCCTTTGTATATGCTCTTTAACAACAGATACCTTAAATGGGCATATTATATGCTGGTCATTGGTGTTATCCTATGGGTATTTTTTGAAGGAAAACGTAAACAAAGAGCTATTCCTATCATAAAACCCTTACCCAACCAAACGCTGGCTTTTACAAAAACCATCGCAGGAATGTATCTTGAAAAACAAGACCATAAAAGTATTGCATTACATCAAATCAATCACTTTATGGAATACATCAGGGAAGAATACCAGATGGAAACTGCAGATAGAGGACTTGATTTTATAGAACGTCTTGCTTCTAAATCTAACAATACACAAGAAGATACCAAAAGACTCATGGATTATATTACCTCCATCAGTCAAAAATATCCAATTACAGAAGAAGAATTATTAAAACTAAATAAGCTCATACAAGCTTTTAAAACTAAATAACATGGACGACGTAACAGGAACTGGAACACCAGAAGATGGAAAAGAAAACACGCCATTACCACAAGATATTCCTTCGGCAACTCCAGAAGAAATTATAGACGATACCACAAACGCAAACGAGAACCTTACGTTTACCAATAGAATTCCACTTGAAGAACTCCGCAATGTCGCCGATCAAATTCGAGAGGAACTTGCCAAAATCATTGTGGGACAATCTGAATTTATAGAACTCTTAATTGTAGCCTTACTTTCGGATGGTCATGTATTGATAGAAGGTGTGCCTGGAATTGCAAAAACCGTCACAGCAAAACTATTTGCAAAAACGCTTGATACGGAATTTAGTCGTTTGCAATTCACACCCGACTTGATGCCAAGTGATGTACTAGGAACCTCTGTTCTTAATATGAAAACCAGTGAATTTGAGTTTAAAAAAGGCCCTATTTTCTCTAATATTGTATTAATAGATGAGATTAACCGTGCTCCTGCCAAAACACAAGCTGCACTTTTTGAAGTCATGGAAGAACGTCAAATCACCATCGATGGAGAACGCTATCCTATGCCTCCCCCATTTATGGTGCTCGCAACACAGAACCCTGTAGAGCAAGAAGGTACCTATGCGCTTCCAGAAGCACAATTAGATCGTTTTCTGTTCAAAATAAAAGTTGATTACCCATCACAAGAGGAAGAAGTCAATATCCTACAAAGCCATCATGAACGCAAAGGCGTCATTTCTAAAAACACCATTAAGGCGGTCTTAAATCCTCAAAAACTAGCCACGTTTAGAGAGCAGACCCAAACGGTCATGATCGAAGAAAAAATACTGAATTATATTGCCGAAATTGTGATTAAATCGCGTAAACATCCGCATTTATATTTGGGGGGATCTCCCCGTGCCTCCTTGGCCATTATGAATGCGGCAAAAGCCTTTGCAGCTATCGCAGGACGTGACTTTGTGATTCCAGAAGATATCAAACGTTCGGTGGCTCCTGTCATGCGTCATCGGGTGATTGTATCTCCAGAAAGAGAAATGGAAGGAATGACCGCAGAACAAGTCATTGATATGATTGTACAATCCATAGAAATCCCAAGATAGATTGGCACTCATCCGTTTTATAAAATCTTTGTTTATAGGCAATAGAATTTTCTATGCCCTCACCATTATTGGCGTAGTGTATCTGCTTTCCTATTGGTTTCATGCGTTATTCCCTATCGCAGGCCTCCTAGCCTTAGGACTTACTGTACTCTTTTTTATAGACTGCTTGGTCCTTTTTCGCGGAAGCAAAACCCTGACAGCGCAACGCCTATTGCCCGAAAAACTTTCCAATAGTGATGTCAACGAACTCGCTGTGAGCATCCAAAATAACTATCCCTTTGAGGTTACTGTAGATATCATCGATGAGATTCCTGTGCAATTTCAAAAAAGAGATTTTAAAAAAACACTCCAACTTCCTGCAAAAGCGGCACAAGAATATACCTATACCCTCCGCCCTGTCGAACGAGGTGAATATATATTTGGTCACTTGAATCTCTACGTGAGCAGCCGTATTGGGTTTGTAAAACGCAGATTCCGTTTTGAAAAAGACCAGATGGTTAAGGTATACCCATCCTTTATCCAAATGAAAAAATATGCGTTCCTTGCGTTAGATAATAGATTGACGCTATACGGCATGAAAAAAATACGCCGTATTGGTCATACCATGGAGTTTGAGCAAATCAAAGATTATGTGATCGGTGATGATGCGCGTACTATTAACTGGAAAGCTACGGCAAAACGTGCGAGCCTAATGGTGAATCAGTATCAAGATGAAAAATCACAGCCTATTTATACCATTATCGATGCCAGCCGTGTGATGAAAATGCCGTTTAAAGGACTAACATTACTGGATTATGCGATTAATAGCACCTTGGCTTTTTCTAATATTGCACTCAAGAAAAAAGACAAAGTTGGACTACTTACGTTTGCAGAAAACATCAAAAACCATGTCCCAGCAAGTAGTAAAAAAACACATCTAAATACGATTTTAGAAGTCCTCTATAATGTCAACACTAAGTTTTTAGATAGTGATTTTGGAACCCTGTATGCACAAATAAAGCGCAAAGTAACACAGCGTAGCTTACTCTTGTTATACACTAATTTTGAGCATATCTCAGCATTAGAACGGCAATTGATTTATTTAAAAGCGCTTTCGCGAAAGCATGTATTGGTGGTTATCTTTTTTCAAAATACAGAATTGGACGAATTATTAGCGATGAAAACCGATAATCTCGCAGAAGTCTATCATAAAACCATCGCGCAAAAAACAGATTACGATAAGAAGGTCATGGTCAAAACCCTCCAAAAATACGGGATTCAGACCATTCTCACTAAGCCTGAAGACCTCACGGTAAATACAATAAATAAGTATCTAGAAATCAAAGCCAAGGGCCTTATCTAACAGTTACCAATTTCTAGCGTTTCAAAATTAAATTTCTTTTAGAACGCAACCTTTCTTCATCATTACAGATTAGTAGGTATACACTAATTAAAAAAACAAATGATGAAAAAACTAATGATATACTTCGCAACCTTTTTAATCATTAGTAGTTTTTATAGCTGCCAATCTGATGATGATATAGCGCCACCCATTACTCCAGAAACGGAAGAAGTAGAAGAAAACAGTAATCTAGAAACCATTATCGAAGAAATCGTAACCACCAATACTGATGGATGGAAAATAACTACTGCACGTCTATCTAACACAACTGTATCTGATCTTGATATTACAAACCTATATAATGTACAAGACGATCGATTTAAACTTTCGCAAGCAAGTGCTAGCAGTCTTACTATCAAGTGGCTGGAAGCATATCAAATCAACACCAATGCTATTGATATAACCACTGTAAAATCTGATAACTATAGAAGATCTTCACAAGTTACCGTTACCTCTTCTAGTACAGAAAGTCCATACATTTTTACAAGTAGCGCAGGAGATATTACTATTACCTATAATTCAGACACATCAACACTCACGGGCGAAATACAATATCAAAATGGATCAGAAACAATGGCTATGACACTGACTTCTGTGACCACTTCTGATTTTCAAAACATTGAAACACCTTCAAATTTTGATTTAATTTTTAGTGCAACAGCATCACAACCTCTTATTGGATTAAACTACTCATATGCTACCAATAGTTTATATGCGATAGCACACGATTCGCAGGAGTTATCTATTTATAAATATGATGAAGAAAATCAAACTACCTCAACCATAAGTATGACAGACAATGCTATAGGTAGTAATCAGTTTGAATTTATAGATGGGAAACTAAAATGGGTCTCTAACTTTAGCAGTGCAGAAGTTAGTTACGACCTTACAGAGGTTATCATTGGGGACGGGATTAATTTTACCCCAGACAGTCAGCATAGAACTACATTGGAAAATAACACTATGATTGCTGTTGGAGGAAATGGAGGTTATCTTTCTGATCAGATTACTACACTTTCTCCTTCAGGAACTAGTTTTCTAGAATTAGGAAATATGCCTTCAGAGAGAGTTCTCGCTGATGTGACTATTGTAGATAATGATCTTTATATTTTTGGAGGGTTTTATTTAGATTTCATGGGTAATTTCTCCTATTATGATTCTATTTTAAGGCATGATGTAACCACTGGAAACCTTCTTGAAACCATTCCATTAGGAGTAGATTTAATAGATAGCTATGTTTCTAGAAAAGGAGAACTCATCTACATTGCAGGTCGTGTTTTATTAACCAATTCAAGTAATGGGGGGATTGGGGAAACAAGACGTTATTTTGGAGTGTACAATACAATAACAGAAACTTTACAAGAATTAGATATAGACAGCCAACTCCCAACTGATCGTAGAATACGAGGGTTTGCAATTGCTGAAGATGCGATGTACTTTGCTTTTGATGAAATCAATACAGATACCGGATTCTGGAGAATGGATGTATACAGATCATCTTTATAATACAGCTATTATCAAAACGCTTATCTAATTGATTTTAAGAAAGTCCTAAACGCTTTTTTCAAGGAATAAAAAGACGAAGAAGTTTATACTGAGCTTGTCGAAGTACGAAATCGAGCTCGCAAGACCTGCCTGCCGGCAGGCAGGTTCACGACTGTAAGGAGAGTGAAACGGTAAAGCATACCCAATAACTATAACATAAAACAACATACATTATGAAAAAATCATGTATTTATATCGCAAGCCTATTCCTCATCATAAGTAATTTTTATAGTTGCAGTAATGATGAGGATAATACAATTACGCCTCCACCTCCCGTAAGTGAAACCGTAGACGTAGAAACCATTATACAACGACTTACAGGTGGAAGTTCTAAAACTTGGAAAATAGATGAAGGATTTGTGGTTCTAAATAATGGTACTTCTCCTGCTTTTGTAGATGAATACAATACAAGAGATGATGAATTTACATTCATATTAGAAAATGATGCTATTAGCATGATCTGGAAAAAAGGATTTGGAATGAACATAAATGTCGATACATTTCAAGAGTTTTTCTCAGATACAAATGAATCGTCTGTCACCTATCAAGTGACCGTAAATCCTGACACGGGAGCGTTAAGTCTTAATCAAAGTAATATTACGCTACAACTTGCTGAAAATATAGACATAAGTACTATCAATCTGATACAACCAGATGGACAAACAGATTTAAGTGTAAATCTAACTCCAAAAAATGCTGCTGATTTTGTGCAAATTCCAACAACCTTATCAACTCCTCAAGAACTATTTAGTTTTGATACAGGAATTTTTCGTGTAGGATTTAAAGTATCACAATCTCAAAATAGTATCTATCTGACCAATAGAAATGATTTAGCAGGTCTTGGAGCACAACAAGCGTTCAAATATGATTTGACATCAGATGCTGTTTCTTCCTTTACGTTTACACAACAAGACTTTGCTACAAAAAATATTGAATTTTTAGAAAACCAAATCGTGAGTATGGGTGGTAATCATTTTGAAAATATGGACTATGATTTTCTAGGTGTTTTTCCTTACACACTGGTTGATAATGCTGCTGTGAGTAATGGGACCGCTTCTTTAGATGATACAGCCTATCTGTTTGGAGGACTTGTAAACGGTAGTGAAACCGCGATTAGCACTTGGAATATGGGCAATGCTACTTTTCAAGATATAGCAACGCTTCCTGTATCTTTAAATGATATGGATGGAGAAATTGTAGATCAAGTATTATACATGTTTGGAGGTTGGGATACCCCTTCTTCGTCAGACGCAGGATCTAATAGTGTATATACTTATAATATAGACACAGGAGCTCAAGAACAAATAACTATTCCTGTAAATCTCAGAGAAACCTACACATCTATGGTAGAAAATATTATTTACGTGGGGGGGTTACAACCTATAGATACTAATAATGATGGTCAATTTGATGATTTGAATCCATATCTAGGCGCCTTTAATACCATTGACAATAGCTTTCAAGAAATCACACTAAATGTGGGAGCTGTTTTAGACAACAAACGCCTTGTACACTTGCAAGTAGTTGGTAACATCGCCTATTTTATTACCTCAGAAAATCTTGGAGCACCAGATGGCTATATCAATCGTGTGTATAAAGCCACGTTAAATGAATAGCCAAAGATTTTATCTGATAGTCATTTTATTAAAAAAACTATACTCAGACGATGTGTAGTCATTAAAATTAGTCACAGTTAGTATAAAAAAGGAGGTTCATCGTACAACCTCCTTTTTAATTACTTAATAATAGTTGTAGTACCTGTAGGGATTTTTTATCTTTGCCGCTTATTTAAAACTACATCTTATGTCGTTGTCACCATTACAAGCCATCTCCCCTATTGACGGGCGTTATGCATCAAAAACGGAGTCGCTTGTACCTTTCTTTTCAGAAGAGGCGCTTATCAAATACCGCGTTAAGGTAGAAATAGAATACTTCATTGCGCTTTGTGAACTCCCCTTACCACAATTAGAAAGTATAGATAAGCATCATTATATCGCTTTACGCGAAATTTATCTCGACTTTACCACCGAAGACGCGCAAGCGATTAAGGATATAGAGAAGATCACCAACCATGACGTAAAGGCTGTCGAATATTTCATCAAAAGAAAATTTGACGATTTAGAACTGGCCGAATACAAAGAGTTTATCCATTTTGGACTCACCTCGCAAGACATTAATAACACAGCCATTCCGATGAGTTTAAAAGATGCTGTAAACAATGTCTATATTCCACAATTACTAGAAGTAGTCGATCACTTAAAACAGCTTGTAGATGAATGGACCTCTGTATCTCTATTAGCACGTACCCATGGACAACCTGCTTCTCCTACTCGCTTAGGAAAAGAAATCGAAGTCTTTGTCGTACGTATAGAAGAGCAACTGAATTTATTAAATGATATTCCAAGTGCGGCCAAATTTGGAGGCGCTACCGGAAACTTTAATGCGCATAAAGTGGCCTATCCAATGATTGATTGGAAGAAGTTTGGGCATGACTTTGTTCACGATACCTTAAAATTACACTACTCTTTCCCAACCACACAGATCGAACATTACGATCATATGGCGGCATTATTTGATGGATTAAAACGCATCAATACCATTATCATTGATTTGAATCGTGATTTCTGGACCTATATTTCAATGGACTACTTTAAGCAGAAAATAAAAGAAGGCGAAGTAGGTTCTAGCGCGATGCCACATAAAGTAAATCCAATCGATTTTGAAAATAGCGAGGGAAATCTGGGGATTGCCAATGCTATTTTTGAACACCTATCGGCAAAACTCCCGATCTCAAGATTGCAACGCGATCTTACCGATAGTACCGTTTTAAGAAATATAGGCGTTCCTATTGGACATACCATCATAGGATTACTATCTACACTTAAAGGATTAAATAAATTACTCCTTAACGAACAAAAAATAGCAGCTGATTTAGAAAATAACTGGGCGGTAGTTGCCGAAGCGATTCAAACCATCCTTCGTCGGGAGTCCTATCCAAATCCGTATGAAGCGCTTAAAGATTTAACACGTGTAAATGAACGTATCACACAAGAATCAATTGCGACATTTATAGATACTTTGGCTGTCAGTGAAGGCATTAAAGCAGAATTAAAAGCGATTACACCAGATAATTATACCGGAATTTAATGAGACTGTTAAAACTCATTTGGGATTTTAGAGGCCCTGGGGCTGCACAAACGGCTATTCATCATGAAAAGCATCTGAAAGAGTATGCTTTCGCGAAAGCGTTAACCACACAAATCACAGGAGTAGAAGAACTTAGCGAACACCATACGATCGCATATCTTGTGGTAAAGGAAGACGAAATGAAACCCGTAAGAGACGCTTTAAAACCCCACCGAGGACAAGTATATACTGAAAAATAATAGTTCGGCACAGATATTGGTTTCGATCCCATATATTTGCATCCGCAAAGCTTAAAAAAATAATAAACAACATACCATGAAGAAAATGATTCTTATCGCATTTGTTGCCTTGTTTGCAACAACAACATTTGCACAAACTACAAAAGTAGGTACCGTAGATGCCGATTTTATCTTATCTAAAATGCCAGAATTAACGACGGCTCAAGAAGCCCTTAAAGTCTACAATAAAGATCTTGAAAAACAACTATCTGACAAACTTGCAAATTACGACAAAGTGTATAAAGCTGCAGAAGCTGCTTTTGAAGGAATGACGCCTGCTGAAAAGACGGCAAAACAAGAAGAACTAGGCGGATTAGAGAATGACATTGCAAAATTTCGTAACAACGGAACGCAATTAGTGCAATTAAAGCAAGAAGAGCTTTTAAGACCTCTTTACAAAAAAATAGGTGATAATGTCGCTATCGTAGCTAAAGAGTTAGGATACACGCAAATCCTAAACATAGGAAATAACAACAACCTTGCGTATATTGATCCTGCGCATGATATTACTGTTAAAACACTTGCTAAAATGGGAATTACGATCGAGTAATTTTTCAACTATAATTTTATATAAAATGCCATTCACATCGAATGGCATTTTTTGTGGAATGATACTAAGAGATTCGTATTTTAGAGAGCTATTTTGTCTTACTTTATGAAGGCAACTACCGCAACCCAAACACCTCATGAGAAAAAAAATATTCCCACTTCTTTTGACACTCTTACTGATCTGTTGCCAATCGGCAACCGAATCTGTTAACACCTATGGATACACAGTTCCAGATACTACGCCTGTGATTTTTGCCCCAGATGTGATTTCAATAAAAGGCAGATTAGAACATGGAATTTCATTTACACCAGACACAAAAGAAGTAGCCTTTGGAATATTGGATACAAATGATTTTAGCGGAATCATATATCATGCTAAAAAACATTCCAATACTTGGTCGAAGCCAACTGTTTTTGAACCGCTACAAGGAGAAAGTGTATTCCTCCCCTATTTCACACCCGATGGAACATCGTTATTGTATGCAAAAAACAAAACCACTGCAACTAATTACATCACTGACATTTGGACACTAGATAAGGATCAAAACATCTGGGCAAACCCCAAAAAATTAAAAATGCCTATCAGTTCCTTAGCTAGAGAAGCTTCGGCGTGTATGACATTAGATCGAACACTGTATGTGTCTTCAAATAGAGGTGAGAACGGGTTAGCTGATATATACACTTCATCACCTAATGATACCGCATACACCAATATTGAACGTATCGATGCTATAAGTTCAGAACGAGATGAAGAAAGTATTTTTATCGCTCCAGATGAGCGTTATCTTATTTTTAGCCGTTTTACTACGACAACGAATAGTCCTGATTTATTCATTAGTTACCAAGATTCCGATAAGAATTGGACCTCACCAAGCCCATTAGATATACCGATTACAACCTTATTATGGGAAAGAAGACCCTTTGTGAGTATAGACAACAAGTTCCTATTCTATACCAAAATGACTTTTAAGGAGTCAGCTATGATCGAATCAGATATTTATTGGGTCAACACACAGCAGGTATTTAAACCCTTTGTATATCGACCGATCCCAGAAAAAACCATCAAGGTAGGTGCCGAAACGACCATAGCCATCCCTGCTGATTATTTTAAGGATATAGATAACGAGAAATTAGACCTCCTTTTTGAGAGTAAAAACGTGGATTGGGCAACATTTGATAAGGAAAAAAGGATTTTAGTAATGCATCCCACAGAAATTGGAGCGTTTGAGTTCACATTTACAGCTATCGATGCATATTCAAACAAAACAAGCGACACCCTTAAAATCACCGTCGAAGAATAGTTATACCCAATTACGATACAGAGAACCTGATTAAAAAATAATTATTCGTAAGAAGGTATTGTATGAGTATGTTGACATAATGAAGTAACAAGGTACAAGCTATAAGAAATCATATAACAGAAAGTATTAAAACCAGCGTAGCTCTCTGTGCGATCTCTCCTACCGTCGAGATGATGACAAAACATCAATTTGCGCCAGCGAAAAGAACAAACTATCGACCAACCACCAAACATCATTTCGCGCCAGCGAAAATCAAACCAATGACCAACGACAATAGCTAACGACTAACAGCCACCAGCTAATCGCTACTTCTCAAGAATCTCCTTAATATTTGGTTTAAAATAATGAGGCCCTTTGAGTACTTTCCCATCTTCGCGATAGATAGGTTTCCCGTCAGCACCGAGTTTGCTCATGTTACTTCGTTGGATTTCGTTAAAAACCTCCTCGATTTTATCTTGCATTCCATGCTCGATGATCGTACCGCATAGAATATACAGCATATCCCCAAGCGCATCTGCCACTTCGACGAGATCTCCGTCATTGGCAGCTTCGAGGTATTCTTCATTTTCTTCTTTCATGAGATTAAAACGAAGTAAATTTCTCTCTTTTGTCAGTTGAGCGGTCGGTTTTTTTTCGATTCCTAATCCAAATGCGCTATGAAACGCATATACAGCAGCTATTTTGTCTTTCATATTTTATTATTTGCCCGCACTTCATCTACGCTCAGCATAAACTCCGGCGGGTATCCCTTTTTCATGCCCGTACACCAGTTACGCTGAATGTCACACTGAGCTTGTCGAAGTGCAAAAATTCTGACGGACATCTTATTAATAAAAATGTAAATCCTGAACCCAAATAATAATTCAAGTATCAAGGTATTGATCCCGCTAAAAAGCGGCATTAGTTCTACTAACAATTTTAAATTCGCCCTTCAGGCTTTTCAAAATAGAGTTTCACTAATAATTCATTCGTAAATATACGCGCTATGTCGTATTTTTGAAGTCTCTAAAATACCAAAAAATGTTTAGTACAGGTCAGCTTATTTTTGTGATTTTCTTTGTGATTGCTTTTGTAGCTTTTATGATCTATTCCTATCGTAAAGATGCTAGGCTTCATACCAAACAATATAAAGGTGCCAAATGGGTCTTGGTAGGTTTTATAGGCTTTATTATTTTACTCTTCGTTATTAAGTATACCCTTAAAGGCTAACGCTTTACCGTTTATTTACCGCTTCTTATCGATTTTATTTTCTGTGCTCATAGCATTTGTCTAGCTTGTTGAGGGAATATTTCCTGTATTTTACTGATTTTCAGGAAATATTAATACAATATACCCAGTAGTGGGTATGTTTTAGTGGAGATGATGGGGGTATGTTTGGAGGGTAGAAATTTAAAAAATTTATCCAATTAAACCAGCTAAAAAAATTAATACAATCACTTTAGAATGAAAAGTTATACAAGTATAGAACAAGCAAATGAAGTATTAGAGTATTATGAAAATTATATATTAAGATGTCCATACGTAATATACATAGCAGTAGTGGAATATAAAAAAGGATATACAATTGATATTGGAATTAATTATAAATACAAGGATTGTGTAAAACCAAGAGAAATTGATGAGTTTGAGGTATACTTTGGATTATTTAAAAATGATGAAATACCAAAGTACTTTCCTGTCCCATCTGAATATCTACATAAATTAAGAAATATTATCAAATTAAACTCGTACAAAATAGAAGATTTTTTTAAAATTCGAGACTATCACAATCAAACTAATAAATCAAGTCTTCTTTTATTTCAAGAAAGAATAAATAAATCTCATGATTTAAAATCTGATGTATCAAAAATTTCTTATAAGATAACTTATGGTTCAAATAATATTGATAGACAATTCTTAGCTGAAAAAAGCCCAATTAGAAGAAGTTATTTAATAAAAAACAAGTTTTCTAAACAAGCAACTTTAGGTTCTACTTTCAAATTACTCAGTTTTCCTAAAGATTATTTTGGCATAACTAATCAACATCTTTTCGATTACGAAAATGCAAAATTAGGTGATCCAATATATAATGATAACCATAAATTATTAGGTCATTTATTTTGGACATCAGATGACAAATATAGGGAAGTAGCCATTATTAAATTATGCGAAAATATTCCAGAAAGCCATTTTAAGTCTACATCAAATTTACAGATACAAGAACCAAGTATAGGTATGAAAGTTACTCATAATGGATTTGCAACTTTCCCAGATGAAATATCTAATATTTATAATTCCAAAATTATATCTACCAATGCTACTATTAGACATATTGATAGTAATACTCCGAATGGATGGAAAATATATAAAAACCAAATCTTAATAAAACATAATACAGATTATGGGGATTCTGGATCAATCGTAATTACAGAAGATAAAAATAAGCAACGGAAAGTAGTTGCACTAAATTTCGGAGTAACTATAGAAAGAGTATCTTTTAATGAAAAAGAGGAAGTTAAACACATTAAAAGTTTTTCAATTGCTAACAACATCTTAAAAATATTCAACAATGAATTTAATCAAAAACAAGAAATCTATGTTGATAAAATATCAGGTTTTACTCAGACCACATTAATCAACATATTTAAACTAAGTAATAATATTCTTTAATTAAAAAATAAAATTATGCCAAGACAACCAATTAGACAAGAAAGAACTTTAAACTCTAAAGAAACTAAAGAGTTTATTCTCTATAATGATTTTGAGATTAAATTATATGCAATATTTAAATGGGATGCAGTCTCCAATATTGAAAGTGTAGATTTAAAATTAATCAATTTACCTACTAGTTTAATAAAATATGAAATATGTCATATCCAAAGATGTATTAATGAATATCCTTCAACACCAGATTATTTGGTTATACACATATCTACTAGAGGAACACAAATCAAAAGTGAAAAAAGTTTTAACTTTCAAAATAAAGTTAAGTTTAATCAAAGTGGAGATCAATTCTTATTTTTATTTAAAGAAAGTAACCTTATCTGTACTACTCCTCCCGGTAATTATAATTGTCAATTTTCAGGAGGGACTCCAGATAGTAAAGATGGGACGATAATTATTAAAGCCTGATTATATATTTGAAAAATAAATACATAATAATGATAATCCTGATTGAATTAATTTCAGTCAGGACTATACATTCCCAAGAATTACAACTTGAAAAAATTGATTCTCTAATAGAGTCAAGGGATCTTGACTTTGCAAAAGAATATATAGAACAACTTGATGTAGTGAATTTTGATAGTCATCAAAAAGCTAGACTCTATTATTCATTTGGCAAACTATTATACTATCGAGATGAAAATTCAAAATCATACGATATTTTATTAAAAAGTAAATCGTTGATTACTAATACAAATGATTTAGAATTAGAATTTAAAATTAATGATCTCTTATATGATGTAATATCATCAACTACAAAACACCCAATAAAACCAATTAGCTTAATAAAAGAAAACTGTAAAATATCTCAAAAAACACAATTACCAGAACATTTATATTATTGTAAGTATTATTATATGAATAATGCTTATAAGAAAGGGGATTATCATAATACATTATCAATACTGAAAGAAATGTATAATATTGCTAATCAAGCTAATCTATATGCTAAAATGAGAGCTTGTCAAATAAATATGGGGTCTATTCATAATTTATTGGGTAATAAAGATTCTACTCTATATTATTATCGTCAAATGGAAAAATTGAACATTCATGTTAAAGACAGTCTTAATTTATCATATTTATATAATAATTTTGGAACATTTTACAGAGACAACATTCAATATGATTTAGCACTAGAATACTTTTATAAAGCTGACAGTATTCCTTTAAATCAAGAGGTAAGTTCAACAAAACTTATCTATATAGAGAACATAGCTGATGTCTACCTAAGAAAATTAGACTACAAGAATGCAGCTCTACAATTCAAGCGCTTTACTCAAATGTCTGATTCATTAAACAGATTTAAGCAATTAAAAGATATTAATGAATTAGAGGCAAAATTTCAGAATGCTGAAAAAGAAAAAATAATACTAGAACAAGAAAAAGAAAATCTTGAACTAGAAGTAAAAAACAAACGCTCACAAACCATTACTTATGGACTAGGTGCTTTCCTCCTCCTCGGCTCCATCATCGCCTTTCTCGTATACCGCAACACCAAACGTAAACAACGCATTGCAGAGCAGGATCGCGAACTCCAAATACAGAAGACCGAAACCATCCTGAAAGAAAAAGAACTGGAAACCATTAATGCGATGGTATCTGGGCAAGAAAAAGAACGCCTACGCCTTGCAGGAGAATTACATGATAATATAGGAAGTACACTTGCTACGGTGCGGATGCAAGTCGAAAACTTGGAGCGCAACCTCGATAAAGTAGAAAATCCGAAAGCCTTATTACAAAAAGCAAACCTGCTGATTAATGAAACCTACGAGAAAGTCCGTGGGATTTCGCATAAAAGCAATAGTGGAGTCATGGCAAAAGAAGGACTCTTACCGGCTGTGGAGAAGTTGGCGCGAACAGTCTCAGCGACCAATCAATTGGCGATAGACGTCCAAGATTTTGGATTGGAAAATAGAATCCCTAACGAGTTAGAAATTACTATTTTTAGAATCATCCAAGAGCTGGTGACCAATATTGTCAAACACGCCCAAGCCACCGAAGCCACGATCTCCCTTACCCAACACGATAACGAACTCAACATCATGGTCGAGGACAACGGGAAAGGCTTTAAAGTGGGTAAATTAGAAGAAAAAGACGGCATGGGATTAGGGAGTATCGAACGCCGTGTTGAGCATTTAGAAGGCACCATGGAAGTCGATAGCGCACAAGGACGTGGGACAAGTGTGAGCATTGATATTCCTATACAATGATTTTATGAAATAATGGAGGAATGAGATAACGATTTAATGGTATAATGATTTAATGAGATAATGGAGTAATTAAATAATGATGAAATGGAGTAATGAATCAATGATATAATGAGATACGACCATCAAAACTTTTAAACGCATAAACTTTTAAACACAAAAAAATGATCACCGTAGCCATTGCCGAAGACCATCAGTCGCTTATCGACGGAATTGAATTACTCTTAAAATACGAAGAGGGAATTTCGATTATAGGCACTTCCAATGATGGGCAAAAACTGTTGGATATTGTTCGCCTTAAACAACCGAAAGTGGTCATTATGGACATTCGAATGCCTAAATTAGATGGCATTGAGACCACCAAAATCATTACTAAAGAATTTCCACATATCAAAGTCATCGCCTTCTCTATGTTTGATCAGGATGAGGCGGTCATCCAAATGCGAGACGCAGGCGCCAAAGGCTATATCCTGAAAAACAGTCCGCTAGAGGAGCTTTTAAATGCGATTCATACCGTCATGCAAGGCAAGATGTATTATGATACTGGTATCAATCAGCGGCTATTTGATCATGAAGGTGTTCTTGATGACCAAGCTGGAGTTCATACTGAGCGAGGTCGAAGTACGAAAGCGAAAAAAACCAAATCGTTATTATCCAAAAGCGAACGAGAAATTTTAAAATTGATCGCTCATAACAAAACCTCTTCAGAAATTGCTGATGTTCGCTTTACAGCCGTTTCAACCGTAGAAAAACATCGCAAAAACATGATGCGTAAACTTGGTTTAAGTGGCAAAGGCGAACTGCTTAAATATGCCATAGAAAAGAAGTATGATTTCTAACATCTTATATCTTTACACTATTTTTTATTTTATGTATAACCAATGTTTTAAATGTATTTTACGGTAATTATAATTTCATAGCAGTACGGTAGTCTCTACCTCTCATTTGTTATCAAACTATAGCTTTTCCATAAAAATAGTATCTTGAAGACGTAAAGTCCCTGCTAAAAGGTATTTTTCTAAGCAAACCATTACTACTATTTTTAACAAGTAAAAACCCCTAACAACCATGAAAAAAACAATGCTACTTGCCGTATTTATTATGTTCTCAATAGTTCAAGGATTTTCTCAGGATCGAGATTTTGACGGTCTCTGGAAAGGAATTATGGAAAAAGAAAATGGAGAAAAATATTCGCTCACCCTATTTATTGAAGGTAATAACGTGTATTCAGTTACCGAAGATGAGGATGGTGATTTAATCAAAGACAGACAGTTTGAGGTCCAAAATAGTAAAGGATATGGTGAACATTTAAACTATTTCTGGGTAAACAAAGGAGGAGTTTGGACAGAAACACAAATGTTTTCTATCTCTTGGTCGTCTGAAAGTGAATTATCTGTTTTCCACATGCGACATGTGTCTAATAAATCTGATGAAATAGACGGAAATACAGATTGGGGCTATTTTGCCAAAGGAATTCTCAAGTAAAGAAGAAGAAACTATCATTCTAAAAGCGAGGTGTCTAAATAGGTATTTCGCTTTTATTTTAACTGTACTTTTATAGAAATACCTACTGATGGGTATTTTAAAACGATGGAAATCTGGGTAATTTTAACCTATGAATACGTCCCGAAAAATCATAGCGATCATTGAGAATGCTTGCTTACAACAACAAAAAATACCTACAAGTCAAACCTTAGAAATAATTACAGCCTACAGAACAATTTCAGATACTCCTGAGCTGATTGACAAGATCATTCTTCTGATTAAAATATATAGTAAACAAGAAGCCTTTTCTAGTGTATTGTCTCCTAGACAGAATCAAATATTTACTCTTATCGGATTGGATTTCTCTTCTAGGGAAATTGCCACCATGCTAGACATTAGTGAAGCGACGGTAAGTACCCACCGCAAAAACATCATTAAAAAACTACAGCTTTCTGGCACAGGCTCTTTACAGAAAATAGCGACCCAATATCTCCTCAAAAACAAGGAACGTTAAATACCTACAACAAGGTATGTTTTGGAGGGCATGCAAGCAGTATTTTAGGCATTAAAATGAGATGCCCTTATGGAAATAGAAGTATCACTTACTATTACAATTTCTTGGGTCTTACTAAGCGTTGATTTTTCTGTGTCTATTACTAAAGAAAGTGTATAAATACTCTCCTTTTGTATATGTTTGTCTGAGATTAATAACAGTGTTTTACTCATAAATACCTAGTAAGGGGTATTCTTTAGCTTTTGATCTATCCATAGTTTTGAACTATAAAATTATATAGTTATGAAGTTAAAATTCACTTTTTTCTTACTCATCGTCACTCTTTTTGTTTCTTGTGATGATGGATGTTTTTTAGGAATTATTGGTCCATGTGACGACACCGATGATATTACATCAGACAACCCAAATTCTGACGCTATCATTTATGCCGATTTTAGTAATGATGGAACTAATCAGAATCTTGAATTAGATGAATCTTTAACTTCCGGTCCAATACAAATAGAAAATGAAGTAACTTTTACAATCGATGGTTCTAGATTTAATTTTGAATTTTCTGGTGTAACTTTTATTCAAGGAGAAAATGTCTTTGAAATAGACAACATCATAAGTCAAAGGTTTGATGAAAACGAATGGCAACAAGACAGTGAAAACTTTTTAGATTTTGAGCCTTCAAAAAGCTTAGACATTGTTCTTGTGCTTGATGTAAGTTCATCCTTAGGTCAAAATCTGCAAGATATTAAAATTAGTGCCATAAGTGTTTTAAGCCAAATATTTAATAATAATATGAATGCAAAAGTTGCTATTGTAAAATTTTCTAGAGGTCATATTGTTGAGCAACTATCTTCTAATCAATTTGAATTACAACAATTCATATCGCAAAACACAGAATATAATGACCAAGAGCTAGGAGGTGGACTATACATTTTAGAAAATCAAAATGAAACAGCATTATATGAAGCAATGCTTGAAGGCATACATATTTTACAAAATTCTAACGCTAGAGGGCAAGGGTTAATAACATTTACAGATGGGGCAAATAACTTTCAATTTGATCCTCAAAACAGTGATAGATCCATCGTAATTGATGCACTTAACGCATCAGAAATTAGAAGTTATACCGTGGGGTTTGTTGGAAATGCAGACGAAGTAAATGATCAAGCCTTGACAGAATTAGCTATCAATGGTAATTTTTCAAAACCAAGCTCTATTGATGAATTAAATGAAGTCTTTACTGTATTTTCAAATTCTGTAGGGGCTGTTTATGATTTGATATATGATACAAACAATGCGCCTTTTAATGGACCAAAAACGTACCGTTTTTTAGTTGATTTAAATCAGATCAATTAAAATCGAATAATTAGCCATTAAAAAAGCCCCAAGTTGGGGCTTTTTTGATAGTATCTAATCCGAAACGTTATACTACAAACAAAGGCTTATCATGCATCATCGCATTCACCTTATCTGCAATCGCTTCTAGTGCGGCATCATCCGTATGATTCATAATCGCTTCATCTATGAAGTCAACGATGGTTTGCATATCATTTTCTTTCAGTCCGCGGGTGGTAATGGCTGCGGTACCAATACGGATACCAGAAGTAACAAACGGTGATTTATCATCAAATGGCACCATGTTTTTATTTACCGTGATATCTGCTTTTCCAAGCGCTTCCTCGGCAGCTTTTCCTGTAATATCTTTATTCCGAAGGTCAATCAGCATCATGTGGTTATCTGTACCTCCAGAAATGATATCGTATCCTTTTGCTACAAACGCTTCGGCCATGACTGCTGCATTTTTCTTTACCTGTACCATATAGTGTAAGAACTCGTCGGTGAGCGCTTCTCCAAAGGCAATGGCTTTGGCGGCAATAATGTGCTCCAAAGGTCCTCCTTGGTTCCCTGGGAAAATTCCGCTATCTAATAAAGAAGACATCATTCGTGGTTTTCCGTTTTTAAGGGTGATTCCAAATGGATTTTCAAAATCTTTCCCCATGAGGATGAGTCCGCCTCTTGGTCCTCTTAGGGTTTTATGCGTCGTAGTGGTCACTACGTGACAATGCGGAATTGGATCGGCGATAATTCCTTTGGCGATGAGTCCTGCAGGGTGCGCAATATCTGCGAGTAAGATGGCATTCACGCTGTCTGCTATTTCGCGAAAGCGGGCATAATCTATTTCACGAGAATACGCACTCGCACCGGCAATGATCATTTTTGGCTTTTCGCGCAAAGCGATCTCTTGAATTTTATCATAATTAAGTAGTCCTGTCTCCTGCTCTACCCCGTAAAAAACTGGGTTGTACAAACGCCCTGAGAAATTAACAGGCGATCCATGCGTCAAGTGTCCTCCATGGGATAAATCAAATCCTAAAAACGTATCTCCTGGCTTTAAACACGCATGAAAAACAGCCGTATTTGCCTGAGATCCTGAATGGGGTTGCACATTGGCATATTCGGCGCCAAAAAGCTCTTTAGCACGCTCAATCGCTATGGTTTCAACCACATCTACCACCTGACATCCACCATAATAGCGTTTTCCTGGGTAGCCCTCAGCATACTTATTGGTCAATACAGAACCTGCCGCTTCCATCACTTGGTCACTTACAAAATTCTCTGAAGCAATTAATTCTAAGCCGTCTAACTGACGTTCTTTTTCTTCTTGGATTAAATCAAAAATAACCGTGTCGCGTTGCATAATATTGTATAAATTAAAAAGAGTTGTAAAAATAACATAAACTCTTTATTGGGCTACTATAAAATCCTATATTTGGGTAGTATAATTACTAACATCTTATTAAGAACGATATATGCCACTAGCTGCGAACGACCCCACAAGAAAAACTTGGCTAAAAACCCCCAAGAACACTGACTTTCCCATCCAAAACATCCCCTTTGGTGTATTCCTTACCCGTGATGATGTGATTACCATTGGTACGCGTATAGGAAACTATGCGATTGACCTAGGGGCCTTACATCAATTAGGCTATTTTGAAGGAATTCCCCTTACGGATGATATCTTTTTACAAGATACCTTGAATGATTTTATAGCAGATGGTCGTAAAACATGGCGATTGGTTCGTAATCGTATTTCTGAGTTATTTGAAGAAAATAATCCCGCTTTACGCGAAAATAAAAAAGACCGTGCTACCGTTATTTTTGACCTGAGTGAGGTCGAGATGCAACTGCCAGTGCAGATTGGCGATTATACAGATTTCTATTCGAGTATTGAGCATGCAACCAATGTAGGTACCATGTTTAGAGGAAAAGAAAATGCACTGATGCCAAACTGGTTACACCTTCCTGTAGCGTACCACGGAAGGAGTTCGTCGATCATTCCCTCTGGAATTCCTATCCACAGACCCCAAAGTCAAAAATTACCCAATGGAGCGACAGAGCCGATTTTTGGTCCTTCGCGCCAAGTAGATTTTGAATTAGAAATGGCATTTATCACCACGGCAGCTAATAATCTTGGAGAATCGATTACGACAAAAGATGCTGAAGAAAATATATTTGGATTGGTCTTATTTAATGATTGGAGCGCCCGTGACATTCAAAAATGGGAGTATGTGCCTTTAGGTCCATTCCTATCTAAGAATTTTGCGTCTTCTATCTCTCCGTGGATTGTCACATTAGATGCCTTAGAGCCCTTTAGAACAGATAGTCCGAAGCCTCAAAAAGAACTTCTTCCTTATTTACAATATGAAGGAAAGAAGAGTTTTGATATCAAATTAGAAGTAGCATTACAACCAGACGGTAAAAAAGAAACCGTAATTGCCAAATCCAATTTCAAATATATGTATTGGAATATGAGTCAGCAGTTGGCGCATCATACCGTCAATGGATGTCCAGTCAATGCAGGAGATATGATGGGAAGTGGTACCCTTTCGGGTCCTACGCCAGATTCGTATGGATCGATGTTAGAATTGTCTTGGAAAGGCGAACGCCCAGTACGTTTAGACGAAGGGGGCGATCGTAAGTTTATAAGAGATCACGATACTGTGATTATCCGCGGACATTGTAAAACCAAAGAATACCCCCGTATCGGTTTTGGTGAAGTTTCTACCAAGTTACTACCTGTCTTCCAACCGAAAACAAAGTAAACATCTAACATAAAATATATACACAAAACCTTACTAAAAGGTATTAACTATAGATCCCGCTGAAAAAGCGGGATTAGTTCAACTAGCTATTTTGAATTCGTCCTTTGGACTTTTCAAAAAAGCGTTTAACTAAAAAAAGGCTATCTCTCCAGATAGCCTTTTCATCAATATAATTGTCCCTATAAGTAACAAATCATTATACAAATTATATTGATAAACAGGCTATACAATTCTAATTCACCCCTTATCAATTTCCTGAATTAAGTCAGTACGAAGGTGCCTGTTTTATTTTATTTCTTCTTTAATAGCTCCTGCCTAGCGCTAGACAAAAGCAAATACCTTAAACCCCTAAAAAGTATATTATTTTATTCCTATTTATAAATAGCATTCTACTCCCGAGTCATTAATATTAAGTGTCGGTCCTTCTGATGAAGAACAAAATCGTGTGGTATTCGTTCCATCAGGTCTCACGATAGACACAATAATGGCAAAAGATTTTGCACATCCTGGCGCTGGATCGGTGATGAGATTTGCATTAAGCGGAATCACACCTCTATTTTTAGAATTATCCAAAATTAGCTGTACCTCGTCGGTTACATTACATGCAGGGCGTGTAGAAGATCCTGGGGTATCCCAAGAATAAATAGCCGAATGAACTTTATATCGATATGCTCCCATAATCTTTTGCTGTAAATAAATACCTGTTTTTATTTCTAGATTAAAAGTACATAAGAAGTGGTGGTGATTATAAAAAAATAGCACCAAACGGAAATTCTTATCCATGAAACTGAAATAAGAGGGTATGAAAAAAGTGGGGTTTTATTGATTGTACGCTTTCTAGGAGGTATAACGACATAGAAGTTTATGCTGAGTTTATCGAAGTACGAAAGCAAAAACTAGCGTCACCAATATCAAATTTTTATTTCCTCGACCTATAAGGGAGTAAAAAAATTCTAAGCAGTCTTTTGTAGCATACGTCATCCTTTAGGGACGGTGAAAAACGTATTTGGCTTTAAAAAGCACAATTTTTGTTTCCCCAACCCTTTTTTAGCATAGTACGTTTACGAAAGTATGATTTAGGTAATGCGCAACATAACACCTCCCTCAATCCCTCCTTTCTAGGAGGGAAGCTCAAAATAACAGCTAACGACTAACAGCTAATGGCTACCCGCTCCATCAACGCAACGTGCGCATTCTTTTGACAATATCCTTGTAGGTTTCACTCAGTGTAACTTTATGATTTCCCGTCAATAAGATCAAATTATCAGCAAGAATGATTTCTTCAATCTTTTCGATATTGGCAATGTAATTTCTATGGGTTCGGCAAAACAGCGTATTGTCGAGTAGTTTTAAAATTTTAGTTAGTGAAATGAGAATCACAAACTTTTCCTTTTCGGTAATGATATTACAGTACTTCTCCTCCACTTCAATGTAGATAATGTCGTTGATTTGGACTTTTTTCAGGGATTTTCCTTTTTTGATAAATAAGTATTCTTCACTGATCACTGTATCTTCCTCATCTCCCAGAAACACGTCTTGTTGCGCATAAAACTTCTCGACCGCCATCTCAATAGCATATAACAATTCTAACTCATTAAACGGTTTTAATAAGTAACTAAAAGGCTGCGTTAACTTGGCGCGCTCAAAAATCTGCCGATCGGTAGCGCTGGTTAAAAACACAAACGGCTTGGACGCATTGGGAACTGCATTAATGGTCTCTGCAAACGCAATCCCATCAGGAACCCCGTTTAAGAAAATATCAATGATCACAATATCTATTTTTTGAGTTCCGTAAAATAACGCTAAGGCTTCCGTAAGACGGGTAGCCACCCCTGCCACGGCATAATTATGCGATTCTAATGTACGCACCAATCGATCGCTCTGTGTAGGCGTATCCTCGATAATAAGTACATTGATTTTATCCATCCGGTGCAATTTTAGGTAAAGATACAATCATTTTAGTGCCTTTTCCCAACGTACTTTCAATAAAGAATTTTCCGTTATTCTTTGTAATCATCGATCGGCATAACTGCATGCCTAAGCCCGAACCAATGATATCCTTATTCTCTTTTTCTGACGTTACAATCGTTTCTTTCAGCAAATTTTGACGTGTGGTTTCGCTCATACCGATGCCATTGTCTTCGATGATCAAGTCACAAAAGCCTTCTTTGGTATGTTCCGTATAAATCTTAATGGTTCCGTCAGGATTCGAAAACTTAATCGCATTATCAATGATATTTCGCAGAATAATCTTGAGGGATTCCTGATCGGCAAAAACAATGTCCTTTTTTGAGACCGTATTCTCCAGCGTTATGTTTTTTTCCTGTAGTAAAGCTTTGTAATTATGCGCGACCTGTTCCACTATAAAAAATAAACGTAGCGAGGCAATCTCAAAATAGGATTGTTTAGTTTGTAGGAGTGCCCAATTCAGGAGATTATCGAGGAGATTATACGCCCCATTCACTATCGCACTGTTAGAATGTACCAACGTAGTGACTTTATCCAAATCTTTGGCTTCCAGATGGTCCTCAAGCTCAGAAGTGCTCGTTTTTAATGCATATACCGATGACCGTAAGTCATGACTCACTATAGAAAACAGCTTGTCTTTGGTGGCATTGAGTTCGTCGAGATCTTCTTTTTGCGCACTGATGATGTTATTGCTTTTTACTTTCTCTCTATAAAAATACACGCCCGTTCCCAATAACGCCAAAAGGAAGAGCGACGAATACAGCAACCCGTCTTTTTGCGCTTCTTTAATCTTATTTTCGGCTTCGAGGAGGCTGACTTCTTTCTGTTTTTCTTTCACTGCAAACTCCTTTTCCTTTTGAGCTATAGCATACACTTTATTTTGGTCGTTAAGTGAATCCTTCCACTGCTCATATTCTTTTCGGTAGGCTAAGGCAGCTTCCATATTCTTGCGGTTCTCTTCTACAATCGCCATATTAAAAGCTGCATTACTTTTGGACGGAAAGTGACGCGTCTCCCGAGACAATTGATAGGCTTTTTCAAAATACGGAATCGCCTGTTTGTCCTTGTACTGCACATAGTAGATATTGGCCATATTCCCGTAGGTGCCAATTAATGTCAAGGTGTCGTTTCTAGCCTCTTTCAGGGCGATACTTTTAAGAAGGTAGGCCTCTGCTTTATCAAATTGTTCCAAGTGCATGTAGCAAATTCCGATATTCTCTTCGATATTGTCTTTTTGAATCCCCAAGAGATCCGTCTCGCTATACGCTTCAATTTCCTTAAAATACGTCAGCGCCTCTTCATAGTTTTGTTCTTCTAAGAGAATGGTGCCCAGTTTTAATTTGACTTGGTTATGAAAAGGAAATGCTTCAGAAATGGTTAAAAGGCTAGTTTTCGATTCGTTGAGCAACCCTTTTTCCTTAAACGCATAGCCTCTAAAAAACAGGCACAAATCCTCCAATCCTTTATCCGTGGCATTGGTCGTGAGTTGTTTCATAGAGTACACGAGGGTGGAGTCCCATTCTTTTTGTAAAAAGTAGGTATGCGCTTTCGCGAAAGCGGACTCCTTCATATACGGCGCACTCACCCGCTTGACTTCAGTATTAAAGTAGCTGGTGTCTGCGTCTTTTTTCTGCCCATAGAGCGCCACCGAAAGCATCGCAAACCCCAAAAACACCCCGTAACAGTTCCTCATTGGTATTGTTATTTTTTAAAATGAACATAAGTTATACGTATATTTTATCTTTTCTTCAGTATAACACGGGGGGTCGTTAACATTTTTGAAGTCTTGGTTATATACATCCAACTCACAGTAAATAATAAATCAATGTAGCACAAAAAAAAGTAGTACACAAATGGTACTACTTCCTTGTATTTCTATCTCTATAAGAAGACGTCGTGGTTACGTAGTGGGTGGCTGTACGGTGGTTTTTGTCCCTCTAGACGTTACAGGATCAACATCTCTATTGTAGAGAGTGATTTGATCCCCAGCGGCGAGTACGTGCCCTCCTCTTGCGTTGGTGTTGTCGTATGTTGCCTGAATTTGCCAATTGGTAAGCTTGGGGGCCCACTCTTCGGTGTAGTTATACTCCACATAAAACTCCTTAGTTTCCGTATTTACCCATAAGGTAGGGGTTCCAGTATAGGCAGCATCAATATCGACATTAAAGTTAAAAGAAACAGTGTTGTCGGTGTTTAGCGTCACGGCATTTACAGCAACGATGGGTGATTCTGGTTGAACATCGCCGACTGGCATCGGATTATCAACCTGAGCTCCTTTGGTAGCAGTACAGCTAATTTGTGTCAAACCAGCATTTGAATAATTTTCAATTGGTGTTGTTTTAGTGTTCATACGTAATAGATTTAGAGATTATTAATAAGTAGCTATTACAAATAAAAAGGAAACGATTTGATTTTTCAAGAAAAAATGGAATAAAACGCAGATTTACGGGTATAAAAACCACAAAACAGCGGAATAAAAGCCGTAATCGAAAGAAAAAACTTACAAAATTACAAAATACTCATACTAAGCTGCCTAACTCTTTATTCCCCCCGAAACTGAAAATGGGAATAAAAACAAGCTCCTCACCTCTCTGAGGGGAGGTGGCTGTATGAGGTACGAATACAGACGGAGGGGAGCCTAGCCCCCTAACCCCCAAAGGGGGAATAAAAATAAGCTCCTACCCTCCAAAATCAAGTTGTTTGCCTTCTTTCTTTGCTTTGGTATCCATAGACGTTCCTACCGCAATACCAATCACCATTCCAATGGGCAATCCAATGCCTAAAAGTCCCATGTTGCCTTGCGTGACTCCAAACACCGTTCCTAACGGAATACCAAACGCCGACATCCCCAACACCATCCACAAGTTGCGATAATAGTTTTTAGGGACGAGTTTAAGTTTCTTTTGGAGTAAGGCAATAATCTTGGACTGCCGTTTACGGAGTTCTTTAGAAAATGCCTTCGCCGACACCGTGACGTCATTAAGGGCTTGGATGTGTTCGTTGATAGCCATGACGACCTCCTCAGAGAGATTGCGCTCGCCCAGCTCACCTAACAGGTGTTGAAATTTGGTAATCCTATCGTGTAAGGTATCTCCCTCATGAACGGGTACATTGACTTCTAAAGGTAAAAGTTCCATAATGGCTAAGGTTGATGATTGTGATCATAGGTAGGGAAATATGGGGGTTTGTTACAGGGTTGGTGTTAAAGGTTTATAAGTTTTGTTCGCTTTCGCGAAAGAGGGCTATGATGATACCACTACGATCAAAGAGCTTACAGGGTTACCTATTTATGTGATTGGGGAGTTGTAGGCTTTTTGGTTGATAGGAATTGTGTTATTGTACGCATTCACGAAAAGATATATAGAGTTTTCAAATGAGTTAGAAATTATGGTCTTATTTCTTTTATTGTTTTAACAAAAGTTTTTTAGAGATAGTTTTGCTAACACTCTATCTAGGCTAAAAGCATTAGTTTAAATCTTTTCAAATAAATTTCTTATTCTATATTTTGAATAACTCTTAATACTTCAGAAAAAGATTTGTTAATAATCTTTATTTTATTATTGATTACATCCTTTTTTCCTGAATAATACTTAATATTTTCTTCAGTCTTTAAATCATCAAACAACTCTTCAAATTCGTCAAGTTCTACCTCTAAACGATCTATGCAACCACTATTAATTTCAGAACCATTAAAAACATTTCTTATAAAACCAAGCTGATGGATTATATCTTGACTAAAGCCTGAAAGTGTTTCTAAATCTACTTTATCATTTACACTAATAATTTTAGCTAATGACGAAAATTTAGTCCAACAAAGATCTAATTTACTTTCTAAAAAAGTGTATTTATTTTGATTTTTATTATTTTTGTTTTGAATATTATCAGCTATATACAGTCCAATACCTAAACCTAAAACACCCATAATTAAAGCGGGTACGTCAAGTTCTTTTTTTATTTCAAAATACTGAAATCTTGTAGCTATAAAGCAAATTAGAACTCCTGAGAAAAATGTTATTAATAAAATCCATTTATTTTTTTTCCATTGCATATAAACCTTTTTTTATACGTTCAATATATTTTGGTACTTCATTTGAGATTATAACTAATCTATCCCATACTTTATCAGCTCCAAATGCCTCACCTAAAAGCCTAAATGCTTCATTCAAAAAAGATGTTGTGTAACCATTTGAACCATCTAAAATAATTTTAAGTTTTACATCTTTACTCTTAGCTTTTTCAAAACCGTTCTTTAGAAGTTTATCAAAAAACTCTTGTCCTGAGAAAGGACCATCTTCATAAGTACGCCAACCTGGTGTCTTTGTGAAATCATTCGGTATATCTATTACTATCATAATAATGGGTAATGTGCTGGAGTACAGCTGTTATTTACTTTCCAAAAATAATATGTTCCTGAAAAAGGAATTTTAATTTCTTTAAATTTTTTCTTATCAAAATCTAAATAGACGTTGTTAGTTATAACTACTAAATTAGTTATTATATTGTCTGTATATAATTCATAAATAGTTGGTAATCCTTCACCACGCCAAAATAATCCTGTTTGTGATACAATACCTTTCTTATATGCATTTTCTAATATAGTTGCATTACTTTTAAAATGGTCTTTAACCTTTTGCCAATTGTTATCTTCATAATATTTATGAATAATACCTACACCATTATCTACAAATGAAAATTTAACAGTATTATCTTTTTCAAGATGAGAAATGCCTAAATGCCAAAAAACATTTTTGTCTGTTCGAAAAGCGTGGTCACAAGAGTTACGTAACATTTCTCCAATAACACCAAATAGTTCAGGACACCTAGCTTCAACACCCCAAACAGTCTCCATTGCTTGTGGCATGGCTGGCGCTAATTCCTCTTGAGAAGTTGTTATATCTCCTGTATGTATTATTATATTTTTAGTTTTCAAATTCTCTGGTGATACATAACCTCGCATATATTTAAAAAACCCTGACATCTCAAGTTTATTTTTTGCAATAGTATTAAATGGTTTTTCACCTCTTAGACTAATACCTGCATTAGTAAGTTCTTTCATTACAGACAATAACATTCCTATTGCACCTTCTCCAATATCTGTTACTTTATGTAGCCTAATATTTATAATATCTTCTGTTTTGCCTAATTTTTTTAAAAGAGCTATAAATCTTAATACTTCTTCCGAATACCCTAATTGTAGGGTAAGAATTTCAGGTGCAATTACCTCGGCGTACTTACTAAAATACTTTCTGTTTTGCCTTAGTTTAACATTCGAAATTCTATCTTTTCTTCTTTTTTCCTTTCTTCGCCTTACCCTTCTTTGTTCTTTCAACAAACGATTCTGGATAAAATCTTTATATCTTTTTTTATTCAATTGGTTAATTTAGTTAATACAGGAAAGACTAATTTACTTTAATCAATAGTCATACCATTACGTTTTTATAAAAATAATTCTAAAACAACTACAAATCACTGATAATCAATTACACCCAGCAACAATTAGTCATTTGACATACATTCCCAAAAATACCCAACCCTCAATCAACAACCTTACAGAAACCCGTAAAACCAACAAAAAGATTCTTAGTATGGTTTTTCGCAACAGCGAACCCAAAAAAAACACCCAACCACTACCCCACTTCCAAAATCTTACCTCTCTTAAAAATTCCTTAACAATTCGTCCTAATTTCCCATTTAATAGTACTTTGAACGGCATTAAAGGAATTCAACCAAGATCCCGCTGAAAAAGCGGGATTAGTTCAACAGCAATGTTGTGTGCGTCTTTTAGACTTCACAACATTGAGTTTCACTAACAAACCAATCATTCATGAAACAAAACTCACTATTCTCTCTAGTCCTCGTCTGTGTGATGTGCTTTAGTAGCCATGCACAAACCGACTACCGCAATGAACAACAAGTCACCGCGGCGCTGAAAAGCATGGCGTCCCAACACAGCCAAGCTCAACTTACCTCCTTGGTCAAAACTGCAGGGGGCAAAGACATTTGGATGCTTACCCTTTCTGATGGCGCTCCTGACAGCCATCCGGGAATCGCCGTAATGGGCGGTGTGCAAGGGGATCACCTACTCGGCACCGAACTCGCCCTTAACATGGCGAACAACATCCTCACCAACCATCGGGAGGTGTTGAAAAAAACAACCTTTTATATCTTTCCGAACCTGAGTCCTGATGCGACAGCGCAGTATTTTGCAGCGACCAAATTTGCCCGACACGGCAACGCGACCCAAACGGATGATGACCGCGACGGTCAAGTCAATGAAGACCCATTTGAGGATTTGGATGGAAATGGCATCATCACCATGATGCGTGTTGAAAACCCAACGGGGATTTATAAAATGCTAGAAGAAGATCCTCGAATCATGGTGATGTCCGACCCCAATCAAGGGGAACGCGGGAACTATGATCTCCTTACCGAAGGAAGGGATAACGATAAAGACGGGGACTTTAACGAAGACGGTCTAGGCGGTGTGGCATTCAATAAAAACTTTACGTTTAATTTCCCGTATTTCACTAAAGGGTCTGGAGAGCATCCCGTGTCTGAGCTAGAACATCGCGCGGTCATTGATTTCTTATACACCCAATGGAATCTGTATGCGATCCTGACCTTTAGTGAAGAGAATAACCTTTCCAAACCGCTCAAATACAATAAAGGCGGGGCTTCCAAAAGAGTGATTACAAGTATTTTGGAAGATGACGAATTGATCAACGAAATGCTTTCTGAAACCTATAATAAGCTGATTCCTCCCACCAATGCTCCTAATGGGAGCGCGCAAGGCGGAAGTGCTTTTGAGTGGGCGTATTTTCATTTTGGCAGACTCGCCATGAGCACACCAGGCTGGTGGCCACAAAAATTTGAAGGGGATTCTATTAACGCCGCACCAGAAAATGAGAAAGCTAATTTCCTTGCCTATGCCGAACAACAAGGCATTAACGCTTTTACCCCATGGAAAGAAATCCGTCATCCTGACTTCCCTGACCACAAAGTGGAAGTGGGCGGCATGCATCCGTTTGTGATGAAAAACCCTCCGTATGCACTCGTAGATAGCATTGCGGGCAAACACACCGATTTTATCTTAGAAGTAGCCGCCATGCAACCAGAATTGCAACTCGTGAACCTCAAACAGGAAAAAGTAGGGAATAATCTCACCAGAATTACCGTCGATCTTCATAACAATGGCCTGTTGCCTACGCATACACAAATGGGTGACAAATCGCGCTGGTTACGTAAGATTAATGTGTATCTAAAAACCAATAAGAACCAACAACTCATTTCGGGCAAACCTCGCCACGTGATTGAAAAAATAGATGGAGACGACTCGATCACCTTGAGTTGGCTGATCCAAGGCAGCGGCAATGTCACTCTTGAAGCAACCGTTCCGCAGGCAGGAACCGCTACTAAAACCATCAACTTATAAACGTATCTCATGAAAAAATATATCCTTACAACCGTATGTGTGCTGGTGGTTTTTGCTTTCGCGAAAGCGCAAACAGCCCAAGACATTTTTCAAGCGGCAGGAACACCGTCCAACCCCAAGGTGAAGGTCGCTTTTAACCAATATTACACCGCCGAAGGCCTCGCTGCTATTGGCAAGAAAATCGCCGAGGCACACCCGAATCTCGTGAAACGGATGTCCATTGGAAAATCGACCCAAGGCAGAGATATTTGGATGCTTGCCATCACCGATTACAGCACCGGAGACGCCGATAGAAAACCGGGTTTTTACCTGGACGGAAACATTCACTCCAACGAAATTCAAGGAGGTGAAATCAGTACCTACACGGCATGGTACCTCACGGAAAGCTTCGGCAAAGTACCGTACATCACCGAAATGTTACAAGACCGTGTGTTTTATATCGTAGCAACCATTAACCCGGATGCACGAAATAATTATATGAAAGAACCCAACACCGGAAGTAGTCCGCGTGCAGGGATGATTCCGCTGGATGATGATAGTGACGGACTTTTTGATGAGGATGGGTATGATGATTTGGATGGCGATGGTTCTGTGACCGAAATGCGTCGCAAGAGTCCGACGGGTGATTACATTATCGACCCACGAGATCCGCGAAAAATGATTCGTATTGGTCCAGATGATGTAGTGACAGCACAGCGGTATGAACGTTTAGGTCGCGAAGGTATTGATAATGACGGGGATGGTCAAATTAATGAAGATACCCCCGGATATTATGATCCTAACCGTGATTGGGGCTGGAAATGGCAACCGGATTATGTACAGCGTGGGGCGTATAAATATCCGTTCTCTGCTCCCGAAACCAGAGCTGTCGCCGATTTTGTGAAAGCCCACCCTAATATTGCAGGGGCACAGAGTTTTCATAACAGCGGCGGAATGATCTTACGCGGCCCTGGTGCCGAAGAGGATAAAGCGACTTACAACCGTGCCGATATTGCGATTTATGATGCGATTGGTAAAAAAGGAGAAGAGTTATTGCCTGGCTATAATTACCTGACGGTGTATAAAGATTTGTATTCGGTTTTTGGCGGCGAACTCGATTGGTTTTATGGTGGTAGAGGGATTTATACCTTCACCAATGAAATTTTTACAGGATTTGCTTATTACAAGGATAAAAATAGAGGACGTGATCAGATATATGATGCAGGCAAAGATTTGCTACTTGGCGACGGATTTACGCCATATAAGGCGTTCAATCACCCGACCTACGGCGAGATAGAAATCGGCGGCTTTAAAAAGAATGTCGGTCGTGCCACGCCAGGTTTTATGCTAGAAGAAGAAGCACATCGTAATATGGTATTTGTGTTTTACCATGCGTTTCACATGCCGCATTTATCGGTCGGTGATGTGACCGTAAAATCGTTACCAAATGGTCTTAAAGAAGTGACAGCAACCATCATCAATGATCGTCTCATGCCAACGCATGCGAGTCAGGATTTGCTGTATAACATTGAACGCCCAGATTACATCACCCTTTCAGGGGGAACTGTACTGGCAGGGATGATCGTAAAAGACGCCGATTTTAATGTGACCGAAGAGCAACTACACACACCAGAAACCATTAAGGTTAAAAATATTCCTGGGAATAGTACCGTAATGGTCCGTTGGATTGTTAAAGGTGGTAATAACTTCAAAGTCAAAGTCGATAGCGCCAAAGGTGGGGTTGTGGAGAAGAGTGTGAAGTAGTTCAAAAGCTTCTTTTGTCCGGTCGAGCGCAGTCGAGAACTTATCTTGATAGCACAACATATCGTAGTTCTCGACTGCGCTCGAACGGACAATAGCTTAAACAGACAGTAGATAGATGATAAAAAGTTCTTTAAAAGGCTCAAACGTAGGTTTCGATGGGCATCTCTAATTCCAACGTCCCTTTGAACCCGTATAAGCATTCATCCATTTCCGCGAAGGCGGAAATCTCACCCCGTTCAACGCGATTAGCAATAGTAAACGAATCTCCCTCTCTACTCAAAATGTCTCTCCAAGACGAAGGCGGAAATCTCACCCTTTACAACACTATGAGTATTACTATATGAGAAGATAGAAGTTCTATAGAATACGTTGACCTAAGAAAATTTTACGTAAAAAATGAATTGAAACGAAGGATAAACCCGCATTATGTAATAGAAAATCTATTACAACTTGAACAAGCTTCAAAATATACCGTTACACTGCTTTTTTGAGTTTAACCATAGCGATGCTATGCTAAAACTCAGAAAATGCTATATTTTATTGCCTCTTCAAGTCTCATCACGAAGTTCTATTACATAATCCGAGTTAAGCAAAAATTATCGCAACATAAAAGTCTCTACATGACTAAAGATATACCATAAACACAATAATTCTTAGAAGTCCATACCCTTATTTTTGTGCCGTAGTGAAAGAAATTTTTAGTAAAAGTTTCTTAAGTCTTGATTTTTTTGGTTCGTTTTTTCATCAAGGAAAAAATGAACAAAAACATCATTAGTAGTTAGACACCTTCGCTCCATATAAAAATTCATCCATTTCCGCGAAGGCGGAAATCTCACCCCGTTCAACGCGGTTAACAATAGTAAACGAATCTCCCTCTCTACTCAAAATGTCTCTCCAAGACGAAAGCGGAAATCTCATTCTTTACAACACTATGAGTATTACTATATGAGAAGATAGAAGTTCAATAGAATACGTTGACCTAAGAAAATTTTACGTAAAAAATGAATTGAAACGAAGGGTTAAGCAAAAATTGTCGCAACATAAAAGTCTCTACATGACTAAAAATATACCATAAACACAATAATTCTTAGAAGTCCATACCCTTATTTTTGTGCCGAGTGAAAGAAATTTTTAGTAAAAGTTTCTTAAGTCTTGATTTTTTTGGTTCGTTTTTTCATCAAGGAAAAAATGAACAAAAACATCATTAGTAATTAGACACCTTCGCTCCATATAAAAATTCATCCATTTCCGCGAAGGCGTAAATCTCACCTCGCTCAACGTTAGTTTAACTAATATGTAATCACTGCTTTAATATCCTGCCCTTGTAGCTTCTCTTTTCCTGACAAGAAACTCAGTTCGATTAAGAAATTACACTGCACCACTTCCCCACCGAGGGCTTCGATTAATTTGACAACAGCTTGAGCAGTTCCTCCTGTAGCAAGGACATCGTCATGTACTAAGACCTTGTCTCCAGGCTGAATGGCGTCTTTGTGAATTTCTAAGGTGTCGGTACCATATTCTAGTGCATAGGTCTGAGAAACGGTGGTATGAGGTAATTTTCCGGGTTTACGAACAGGCACAAAACCAGCGTTTAATTTTTCGGCGAGTACCCCTCCAAAAAAGAAGCCTCGGGACTCCACGCCTACCACTTTATCGATTTGCTGATCTCCAATGAGTTCGAGTAATTCTTGGGCCGCTTTCGCGAAAGCGGTCTTATTCCCAAGCAAGGGTGTGATATCTTTAAATAAGATTCCTGGGGTTGGAAAATCCTTAATATCGCGGATGTGATCAATTAGTTTCATTTTTTTTATAAAAAGTATTTGCCAGCAAGATAAAAAGAAATATATTTGCACCCCGAAACAAACAAATAATATTATTGGTTGTTTTGAAAAACAAAGGCCTCGTGGCGCAACTGAATAGCGCATCTGATTACGGCTCAGAAGGTTACAGGTTTGAATCCTGTCGAGGTCACGAATAAATCAAAAGCAAGCTAAAACAAATAGCTTGCTTTTTTGTTTTAGATAGGTTTTAATTTTCAAAGCGGAGCTTTGTCAGGATCACCGCAAATACTCCTGTTCGACAGGATGCCACCGCACCTCCTCGCACCTCATTATATAAGATCCTCAGGATCTTATATAACCATTCGGTCGTTGTCGAGGTCACGAATAAATCAAAAGCAAGCTAAAACAAATAGCTTGCTTTTTTGTTTTAGATAGGTTTTAATTTTCAAAGCGGAGCTTTGTCAGGATCACCGCAAATACTCCTGTTCGACAGGATGCC